>NZ_BQHR01000002.1 GCF_021601625.1 Pseudomonas paraglycinae | reverse complement strand
AAGCCGCCCCCTCCTCCGGAGCCGCCCCGGCCGGCGGGAAGGATACCGAGCATCTGGCAGACAAAAACAGTCAGGATGAACAACATCACCAGAAATACGAACAACGCCGGGTGGCGCGAGACGAAATCATCCGCGGGATCGCCGGCCGATTCATACACCGTGGAAGGTTCGTCCAGCGGATTGCCGCCCAGCACCACCAGCATCGCCGCCACGCCGTCGCTGATGCCCTTGCTGAAGTTGCCGGCCTTGAACGACGGTGTGATCACCTGATGAATGATCACCGAACTCTGGGCATCGGTCAGACGATCCTCCAGCCCGTAGCCGACTTCGATGCGCAATTTGCGCTCGTCCCGGGCGACGATCAACAGGGCACCGTTGTTCTTGTCCTTCTGGCCGATGCCCCAGTGCCGGCCGAGCTCGACGCCGTAGTCCTCAATAGTGGCGCCTTGCAGGTTCGGCAACGTCACGACCACCAACTGCTCACCGGTTGCCTGTTCGTGGGCCTGCAACTGCTGGCTCAGTTGCGCCCGTACCGACGGCTCGATCATCTGCGCGTCGTCCACCACCCGCCCGGTCAGCGCCGGAAAGGTCATTTCGGCCCGGGCGCTGACGGTGAACAGCCACAGCATCAGCACCAGGCCCATCTTCAACACACGCATGGGCATCCCCGGCTCAGAACTTCACTTCCGGGGCCTTGTCCGCGCCGGGGCTGGTGGCTTCGAAGGTCTCGCGGATCGGCAGATCGCTGTACATCACGCTGTGCCACAGGCGACCGGGAAAGGTGCGGATCTCGGTGTTGTACTTTTGCACTGCCAGAATGAAATCCCGTCGGGCCACGGCGATGCGGTTTTCCGTGCCCTCGAGTTGCGATTGCAGGGCGAGGAAGTTCTGGTTGGCCTTCAGGTCCGGATAGCGTTCGGACACCACCATCAACCGGCTCAAGGCACCAGTCAGCTGATCCTGGGCCTGCTGGAACTGTTTGAGTTTTTCCGGGTTGTCGAGGGTGCTGGCATCGACCTGGATCGACGTCGCCTTGGCCCGGGCCTCGATAACCGCCGTCAGAGTTTCCTCTTCATGCTTGGCGTAACCCTTCACGGTTTCCACCAGATTGGGGATGAGGTCGGCGCGCCGCTGGTACTGGTTCTGCACCTGGCCCCAGGCGGCCTTGGCCTGTTCGTCGAGGGTCGGAATGTTGTTGATGCCGCAAGCGGTCAACAACGTGGCCAGCACCAGCAAGGTGGCGACCTGCAAACGCGAGCGGTAGACAGGACTGACATTCATCGGACGGGTGCTCCCTTGCACATTTCATGAAAATTCGAGCGCGAAACCTTCTCGGTCGGCTCTTGGGGCATAATCGCCCGCGCCACTGGATTGCGGCGGGCCGATGGGCTAAAAAGAGGCCCTGCGCGATCACGCTGCTCGATCCGGCAGCGTTTATTCGGCGTCGTTTTTTGCGTCAACACCCGAACAACAATAGTCGCTCCCTAAATTTTGGCTGGCCGGCGTTGTAACGCCGTTTGCGCCCTTGAGAAAACTATTCATGAAGAAGCTGTGTTTGCTGGGCCTGTTCGTCAGCCTGGCCAGTCATCAAGTACTGGCCGCCACGACCCCGGTACCCCTGGAAAACAAGGATGCGTTCATCAGTAACCTGATGAAACAAATGACCCTCGACGAGAAGATCGGCCAGTTGCGCCTGATCAGCATCGGCCCGGAAATGCCCCGCGAGCTGATCCGCAAAGAGATCGCCGCCGGCAACATCGGCGGCACCTTCAACTCGATCACCCGCCCGGAAAACCGCCCGATGCAGGACGCTGCCATGCGCAGCCGCCTGAAGATTCCGATGTTTTTCGCGTACGACGTGATCCACGGTCACCGTACGATTTTCCCGATTCCGCTGGCCCTGGCATCGAGCTGGGACATGGACGCCATCGGCCAGTCCGGGCGCGTAGCAGCCAAAGAAGCCGCCGCCGACAGCCTCGACATCACCTTCGCGCCGATGGTCGACATCTCCCGCGACCCGCGCTGGGGCCGCAGCTCCGAAGGTTTCGGTGAAGACACCTACCTGACCTCGCGCATCGCCAAAGTCATGGTCAAGGCCTATCAGGGCGAGACCCCGAGCGCGGCCGACAGCATCATGGCCAGCGTCAAGCACTTCGCCCTGTACGGCGCTGTCGAGGGTGGTCGCGACTACAACACCGTCGACATGAGCCCGGTGAAGATGTACCAGGACTACCTGCCACCGTACCGCGCCGCGATCGATGCCGGCGCCGGCGGCGTGATGGTGGCGTTGAACTCGATCAACGGTATCCCGGCCACCGCCAACACCTGGCTGATGAACGACCTGCTGCGCAAGGACTGGGGCTTCAAAGGCCTGGCAGTCAGCGACCACGGCGCGATCTTCGAACTGATCAAGCACGGCGTGGCCCGCGACGGTCGTGAAGCGGCGAAGCTGGCGATCAAGGCCGGCATCGACATGAGCATGAACGACACCCTGTACGGCAAAGAGCTGCCGGGGCTGCTCAAGTCCGGCGAGATCGAACAGAAGGACATCGACAACGCGGTGCGTGAAGTGCTCGCTGCCAAGTACGACATGGGCCTGTTCAAGGACCCGTACCTGCGCATCGGCAAGGCTGAAGACGATCCGGCCGACACCTACGCCGACAGCCGTCTGCACCGCGCCGACGCCCGTGAAGTGGCGCGTCGCAGCCTGGTATTGCTGAAAAACCAGAACGAAACCCTGCCGCTGAAGAAAACCGCGAAAGTCGCGCTGGTCGGCCCGCTGGCCAAGGCCCCGATCGACATGATGGGCAGTTGGGCTGCCGCCGGTCGTCCGGCGCAATCGGTGACCCTGTTCGACGGCATGAGCAATGTGATCGGCGACAAGGCGAACCTGATCTACGCCCGTGGCGCCAACATCACCAGCGACAAGAAAGTCCTCGATTACCTGAACTTCCTCAACTTCGACGCCCCGGAAGTGGTCGATGACCCGCGTCCGGCCAACGTGCTGATCGACGAAGCGGTGAAAGCCGCCAAGGACGCCGACATTGTGGTTGCAGCCGTGGGTGAATCCCGTGGCATGTCCCACGAATCGTCGAGCCGCACCGACCTGAACATCCCGGAAAACCAGCGCGAACTGATCCGTGCCCTGAAAGCCACCGGCAAGCCGTTGGTGCTGGTGCTGATGAACGGCCGTCCGCTGACGATCCTCGAAGAGAAAGAACAGGCTGACGCGATTCTGGAAACCTGGTTCAGCGGCACCGAGGGCGGCAACGCCATCGCCGACGTACTGTTCGGCGACTACAACCCGTCGGGCAAACTGCCGGTGACCTTCCCGCGCTCCGTGGGCCAGATCCCGACCTACTACAACCACCTGAGCATTGGCCGGCCGTTCACGCCGGGCAAACCGGGCAACTACACCTCGCAGTATTTCGATGACACCACCGGTCCCCTGTTCCCGTTCGGTTACGGCCTGAGCTACACCGACTTCAGTCTGAGCGACATGGCGCTGTCCTCGACCACCCTGAACGCCACCGGCAAACTCGACGCCAGTGTCATGGTCAAGAACACCGGCAAGCGCGACGGCGAAACCGTGGTGCAGCTGTACATTCAGGACGTCACCGGATCGATGATCCGTCCGGTCAAGGAGCTGAAGAACTTCCAGAAAATCATGCTCAAGGCCGGCGAGCAGAAGGTCGTGCACTTCACCATCACCGAAGATGACCTGAAGTTCTACAACGCCCAGCTCAAGTACGCGGCCGAGCCTGGCAAGTTCAACGTGCAGATCGGCCTGGATTCCCAGGACGTGACGCAGCAGAGCTTTGAACTGCTGTAAACCCGGCGCCCTGATCGTTCGGATCTGATCGTTCCCACGCTCTGCGTGGGAATGCAGCCCGGGACGCTCCGCGTCCCAAAGCGGACGCAGAGCGTCCATTGAGGCATTCCCACGCAGAGCGTGGGAACGATCAATTGCGCTTAGCCGCGTCTGTCGAGCAAGTTGACCACCACCCGATCAACCCAGCCCCAGATCCGCTGCTTCACCCGCCGCCACAGTGGCCGTTTCCGCCATTCCTCCAGACTCACCTGCTGACTCAGGCCGAAGTCCTTCTCGAAACTCGCCGCCACCGCTGCCGTCAATGACGGGTCCAGCGCTTCCAGATTCGCCTCAAGGTTGAAGCGCAGATTCCAGTGATCGAAATTGCATGAGCCGATGCTGACCCAATCGTCCACCAGCACCATTTTCAGGTGCAGGAAACACGGCTGGTACTCGTAGATTTTCACCCCGGCCTTGAGCAGGCGCGGGTAGTAGCGATGCCCCGCGTAGCGCACCGACGGATGATCGGTGCGCGGCCCGGTCAGCAGCAGGCGCACGTCGAGGCCACGGGCGGCGGCCTTGCGCAGGGAGCGGCGGATTTTCCAGGTCGGCAGGAAGTACGGCGTCGCCAGCCAGATGCGCTGCTGGCCGCTGTTCAGTGCACGGAACAACGATTGCAGAATGTCGCGATGCTGGCGGGCGTCGGCGTAGGCCACACGGCCCATGCCCTCCCCCGTGTCCGGTACGCGCGGCAGCCGTGGCAGGCCGAAATGCGCGTTGGGCCGCCAGGCCCGGCGATGGCGGTTGGCGATCCATTGGCGGTCGAACAGCAACTGCCAGTCGAGCACCAGCGGGCCGGTGATTTCCACCATGACCTCGTGCCATTCGCTGGTGTCGTGGCCCGGCGTCCAGAATTCATCGGTGACCCCGGTGCCGCCGACCACCGCCAGACGCTGGTCGACCAGCAACAGCTTGCGATGATCGCGATAGAAATTGCCGACCCAGCGCCGCCAGTTCAGCCGGTTGTAAAAACGCAGCTCGACCCCGGCCCCGGTCAGCCGCCGGCGCAACGTGAGGGTGAACGCGAGGCTGCCGTAATCGTCGAACAGGCAGCGCACCCGCACGCCCCGCTCCGCCGCCAGTACCAACGCCTGCACGATGGTTTCGGCACAGGCACCGGCCTCCACCAGATACAGCTCCAGTTCGATCTGCTCGCGGGCGCGGGCAATCTCGCCGAGCATGCGCGGGAAGAATTGCGGGCCGTCGATCAACAGCTCGAAGCGGTTGCCATCACGCCACGGAAACACCGCGCCGCGCATGTCAGCGCGCCGTGAAGATCAGCACCGCACCCACCGGCACCGACAGACTGATGGCCGACAGGCCGGCCATGTTGCGCAGGCTTTCCAGGCCCGGCAGCAGATCGAAATCCTCGGCGCTGATCACCAGCGGCTCCAGCGTCACCACTTGAAAGCGTCGGTCATCGAGACGCGTGGCGAGCAGTTCGGCGGGGTATTCGTGCTGTTTGCCGTGCAGGTTGACGGTCAGCGGCAGGCGCAATTCAAGCTGCGCGCCGGGGGCCAGATCGTTGATCGGGCGCAGGTCGATTTGCGTAGTGATGGTCGCTTCGGGGAATTGCTCGATCTGGAACAACTCCTTGCGCATGCGCTCGTCGCGCAGCGGGATGCCGCTGTTGATCGAATCCAGTTCGACTTCGACCACGGCGCGGCCATCGGGATCGACTTTGCCGTGCAGCACCAGAAAGCGCTGCACTTCGGACACGTTGGCGTTTTTCGTGCTGACGAACGACAGCCGCGACGACTCGCCGTCCAGATACCAGTTGGCCTGGGCCGGCAGCGCAGCGGCGCCCAGCAGCAGGCCGGCGAAGGCGTTGCACAGAGAACGGTTGAACATTGAAGACTCGTGGGGCCGATAAACCTGCACGAACCTTAACTGGCCGTGGCGTTATTGCAAACTGTCAGTCTCTGCAAACACTCAGGCCAGTGCCTGCTGCACCTCGCCGATGGTCGACGCGAGGCTGTTGAGGTGCAGGCTCAGCACCCGCTCCACCGGCGCCTGATCCATCGGCCAGTGCAGCGCCATGCTGCCGACCAGCCGCCCTTGGGCACGGATCGGCAACGCCACCGCACGAATCAGGAACGGCAGGCGCACCGGGTATTCCCAATAGCCTTCGGTGCGCTGGCCGAAGCCCTGATGCAAGGCTTGTTCGGTGGCCTGCAACACACCGTCATCCGCCAGTTGTTCGCGTTCGGCCAGACGCTTAACGTCCTGGCTGTCGAGTTCGCCAAGGCACGCGCGGCCCATCGCCGAATGAAACAGGCTGGCGTGATGGCCGACGATCTGACAGTTGTTCGGATAGCGTTTGCGCAGCACTTGCGGGATCGCGCTTTCCATGACTTCGACCCGCTCGCCGTCGAAGCACGACAGATCCGCCACCAGCCCGGTGCGTTCGCTGAGTTCCAGCAGCATCGGCGCGGCGCTTTCCACCAGGTGGCGCTTGAAACGTTGCTGACGATCACCGAACAGCCGTTTGGCGCACAACCGGTAGCGACGGTCGCTGAGGCCGCGATAGATCCAGCCCTGCTCCTGCAAGGTCGCGAGCATCCGCGACACCGTGGCCTTGGGCAGAGTCGTCAGGTAGTGCAATTCCTCCAGCCCCAGCGCCTGATGCTCGCCGAGCAACTCGACGATGGCCAGCGCCCGTTCGACCGAGCGCACGCTGCCGGTGTCTGCCTTGCTGCCCATGTGTTCGACCTCCATGGATACGGATGAAAGATCACTTCGTGCAGCAAGATGCGGGCCGCTCAGGCCGATTGCAGGCATGCCGGCGGTCGCCGTTCGACCCAGCGGGTCAGCTGTTCATGGGCGTAGGCCAGTTGTAGCACCGCCCGATCCGCCTGGGCCGGGCCGATGATTTGCAGGCCCATCGGCAGCCCTGCCGGGTTGAAACCCACCGGCACGCTGATGCTCGGCAACCCCGCCAGAGTCGGGCCGATCACCACCTCCATCCAGCGGTGATAGGCGTCCATGGTTTGCCCGCCGACGACTCGCGGCCACGGCTGCTGTGCATCAAAAGGGAACACCTGGGCGGTGGGCAACAGCAGGAAATCGTAACGTTCGAACAACTCGCTCAACGCGCGATACCACTCGCTGCGTGCCACCGACGCCTGATAGACCTCGACAGCGGTCAGACGCAGACCGCCCTCGATTTCCCATTGCGCTTCGGGTTTGAGCAGCGCCCGTTTTTGCGGGTCGGCATAGGCCGCGCCGAGGCTGCCCTGCACCAGAAAATGCCGGTGCGTGAGCCAGGTCTGCCACAGGCGCTCCATGGAAAAGTCCGGCTGGCAGGCCTCGACCTGACAGCCCAGCGCACTGAAATCCACCAGCGCCGATTCACACAGGCTCAACACGCCGTCGTCCATCGGCAGATAGCCGTTGTAATCGCCGAGCCAGCCGAGGCGCAGACCGCTGCAGTCCTGTTGCAGATCCAGTCCGAAATCCCGTGGTTCATCAGCCAGCGACAGCGGCACGCGCGGATCGTAGCCGGCCTGGGTCGAGAGCAACCGCGCGACGTCGGTGACCGTGCGCCCCATCGGCCCTTCGGTGGCCAGTTGCTGGACGAACACTTCCGGCATCGGCCCATGGGGCACGCGGCCCTGGGACGGGCGGAAGCCGAACACGTTGTTGAACGCCGCCGGATTGCGCAGCGAGCCCATCATGTCGCTGCCGTCCGCCACCGGCAGCAGACGCAGGGCCAGCGCCACGGCCGCCCCGCCGCTGCTGCCGCCGGCGATCAGGCCCGGATCGTAGGCGTTGGTGGTGGTGCCGAACACGCTGTTGTAGGTCTGCGAGCCGAGGCCGAATTCCGGTACGTTGCTTTTGCCGATGATGATCGCGCCGCAGGCGCGCACCCGCGCCACGCTGATCGCGTCGTGCTGCGGCACTTGCTCGGCGAACAGCGGCGAGCCGAGGGTCGTGCGCAATCCGGCGGTGGCCGCCAGGTCTTTGATGGCCTGGGGCATGCCGTGCATCCAGCCCCGGGACTCGCCGCGATCCAGTTGCCGGTCACACTCATCGGCCTCGCTCAGCAGCACGTCCTGCGGGCGCATCGACACCAGCGCGTTGACCATCGGATTGAAGCGGTCGATGTGCGTCAGGTAGGCCTGCATCACCTCGCGGCACGACACCTTGCGGGCATGGATCGCCCGGGACAGCGCATCGGCGTCGAGGGCGACAATCGGATCAATGGCTAACGGACTCACGGTTTCACTCCCAGGTTGAGCGCAACGGATTTCTTCGCGCGTGGAGCCTCCTGCAAACAGTAAGTACCGAGCAGGGTCAGCAGGCAAGCGAACAAGACATAGAACGACGGCGCCACCGGGGTGTTCAGAACTTTACTCAGCCAGGTGACGATCAGCGGCGCGAAACCACCGAACACCATCACCGCCACGTTGTAGGCCACGGACACGCCGGTGGAGCGCACTTCAATCGGGAACTGCTCAGCCAATGCGGTCGGGGCCGGGCCGAAGAATCCGCCAATCGCCGCGCACAGCAGCAGTTGCATCACCAGCAAACGCTCGATCGAAGGCGCCGCCGCAACCCACACGTAAAGCGGATAGACCATGACGAAAAACGCCAGGGTGAAGGCCATCAGCACCGGCCGCCGACCGAGGCGATCCGACAGGGCGCCGGAGAACGGAATCACCACGGTCATCAGCGCTACCGCGAGCATCTGCACCAGCAACACCTGATCCAGCGGCAGACCGAGATTTTTGTGGGCGAAGGTCGGCATGTTCACCAGCACCACGTAGAACGACACCGTCGCCCCGCATGCCAGGCCCATCGACACCAACAGGCTGCGGCGATGTTCGCGCAGCACCTGCCACAGGCCCGGAGCGGCGCCTTTGGCTTTCTTGCGCGCTTCGAGAAACTCTTCCGGCTCTTCCATGTGCTTGCGAATCCACAGGCCCACCGGGCCGATCAACAGGCCGAGCACAAACGGAATCCGCCAGCCCCAGCTGTCCAGCGCTTCGGGGGAAAACAGGTGCGTGACCAGCGCCACCATCGCCGCGCCGCTGAACACCGCCAGGCATTGCCCGACCAGTTGCCACGATCCGTACAAGCCCTTGCGATGGGCCGGCGCGCTCTCCACCAGAAACGCCGTGGCGCTGGCGTATTCGCCGCCCGTGGCAAAGCCCTGAAGCATCCGCGCTACTACGATCAGCAACGGCGCGCCCATGCCGATGGCGGCGTAGTTCGGCGCGAACGCAATCAGGGCGATGGACACAGTCATCAGGCGGATGATCATCTGCATCGCGGCTTTTCGACCTTTGCGGTCGGAATAAATGCCGAGCAGGATGCCGCCCACCGGGCGCATGAAAAAGCCGACGCCGAAAGTCGCCAGCGCCATCAGCAGCGAAGCGTAGTCGTCGTCGGACGGGAAAAATTGCCGGGCGATGATGCTCGCCAGAAAGCCATAAACGATGAAGTCGTACCATTCCAGGGCGTTGCCGATGACGGCGGCGACCACTTGCCGGGTGCGCGAAACGCCTGCGTTCGAAGTCTGCATGGGGATTCTCCAGAAGCTGTTGGTTGACCACGCAGGCACGTGCGCACCTGCGTTCCAGCGGCAGCAAAAAGTGAAGAAATCAGGCCGGCTTGAGCCAGCTCTCGGTGAGCGCGCCCCAATACGCCGCGCCGGTCAGCAGAATGTCATCGTTAAAATCGTAGGCCGGGTTATGCACCATCGGCCGCGCCACGCCGTTGCCGATGAACAGGTACGCGCCGGGGCAACGCTGGAGCATCCAGGCGAAGTCCTCGCTGCCCATCAGTTTGGGTGTGTTGCCATCGACGGCGTCGGCGCCGACCAGTTCGACGCCGACCTGACGGGCGAACTCGGTTTCGGCGGCGTGGTTGACCAGTACCGGGTAGGCCGGGCGATGTTCGATGGTCGAGGTGCAGCCGAAGCTTTCGGCCTGGGCTTCGATGATCGAGCGCACGCGGTTCAGGGTCTGTTCGCGAACCTCGGCATTCAGCGCACGCAAGCTCAGGCGCAGGATCGCCTGTTGCGGAATCACGTTCGCCGCCTCGCCGGCCTGCAATGCGCCGACCGTTACCACCGCTGCCTGCTGGGCATCGATGTTGCGCGCGACCACGGTTTGCAAAGCCATCACCACACTGGCCGCAGCGACCAACGGATCCACCGCCAGATGCGGCATCGAGCCGTGGCCGCCGACGCCTTCGATGGTCACCGTGAGCAAGTCCTGCGAAGCCATCATCGGCCCTTCGCGAAAGCCCAGATGCCCCGCCGGCAGGCCCGGCATGTTGTGCATGCCGAACAGCGCATCGCACGGAAAACGTTCGAGCAGGCCATCGGCGAGCATCGCTTCGGCCCCGCCTTGCCCCTCTTCGGCGGGCTGAAAAATCAGCGTCAGGGTGCCGTCGAACTGGCGGGTCGCGGCCAGATAACGCGCCGCGCCGAGCAGCATCGCGGTGTGCCCGTCATGTCCGCAGGCGTGCATGCAGCCTTGATGGCGGCTGCTGTAGGCGACGCCAGTGTTCTCGATGATCGGCAACGCATCCATGTCGGCCCGCAACCCGAGTCTGCGTGTGCTGCTGCCGTTGCGCAGCACGCCGACCACGCCGGTCTTGCCAATACCGGTGTGGACTTCATAGCCCCACTCTTCGAGCGACCTGGCGACCAGCGCCGAGGTGCGGCTTTCTTCAAAACCGAGTTCAGGGTGGGCGTGAATGTCCTGGCGGGTGGCGTGCAGGTCGCTGGCCACATCGTTGAGCCAGGCCAGAATGTGCTGATGTCGGGGCATGACGGTTCTCCTCGCGCGGGTGTTCCCGGTCTTTTTGTTCGGTGTTGTTTCACGACACGTGAACGGCAGGTCGTGCTCACCGCCAGATAACCGCGAGACACGCGAGAGGACAATCGAATGTGGTTCCACAGGGTGGAACCGCAAGCTTTACCCATCCTGTGGGAGCTGGCTTGCCAGCGATAGCGCCGGCACAAGTGACATTTTCGGCGCCTGACACACCGCAATCGCGGGCAAGCCCGCTCCCACAGAGTTTTTCAGTGGTTTGCCAATCGGGTCTGAATCATGGATTGAGGCGACAGCCCTGGCGTTCGCCCTGCCATTGGGCGCTGTTGCTGCGTCCCAGGCCGCTGGCGGTGACTAGTTTTTGCGTGCGGTCATCGGTCAGTTCGCTGGGCAGCCACTGCTTCACGTAGCCCCGGCAATATTCGGCGTCGTTGTTCATGACGTAACGGCACGAACAATATTCCTTGGCGGTGTAGGCGCTGATGATGTCCGGGAAGGCCCACAGGTTTTCGCGCTCGTGCCAGCCCCAACCCAGCAGCAGGACCAACAGCACCAGCAGGATGCGTCTGAACAGTTTCATGGCCGCACCGCCCCGAGCACACGCTTGAGCAATTCGTTGTGGCGATAGCTGCCATCGCGGTCATTGGCGTAGCGCACGATCACCAGTTTCTTACTCGGGATCACGTACAACGCCTGACCCCAGTGGCCGAGGGCGACGAAGGTGTCGGGTGGTGCGTCGGACCATGGCGAGGCGGCGCCGTCTGCCGGGCGATTGAGCCACCACTGGCCGCCGGGTACGGCTTCGTCCTGATGGGCCTTGTAGCCGGCGAAGGGTTGGCGGTTGAAGGCGACCCAATCCTTGGGCAACAACTGCCGGTCGTTCCAGCGTCCGTCCCGTTCCATCAGCAGGCCGATTCGCGCCAGATCCCGGGCCGTCATATAGGCGTATGAAGAGGCGACGAAGGTGCCCGTCGCGTCGGTTTCCCATGTGGCATGGCGGATGCCCAAAGGATCGAAAAGCGCTGTCCACGGATAGTCGGGATAACGCTGCGGACCGACGATGGTTTTCAGCGCCGCCGCCAACAGATTGCTGTCGCCGCTGGAATAGCGGAAAGCCTGCCCCGCTGGCGCGTAGCTGTCGTGATCGGCGGTGAAGGCGGCCATGTCGCGGTGGCCACGGGTGTAGAGCATCGCCACCACCGAGGATTTCAGCGGGGCGTATTCGTAGTCTTCCTGCCAGTCGATGCCCGAGGCCCAGTGCAGCAGATCCTTGAGGGTAATGGCCGGGTGTTTTTCCAGCGCCGGATAATACTTCGCGGCCGGGTCATCGAGCTTGAACAGGCCTTCGCCGTACGCCACGCCGAGCACCGTGGCCATCAGGCTTTTGCTGATCGACCAGGTCAGGTGCGGGGTGTCGGCGGTGGTCGCGGCGGCGTAGCGTTCGTAGATGAGCTGGCCGTCACGGATCACCAGCAAGGCGTCGGTGCGGATGCCTTTTCGGGTGCTGTCATCGCGGGTCGGGAAGGCGTAGGCCTCCAATGCATCGACGGCCGGGCTGGTGAGTTTCGGGCCGGTCGGCCACTGCTCGCCCGGCCATTGTTCGGCCTGAACCGTGAAGCTGATCAGCAGCAGAAACAGGGACAGGCCTTTGAACATGGTGAGGGCTCTGGAGATGAACCTGACAAGACTAGCCGGGGTTCATGACAGAAGTGTTTTGGTTAGCCGCCAACGCCTTGGCCAGTCGTTTGGCCCGCGCGCCAGCCGCCAATTGCATGACCGATTGATCGCGCTGCCACATCGTCGCCCACTCGGGATTGCCGTCACGCAGTGCCTGATCGACTTCAGGTTTGAGCCCGTCGAATTGCGCAAACAAACCGCCGAGCAACAAATGCCCCGCCGGATTGTTCGGCGGCTGGCGACTGGCTTCCGAACATCCGGCCAACAGCGCCAGCAAACGCAATTGCAGCGGCTGCGGCCAGCCGCTGTCCTGACCGACGCCGTACAACCACGCGGTCATTGCACTCAACACGTAAACGTCTTCAAGGGTGCGGAACGGTTTGACGTAGGCATCCCAACCATCCCCGGCGAGCAACTCACACAACGCATCGTCGAGATGCAACCGGCCATGGCTGATGTCCGGCATCAACGGCAGCGCCGGGAGCTTTTCCACCCGCACGCCGGGCTCGCCGGGGTACACCACCGCCAGACTCAGGCGCGGTGATTCGCCGGGTTGCTCACTGCGCGCGGCGATCAGCAGCCAGTCCGCCGCATCGCCGGCGGTGACGAAATCCTTTTGCCCGGTGAGGCGCAGATCCGTGAGCCGGGTCTGCATGTCCGCCGGGCGCAGGCTGCGCTGCTCGGTCGCGCACATCGCACCGAGGCTCGGCGGCGCGCTCGGCCAGAGCATGCGCAGCGCCGCCTGATAGCCCACCAGAAACGCCAGCCCCGGCGTCGCCATCCGCCGCCCTCCCGCCACCGCCAGTTCGAACGGCGTGACGCTGCCCAGTTGATGCAGCAACGTGGCGAAGCCCTCCGCCAGATCGGCAACGGCGGGCAGGCGTTCGCGGCATTCAAGCAGGGTCGACCAGGTCATCAGAGGCTCCTCGTGGGCTGTCATATAAGCATCACCAAACATTCATGGCGATGACACCGGGGCTACATAGCCTGACTTTGCACAACACGGCTGCATAAAGAAAGTCGATCGGCTGCAACCCATGACGGGTTCAAGGCCCGTACGGAGATTCACATGACTCAGATCGCCCGCATCAGCGACACCGGCAATGAACGCCGCCTGCAAGCCGAACGCCTGATCGGCGCCGAGGCCCTGCAGCAAGCCCAGGCCTTGCGCTTCAACGTGTTCAGCGGCGAGTTCAACGCCAAGCTGAACGGCGCGGAGCTGGGTCTGGACATGGATGACTATGATGTTCACTGCAGCCACATCGGCGTGCGTGACCTGAACACCGGCCGCCTGGTGGCGACCACCCGTTTGCTCGATCACACCGCCGCCAGCAGCCTGGGCAAGTTCTACAGCGAAGAAGAATTCAGCCTGCACGGCCTCGCCGGCCTGCAAGGTCCGATCCTGGAAATCGGTCGCACCTGCGTCGACCCGGCCTACCGCAACGGCGGCACCATCGCCGTGCTTTGGGGCGAACTGGCCGAAGTGCTGAATCAGGGGGGCTACAGCTATCTGATGGGTTGCGCGAGCATCCCGATGCAGGACGGCGGCGTGCAGGCCCACGCGATCATGCAGCGCCTGCGCGAACGCTATCTGTGCACCGAACACCTGCGCGCCGAGCCGAAGAATCCGCTGCCGAGCCTCGACATTCCTTCGAACGTGATCGCCGAAATGCCGCCGCTGCTCAAGGCCTACATGCGCCTGGGCGCGAAGATCTGCGGCGAGCCGTGCTGGGACGAAGATTTCCAGGTCGCCGACGTGTTCATCCTGCTCAAGCGCGACGAACTCTGCCCGCGCTACGCCAAGCACTTCAAGGCGGCTGTGTAATGAGCCGGCTGCGGGTGTACGCGCGGATCGCGCGAGTGCTGCTGGTGGTGACGCTGGGTCTGAGCATGGCCAGTGTCTTCGGGGTGTTCGAGCGTTTGGGCCTGGCCCATTCGATGGAGCGTCGGCAGCGCTGGTCGCGGTTTTTCATGGCGCGTCTGAGCAATGCCCTGCCCTTTCGCGTGACCGTGCATGGTGAGCTGCCGAAACAGCCGATGCTGTGGGTCAGCAACCATGTGTCGTGGACCGACATTCCGCTGCTCGGCATGCTCACGCCGCTGTCGTTTCTGTCCAAGGCCGAAGTGCGCACCTGGCCGGTGGCCGGTTGGCTGGCGGCGAAGGCCGGCAGCCTGTTCATCCGTCGCGGTTCGGGCGACAGCCAGTTGATCCGCAAGCAGATGACCCGTCACCTGCAAACCGATCATCCGCTGCTGATGTTCCCGGAAGGCACCACGACGGACGGCCGTTCGCTGCGTACCTTTCACGGTCGCCTGCTGTCGGCGGCAATCGATTCCGAGGTGAAGCTGCAACCGGTGGCGATCCGTTATCTGCGCGAGGGCAAGATCGATTCGCTGGCGCCGTTCATTGGTGACGATGATCTGCTGTCGCACCTGATGCGTCTGTTCAGCAATGACTGCGGCGATGTCGAAATCCATCTGCTCAAGCCGATTGCCTGCCAGGGCCGGGAACGCGCGGCACTGGCATTCGAGGCACAACAGGCGGTGCAGAAAGCCTTGTTCGGCGATGTGCTCAAACCGGTCGAAGCACAACATGCCCGCGATCTGATCGCGGCCTGATCGGCGACTTCTGCCTACAGCTGCCGGCCGGCAAAGTCCTGCAGCTGTGGGTAGAACAAGCGGAAGTCTTCGCTCAACGGTTCATACAACCGCCGCAATTCATCCATCGCCCCCGCCAGTTCTTCCGGCCGGGTCAGGCGTCGGGAGATGCCGCGCAACACCTGCTCCAGCACTTCGAACTCCTGATACGAGCCCAACCAGTCATTGGCCACCATGTGCGGGGCGATCCTCGCCAGGCGCTCGGGCAATTGCCGCTCGCTGGACAGCACGCGGTAGACGTCGGTGGTGAATTGACCGAGCGGCCGGTCGGCGTACTGCGTCCAGTCGCGGGCCAGGCAATGATCGAAAAACACGTCGAGGACGATGCCCGCGTAACGGCGACGGGTCGTGGAAAACCGCGCCAGTGACGCGTCCACCAATGGATGGCGATCAGTGAACACGTCGATCTGACGATGCAGGGCAATCGCCGCCTCGATCTCCGGGTCGAACTGCCCTTGCAGCCGCCCTTTGACGAAATCGCCATACAGACTGCCGAGCAGTTGACCGGGGCGCTGGCCACCGAGGTGTAAATGTGCGAGATAGTTCATGGGCGCAGCTTAGCACCGCGCCCGCGGTTGTTTACACCTCACATATCGTTATAACCCGATATACCGATTTATGCGGTCGTCAGATCAAATTCATATTGGTGTATCGCGAAGTACCGATATAAAGTTCGCCTCATCGCGATATAGCGCTACACACATCACGAGCACCCAGCCATGAACATTGACCTCGACGAAATAATAAAAGCCCTGGCACACCCAGTACGGCGAGACATCCTCAACTGGCTGAAAGACCCGAAAGCCCAGTTTCCGGAACAGATCCACAACCACGAGTACGGCATCTGCGCCGGGCAGATCGATCAACGCTGCGGCCTGTCGCAATCGACCGTTTCCGCCCACCTGGCCACCCTGCAACGGGCCGGGCTGATCAGCAGCCAGAAAGCCGGCCAGTGGCACTTTTTCAAACGCAACGAGGACGTGATCCAGGCGTTCCTCAGCACCCTCAGCAAAGAGCTCTGACCCTTAACGTCAGCCAGCCAAAAGGATCAAACGATGCCCCTCTCGCTACTCATACTCGCCTTGAGCGCCTTCGCCATCGGCACCACCGAGTTCGTCATCATGGGCCTGCTGCCCAATGTGGCGGCCGACCTCGGTGTGTCGATCCCCGGCGCCGGCTGGCTGGTGACCGGCTACGCCCTGGGCGTGGCGATTGGTGCACCGTTCATGGCAATGGCCACTGCAAAACTGCCGCGCAAGGCTGCACTGGTTACGCTGATGGGCATCTTCATTATCGGCAACCTGCTCTGCGCCATCGCCACTGATTACAACGTGCTGATGTTCGCCCGTGTCGTTACAGCCCTCTGCCACGGTGCGTTCTTCGGCATCGGTTCGGTGGTCGCGGCTAACCTGGTGGCGCCGAACAAACGCGCCTCGGCCGTGGCCCTGATGTTCACCGGCCTGACCCTGGCCAACGTGCTGGGCGTACCGCTGGGCACTGCGCTCGGTCAGGAAGCCGGCTGGCGCTCGACCTTCTGGGCAGTGACCGTGATCGGTGTGATCGCGCTGATCGGCCTGATCCGCTTCCTGCCGGCCAAGCGTGACGAAGAAAAACTCGACATGCGCGCCGAACTGGCCGCGCTCAAAGGCGCCGGTATCTGGCTGTCGCTGAGCATGACCGCGCTGTTCGCCGCCTCGGTGTTCACCCTGTTCACTTACGTCGCTCCGCTGTTGGGTGATGTCACCGGTGTCTCGCCCCGTGGCGTGACCTGGACTCTGATGCTCATCGGCCTGGGCCTGACCGTCGGCAACATCATCGGCGGCAAACTGGCTGACAAGGGCCTGGCCGCGACGCTGATCGGCGTGTTCATCGCCATGGCCGTGACCTCCACCGTCCTGACCTGGACCAGCATCGCGCTGATCCCGACCGAAATCACCCTGTTCCTCTGGGCCACCGCGTGCTTCGCCGCCGTACCGGCCCTGCAAGTGAACGTCGTGACCTACGGCCAGGCCGCACCGAACCTGGTGTCGACCCTGAACATCGGCGCCTTCAACGTCGGCAACGCCCTCGGCGCCTGGGTCGGCGGCAGCGTCATCGCCCACGGCTACGGCCTGACCAGCGTGCCTCTTGCTGCCGCAGCACTCGCGGTCCTGGCACTGCTGGTAACCCTGATCACATTCCGCCAGAACGGCAATCCCGAGCTGGCCACCGCTAACTGATTCACTCACTTACCTCACGAGGGTTGTATCTCATGGCAACAATTTTCGATCCGATCAAACTGGGCGACCTTGAGCTGTCCAACCGCATCATCATGGCGCCGCTGACCCGCTGCCGCGCCGACGAAGGCCGCGTACCCAACGCGCTGATGGCCGAGTACTACGTACAGCGCGCCTCGGCCGGCCTGATCCTCAGCGAAGCCACCTCGGTGACCCCGATGGGCGTCGGCTACCCGGACACCCCGGGCATCTGGTCCAACGATCAGGTGCGCGGCTGGACCAACGTGACCAAAGCCGTTCACGCCGCCGGCGGCAAGATCGTCCTGCAACTGTGGCACGTCGGCCGGATCTCCCACCCGTCGTACCTGAACGGCGAAAC
This sequence comes from Pseudomonas paraglycinae, assembly GCF_021601625.1. Lineage (GTDB taxonomy): Bacteria > Pseudomonadota > Gammaproteobacteria > Pseudomonadales > Pseudomonadaceae > Aquipseudomonas > Aquipseudomonas paraglycinae. Next base: position 486,232 of record NZ_BQHR01000002.1, on the reverse strand, counting down.
GCCGGTTGCACCGAGCGCCATCCAGCCAAAAGGCCATGTCAGCCTGGTTCGCCCGCTGGCCGACTATCCAACCCCGCGCGCACTGGAAACCGCTGAAATCGCCGACATCGTCGACGCTTACCGCGTCGGTGCAGAGAACGCCAAGGCAGCCGGTTTCGACGGCGTGGAAATCCACGGCGCCAACGGCTACCTGCTCGACCAGTTCCTGCAAAGCAGCACCAACCAGCGCACCGATATCTACGGCGGCTCCCTGGAAAACCGCGCCCGCCTGCTGCTGGAAGTGACCGACGCCGCGATCGAAGTCTGGGGCGCCGGCCGTGTCGGCGTACACCTGGCACCGCGCGCCGACTCCCACGACATGGGTGACGACAACCTGGCCGAAACCTTCACCTACGTCGCCCGCGAGCTGGGCAAGCGTGGCATCGCCTTCATCTGCTCCCGCGAGAAAGAAGGTGCCGACAGCCTCGGCCCACAACTGAAAGAAGCCTTCGGCGGCGCGTACATCGCCAACGAACGCTTCACCAAGGACAGCGCCAACGCGTGGCTGGCCGAGGGCAAGGCTGACGCCGTGGCATTCGGCATCCCGTTCATTGCCAACCCGGACCTGCCGGCTCGTTTGAAGGCGGATGCGCCGCTGAACGAACCGCACCCGGAAACCTTCTACGGCAAAGGCGCGGTCGGCTACCTCGACTACCCGACGCTGTAAGCCGCACCGCAGAAACACAAAAGCCCCCGACTCGCGAGAGTCGGGGGCTTTCTATTGGTCGCCGGGTGGGCGAGCCGCTCACATTCGTTCACAGGCTCGACACAAAATCCCTACAAAATACGTAGCTCGCTACATATCAACCCGTGCCGCAGAGGTATATAAAAGCATCCCGTTGCAGCGGGGCGAGTGAACAGGGATCTTCACCCTCCTCTGTCATTGACACAAACTGATCCAATAACGAATTTTGTTTCATTTGCGCAGGCTGGGGCTCAGGCGCAGCATGTCCAGCCCGGTATCGACCCAGCGCTCGGCCTCGGCGTACAGTTCGAAGCTGTCTGGCGCCAATAGCCATCCATAAAGGAGGCCATCAATATAGGCGTGAATGCTGATGGCTGCCCGGGCAGTGTCGAGGTCTGCCGGCAACTGCCCACGATTGACCGCATTACTCAATGTCAGCGCGATCCGCACATTGCAATCGAGGCTGGCGGTCCGGCGCTGTTGGCGCAGATCGCACATTTCATCGGTGAACTCGCACTTATGAAACAGAATTTCGTTGATACGCCGGGTCTTCGGGTCCAGCGCAACTTGATGAAACAAATGAATGAGCAATTTGCGCATGCAGCCCAGCGGATCGGGCTCGTCTTCGCTTTCGCTGGCCTTGGCCAGTTCGTCCAGCGGCTCATGCAGGGTATCGAGCATGGCTTGCAGCAAATCGGCCTTGTTGCTGAAGTGCCAGTAGATGGCACCGCGCGTCACCCCGGCCAGGGTGGCGATGTCCGACAGGGTCGTGCGGGCCACGCCCCGCTCATAGAAGGCCTTCTCGGCCGCTTCGAGAATCTGGCTGCGCGTTTCCTGAGCTTCCTCTTTGGTACGACGAACCATGGCAGTAAAACCTCAAACAGGATGTTTCAGGGATGGCTGGATATCCGCTGAATAAAAAAGGGTTGATCTCTCGCGGATCGGCTCCCCGGCCTACAATTTCAGACCTTGCGACGACTTTTGTAACAGGGTGGATACGACGCCAAGGTGTTTACAAACAACCATGAACGTAAGTATATTCCTTAGCAAGCTACTTATCCACCCGGTAACCCTTTTTTACCCTTCCACACTTCTTGTGCGCTTTTCGCGCGCCTGACCCGAGGATCTTCATGCAATTCAAGCCAGCTGTTACCGCTCTGGTCACTGCCGTCGCCCTGGCATCGCTGCTCAGCGGATGTAAAAAGGAAGAGGCGGCTCCCGCCGCACCACCTCCTCAGGTCGGCGTCGTCACCCTGCAACCACAAGCCTTTACCCTGACTTCCGAACTGCCGGGCCGCACCAGTGCGTTCCGCATCGCCGAAGTTCGTCCGCAGGTCAACGGCATCATTCTCAAGCGTCTGTTCAAGGAAGGCGGCGATGTCAAAGCCGGCCAGCAGCTGTATCAGATCGATCCGTCGGTCTATGAAGCGACCCTGAAAAGCGCCGAAGCCAACCTGCGTTCGACCAAGTCGATCTCCGACCGCTACAAACAACTGGTCGACGAGCAGGCCGTCAGCCGTCAGGAATACGACACCGCCGTGGCCAACCGCCTGCAATCGGAAGCGTCGTTGCAGACCGCACAGATCAACGTGCGCTACACCAAGGTCTACGCACCGATCTCCGGTCGTATCGGCCGCTCTTCGGTGACCGAAGGCGCGCTGGTCAGCAGCGGCCAGACCGACGCGATGGCCGTGATCCAGCAACTGGACCCGATCTACGTCGACGTCACCCAGTCCTCGGTCGAATTGCTGGAACTGCGCCGCGAACTGGAAAGTGGCCGCCTGCAAAAGGCTGGCGACAACGCCGCTGCGGTCAAGCTGACCCTCGAAGACGGCAGCCAGTACAAGCTCGACGGTAAGCTGGAATTCTCCGAAGTGTCGGTCGATCAGACCACCGGTTCCGTGACCCTGCGCGCGGTGTTCCCGAACCCGGATCACACCCTGCTGCCGGGCATGTTCGTCCACGCACAGTTGCAGGCCGGCGTGAACAGCGCCGCGATCCTCGCACCGCAGCAAGGCGTGACCCGCGACCTCAAAGGCACCCCGACCGCGCTGGTCGTCGGCCCGGACAACAAAGTCGAACTGCGCCAGCTCAAGGCCAGCCGCACTGTCGGCAGCCAGTGGCTGATCGAAGACGGCCTGAAGGCTGGCGATCGCCTGATCACCGAAGGGCTGCAATTCGTCAAACCGGGTGTTGAGGTCAAACCGACCGAAGCGACCAATGTCGGCAACAAGAACCCGGCCCCCGCACAGGCAGCTGACAAAGCCGCCGGCGGCAAAGGGGAGTAATCCATGTCAAAATTTTTCATCGACCGTCCGATTTTCGCCTGGGTAATTGCCCTGGTGATCATGCTGGTCGGGGCACTTTCGATCCTGAAACTGCCGATCAACCAGTACCCGAGCATTGCGCCACCGGCCATTGCGATCTCCGTGACCTACCCGGGTGCTTCGGCACAGACGGTTCAGGACACCGTGGTCCAAGTGATCGAGCAGCAACTCAACGGTATCGACAACCTGCGTTATGTGTCCTCGGAAAGTAACTCCGACGGCAGCATGACCATCACCGCGACCTTCGAGCAGGGCACCAACTCCGACACCGCGCAGGTCCAGGTCCAGAACAAGCTGAACCTGGCCACCCCGCTGCTGCCGCAGGAAGTGCAGCAACAGGGTATCCGCGTGACCAAGGCAGTGAAGAACTTCCTGCTGGTGATCGGCGTGGTGTCGCGTGACGGCAGCATGACCAAGGACGACCTGTCCAACTACATCGTGTCGAACATGCAGGACCCGATCTCGCGGACCGCCGGTGTCGGTGACTTCCAGGTCTTCGGTGCCCAGTACGCGATGCGCATCTGGCTCGACCCGGCCAAGTTGAACAACTTCAACCTGACCCCGGTCGACGTGAAAACCGCGATTGCGGCGCAGAACGTCCAGGTGTCGTCCGGTCAGCTCGGCGGCTTGCCTGCCGTGCAGGGCCAGCAACTGAACGCCACGATCATCGGCAAGACCCGTCTGCAGACCGCCGAGCAGTTCAAAGAGATTCTGCTCAAGGTCAACAAGGACGGCTCGCAGGTTCGCTTGAAAGACGTCGCCGACGTCGGCCTGGGTGGCGAGAACTATGCGATCAGCGCCCAGTTCAACGGCAGCCCGGCTTCCGGTCTGGCGGTGAAACTGGCCAACGGCGCCAACGCCCTCGACACTGCAAAAGCACTGCGCAAGACGATTGACGACCTCAAGCCGTTCTTCCCGCAAGGCATGGAAGTGGTGTTCCCGTACGACACCACCCCGGTGGTGACCGAGTCGATCAAAGGCGTGGTTCACACCCTGGTCGAAGCGATTGCGCTGGTGTTCCTGGTGATGTTCCTGTTCCTGCAGAACTTCCGCGCCACGGTTATCACCACGATGACCGTGCCGGTGGTATTGCTCGGTACGTTCGGCATCCTCGCGGCGGCCGGTTTCAGCATCAACACCCTGACCATGTTCGGTATGGTATTGGCCATCGGCTTGCTGGTGGACGACGCCATCGTCGTGGTGGAAAACGTCGAACGGGTGATGAGCGAAGAAGGCTTGTCACCGAAGGAAGCGACCAAGAAATCCATGGGCCAGATCCAGGGCGCCCTGGTCGGTATCGCCCTGGTACTGTCGGCGGTATTGCTGCCGATGGCGTTCTTCAGCGGCTCCACCGGTGTGATCTACAAGCAGTTCTCGATCACCATCGTGTCGGCCATGGCGTTGTCGGTACTGGTCGCGCTGATCTTCACCCCGGCGCTGTGCGCCACCATGCTCAAGGCGATTCCGCACGGTGAGCACGGCACGCCGAAAAAAGGTTTCTTCGGCTGGTTCAACCGCAATTTCGACCGAGGCGTCAACAGCTACGAGCGCGGTGTCGGCAACATGCTGTCGCGCAAGGCACCGTACCTGCTGGCCTACCTGCTGATCGTGGTCGGCATGATCTGGCTGTTCACCCGCATTCCGACCGCGTTCCTGCCGGAAGAAGACCAGGGCGTTCTGTTCGCCCAGGTGCAGACGCCAGCCGGTTCCAGTGCCCAGCGCACTCAGGTGGTGGTGGATGAAATGCGTGAATTCCTGCTGCGTCCGACCAAGGATGGCGGTGAAGGCGACGCCGTAGCCTCGGTGTTCACCGTGACCGGCTTCAACTTCGCCGGCCGTGGCCAGAGCTCGGGCATGGCGTTCATCATGCTCAAGCCGTGGGACGAACGTAACGCCGACAACAGCGTGTTCAAACTCGCCGCCCGCGCCCAGCAGCACTTCTTCAGCTTCCGCGATGCGATGGTGTTCGCCTTCGCCCCGCCAGCAGTACTGGAGCTGGGTAACGCCACCGGTTTCGACGTGTTCCTGCAGGACCGCGCCGGTATCGGTCACGAGAAGTTGATGGCTGCACGCAACCAGTTCCTCGGCATGGCCGCGCAGAGCAAGGTGCTCACCCAGGTCCGTCCGAACGGTCTGAACGACGAGCCGCAATTCCAGCTGGAAATCGACGACGAGAAGGCCAGTGCCCTGGGCATTACGATCTCCGACATCAACAACACCCTGTCGATTGCATTGGGCAGTAGCTACGTCAACGACTTCATCGACCGTGGTCGGGTGAAGAAGGTGTACGTGCAGGGCCGGCCAGACTCGCGCATGAGCCCGGAAGACCTGAAGAAGTGGTACGTGCGCAACGCCTCCGGCACCATGGTTCCATTCTCCGCATTCGCCAAGGGCGAGTGGATCTACGGTTCGCCGAAGCTGGCGCGTTACAACGGCGTTGAAGCGGTCGAGATCCTTGGTGCCCCGGCGCCGGGTTACTCCACCGGTGAAGCGATGGCCGAAGTCGAGGCGATTGCCAAGAAACTGCCGGCCGGCGTGGGTATCTCGTGGACCGGTCTGTCGTACGAAGAACGCCTGTCCGGCTCGCAGGCTCCGGCGCTGTACGCCCTGTCGCTGCTGATGGTGTTCCTGTGTCTGGCGGCGCTGTATGAAAGCTGGTCGATTCCGATCGCGGTCATGCTCGTGGTACCGCTGGGGATCATCGGTGCGTTGATGGCCACCAGCCTGCGCGGTCTGTCGAACGACGTGTACTTCCAGGTGGGTCTGTTGACGACCATTGGTCTGGCGGCTAAAAACGCCATTCTGATCGTCGAGTTCGCCAAGGAATTGCACGAGCAGGGACGCAGTCTGCGCGATGCGGCCATCGAAGCCTGCCGCATGCGTCTGCGACCGATCATCATGACGTCGCTGGCCTTCGTCCTCGGTGTTGTACCGTTGGCTATCTCCACCGGCGCAGGCTCGGGCAGTCAACACGCGATCGGTACCGGCGTGATTGGCGGTATGCTCACCGCAACGATCCTGGCGATTTTCTGGGTTCCACTGTTCTTCGTCACTGTGTCGTCCATGGGTCAGCGCAAAAACGCCGGCAAGGATGACACCATAGAAACTCCTAAAGAGGCTGGCCAATGAGCAAGTCGCTACTCTCCATCGCAGTCGCCGCCTTCGTGCTGAGCGGTTGCTCGCTGATACCGGATTATCAGCAGCCTGAAGCACCGGTGGCGGGCCAATACCCGCAGGGTCCGGCGTACTCGCCGGCCCAGGCACCGGCGCAGGCCGCTGCCGAACAGGGCTGGAAGCAGTTTTTCCATGACCCGGCCCTGCAACAGCTGATCCAGGTCGCCCTGGAAAACAACCGCGACCTGCGTGTCGCGGCGCTGAACATCGACGCCTATGCGGCTCAATACCGCATCCAGCGCGCCGACCTGTTCCCGGCCGTGTCGGCCAATGCCAGCGGAAGCCGTCAGCGGGTTCCGGCCCGTGCGTCGCAGACCGGTGAGTCGAGCATCACCAGCTCCTACTCCGCCACCGTCGGCATCAGCGCCTACGAACTAGACCTGTTCGGTCGGGTTCGCAGCCTGAGCGAACAAGCGCTGCAGCAATACTTCGCCACCGAAGAAGCGCGCCGCAGCACCCAGATCAGCCTGGTGGCCAGCGTGGCCAACGCCTACCTGACCTGGCAGGCCGACAAGGAACTGCTGAAGCTGACTCAGGACACCCTCGGTGCCTTCGAGGAAAGCTACAAGCTGACCAGCCGCAGCAACGAAGTCGGTGTGGCTTCGGCGCTGGACCTGGCGCAGTCGCGTACTTCGGTTGAGAACGCCCGGGCACAACTGGCGCGTTACACCCGCCAGGTCGCCCAGGACGAAAACAGCCTGACCCTGCTGCTCGGCACCGGCGTACCGGCCAACCTGCAAGCGGCCAAACCGCTGTCGGATGACCTGCTGGCCGACGTGCCGGCCGGCCTGCCGTCGGATCTGCTGCAACGTCGTCCGGACATCCTTCAGGCCGAGTACAACCTGAAGGCGGCCAACGCCAACATCGGCGCGGCCCGTGCAGCGTTCTTCCCGAGCATCAGCTTGACCGCCAACGCGGGCAGCCTGAGCCCGGACCTGTCCGGCCTGTTCAAGGGCGGTTCGGGCACGTGGCTGTTCCAGCCGCAAATCAACCTGCCGATCTTCAACGCCGGCAGCCTGCGCGCCAGCCTCGACTACGCCAAGATCCAGAAGGACATTGGCGTGGCGAACTACGAGAAGTCCATTCAAACGGCCTTCCAGGAAGTCGCCGACGGCCTGGCAGCGCGCCAGACCTACACCGAGCAGTTGCAGGCCCAGCGTGATTTCGTCGCCGCCAACCAGGATTACTACCGCCTGGCCGAGCGTCGCTATCGCATTGGCGTCGACAGCAACCTGACCTTCCTTGATGCCCAGCGTCAGCTGTTCAGCGCGCAACAATCGCTGATCACCGACCGCCTCGCGCAGCTGACCAGTGCGGTCAACCTGTACAAGGCCCTGGGCGGTGGCTGGAATGCGCAGACCGCGCAGAACGAGCCGCTCAAAGAAGAAGCACCGAAGATGAAGCTGTTCTGATCATCCGCTGAACACAAAAAGCCCGCCGATTGGCGGGCTTTTTGTTGCCCGCAAATCTTGCGTTCGATAATCGCCCAAATTTCACTTTCGCCGATTGAATCGCCTCGCCCGCGCCCCGCACCATTCGAGCCACAAAACCAATAACAACAGGTTCGACACCATGCTCCCGCGCCCTGCTCCTCCCGGCTGATCGCCGCCGCTTCGCCTCTGAATCCATCGAATGTCTGCGCCTTGAAAAACGGCCGCAGCGCCCCCGTTTGCCCCAAAAAAACAAGAGAGACCCGAGCCCATGACAACCTCCCCTGCGCCCTACGCACTTCCCGGCCTGATCGCCCTCGCCCTGGCCGGCATCGCGCTGCCCGCTGCGGCTGAAGAAGCCGGTTTTATCGAAGGGGCCAAGGTCAACCTGAACCTGCGCAACTTCTACATCAACCGCAACTTCACCAACCCGACCAAGGCCCAGGGCAAGGCTGAAGAGTGGACGCAGAACTTCATCCTCGACGCCAAGTCCGGTTTCACCCATGGCACCGTCGGGTTCGGCCTGGATGTGCTGGGGTTGTACTCGGTGAAGCTCGATGGCGGCAAAGGCACCGGCGGCACGCAACTGCTGCCACTGGATCATGACGGTCGCCCGGCGGACAACTTCGGCCGCACCAACGTCGCGTTCAAGGCGAAGCTGTCGCAAACAGAAGTGAAGGTCGGCGAATGGATGCCGGTGCTGCCGATCCTGCGTTCGGACGACGGCCGCTCGCTGCCGCAGACCTTTCGCGGCGGCCAGATCACCTCGAAGGAAATCGACGGCCTGACCCTCTACGGCGGCCAGTTCCGCGCCAACAGCCCGCGCGACGACAGCAGCATGAGCGACATGTCGATGACCGGCAAAGCCGCCTTCACCTCCGACCGCTTCAACTTCCAGGGCGGCGAATACGTATTCAACGACAAGCGTACCCAGATCGGTCTGTGGAACGCCGAGCTCAAGGACATCTACAGCCAGCAATACGTCAACCTGATCCACAGCCAGCCAATCGGCGACTGGACCCTCGGCGCCAACCTCGGCTTCTTCTACGGCAAGGACGACGGCAGTGCCCGCGCCGGCGACCTCGACAACAAGACCTGGTCAGGCCTGTTCTCGGCAAAATACGGTGGCCACACCTTCTACGTCGGCCTGCAAAAACTCACCGGCGACAGCGCCTGGATGCGCGTCAACGGCACCAGCGGCGGCACCCTGGCCAACGACAGCTACAACGCCAGTTACGACAACGCGCAGGAACGCTCCTGGCAGGTGCGTCACGACTACAACTTCGTTGCCCTGGGCATCCCCGGCCTGACCCTGATGAACCGCTACATCAGTGGCGACAACGTGCACACAGGCACCATCACCGACGGCAAGGAATGGGGCCGCGAATCGGAACTGGGCTACACCGTGCAGAGCGGTGCGCTGAAGAACCTGAACGTCAGATGGCGCAACTCGACCATGCGCCGCGACTTCAGCAACAACGAGTTCGACGAGAACCGCCTGATCGTCAGCTATCCGATCAGTTTGCTCTAAGCCGCCTGTCCGAATGGCTGGCGTTACGCCAGCCATCATTTAAAGTGGAAAAACCTGAAGGACTCAGGTGCTCCACCCTCTTCGCTTCCGTTATCTGTTGATGTAGGTCCCCAAGACTTGGCCAGGTTGTCATCGGAAGACCCTGCTGATCACCGGAGGACGACCTCATGATCACCCGACTCAAACCGGCTCCCGTCGACAAAGACTGGGACGCCCGGGCGTACCAGCAGTTTTCCCGTCTCAGGCAACAACCGGTCGATGAATTGCTCGGCCGTGTCGACCTGCACAATCCTCAGCGCATTTATGACCTCGGTTGCGGCACCGGGATTGCCACCAAGGTTCTGGCCGATCGCTGGCCGCAGGCAGATATCAAAGGCATCGACAGTTCGAAAGACATGCTTGAGGTCGCCCGTTGCCTGCCGATCAAGGCGCGCTGGCAACACGCCGAGCTGCAACACTGGAAACCCCGCAAGCCGGCCGACCTGTTGTTCGCCGCGGCCGTGCTGCATTTCATCGATGACCATAGAACGCTGTTGCCGGGATTGCTTCGCCACCTCAATCCCGGCGGTTGTCTGGCCGCGCATATGCCGGACTGGCGCGATGCGCTGTGGTATCGGCTGATGCTCGACACCCTCGACGACGCCGGACCCTGCGGTCGCCCCATCGGCACTGCGCAATTGCGTCAACGCATGGCGGCGCGGCCGTTGCTGCCGCTGGAGGATTACTACCGTTTGCTCGCGCCGCTGACGCAGTCGCTGGATATCTGGGAAACCGAGCAGTTGCAGGTGGTCGACGGCAAGTCGCCGGTTTATGACTGGGTAAAGGTCTCGGCGCTGCGGCCGGTGATGCAGGGACTGACGTCAGAGGAACAGGCGCGCTTTATCTATCACTACCTGAGGCGGGTGCATGCGCATTATCCGCAGGAGGAAAATGGCCATACGTTGTTTGCGTTCAAGCGGATTTTCATTGTTGCCAAGGCGTGAAGTTCAAAGGATCGCAGCCTTCAACTGGCTGCGATCCTTCGAATTCAACGATTACTCGCGGGATTCGGTACCCAGCTCATCCCACACCGATTCGGCCAGATGGAACGTCGCATTCGCTGCCGGAATCCCGCAGTAGATCGCGCTCTGCATGATCACTTCCTTGATCTCGCCACGGCTCACGCCATTGTTGGCCGCCGCCCGCAGGTGCAACTTGAGTTCACCCTCGCGGTTCATGCCGATCAGCATGGCGATGGTGATCAGGCTGCGGGTGTGGCGTGGCAGGCCCGGGCGGGTCCAGATATCGCCCCAGGCGTGACGGGTGATCATCTCCTGGAATTCCGAATTGAACTCGGTCAGCGTGGTCAGGCTGCGATCGACGTGAGCGTCGCCGAGCACCGCGCGGCGCACTTGCATGCCGTCGTCGTAACGTTGTTTCTCGTCCACGGAAATCCCCTCAATCGGCCAGCAAAAAGGTCAGCACGCGGTCGCTGAACGCGTCGCCGGCCTGAACGTTGGAAAGGTGCGCCGCATAAAACTCGGCGTACTCGGCGCCGCGCACATGCTCCTGGATGAAGTGCCCGCCGGACGGTGGCGTCACCGCATCTTCGGTACCGGCGATCACCAGCAACGGCACCGTGATCGACGACAACTGCTCACGGAAATCCGCATCGCGCACCGCCGCGCAGTTGGCGGCGTAACCTTCAGGATTGGTCGCGGCCAGCATGTCGGTGATCTGCTTGGCTGCGGCCGGGTTGGAGGCCGAAAAGTCCGGGGTAAACCAGCGGGCAATCGATGCATCACGCAACGCAACCATCGCCCCCGGGCCGTCGCGCAGCACGGTTTCGATGCGCGGGTTCCACACCGACGGATCGCCAATTTTTGCCGCGGTGTTGCAGACGATCAGTTTGTTCAGACGCTGGCCGGCATTGATCCCCAGCCACTGGCCGATCAGGCCGCCCATCGACAGACCGCAGAAATGTGCGCGTTCGATATGCAGCGCATCCAGCAGCGCCAGCACGTCTCGGCCCAGTTGCTCGATGCTGTAAGGGCCCGGCGTCACCAGCGACTGGCCGTGCCCGCGCGTATCAAAACGCAGCACGCGAAAATGTTCGGTGAAGGCCGGCATCTGCACGTCCCACATGTGCAGGTCGGTGCCCAGCGAGTTGGACAGCACCAGCACCGGCGCATCGGCCGGGCCTTCCAATGAGTAATGCAGTTCGCCATCGGCGAGTTGAACGAAAGCCACAGCCCTCTCCTTTCAGTCAGACAATGCGTTGTGTTCGGCCACCGCACGCTCGACCCAGACCTGCGCCTGACCGAGGTAATGGGCGGGATCGAGCAGATGATCCAGTTCGGTTGCGCTCAGTTCGGCGGTCACCTGCGGTTCGTCACCGAGTACCGCACGCAGATGGCGCTGTTCGGCCACTGCTCGTTTGCAGCATTGTTCGAGCAGATGATGCGCGGTGTCGCGGCCGACCCGTTGTGCGAGCACGATGCTTACCGCCTCGGCCAGCACCAGGCCTTGGGTCAGTTCCAGGTTGCGGGCCATGCGCGCGGCATCGACCTCCAGACCGTCGGCCAGCAGCCGTGCCTGTTGCAGCGCGCCCGACACCAGGCAGCAGATTTCCGGCAGGGTTTCCCATTCGGCGTGCCACAAACCGAGGCTGCGTTCGTGTTCCTGGGGCATGGCGCTGAACAGCGTCGAGACCAACCCCGGCAAGCGGGTGGCGGCGCCGATCAGCACCGCCGCGCCCACCGGATTGCGCTTATGCGGCATGGTCGAAGAACCGCCCTTGCCCGGCGCCGACGGCTCGAACACTTCCGCCGCTTCGGTCTGCATCAACAGGCTGATGTCGCGGCCGAACTTGCCGAGGCTGCCGGCGATCAGACCGAGCACCGCGCCGAACTCGACGATGCGATCACGCTGGGTGTGCCAGGGTTGTTCCGGCAGGGTCAGGTGCAGTTCTTCGGCCAGCGCCTGGGCGATCGGCAACGCCTGTTCGCCGAGCGCCGCGAGGGTGCCGGACGCGCCGCCGAATTGCAGCACCAGCAGTCGCGGTTTGAGCTCGCGCAGACGCTGACGGCTGCGCGTGATCGCACCGAGCCAACCGGCGATCTTCATGCCGAGCGTCACAGGCGTCGCATGTTGCAGCCAGGTACGTCCGGCCAGCGGCGTCGCAGCGTGGCGCTGCGCCTGAATGGCGAGGGAATCGGCGAGTTGCGCCAGCTCCTCTTCAATCAACTCCAGCGCCTGGCGCAATTGCAGCACCAGCCCGGAATCCATCACGTCCTGACTGGTGGCGCCCAGATGCACGTAGCGCTCGGCTTCGGCATCGGTCGCGGCAATCTGTTTGCCCAACGCCTTGACCAGCGGAATCGCCGAATTGCCGGCCGTGGCAATCGCCTCGCCCAATGCCGCGAAATCAAACAGCCCGGCGCGGCAGGCATTTTCAATCGGCGCGACAGCACCCGCCGGAATCAACCCGACCCGCGCTTCGGCCCGGGCCAGCGCCGCTTCGAAGTCGAGCATCGCCTGCACCCGGCCCTGATCGCAGAACACGTCGCGCATATCGCGGGCAGTAAAGTAGGCATCGAACAATTGATTGCCCGGTCGCTGAGTCATAAACAGTCCTTGCCGGCGCGGGCCGTTGTGGCCCGCGCGCATGGTTTAAAGATCGTGGTGCAAATACTTCGCTTCTTTGGGCAGGCGCAGGCTGAACAGGAACGCCACGGCCATCATGATGGTGACATACCAGTAGAACGCGTTTTCCATGCCGCCGGCCTTGAGGCTCAGGGCGACGTATTCTGCCGAACCGCCGAAGATCGCGTTGGCCACCGCATACGCCAGACCAACGCCGAGGGCGCGGACTTCCGGCGGGAACATCTCGGCTTTCACCAGACCGCTGATCGAGGTGTAGAAACTGACGATCGCCAGCGCCACGGTAATCAGCACAAAGGCCAGGAACGGGCTGCCGACACTTTTCAGGCTGAGCAGGATCGGCACCGTGAACAGCGTGCCGAGGCCACCGAACCAGAGCATCGAGTTACGCCGGCCGATCTTGTCGGCGAGCATGCCGAACAGCGGCTGCATGCACATGTACAGGAACAGCGCGCCGGTCATGATGTAGCTGGCGGTCTTGGCGTGCATGCCGGCGGTGTTCACCAGGTACTTCTGCATATACGTTGTGAAGGTGTAGAAAATCAGCGAGCCGCCGGCGGTGTAGCCGAGCACGGTGATGAACGCAGCCTTGTGATCGCGGAACAGGGCGCGGATGCTGCCGGCGTCCTTGTTCTCGCGCATTTCCTTGCTGGTGGTTTCTTTCAGCGAGCGGCGCAGGAACAGCGAAATCAGCGCAGCGGCCGCGCCGACCACGAACGGAATCCGCCAGCCGTAGGCACGCAATTCTTCTTCGGTGAGGAACTGTTGCAGGATCACCACCAGCAGCACCGCCAGCAGTTGCCCGCCGATCAGGGTCACGTACTGGAACGAGGCGAAGAACCCGCGCTGGCCCTTGAGCGCGACTTCGCTCATGTAGGTCGCGGTGGTGCCGTACTCACCGCCCACCGACAGGCCTTGCAGCAAGCGCGCGAACAACAGCAGCAGCGGCGCCCAGACGCCGATGTCCTTGTAGGTCGGCAGACAGGCGATCAGCAACGAGCCGAAGCACATCATCAGGATCGAGATCAGCATCGAGTTCTTGCGCCCGTGCTTGTCCGCGACCCGGCCGAAAATCCAGCCGCCGATCGGTCGCATCAGGAACCCGGCGGCGAACACGCCTGCCGTGTTGACCAGCTGCACCGTGGGGTTGTCGGAGGGGAAAAACGCCGGGGCGAAATAGATCGCGCAGAAGGCGTAGACGTAGAAGTCGAACCACTCGACGAGGTTGCCGGACGACGCGCCGACAATGGCAAAGATGCGCTTGCTGCGCTCTTCACCGGTGTAATGGGAGGTGGTGGTTGTCATTGTTTTTTCACTCGATAGGGACAGTGAGAGTCTAGACACACTTCGCAACAGTCCCGTTCCACATTGGATCACCAACCAGACCCGATCTCTGATCGTTCCCACGCTCCGCGTGGGAACGATCAGTATCCGGTTCAATAATCGAAGAACACGGTCTCCGCATCAGTGCCCTGCAGAATCACATTCCACTGATAAACCCCCGCCGCATCCGGCTTCGCCAGCAACGTATCGCGGCGCTCGGCCGGTACGCATTCGAGCAGCGGATCATTGACGTTCGCCGGATCGCCTTCGAAGTAGATCCGCGTCAGCAAGTGCTTCACCAGACCGCGCGCGAACACCAGCACCACCAGATGCGGCGCCTGGGTCGAGCCCTTCAGGCCTTCGACCGTGCCCGGCTTGATGGTGGTGAAACGGAAGCGCCCTTCGGCGTCCACCGGCACCCGGCCGAAGCCTTCGAAATTCGGATCGAGCGGCTTGGCCTGCTCGTCTTCCGGGTGGTCATATTTGCCGGCGGCGTTGGCCTGCCAGACTTCGAGCATGGCGTCGTTGACGACATCGCCATTGCCGTCCACCACTTGCCCGGTGATCGCCACGCGCTGGCCGAGGGTCAGTTCGTTGGCGAGGTTTTCACGGTTCAGCCAGGTCAGGCCGATGTGGTAATACGGCCCGACGGTGTGGGACGTGGTCGCAGTCAGGGTCATCTCATTTCTCCATCGGCGTGGCTTCGCGGCCGCGCAGCACGATGTCCCAGCGATAAGCGAGGGCGTAGGACGGAATGGTTTTTTCCAGATCGAAAGCGGCGATCAGGCGTTCCTTGGCCGAGGTGTCCGGCACGCAGTTATAGATCGGGTCGTAGGCCAGCAGCGGGTCGCCCGGGAAATACATTTGCGTGACCAGGCGCGTCAGGATGCTCGGTCCGAACAACGAAAAATGCACGTGCGCCGGACGCCAGGCGTTGTGGTGGTTGCCCCACGGATACGCGCCGGGCTTGATGGTCTGGAACTGATACCAGCCGTCGGCGTCGGTCACGGTGCGGCCGGTGCCGGTGAAATTCGGGTCCAGCGGTGCGTCGTGCAGGTCACGGGCATGGTTGTAGCGACCGGCGGCGTTGGCCTGCCAGATCTCCACCAGAATCCCCGGCACCGGCAGGCCGTCTTCGTCGAGCACACGCCCGTGAATGATGATCCGCTCGCCGAGCGGTTCACCCTGATGCTGGGCGGTCAGATCGTTGTCGGTATCGGCCACACGCTCAGCACCGATGGTCGGGCCGGTGATTTCCGACAGCGAATGCGGCAGAAACACCAACGGCTTTGACGGCGAGCGCAGATTGGTGGATTGATAGGTCGGGTGCAGGTACGGCGGCTGGGTGCCTTCCTGCGGGCGGCGGTAACCAGGCTTGTCAGTCATTTCGCTTTCCTCTGTTCTTTTTCGTCACGGCATGCGTCAGACGCGTTCGATGGCCAGGGCCAGACCCTGGCCGACACCGACGCACATGGTCGCCAGACCTTTCTTGCCACCGGTCTTTTCCAGCTGATGCAGCGCGGTCAGCACCAGACGCGCGCCGCTCATGCCCAACGGGTGACCGAGGGCAATCGCGCCGCCGTTCGGGTTGACCTGGGCCGCATCGTCCGCCAGCCCCAGTTCGCGCAGCACCGCCAGACCCTGGCTGGCAAACGCTTCGTTGAGCTCGATCACATCGAAATCGCTGACCGCCACGCCGAGGCGTTCGGTGAGTTTGCGCACCGCTGGCACCGGGCCGATGCCCATCACCCGTGGCGCGACCCCGGCGCTGGCCATCCCGAGCACTTTGGCGCGGGCGGTCAGACCGTGTTTTTTCACTGCTTCGGCCGAGGCCAGAATCAGCGCGGCAGCACCGTCGTTGACGCCCGAAGCGTTGCCGGCGGTGACGGTCTTGTCCGGGCCGTTGACCGGTTTCAGTTTAGTCAGGGCTTCAAGCGTGGTGTCGGCGCGAGGGTGTTCGTCCTGGCTGACCACGGTTTCACCCTTCTTGTGGGCGATCCGCACTTCGACGATTTCCTCGGCGAAGTAGCCGGCAGCCTGGGCAGCGGCAGTACGTTGCTGACTGCGCAGGGCGAAAGCGTCCTGATCCTCGCGGGAAATTTCGTAATCGTCGGCAACATTGTCGGCGGTCTGCGGCATCGCATCGACGCCGTACTGCGCCTTCATCAACGGGTTGATGAAACGCCAGCCGATGGTGGTGTCTTCCAGCTTCATGTTGCGCGAGAACGCCGCATCAGCCTTGCCCATCACGAACGGTGCGCGGGACATCGACTCGACGCCGCCGGCAATCGCCAGCTCCATTTCGCCGCTGGCGATGGCGCGGAACGCTGTACCGATGGCATCCATCCCCGACGCGCAGAGGCGATTGAGGGTGACGCCCGGCACGCTCTCCGGCAGACCGGCCAGCAGCAGCGCCATGCGCGCCACGTTGCGGTTGTCTTCACCGGCCTGGTTGGCGCAGCCGAGGAATACTTCGTCGATGGCGCTCCAGTCCACCGACGGATTGCGCTCCATCAGGGCCTTGATCGGCACGGCGGCCAGGTCGTCGGCGCGAACCGCCGCCAGACCGCCACCGAAACGACCGATGGGGGTACGAATCGCATCGCAGATATAAACGTCACGCATCATGCTTCTCCCGGTGCCTGGCCGTGGGCCGCTGCAGTGCGGGCTTCGAGATCGCGCAGGGCGGTCAGCTCGACTTCGGTCGGTTCGGCGGTGGTGTCAACGTTGTCGGCAAAACGGATGGCCCAACCGGTAGCGGCGACCACTTGCTCGCGGGTCACGCCCGGGTGCAGTGCGGTGACCACGAATTCATGGGTGCCCTCTTCCGGCTCCATGATGCACAGGTCGGTGATGATCCCGACCGGGCCGGCGCCCGGCAGGCCCAGACGTTTGCGCGAATCGCCGCCCTCGCCATGGCCGACCGAGGTGATGAAATCGAGCTTGTCGACAAACGAACGCGCCGACTGTTTAAGGATGATCAGCACGCTTTTGGCGGAACCGGCGATCTCCGGCGCGCCACCGGCACCCGGCAGACGCACTTTCGGCTGGTGATAATCGCCGACCACGGTGGTGTTGATGTTGCCGAAACGGTCGACTTGCGCTGCGCCGAGGAAACCGACGTCGATGCGCCCGCCCTGCAGCCAGTAGCGAAAAATCTCACCGGTCGGCACGACCGTGTCTGCGGTTTCTGCCAGTTCGCCGTCACCGATGGACAGTGGCAATACGCTGGGTTTGGCGCCAATCGGACCGGATTCGTAGATCAGCACCACGTCCGGCGACGAGGTCAGGCGCGCCAGGTTGGCGGCTTTCGACGGCAGGCCGATGCCGACGAAGCACACCGAGCCGTTCTTCAGGCGACGGGCTGCGGCGACAGTCATCATTTCATTGGTGGTGTAAGTCATTACTTGGCCTCCGAAGCAGCGGCCAACTTGGCCTGGAACTCGCTGAAGTCAGCGCAGCCATGGATGTATTCGTTGATCCACGCGGTAAACGTCTCACGGTCGCGGGCGATCGGATCCCACGCCTGATAGAAACGGTTGTCACGTTCGGTGTAACCGTGGGCGTAGGACGGATGCGCGCCACCGGGTACATGGCAGACCGCGCTCAAGGCCCAGGTCGGTAGCACGCAGGCGTTCATCGGGGCGTTGAGGTTGTCGACGATTTCTTCGACGGTGACGATGCAACGCTTGGCGGCCAGTGCGGCTTCTTTCTGCACGCCGAGGATGCCCCACAGCAGCACGTTGCCCTGACGGTCGGCCTTCTGGGCGTGGATCACGGTCACGTCCGGACGCACCGACGGCACCGCCGCCAGCACTTCACCGGTGAACGGGCACGTTACGGATTTGATCAGCGGGTTGACCTTCGGCAGGTCGGAACCGGCGTAGGCCCGCAGTACCGCGAACGGTAGGCCGGAGGCGCCGGCGACGTAGGCATTGGCCAGGTCGGCGTGGCTGTGTTCTTCGATTTCCAGCGCATGCGGCCATTGCTTCTCGACCGCGTCGCGCAGACGGTGCAGCGAACCCACGCCAGGGTTGCCGCCCCAGGAGAAGATCAGCTTGCGTGCACAGCCGGCGCCGATCAGTTGGTCGTAGATCAGGTCAGGCGTCATCCGCACCAGGGTCAGATCTTTCTTGCCCTGACGAATGATTTCATGACCCGCCGCCGTAGGGATCAGGTGAGTGAAACCTTCGAGCGCGACGGTGTCGCCGTCGTTGACGAATTGCTTCACCGCGTCGTGCAGCGAAAGGATCTCAGCCATGGAGCGGGCTCCCGTTTTTGTAATGAATCGCCAGTGATAAAAAGGCGCGAGGTTCTGCGCCGGAGTCACTGAAGATTAAGCCGCTGATTTTCGCCAAACAATCCGATAATCGACTGAGTGTTCGTTTATCGAACAGATTGTTATCAACCTATCGTTCCGTCACTGATCGTTCCCACGCTCTGCGTGGGAATGCAGCCCGGGACGCTCCGCGTCCTTCCGGAGCCGAGCGCGAAGCAACCTCTGAAGCCAGTTCGACGAGGGAACGATCCTGCAATGAAACTCAGGTCGCGTCCGCGTGACTGACCAGGCCCTTGATCACCACCGCTGCCGTGGCCAGCCCGGCCGGAATCACCAGCGCCGTCAGCACCTGCTCAAAATTCCAGCCCAACCCCAGCAGGGTCGCGCCCATCCACGCCCCGAGAATCGCGCCAAACCGGCCGATCCCGAGCATCCACGACACACCGGTCGCCCGGCCCTGCGTCGGATAAAACCGCGCCGCCAGCGACGGCATCGCCGATTGCGCACCGTTGACGCACATGCCCGCCACCAGCACCAGCGTCGCCAGCAGCGTGATGTTGCCCAGGCTCTGCCCCACGGCGTAGGCAAACACCCCGGCCAGCAGGTAGAAAATGCCGATGACCTTGTGCGGATTGAACCGGTCCATCGCCCAGCCTACGCCGACCGCGCTCAACACCCCGCCGAACTGGAACAATGCGCCGATAAACGCTGCCTGCTCCATGCTCGCGCCACTGTCGCGCATCAGCGTCGGCAGCCAACTGGTCAGCAGGTACACGATGACCAGGCCCATGAAGTAGGTCAGCCACAGCAGCAACGTGCCGACGCTGTAGGTGCCCGAGAAAATCACCGCAAACACGTTGCGCGCTTTGACGGTTTTCTGTTCCGGCACGCTGAAACTCGCGGCCTGCGCGACGATGGCAGGATCAATGGGTGCGAGGGTCTTGCGCACCTTGTCGGTGCCGCGATTGCGCACCACCAGATAACGCGCCGACTCCGGCAGCCAGAGCAGCAGCACCACGGTGAGGATCAGCGGCAGGATCCCGCCAATCAGCAACAGGCTGTGCCAGCCGAATGCCGGGATCAACTTGGCCGAGATGAATCCGCCTCCGGCCATGCCGAGGTTGAAGCCGCAGAACATGCTGGTCACCAGCAGCGACTTTTTACGCTCGGGGGTGTATTCCGACAGCAGCGTGGTGGCGTTCGGCATGCCGGCGCCCAGCCCCAGACCGGTCAGGAAACGCAGCACCAGCAGTTGATCAACATTGGTGGCGTAGGCCGACGCCAGACTGAAAGCACCGAACAGAAACACCGCGCCGACCAGTACGACTTTTCGCCCGAAGCGGTCAGCCAACGGCCCGGAGCCCAACGCGCCGAAGACCATACCGATGAGCGCGGCGCTCATCACCGGGCCGAGGCTGGCGCGGTCGATGCCCCAGTCCTGGGACAGGGCCGGCGCAATAAAACCCATGGCCGCGGTGTCGAGGCCATCGAGGAACACAATCAGGAAACACAGAATCACCACTCGCCATTGATAGCGCGAGATCGGTTGGGCGTTGATGAAGGACTGCACATCGAGGCAGTGACCTACAGCGGACTGAGGCTGGTTCATTATTTTTATTCCACGCAAGAAAACGCAGTCGAACGGCGGCCGGCCAGAGAGCGGCACGGTCACAACTATATAAGGAAGAAATCAGGCGTTGCGCTAATACCGGCAACAGGAACGGGAGCGGCGACAGTCGGGGAACGTGCGCATGGGAAGTTGCCTCTTGTCATTATTATGAGAGTCGACAATCCGGCGGGCTCATTCACATTCGCGCCGGATGACGCTGCCGCGACATTAATGATCCGGGGGTTTTAGCGTCAATTCGATAAACGCAACTCTGTGCGTTTATCGAACAGCTTCATCAGGCAAACAATTGCGCACTGAGGTCGCGGCTGGCGCTCAACAGACCCGGCAGAAAGCGCTGCTCCAGCTCGGTGCGGCTGACGCGACCGGCGTGGGTGCTGACGTTGAGCGCGGCCACTACCTGGCCGGAAGCGTCGTAGACCGGCACGGCAATCGAACGCAGGCCCTGCTCCAGTTCCTGATCGACGATGCACCAGCCCTGCTGCCGCACTTCCTGCAGGCATTCGAGCAAGGCGTCAGGGGTGTGAATCGTGCGGCTGGTCTTGGCCACCAATTCGGCGTGGTCGAGGTATTCGCGCAGCGAGGTGTCGTCCAGCGCCGCCAGCAGAATCCGCCCCATGGACGTGCAGTACGCCGGCAAACGCCCGCCCACCGAGAGGTCCACCGAAATCAGACGCTGAGTGGTGGCCGAACGGGCGATGTAGAGAATGTCGTCGCCTTCCAGCGTGGCCATGTTGCAGGCCTCGTGCAGTTGCTCGCTCATGCGGTCGAGGTACGGCTGGGCCGAGACCGCCAGCGGCGTCGAAGACAGATAGGCGTGACCGAGAGTCAGCACTTTGGGCAGAAGCGAATAAGTGCGCCCGTCGGTGGTGGCGTAGCCGAGCTTGATCAGCGTGTGCAGGCAACGGCGCACGGCGGCGCGGGGAATTTCCGTGCGATGGCTGATCTGGGCGATGGTCAGGTGGCGCTTGCGCTCCTGAAACGCCTGCACCACCGCCAGGCCGCGGGCCAAGGAGGTCATGAAATCCGGATCACCGGTCAGGGCCTGGATACGCTTGGCCGGCGAAGCGACGATCGGCGGCGCTACCGAGGTGAAGGAATTGCGCATTTGATCGTTCATGTCAGGTCCTTTTTTTCTTGTTCGGATCAACGGCTATACAAGCGGCTCGCTGGCGGATACACAAGCGACAGACCGCCAACACCGGGCGATTATCGAACCGTCGACCGATAATCGCAATCGCCCTCGTCTCCTCGTTAAGGCAGTGCGGAACGGATTTGAACTTGGAACGCCGGTGCGGTTTAAGCGCCTTAGTTGTCCGACTAAATGGCGCCAGAAATCAAACACTGCGCAACGACGATGCAACTATTGATGAAAGTTGCACGTCACAAAACAATCACACATTCAGAACCGTTTTTAACTTGGCAAAGATAGGCAATCCCGATTCGGCCGCTATAATGCACCTTAGTGACACCGCGCTTTTATTTGCCGACGGTGCCACCCGCTGGCGCGATGTCCATCGCTGCCGGCCCCGGCCAGCGCCTGATGCTCATTATTCATGCACCGCCAGCGCGCTCGCTGAAACAGGAAACTGATGCTGCGTCAGTTTTAATCTGGTGCCGTAGCCGCCTGCAACATGGAAGTCCTGACCGTCTTCGCGACAACACCGCTGCCTGTCCGGGCGAGCGCTTGTTGGTGAACCGGTTAAATGATTCGTTGCAGTGCGTTCACCAGACATTTATCTCAACTCATACAGGTAGCACTGTGACGAAAGACGAACTGCGCGCGGAACTTGAGCGCCAGGAACAACGTTACAAGGAAGTTTACGGCGGGGAAGTCACCACCTACGCCGCCCAGCCCGAACCAGAACGCAAAGCCTGGCGAAAACGCCCTACCGTTCAGGATCAGGTCTTCCAGCAAGAACTGAAAAAAATGGAAGAGGAACTCAAAGCCGAAGAGCCGTGATGCCTTCCTTTGAGACTTTCAAGGGTAAGCGTACTCACCGGGTTACAAGCACGGTGGACTGACGATGCCTTGCGCGCCCGCTACCCGCGGGCAGCGGCCAACTCCCCTGTAGTGCACAGGTCTGGAGCATGTCAGACGCGTTTCTCAGATATTTCATACAAGTTTCAGCCCCCTCCCGACAACCGGCCAATCCGCCGGCGTCTCGCATTTTTATCAATGGAATCAACACCTTGCAAAACCCTGTAAAAAGCTTGGGTAATGCACCTTGATACAAATTAATTTGGCGAAGACGCTTACCGATGAGCAGGTAGGGGATCGATTTCCAGTCTTTTCTGGCATAATCGCGCCCCCTTATGACCGGGTCAGAAAACCTTCATGATCGATTTATTCAGCGGACTGGATGCCTGGGTGCTTGTGAGCCTCCTGCTCGCCCTGACATTTGTCCTCGCCTTCGAGTTCATCAATGGATTTCATGACACCGCTAACGCGGTAGCCACTGTTATCTACACCAAAGCGATGCCGCCTCACCTGGCGGTGTTCTTCTCGGGCGTGTTCAACTTCCTCGGCGTACTGCTGGGCGGCGTTGGCGTGGCGTATGCCATCGTGCACCTGCTGCCGGTAGAACTGTTGATCAACGTGAACACCGGCCATGGTCTGGCAATGGTGTTCTCGCTGCTCGCCGCCGCGATCGCCTGGAACCTGGGCACCTGGTACTTCGGTATCCCGGCCTCCAGTTCGCACACGCTGATCGGTTCGATCCTCGGTGTCGGCCTGGCCAACGCCCTGATCAACGAAATTCCACTGGCTGACGGCGTCAACTGGCAGAAAGCGATCGATATCGGCGCCTCGCTGGTGTTCTCGCCGATGGCCGGCTTCCTGATCGCCGCGCTGGTGCTGATCGGCCTGAAATGGTGGCGACCGCTGTCGAAGATGCACAAGACGCCGGAACAGCGCCGCAAGATCGACGACAAGAAGCACCCACCGTTCTGGAACCGCCTGGTCCTGGTAATCTCGGCCATGGCCGTGAGCTTCGTGCACGGTTCCAACGACGGCCAGAAAGGTATCGGCCTGATCATGCTGGTACTGATCGGTATCGTGCCTGCGCAGTTCGTACTCGACCTGAACAGCACCACTTACCAGATCGAACGCACTCGCGACGCGACCCTGCACCTGAGCCAGTTCTACAAGCGCAACGCCGACACCCTGGGCGAATTCCTGGCCCTGGGTAAAAGCGTGGAAGGCGACCTGCCGGAAAAATTCCGTTGCAACCCGCAACAGACCGAACCGACCATCGCCGCCCTGCTCGACACCCTAAAAGGTGTGGCGGACTACCACTCGCTGTCCGCTGAAAGCCGCATCGAAGTGCGTCGCTACCTGCTCTGCCTGGACGACACCGCGAAGAAAGTCAGCAAACTGCCAGGCCTGGCGCCGCGTGAAAAAGCCGACCTGGACAAACTGCGCAAAGACCTGACCACCACCACCGAATACGCCCCGTTCTGGGTGATTCTGGCGGTCGCCCTGGCTCTGGGCCTGGGCACCATGGTCGGCTGGAAACGCGTGGTACTGACCATCGGCGAGAAGATCGGCAAACAAGGCATGACCTACTCGCAAGGCATGTCGGCCCAGATCACCACCGCCAGCCTGATCGGCCTGGCCAACATCTTCAGCCTGCCGGTGTCCACCACCCACGTCCTCTCCTCGGGCGTGGCCGGCACCATGGTCGCCAACAAAAGCGGCCTGCAAGGCGGCACGGTGAAAACCATCCTGCTGGCCTGGGTCCTGACCCTGCCAGCCACCGTGGCCCTGTCGGCCGGCCTGTTCTGGCTGGCGTCGAAGGCGCTGGGTAGCTGATAGATCGCTGCAGTGAAGAAGGCGTGATTCGAAAGGATCACGCCTTTTTTGTTGCCTTCAGAAATGGGACGCGGAGCGTCCCGGGCTGCATTCCCACGCAGAGCGTGGGAACGATCAAAGCAAAAGCTGTTAGCTTCCGCTTCCCACCACTCAAAACGATGAGCGTTAGCTCGAGTACCGCTTTTGACGTGCCGGCCCCATCGGAAGGCTGAGTGGAGGGATTTATCCGGGGGTGAGAGCGCAGCGACCGTGCGGCGCAGCCGCATGCATCGAGAGGAGGTGCAGCGAAGCAAACCGTAGGCGATGCCCCCGGATGAATCCCGGAACGAAGGAACGCCGAGCCACAGCGAGGTGCCGAACGCAGGGGCCCAGCCTTTTGCTTACTTTTCGGCGTTTGGAAAAGTGAGCCGCTGTAAGAGCGGAACCGCCAGCCGCAACACCCGCAAAAACGGATATTCACAAAAAAACACCCAAAGCATGGTCGGCCCAAAGGCCGCCAAGACACAAAAAAAAGGGCAACCGAAGTTGCCCAAAATGCCTTGCGTGCTCATCAAACCCGGAAGAATCAAGGCTTCTTGCGCTTGTTCGCATCCTTCCAGATAAAAAATCCAAACCCTGCAAAAAACAGAACCATCAGCCCCACAGTCAGGACCCCGGCAAACACCACGTTATCGAAAAACATGACTGGCCTCCTGGCCCCTGCTCTGCTGCGATGGAACTAAGTTAACCAATCAGGCAGGCGCAGGAATTGACCGGGATCAATGCCGGTCACCATGGGGAGGAAAGGAAGGGAAATAACTGACCTGCATCAACGGATGCAGGGGAGATCAACGCTTTTTCGGTTTGTTTTTCGGCTTTTTCTTCGGCTTACCCAAAGGCATGGCCTGCTCGAAAGCCTGGCGAACTTCATTCAGGCGCTTCTCGTTGAGGTCATGAACCCGCTTGGCGCGTTCGGTGTTGAGGTCAATCAGCTTGTCGTCTTGGCTCATGGCGTTCGGTGCATCGCTTGGACTGAATCACAACTGCCGGATCACCGACAGGACTGCGCCAATAATGCGGCCTGACGCGGGCGCTGACCAGCCACTGACCTAAACGCTCTACAACAATTCATGTACCGCCCACCGGATTTGCCCGCACAATCGGCGCCTCGCCCTGAACCCGAAGGATCTGCGCCGTGCCCCTGCATCAGGATCTGCCACCGCTGATGGCCTTGCGCGCCTTTGAGGCCGTGGCCCGCCATTTGAGTTTCATCAAGGCTGCCGATGAGCTGTCGGTGACCCAAAGCGCGATCAGCCATCAGGTGCACAAACTCGAAGAATTCCTCGATCAGCGACTGTTCGTGCGCCGCACCCGGGCGATCGATCTGACACCCGCCGGCGAACAGTATTACCGGCAAATCCAACCGGCCCTCACCGCGATTGCCGCCGCCACCCACGACCTGCGCAGCGAACGCCCCACTACCCTGCGCATCGGTCTGCTCGCCTCTTTCG
The DNA here is from genome assembly GCF_021601625.1 of Pseudomonas paraglycinae. Classification (GTDB taxonomy): domain Bacteria; phylum Pseudomonadota; class Gammaproteobacteria; order Pseudomonadales; family Pseudomonadaceae; genus Aquipseudomonas; species Aquipseudomonas paraglycinae. Next base: position 460,871 of record NZ_BQHR01000002.1, on the reverse strand, counting down.
CAACCCTGTGGCTGGCTCCGCGTCTGGCGGATTTCAACGTGAAATACCCGAACATCCATGTCGAGCTGCTGCCCGCCGTGCAACTGGCCGATGTCGACGCCGGCGAGGTGGATCTGGCGATCCGCTACGGCAAGGGCGGCTGGCCGAAAGTCCAGGCCCGGCGGTTCATGGCTGAAACCCTGACGCCGGTGTGCAGCCCGGCCTTCAAGGCCAAAGGCGTGAACAACGGGCCGTTGCTGATGGCCAAGTCGCACCAGCCGTTCGAATGGATCGACTGGCAGCAACACAGCGGCATCGATCTGGCTCATGTGCCCGGCGTCATGCTGCACGACTACAACATCGTCGTCGAAGCGGCCGTCGCCGGTCAGGGCATTGCCATGGGTCGCCAGCGAATGATCGAACGGCGGATCAAGGAAGGCGCGCTGGTGCCGGCCTTCGACACGCCGCCGATGCTCGGCGAGATCGGTTATTGGCTGGTCACCCCGCAACGCCCGCCCACATCGGCGGCGCAAAGTTTCTGCCAGTGGCTGGAGGAAACCTCGAACGCATGAGTTTTTTGGATGCGTCGGATTAAATCTATCCGTTTGTCGCCCTTCGCTCTCACCAACATGCTGAAGCCCTCACTCAGGAGGACTTCCCATGACCGATTCCCTCAGCCAACGCGTGCAACAACTCGGCCTGCGCCTGCCCGAACCGAGCCAGCCGATCGCCAATTACGTCAACCATGTGGTCAGCCATAATCAGTTGTTCATCTCCGGGCAGATTCCATTGCTCGACGGCAAACCTGCGTTCATCGGGCGACTGGGCGAAGCGATCTCCGACGAAGAAGGGGCCAACGCCGCTGAACTGGCTGCCCTGGGCCTGCTCGCCCAGTTGAGCCATGCACTGGGCGATGACCTGTCGAAACTGGTGCGCATCCTGCGCCTCGGAGTTTTCGTGGCCGCCACACCGGAATTCAAAGCTCAGGGTTTTGTCGCCAACGGCGCGTCGAACCTGCTGGTCAACGCCCTCGGCGACAAGGGCCGGCACGTGCGCACCGCAGTCGGCGTGTCGAGTCTGCCGGCCGGCGTCGCGGTGGAAATCGACGCGATCTTCGAGCTCAAGCCGTGAACCTCGACGACCTCTCGCGCCTGCGCGCCGCCACGCCCGGCTGCGCTCAGGTGATCCACTTCAACCACGCCGGCGCCTCGTTGCCGAGCCAAGCCACCCTCGATGCAGTGATCGAACAGTTGCAACACGAAGCACTCGGCGGGCCGATGGAAGCGGCAGACAACCGGGTACAGGAACGCGCGCGCAACGCGGCCGCCGCCCTGCTCAACGCCCAGCCCGAGGACATCGCCTTCGCCAGCAGCGGCTCGGCAGCCTGGAGCCAGGCGTTCAACGCGCTGGGGCCGTGGCAGCTCGGCGAGCGGATTCTGGTGGGTCGCCATGAATGGGCCGGCAACCTGGCGTGCATGGCCGAAGCGGTGAAGGCCGGCGCGCGGCTCGAAGTGATTCCTTGTGACGCCCACGGCGCGGTCGACCCGCAAGCCCTGGCGCAGATGATCGACGGCCAGGTACGCCTGATCGCCCTGACCTGGCTGCCGGCCAACGGTGGCCTGATCAACCCCGCCGCGCAGATCGGCAGCGTGGCGCGGCGCCACGGCATTCCTTATTTCATCGACGCCGGTCAGGCGCTGGGGCAGTTGCCCTGCGATGTTCAGGCCTTACAGTGCGATGTGCTCAAGGGTGCGGGTCGCAAGTTCCTGCGCGGGCCGCGCGGCACGGCGCTGATGTACATCCGGCCGCATTTTTTGCAACGGCTGCTCCCCATGCAACGCGATGTGTTGTCGGCGCCATGGGACGGCAAGCGCTTTACCCTGCGCGACGACGCGCGCCGCTTTGAAACCAGTGAAGTGTCACTGGCGCTGCTGGCCGGGCTGGCCAATGCACTGGAGGAGTACAACGCCTCGGCGCGATTCCCGTTCGCCAGCGCATCGAACAATTGAGCAACGGATTGCGCCAACGCCTGAAGGCGATTCCCGGCCTGACGCTGCGGGATCTCGGAACGGCGAATCAACAATCCGGGCTGATCGCCTTCACGCTTGAAGGCTGGGACAGCGTGGCGCTCAAGCAGACGTTGGCCGAACGGCGAATCAACATCGGCGCCAATGGCGTGGCCTACACGCCGCTGGACATGCAGGCGCGCGGGCTGACGAATATTGCGCGGGTGGCGGTGAGCTACTTGAACACGCAAGAAGAGATCGACGTGTTGCTGGAGAACCTGACGGAACTGGCCGTCCAGCCTCAGATTTCGATGTCGACCCAAAGCCCCTGACGCGGCTGATCTTCCATCAACGGCGCCACCGGCACAGTGTTGTCGGCGTTCAGTTCGGTGCCGGGCACGGCGAGGTGCGCTTCGGGGTCGTCGTCGGCTTCACGGCGCCGGCGATCACGTTCCTGCTGGCGGCGCTGCTCTTCGCGCAGCAGATAGCCGTCCTCTTCCGGGTCGCGTTTTTGCAGGTCGATGGTGCTTTCGTTGGAGCTTTCCTGCACCGGCACCACAGGGGGAATATCCGGTCGCTGGCGGATCGGATCCTGCTGGGAGGTGATCGGCACGGCGCTCAGGGGGAGCATCGGTGGCAGCATATGAGGGTCTCCTGTCAGCAGGTTATCGGCGGCGCCAGGGGTGCCTTGAGCCATCGGTCGCAAACTTGTGACCGGTTTGGCACTCAAGGGTGCCGCAACATCCCGTAAAACCGATGCATGACCTAATCTTCCCTGCAATTGGCCGATTGCGGTTAAAAGCCGGGCCGAGGCTCCTTATCCTTTGGCCTCGGGCCCTCATTCCGTTAAGATAGCCCGCTTTTTCAAGGTGGGAGTCAGGCAGCATGGCGCAGCAGTATCAACCGGGGCAACGCTGGATCAGTGACAGCGAAGCAGAGCTTGGTTTAGGCACCGTTCTGGCACAGGACGGCCGCTTGTTGACCGTGCTTTACCCGGCCACTGGCGAGACTCGCCAGTACGCGCTACGGAATGCGCCCCTCACCCGCGTGCGGTTCTCGCCCGGCGACTCGATCACTCACTTCGAAGGCTGGAAGATGACTGTCCAGCAAGTCGACGACGTCGACGGCCTGATGGTCTATCACGGCCTCAACGCGCAAAACGAAGCGGTCACCCTGCCGGAAACCCAGCTGTCGAACTTCATTCAGTTCCGTCTGGCCAGCGACCGTCTGTTCGCCGGCCAGATCGACCCGCTGGCCTGGTTCTCCCTGCGCTATCATACCCTGGAACACACCAGCCGCCAGTTGCAGTCCGCGCTGTGGGGCCTGGGCGGCGTGCGTGCACAACCGATCGCCCACCAGTTGCACATTGCCCGTGAAGTCGCCGACCGTATCGCGCCGCGCGTATTGCTGGCGGACGAAGTGGGTCTGGGCAAGACCATCGAAGCCGGCCTGGTGATCCATCGCCAGCTGCTGTCGGGCCGCGCCAACCGCGTGCTGATCCTGGTTCCGGAAAACCTCCAGCACCAATGGCTGGTGGAAATGCGCCGCCGCTTCAACCTGCAGGTTGCGCTGTTCGACGAAGAACGCTTCATCGAAAGCGATGCCACCAATCCGTTCGAAGACACCCAGCTGGCCCTGGTGGCGCTGGAGTGGCTGGTCGACGACGAAAAGGCGCAAGACGCGCTGTTCGCTGCCGGTTGGGACCTGATGGTGGTCGACGAAGCCCACCACCTGGTGTGGCACGAAGAGAAAGTCAGCCCGGAATACTCGCTGGTTGAACAGCTGGCCGAAGTCATTCCCGGCGTGCTGCTGCTCACCGCCACCCCGGAACAACTCGGTCAGGACAGCCACTTCGCCCGTCTGCGCCTGCTCGACCCGAACCGTTTCCATGACCTGGCCGCCTTCCGCGCCGAGAGCGAAAACTATCGCCCGGTGGCCGAAGCCGTTCAGGAACTGCTGGACAAGGGTCGCCTGTCGCCGGCCGCGCACAAGACTATCCACGGTTTCCTCGGCAACGAAGGTGAAGCCCTGCTCACCGCCGTCAACGATGGCGACACCGAAGCCAGCGCCCGCCTCGTGCGTGAACTGCTCGACCGCCACGGCACCGGCCGCGTGCTGTTCCGTAACACCCGCGCCGCCGTGCAGGGTTTCCCGGAGCGCAAACTGCACCCGTACCCGCTGCCGTGCCCGGACGAATACCTCGAACTGCCGCTGGGCGAACACGCCGAGCTGTACCCGGAAGTCAGCTTCCAGGCCCAGCCGGACGCCAGCGAAGAAGAACGCTGGTGGAAATTCGACCCGCGCGTCGAGTGGCTGATCGATCAGCTGAAAATGCTCAAGCGCACCAAAGTGCTGGTGATCTGCGCCCACGCCGAAACCGCGATGGACCTGGAAGACGCCCTGCGCGTGCGCTCCGGCATCCCGGCCACGGTGTTCCACGAAGGCATGAACATCCTCGAGCGTGACCGCGCCGCCGCCTACTTCGCCGACGAAGAGTTCGGCGCGCAGGTGCTGATCTGCTCGGAAATCGGCAGTGAAGGTCGCAACTTCCAGTTCGCCCACCATCTGGTGCTGTTCGATCTGCCGTCGCACCCGGACCTGCTGGAGCAGCGGATCGGTCGTCTCGACCGGATCGGCCAGAAGCACATCATCGAACTGCACGTGCCGTACCTGGAAACCAGCCCGCAAGAGCGTCTGTTCCAGTGGTACCACGAAGCCCTGAACGCGTTTCTCAACACCTGCCCGACCGGCAACGCCTTGCAACATCAGTTCGGTCCGCGCCTGCTGCCGCTGCTCGAAGAAGCCGACGACGGCGAGTGGCAAGCGCTGATCGACGAGGCGCGCACCGAGCGCGAGCGTCTGGAAGCCGAGCTGCACACCGGTCGCGACCGTCTGCTGGAACTCAACTCCGGCGGCGCCGGCGAAGGTGAAGCGCTGGTCGAGGACATCCTCGAACAGGACGATCAGTTCGCCCTGCCGATCTACATGGAAACCCTGTTCGACGCGTTCGGCATCGACAGCGAAGACCATTCGGAAAACGCCCTGATCCTCAAGCCGAGCGAGAAGATGCTCGACGCCAGCTTCCCGCTGGGCGACGACGAAGGCGTGACCATCACCTACGACCGCAACCAGGCGCTGTCGCGCGAGGACATGCAGTTCATCACCTGGGAACACCCGATGGTGCAGGGCGGCATGGATCTGGTGCTGTCCGGGTCGATGGGCAACACCGCCGTCGCGCTGATCAAGAACAAGGCGCTCAAGCCGGGCACCGTGCTGCTGGAACTGCTCTACGTCAGCGAAGTGGTTGCCCCGCGTTCGCTGCAACTGGGCCGTTACCTGCCGCCGGCCGCCCTGCGCTGCCTGCTCGACGCCAACGGCAACGACCTGTCATCGCGCGTGGCGTTCGAGACCTTGAACGATCAACTGGAAAGCGTGCCACGCGCCAGCGCCAACAAGTTCATCCAGGCCCAGCGCGATCAGCTGACGCCACGGATCAACGCCGGTGAAGACAAGGTCACCCCGCGCCACGCCGAGCGCGTGGCCGAGGCCCGCCGCCGTCTGGCAGCCGACACCGACGAAGAACTGGCACGCCTGACCGCATTGCAGGCGGTCAACCCGACTGTACGCGACAGCGAACTGGACGCCCTGCGCAAGCAGCGCGAACAAGGTCTGGCGATGCTCGACAAGGCAGCACTGCGACTGGAAGCGATCCGGGTGCTGGTGGCGGGCTAAACCGCCCTGCTCCATCGCCAAAAACGAAAAGGCCCGCAGCGATGCGGGCCTTTTTGTTTGCCTGTCCCCCCGCCGATCGTTCCCACGCTCCGCGTGGGAATGCCTCAAGGGACGCTCCGCGTTCCAGCTCTCGAATGGGACGCAGAGCGTCCCGGGCTGCGTTCCCACGCGGAGCGTGGGAACGATCAGGCGATGCAGGTCATCAAGCGGTAACGGCCTGACTCTGCGGCTCAACCACCGCCACCAGCCCCTCCTTCATCCGCTTCGCATCCCGCACAAAACAGCGTGCCGCGAGGAACAGGAACACCATGGTCAGGAACAACGCCACCGGGATCAGGTACATCGCATCATGCAGGCCGACGGCCTTGAACGCCTCGGTCATCTGCTCGGCGCCTGTCGAGACCATCGCCGATTTCGCGAAGTGATCCGACAAACCGCCGACCACCACCGGCCCCAGACCGCCACCGAGCAAATACAACCCGGCAAAGAACAGCGCCATCGCCGTGGCTCGCAGGCGTGGTTCGACCACGTCTTGAATCGCCGTGTACACACAGGTGTAGAAGTTGTAGGCGAACAGCCAGCCGACGCTGAACACCGCGACAAACACCCCGATCTCAATACGCCCGGCATGCAGCGCCCACGCCGTACAAAGGGTGGAGATGATCAGACTGAACGCGGCAAACAGCAGTCGGCCGTTGGCCACCCGCTGGTGAATCTTGTCGGCGATCCAGCCGCCGAGGGTCAGGCCGATCAACCCGGTTACACCGACGATCACCCCGGTGGCCACTGCCGCTTCTTGCAACGGCATCAGGAAATAACGCTGGAGCATCGGCACCAGAAAAGAATTGCAGGCGTAGGTCGCAAAGTTGAAGCACAGCCCTGCCATCACCAGCCACAGGAAGGTCGGCACGGCGAGAATCCGGCGGATCGGCTTGTCGACTTTCTCCTGCGACACCTGCACGGTTTCCGCCGCGCCACGTTTGGGTTCCTTGATGAAGAACATGAACACCGCCAGCAGCAGCCCCGGTACGGCGGCGATGAAGAACGGCGCGCGCCAGCTGTCGAACGCCTTGACCATCCAGCCGATGGTGAAGAAGGCCAGCAGCAGCCCCAACGGCAGGCCGAGCATGAAAATGCCCATGGCCCGGGCCCGGCGGTGAGCGGGGAACAGGTCGCCGATCAGCGAGTTGGCGGCGGGTGCGTAACTCGCTTCACCGATGCCGATGCCCATGCGCACCAGCAGGAAACTCCAGAAACTGCCGACCAGACCGTTGACCGCCGTCAGCGCGCTCCAGGTCGCCAGGCCCCAGCCCATCAGCTTGCTGCGCGAACCGGTGTCGGCCATGCGCCCCAGCGGCAGGCCGGCAATGGCATAAACGATGGTGAACGCAGTGCCGACAATCCCCAGCTGAAAGTCGCTGAGGTGCCATTCCATGCGGATCGGTTCGATGATGATCGCCGGGATGGTGCGATCGAAGAAGTTGAACAGGTTGGCGAGGAACAGCAGGAACAGAATGCGCCAGGCATTCGCCGCTTGGGTCGAGTTCTGCATGGGTCCGTCTCTTTATTGTTATTGGGGCTTCACTGCCAACGCATCCGAGCCCGGAACCTGCAATCTAGTCACGCTCGTCGGGGCTGTCTGTGATCATTCGTCAGCCTGATGACGGGCCATGGCCGTGTAACGAAACGTAAGCCCTTGAAATGCTTCGAATCCCCCGAAAACCGGGGGTTTTGCGGAAAAATCCGGCAATGAAAAAATACTTTCTCGCCCCCCTTCCCAACGCCGTGGCAAAGCCTAGAATGGCCGCCGGATCCGTCCGGATCCTGCCGATCAATCCCTTTGATACCCCCGCCCATGTCCGAAGTCAGTCCGTGTCTGAATTGCGGTGCCTGCTGTTCCCATTTTCGTGTTTCTTTTTTCTGGGGTGAATGCGCATCCTCCGGCGGGACCGTACCCGATGAACTGGTCACCCAGATCACGCCCAGCCGTGTCGCGATGATCGGCACCGACCGCAAGGCGCCGCGCTGCACTGCGTTGGAGGGCGAAGTCGGAAAGTCGGTGGCTTGCACGATCTACGACAAGCGTTCCAGCCCCTGCCGCGAGTTTGAAGCTTCGTGGGAAAACGGCGAACAGAACACCGACTGCGACAAGGCGCGTGCCCGTTTCGGCCTGCCGCCGCTGCAACCGCACTGGAATGAAGTCGCCTGAGTTCAGGCGTTTCAACGCTTAGCGCCAAACGCTATGACGCTCATGCCAAAATCATTAGCGCCAATGTGCCACTACCGCTTGCACGCCAAAAACCGCCTCTATACTGCAAACATTCGCCTGCGTTGATGACGCAGTAAGGACGCACTCAGAGACGGGGCATGCTATGGAGTGGCTTGGTTTGCAATTTGTTGCCGAGCAGCCGGAGAGCGGGCAGGTCATCCTCAATTGCACACACAATCCCCTGTTGGTGCTGGTGGCCTACCTGGTCGCCTGCGCCGCGAGTTTCGCCACCCTAGACATGGCCGAGCGGGTCGTCCACGCTGAAGAGCCCGGTTCGCAACGCCTGTGGCGCTGGATCGGCGCAACCTGCCTGGCCGGCGGCATCTGGGCCATGCACTTCATCAGCATGCTGGCGTTCCAGGCGCCGATCGACATCCAATACGATCTGCCCGTGACCCTGTTTTCCCTGGTGATCGCTTTACTGGCGTCCTGGCTGGCCATGCACACCCTCAGCCATCCGCAGCCGAGTCTGCTGCAATACCTCAAGACCGCCATCGTTATCGGTCTGGGCATCGCCGGCATGCACTACGTAGGCATGGCCGCCATCGAATCCGCCGCCACGGCTTACTACAAGCCCATCCTGTTCGTGTCATCGATCGTGATCGCCATCGGCGCCAGTTTCGCCGCACTGTGGGTGGCCGGTTACTTGCGCGAAGGCAGCGGCCTGCACATCCAGATGCTCAAATACGTGGCGGCGCTGATTCTCGGTGCGGGCATCCTCAGCATGCACTTCACCGGCATGGCGGCGCTGCAACTGGTGCTGCCCGAGGGGCAATCGCCGACATTGGCGTCGCAAACCAGTCACCTGCAACTGGGCCTGACTGTTGCGCTGATCACATTGCTGATTCTCGGCAGCGCCATCAGCGCCGCATTGGCCGACAAGAAGCTGCAGAACAAGGAGCACGATCTGCGCCGGGTCAACGCCCTGCTCAGCCAGCTCGATCAGGCGCGCATGTCGCTGCAACACGTGGCCAATTACGACGCCCTGACCAATCTGATCAACCGGCGCGGCTTCAATCAGATCTTCGCTGAAAAACTCAGCCAGAAATCCAGCGAAGGCGGCATGCTCGCGGTGATGTTTCTCGACATCGACCATTTCAAACGCATCAACGACAGCCTCGGCCATGACGCCGGCGATGAACTGCTCAAGGTTATCGCCCAGCACATCAAGGGTTCGGTGCGCAGCCATGAAGACGTGGTCGCGCGGTTCGGCGGCGACGAGTTCTGCATCCTCATCGGTCTGCGCGACCGCGAGGAAGCGCGCAACCTGGCCCAGCGCATCATGCTCAAGATGAAAGAGCCGATTGAGCTCGCCGGACGACGCATGGTGATGACCACCAGCATCGGCATCAGCCTGTTTCCCGAAGACGGGTCCACCTGCGATGAACTGCTCAAGCATGCGGATCTGGCGCTGTACCAGTCCAAGGGCGCCGGGCGCAACGGCGTACACTTCTTCGATTCCAACCTGAAGAATCGCGCCAGCCTCGAACTGCAACTGGAAGAGGAACTGCGCCATGCCCTGCGTCAGGAGAACGGTCTGCTGCTGTATTACCAGCCGATCTTCGAACTCAAGACCGGCAAGGTCACCAAGCTCGAAGCGCTGATCCGCTGGCAGCACCCGGTGCACGGCCTGCTCACCCCGGATCGATTCATCGCCATCGCCGAAAACAACGGGCTGATTGCCGAGCTGGACAACTGGGTTCTGCGCAAGGCTTGTGAAGACCTCGGTGAACTGTCGCGCCATGGTTGCGAAGACTTGAAGATCGCCTGGAACTGCTCACCGCTGAATCTGGCCCGGGAGGAACTGGCCAATGAAATCGAGCACGCCTTGCGCAGCGCGGGGGTCGCCCCGGAACGGCTGGAACTGGAAGTCACCGAAAACGCCTTGATGGGCAACATCGCCAACACGCTGGTGTTGTTGCGGCAGATCCGCGCCCTCGGCGTGTCACTGTCGATCGACGACTTCGGCACCGGCTATTCGTCGCTCGCCTATCTCAAACGCCTGCCACTCAACACCCTGAAAGTCGACCGTTCGTTCATCCTCGACATCCCCAAGGCCAGCGCCGACATGGAGATCGTCCAGGCGATCATCGTCATGGCGCATACCCTGCACTTGCAGGTGGTCACCGAAGGCGTCGAAAGCCTGGAGCAATACGAATTCCTGGAGCGCTCGGGCTGCGACTTCATTCAGGGTTACTTGCTCAGCCGTCCGGTGCCACTGGCCGAACTGCGCCCGGTGCTGGAGGAAATCAACCAGCGCAAACACGCGCACACGGTCAATCCGCTGAGTCTGGCGCGCGGTACATTTGCACCAGTGTCGCTGGATCCTTCTGCAAAAAGCCTTGTGCCCCATGCAGGCGCATCAGTTGTGCGGCCAATCCGCTGATCGGTGTGGCCGAACCGGTTTCCCGGGAAAATTTCACCGCGGTATCCAGATCCTTGAGCAGCGTGCGCACGTGCCATTTCACCGGCTCGAAACGGCTTTCGGCCATTTGCGGGGCGAGGATCTGCAACGGTTTGGAATCGGCAAAACCACCGGCCAGCGCTTCGGCAATCAGGCCGGCATCGACCCCGGCCTGCTCGGCCAGCGCCACCACTTCGGCGATCACCAAAGCGTTGCAGGCGACGATCATCTGATTGCAGGCCTTGGTCACCTGACCGGCGCCGATGCCGCCCATGTGCGTGACGCGCTGCCCGAGTTCGAGCAGTACCGGTCGTACGCGATCAAGATCCGCTGCATCACCGCCGACCATGATCGCCAGACTGCCGGCCTCGGCTCCGACTACCCCGCCGGACACCGGTGAATCGAGCCAGGCCATGCCTGCCTTGTCGGCCAGTTCGGCTGCCATCTCACGGGTCGCCGTCGGTTCGAGGCTGGAGAAATCCACCAGCAACTGACCGGGTTTCGCCCCTTCAGCCACGCCGGCCGGGCCGAACACCACCTCGCGCACCACCGCTGTGTCCGCCAGGCACAGCATCACCACGTCAGCCTGTTCACAGAGTTCAGCAGGGGTCGCCACCTGCCGGGCGCCGGCCTCGACCAGCGGCGCGCACTTGGCCGGGTTGCGGTTCCACACGGTCAGCGGATAACCGGCGGCCAGCAAGCGGCGGCACATCGGCAGGCCCATCAGGCCGATTCCGGCAAACCCCAACGAAGGTCGCGTTGACATCATTTAGCCTCCTTTTGATTAAAGATCGCCGAATAATGGCCGATTCATCATCGATCAGGAAAGGATTCCCCCGCGCGGCACTCAGGCAAAGTCCCTGACGCACGGGCAAAGCACGCGCAGAAAAAAGACGCGAGATTCCCATTCCGTGAGGCTCGACGACAGCGGTCGTTGATCCAACCAGTCCAGGTATATGGCGCACAATGACTTCTAAAAACAATCCGGCCACTGCGGTATCCGATCTGACTCTGAGCCCTGCGGCGAACAGCCCTGCCCCGATGAAGCCATTGCCACCTTCGCGCCCGCTGGGCACCCAGCAATACCTGTACTTCACCGAAACCAACACCGACCGCATCCTCGACAACCTCGATGGCCTGCGTGACCTGGTGTTCCCGCGCCCGCCGCACCTGGAAGGCGACAACGAACAGCACAACGACCAGGAATTCCCGTCGGTGTGCCTGATCGGCCTCGGTCGCTGCGGCTCCAACATCGCCCTCGACGTGGCGGAGCTGGTGTACAACGCGCGCAAGTTCTACCTCAACGAATTCAACAACGAGGATCGCGCGGCTGACCGTCGCCTGGCCTCCGACAAAGGCTACAGCCCGGCCCAGTGGATCAAGCAGAATCTGCGGATCGGCCCGAACAAGTCGACCAAACCGGTGTTCCTGGTAGAACCGCTGGTGATGCTCGGCGACCTGGACAAGGACATTGCCGGGCGTATCCGCTTCTCGCGCAAGGGCGAAAAGAGCGGTTTCCTGCGCGACTACAGCAAGATGAAGATCATGGACTTGTCGGAAGTCCACGCCGGTGGCGCCGGTAACGCGCCGATCCTCGGCCAGTACCTGGCGAAGATCATCCTGAACAAGGACACCCAGCGTTTCTCCAGCCCTGACTGGAAAATGATCCACTCGTACCTGATCGACAGCTGCGGCATCAAGGCCAACCAGTCGCGCCTGTATTTCTCGATCTTCAGTGCCGGCGGCGGTACCGGTTCGGGCATGGCCTCGGAATTCGGCCTGGCCCAGCAGCACTCGTACATGAACAAGACGTTCGACACCAAGCCGATGGACGAGCACGACGGCAAGAGCGGTCATTCGTTCGTGTTCGAGCCGATCTTCACCAGCGGCATCTGCGTGCTGCCGAACATTTCCGACCACCGCAGCGAAATGTCCGAGGCGCTGCACATCAACGCCGGCCGCCTGCTGTGCAAATACCTCTCGGAAGAATGGGATTTCTCGTACAACTTCGCCAACGAAGACAGCAGCGAAGCCAGCGTCATGGGCCGTATCCGCCCATGGAACGCGATGATGCTGATCTCCAACGACATCATGCGTTATGCCGAAGAGAGCGATGACGGCAACATCCAGAACATTGATGTCAATGCGATGGAGAAGCACGCCAACCAGTACATTTCGCAGCAGATCTTCAACATTCTGACGGCCCAGGCCGTCACGACCGACTACGACCAGAACTATTTCCGTCGTGCCGGCATCGACATCGGCGAGACCATTCGCCTGGACGCCAACGACCTGTTCATGAGTCTGGCCGGCCCGGTGGCGATTGCCTACGCCGAATCCGTGGTGCCGGAAACCCCGCCGCCGAGCAGCGACAAGTTCAAGGTGTTCGACAAAGAGCCGCAGCGCCTGAACATCGACGACCTGTTCTTCCGCTCGATCGACCTCCCGCACTTCAACAAAGTGACCCAGGCCATCGAAGGCATCAGCCTGCTGCCGATCGAATCCAAGCGTTATCGTGCGTCGCTGGAGCAATACAAGAACTCCGGCTACGACGCGGCTGCGCTGCACGACCTGCACTTCTTCAAGAACTGCTCGTCGGTGGTCTCGATCGTTTCGCTGCCAAAAGACTACAAGCTGTCGTACATGGACCTGAACCGGTTGAAGACCCACCTCAACAGCCTGTTCCCCAACACCACGCTCAAGCGCTACGCGCTGGTGATCGGCGCCTCGGCCAACCTGTCGCTGACCACCCTGATCGCCAAGAGCCCGTGCCTGTCGGACGACTTCCTGACGCTGATCGTGGCATTCATCAAGCGTTGCTTCGCCAAGACCCCGTACCGTTTCGACGAGACCCTGGACAACTCGATCCTCGATTTCATCATTCAGGAAGAGTTCGACGAAGACCGCATCGACGACCTGCTCAACGAATTCGAAAACCCGGCGAAGATCCTCGATACCAACTGGTACGCGATCAAGCCGATGTACGAGAAGAAGTACCGCGAGTTGATCAACGACAAAGAGAAGTTTGTCTCGATCAACGATATTCGCCTGTCGCGCGATTGCGTGAAGAAGTCGATCAAGTACTTGCGCGAGATCTACCGTCACCGGATCGGCAAGACCAAGGTTATTTCCCTCAATAACCATACCGGCAAGTCTTACTCGGTCTGATCCGGGACCGGGTCGCCCTCATCGCTGGCAAGCCAGCGATGAGGCCCTGAAATTCACTGAAAATTTCAGCCTTTCCAACATCCCGAAACAATTAAGCAGCCGTTAGGCTGCTTACTAAACTGTGCCCGTTACGTTTACGTCACCGTTATGCCACCCCCGCCTGTGGCATTTCTCTACGGCAACGTGCCATCACGCTACTCCGCTACACACTTTTTGCCGGCCGGCACTCGCACCAACAAGGTGCAACCCGTCAGGCCGCTGCCCTTTCCTGGACCAGGATCCACGGCCGGACCACCACCGCCCACATCTCGGGATCGCGCTCGAAAATATCCAGCGCCCGCGTTTCAGACAGCTTGGCGACCTTGTCTTCGGCCAGCCAGGCAGCGACTTTCTCGCCCTGATCCGACGCCACGGCCTCGGCGACCGCGATCAAATCCAGGCTGGCGTCGACCCACAATAGGGCACCTTGGGCGTAGAAGCGCTCCAGCTCTTTCCAGGCAATAGATGCGGTTTCACCAAGCAGCTTGGCATAGAGGGTGCTAGGTTCTTGATTCATGGGACTGTCCGGAAAAGAAATCGGCGCGAATGATAACGTCGGTGGTCCGGCAGAAAAACCCGGTTGCAAAAGGCCGTACCGAACGAAAAGAGCAGGAACGCCAAGGAATGCTGATGATTGGGGTATAAGCCCTCTGAACGTCCCGCCGCAATTCTGTCTTTTTCTTTCATTTAAGCGACACCCTCAGGTTTTGCCCCCTGGCGCCAGCTTCCCAGGCCAACAACCGGCGCTCTACACTGTACCGGTACAGTTGCCGGGGGCTTTTCCGGAGGGTATCGCCTAGATATCTGTCCCGGTTCTGCTGCTACGGCGTCAGGACTCTAAAAAAATACAACAGTAAGAGTGGAGCACTATGACTAAGGCTACTAAGCAGATTTCCAAACTGTTTGCCGCTATGGTTCTGGCCGGGGTTGCCAGCCATTCGTTCGCAGCTGACACCATCAAGATCGGTATCGCCGGCCCTAAAACCGGTCCAGTAGCCCAGTACGGCGACATGCAGTTCAGTGGCGCGAAAATGGCCATCGAACAGATCAACGCCAAAGGCGGCGTCGACGGCAAGAAGCTCGAAGCCGTTGAATACGATGACGCTTGCGATCCGAAACAAGCGGTAGCGGTTGCGAACAAGGTCGTCAACGACGGCGTCAAGTTCGTGGTCGGTCACCTGTGCTCCAGCTCCACCCAGCCTGCTTCGGACATCTACGAAGACGAAGGCGTGATCATGATCACCCCGGCTGCCACCAGCCCGGACATCACCGCTCGTGGTTACAAAATGATCTTCCGTACCATCGGTCTGGACAGCGCCCAGGGCCCTGCCGCCGGTAACTACATCGCCGATCACGTGAAGCCGAAAATCGTCGGCGTGCTGCACGACAAGCAGCAGTACGGTGAAGGCATCGCCACCGCCGTCAAATCCACTCTCGAGAAGAAAGGCACCAAGGTTGCCGTGTTCGAAGGCATCAACGCCGGCGACAAAGACTTCTCCGCGATCATCGCCAAGCTCAAGCAAGCCAACGTCGACTTCGTCTACTACGGCGGCTACCACCCGGAGCTGGGTCTGATCCTGCGTCAAGCCCAGGAAAAAGGCCTGAAAGCCAAGTTCATGGGTCCGGAAGGCGTGGGTAACGACTCGATCACCCAGATCGCCAAGAGCGCTGCCGAAGGCCTGCTGGTGACCCTGCCGAAATCCTTCGACCAGGATCCGGCCAACGTGGCCCTGGCCGATGCATTCAAGGCCAAGAAAGAAGACCCGAGCGGTCCGTTCGTGTTCCCGTCCTACTCGGCAGTTGAAGTAATTGCCGAAGGTATCAAGGCTGCCAAGTCCGAAGATGCTGCCAAGGTGGCTGAAGCCATCCACAAAGGCACCTTCAAGACGCCTACCGGTGACCTGAGCTTCGACGATAAGGGCGACCTGAAGGACTTCAAATTCGTGGTTTACGAATGGCACGAAGGCAAACCTAAAACCGAAGTGTCGCCTCAGTAAGGCCCTGCCTGACTGACTGCCAATAAAGCCCACGGCGTGCCGTGGGCTTTGTTTTACGAATGTATTGGGCCGCGCTGGCGTGATCCGCCAGTCTCCCCACCTGAAAATCTCAAAACCGTCATCAGCGGTTCGCTGGCAAAACCCGGATTCGAAGTGGATAAAGATCCACGGGACCGGGCGGGAAAATGACTCCACCAGTGAAATGCGTATCAGGTTTTTAGGAGCGCTGTAATGCCTGACATCTATCACTTCTTCCAACAGCTGGTTAACGGCTTGAACGTTGGCAGCATGTATGCCCTGATCGCCATCGGCTACACGATGGTCTACGGCATCATTGGAATGATCAACTTCGCCCACGGCGAGGTGTACATGATCGGTTCCTACGTGGCGTTCATCGCCATCGCCGGGCTGACCATGATGGGACTCGAAAGCGTCCCGCTGTTGATGACCGTGGCGTTCATCGCCAGCATCGTCGTCACCAGCTCCTACGGTTACAGCATCGAACGCATTGCCTACCGCCCGTTGCGCGGCAGCAACCGTCTGATCCCGCTGATTTCCGCGATCGGTATGTCGATCTTCCTGCAGAACACGGTTCTGCTGGCGCAAGACTCCAAGGACAAAGCAATCCCCAACCTGATTCCGGGCAACTTCGCCTTCGGCCCAGGTGGCGCACATGAAGTGCTGATTTCCTACATGCAAATCGTGGTGTTCGTGGTGACCCTGATCGCCATGCTCGGCCTCACGCTGTTCATCTCCCGCTCTCGCCTGGGCCGCGCCTGCCGCGCCTGCGCCGAAGACATCAAGATGGCCAACCTGCTGGGCATCAACACCAACAACATCATCGCCCTGACCTTCGTCATCGGTGCTGCGCTGGCGGCCGTCGCGGCCGTGCTGCTGAGCATGCAATACGGCGTGATCAACCCGAACGCCGGTTTCCTCGTCGGCCTCAAGGCCTTCACCGCTGCGGTACTGGGCGGGATCGGCAGCATCCCCGGCGCCATGCTCGGCGGGCTGGTGCTCGGGGTGGCGGAAGCCTTTGGCGCCGATATCTTCGGCGACCAGTACAAGGATGTCGTGGCTTTCGGCTTGTTGGTTCTGGTGCTGTTGTTCCGTCCGACCGGCATTCTGGGCCGTCCGGAGGTTGAGAAAGTATGACTAGGAATCTTAAACAGGCGCTGTTCAGTGCCTTGCTGGTCTGGGCCGTGGCCTATCCGGTACTGGGTCTGAAACTGACCATCGTCGGCATCAACCTGGAAGTGCACAACACCAGCCCGGCCATTCTGGCGACCATCGCCATCTGCTCGGTGCTGATGTTCCTGCGGGTGCTGTTCAACCAGCAGATCAGCAAGGCGTGGCGCTCGTCGCCGGGCATGCCGCTGATTCCGGCCAAGGCCAGCAACTTCCTGACCCTGCCGACCACCCAACGCTACTTCATCATCGCGCTGATCATCGGTGCGCTGGTGTGGCCGTTCTTCGGCTCCCGTGGCGCGGTGGACATCGCGACGCTGATCCTGATCTACGTGATGCTCGGCCTCGGCCTGAACATCGTGGTCGGTCTGGCCGGTCTGCTCGACCTGGGTTACGTCGGCTTCTACGCCGTCGGCGCCTACAGCTACGCGCTGCTGTCGCACTACTACGGCCTGAGCTTCTGGATCTGCCTGCCGATTGCCGGCCTGATGGCGGCGACGTTCGGCTTCCTGCTCGGCTTCCCGGTGTTACGTCTGCGCGGCGACTACCTGGCGATCGTGACCCTGGGCTTCGGGGAAATCATCCGCCTGTTCCTGCGTAACCTGACTGACATCACCGGCGGCCCGAACGGTATCAGCAACATCGAGAAACCGACGTTCTTCGGCCTGACCTTCGAACGTAAAGCCGCAGAAGGGATGCAAACCTTCCACGAGTATTTCGGCCTGCAGTACAACTCGATCAACAAGGTGATCTTCCTCTACCTGGTTGCTCTGTTGCTGGCACTGGCGGCGCTGTTCGTGATCAACCGCCTGCTGCGCATGCCGATCGGCCGTGCGTGGGAAGCGCTGCGTGAAGACGA
Source organism: Pseudomonas paraglycinae (assembly GCF_021601625.1). Lineage (GTDB taxonomy): Bacteria > Pseudomonadota > Gammaproteobacteria > Pseudomonadales > Pseudomonadaceae > Aquipseudomonas > Aquipseudomonas paraglycinae. The sequence goes on along the minus strand of NZ_BQHR01000002.1, from coordinate 443,230 downwards.
AATCGCCTGCCGTGCGCTGGGTCTCAACCCGACCGTGATCAAGCTCTCGGCGTTCACCCTCGGCGCGGCATTTGCCGGTTTCGCCGGCAGCTTCTTCGCCGCCCGTCAGGGTCTGGTAACGCCGGAATCGTTCACCTTCATCGAGTCCGCCATCATCCTAGCCATCGTGGTGCTGGGTGGCATGGGCTCGCAGCTGGGCGTGATTCTCGCGGCCGTTGTGATGATCCTGCTGCCGGAAATGATGCGCGAGTTCAGTGAGTACCGCATGTTGATGTTCGGCGCCCTGATGGTGCTGATGATGATCTGGCGACCTCAAGGTCTGCTGCCCATGCAACGTCCTCACATGGAGCTGCGCAAATGAGCCGCGAGATCCTGAAAGTCGAAAATCTGAGCATGCGCTTCGGCGGCCTGCTGGCGGTCAACGGCGTGGCCCTGACCGTGAAGGAAAAACAGGTGGTGGCACTGATCGGGCCGAACGGCGCAGGCAAGACCACCGTGTTCAACTGCCTGACCGGTTTCTACCAGCCATCGGGCGGCAGCATCCTGCTGGATGGCGAGCCGATTCACGGCCTGCCGGGCCACAAGATCGCCCTCAAAGGCGTGGTGCGCACCTTCCAGAACGTGCGGTTGTTCAAGGACATGACGGCGGTCGAGAACCTGTTGATCGCCCAGCACCGTCACCTGAACACCAACTTCCTGTCCGGCCTGTTCAAGACCCCGGCGTTTCGCAAGAGCGAGCGCGAGGCCATGGAGTTCGCCGAGTACTGGCTGGAAAAGGTCAACCTGAAAGAGTTCGCCAACCGCCCCGCCGGCACCCTGGCCTACGGTCAGCAGCGCCGTCTGGAAATCGCCCGCTGCATGATGACCCGTCCGCGGATCCTCATGCTCGACGAGCCGGCCGCCGGCCTGAACCCGAAGGAAACCGAAGACCTCAAGGCGCTGATCAGCGTGCTGCGTGAAGAGCACAACGTGACCGTGCTGCTGATCGAACACGACATGAAACTGGTCATGAGCATTTCCGACCACATCGTCGTGATCAACCAGGGCACGCCCCTGGCCGACGGCACGCCGGAACAGATCCGCGACAATCCTGAAGTGATCAAAGCCTACCTGGGGGAAGCGTAAATGCTGCAGTTCGAAAACGTTTCCACCTTCTACGGCAAGATCCAGGCCCTGCACAGCGTCAACGTCGAAGTCCGCCAGGGCGAGATCGTGACCCTGATCGGCGCCAACGGTGCCGGCAAGTCCACGCTGCTGATGACACTCTGCGGTTCGCCGCAGGCCCACAGCGGCAGCATCCGCTACATGGGTGAGGAACTGGTCGGCCAGGACTCGTCGCAGATCATGCGCAAGAGCATCGCCGTGGTGCCGGAAGGTCGTCGGGTGTTTGCCCGTCTGACCGTCGAAGAAAACCTGTCCATGGGCGGATTCTTCACCGACAAGGGCGACTATCAGGAACAGATGGACAAGGTTCTCGGACTTTTCCCACGCCTGAAAGAACGCTTCAACCAGCGCGGCGGCACCATGTCCGGCGGCGAACAGCAAATGCTCGCCATCGGCCGTGCACTGATGAGCAAGCCGAAACTGCTGCTGCTCGACGAGCCGTCGCTGGGCCTGGCACCGATCATCATCCAGCAGATCTTCGACATCATCGAACAGCTGCGCAAGGACGGTGTGACGGTGTTCCTGGTCGAGCAGAACGCCAACCAGGCGCTGAAAATCGCTGACCGCGCGTACGTTCTGGAGAACGGCCGGGTGGTGATGCAAGGCACCGGCGAAGCGCTGCTGACCGACCCGAAAGTGCGCGAGGCGTACCTCGGCGGTTGATTGATCGCTTCAAACAGAAAACGGCCTTCGGGCCGTTTTTTTTTGTGCCCGGCAAAAAACTTCTACCGATCGCTGTAACGCATCGCCGAGTCGTTTCTCTAGTGGGGCAAGCAAGCGCAATCGCTTGTTCAAACCCAAGTTAAAACCGGAGAAACATCATGACTGCTACCACCCGCACCCTGTCCGCCACCGCCCTGGTTCTGGCCCTCGGTTCTGCTCTGAGCATCGCTGCCGTCTCCACCGCACACGCCGCTGACGACAACATGGAAAAATGCTTCGGCGTGGCCATGAAAGGCAAGAACGATTGCGCCGCAGGTGCAGGCACCACCTGTGCCGGCACCGCGAAAATGGATCATCAGGCCAACGCCTGGAAACTGGTTCCGAAAGGCACCTGCACCACCACCGAAAGCAAAACCTCGCCGACCGGTTTCGGTCAGCTCGAAGCGTTCAAAGCCAAGTCCTGATCCGGGAGCCGCCCGAGTGTCGATCATGATCACATCCTGCGACCATGCCTTGCGCCGCACTCGGGCAGCCCTCACCGGGCTCCCGTCCCGTGCCGGGCTGGGGCTCAAGAGCGAGCACTTCAGCGAAGTGCTCGATTCACGTCCGGACATCGGTTTCTTCGAAGTCCACGCCGAAAACTACATGGTGGCCGGCGGCCCGTTTCATCATTTTCTGGGTTTGATTCGCGACGCGTATCCGCTGTCGCTGCATGGCGTCGGGCTGTCCATCGGTGCCGAAGGCGCGCTGGATGTCCAGCACCTCAAACGCCTGGCCGCGCTGATCGAGCGCTATCAACCCCACTCCTTTTCCGAACACCTGGCCTGGTCAAGCCACGGCCCGGTGTTCCTCAATGACTTGTTGCCCCTGGCGTACGACACGCCGACGCTGAACCGCGTCTGCGACCACATCGATCAGGTGCAAAACACCCTCAAGCGTCCGATGTTGCTGGAAAACCCGGCAACCTACCTGGCGTTCCAGCGCTCGACCATCGACGAAGCCGATTTCATCCGTGAAGTCATCCAGCGCAGTGGCTGCGGTCTGTTGCTGGACGTGAACAACGTCTACGTCTCGTGCATCAACCATCAGCGCGATCCCCTGGCTTATCTCGAAGCATTGCCGCTGCAAGCGGTGGGCGAGATTCATCTGGCCGGGTTTGCCGAAGATTCCGACAGCCTCGGTGATCGTTTGCTGATCGACGATCACGGCGCGCCAATCGATCAAGCGGTCTGGTCGTTGTACCGGCAAGCGCTGGAACGCGTCGGCCCGGTGGCGACGTTGATCGAACGTGACAATCAGGTGCCAGCCTTCAGTGTGCTGTTGGAGGAAGCGCAGCAGGCCGATGAGCTGTTGCTCTGCGCGGGAGGTCGGCCATGAGCACTCAAGCTGCGTTCAGCGCGGCGTTGCTCGATACCGACCTGCCCTGCCCCGACGGTTTGTGCAGTGCCAACGGCGCCGATCCGGCCAGCCGTTTCGCGGTGTACCGCAACAATGTTCAGAGCTCGTTGATCAACGCACTGGCCGACAGTTATCCCGTGGTGATGCAGTTGGTGGGGGACGAATTCTTCCGGGCCATGGCCGGAGTTTTCGTGCATCGCCATCCGCCACACAGTCCGTTGATGAGCGACTACGGCAGCGGGCTGGTGGACTTCATCAGTGAGTTCGAACCAGCCGCGAGCGTTCCCTATCTGGCCGATGTCGCGCGGCTGGAACGCTTGCGCACGCAGGCCTACCACGCTGCCGATGTGTTGCCCCTGAGTCAGGAGCGGATCGCTGCTGTGTTTGCAGATGCCGATGCGCTGAATGAACTGCGCATCGGCCTGCACCCTTCGCTGCATCTGCTCGATTCAAACTTCGCCGTGGTGGACATCTGGGCCGCGCATCAACACGACGCGACGCTGGCCGGGATCGATCTGCATCACGCCCAACACGCGCTGATCCTGCGCAATGGACTGGAAGTCGAGGTGTTCACCGTGGATCGCGGCGCCAGCCAGTTTATTCGCCAGCTCAAGTCTGGCCTGTCACTGACCCAGGCGCTGGAATCCGCCGAGGCCTTCGACCTCAGCCAGACCCTCGCCCTGCTCATCAGCCGCCACGTCATCACTCATTTCCACCCAAAGGTGTTGTCATGAACAGTCTCATTGCCCGCGCCATCGCGCTGCTGGAGAAAATCCCTCACAGCCTGATCGCCTTCATCGCGCGATTCTCCATCGCAGCCGTGTTCTGGAAATCCGGGCAAACCAAGGTCGAAGGGCTGGCCGTCGACCTGATCGATGGCACGTTCGAGTTCGGCTGGCCACGTCTGGCGGACTCGACGATTCCGTTGTTCAAGAGCGAGTACCACGTGCCGCTGCTGTCGCCGGAAATCGCTGCACATCTGGCCGCGTTTGCCGAACACTTCTTCCCGATCCTGATCCTCGTCGGCTTTGCCACACGTTTTTCGGCGCTGGCGTTGCTGGGCATGACCCTGACCATTCAGCTGTTCGTGTACCCGGATGCCTACCCGACTCACGGTACCTGGATGGCGGTGTTGCTGTACTTGATGGCAACCGGGCCGGGCAAACTGTCGATCGATCACCTGATCGCCAGGCACTACAACCGGTCCAGCGCCTCGCCGCTGAGCTTGAACCAGCCGATCAGGTAATCCGCCAGCACCTGGGTGCGTTTCGGCAACCCGCCCTGATACGGGTGCACCAGGTACATCGGCATGCGCCGGGTCTGAAAATCGCGAAGGAGCCAGCGCAATCGGCCGTCAGCCAATTCCGCCTGCAATAGATAGGACGGCAGGCGAGCGATCCCGGCGCCGGCCAATGCGGCTTTCTTCAACAGGTTGTAGTGATTACTGGCGAACGGCCCCGACACCCGCACCCGCAGCAGTTCGTGCTGTTGGTGATAGAGCCATTCCTCGCGGCCGCTGTAGTGACTGTTGAGCAGGCAACGGTGTTCGGCCAATGCTTGCGGCGTCAGCGGTTCGCCAAAGCGCTCCAGATATTCAGGGCTGGCGCAGGTCATTTCCTGCCAGGCCAGCAGCGGTCTGGCCACCAGTCGCTCGTCATTGGCCACTTCAGTGCGGATCGCCAGATCAAAGCCGTCGCGGGACAGGTCGCGGTAGCTGTTATTCAGCTCCAGTTCGATCTGCACTTCGGGGTATTTCTGCGAGAAGTCCAGCAGCAGGCCATCGAAGAAAGTTTCCCCCAGCGAAACCGGAACCGTCATACGCACCGGGCCGGCCATGTCGTCCTTCAATCGCGCCAATGCCTGACGCGCTCGCTCCACCTGGACGACAAGCGCCTGAGCCTGCGGCAACAACGCCGCACCGGCCGCCGTCAGGCTCAGCCGACGCGTAGTACGTTGCAACAACACCACGGAAAACCGTGCCTCCAGCTGACTGATGCGCTTGGACAACTGCCCCTTGCTGCACCCCAATTGCTGCGCTGCCAAGGTAAAACTGCCGGCCTCGATCAACACCGCGAACGCCGCCAGATCATCCATCTCGCTCATGGATTGTTTCCATTTGAAAACCAAAGGTTGCCCATTAGTGCGCTTATCCGCAGAAAAAACCACTCTAGACTGAAACCTCGTTCAATCACTTGAGGCAATCACGATGAAAATTCTGTTGATCGGCGCGGGCGGCACCATCGGTTCGGCCGTGGACAAAGAGCTGTCGCAGCGTCATGAAGTCATTCGTATCGGTCGCAGCAGCGGCGATTTCCAGGTGGATATCAGCGACAGCGCATCGATCCGCAAGCTGTTCGAACAGACCGGCAAGTTCGACGCACTGGTCTGCGCCGCTGGCAACGTGACCTTCGCCCCACTGGGTGAAATGACCGAAGACAGCTTCGCCCTCGGTCTGGAAGACAAGTTGATGGGCCAGGTCAATCTGCTGCTGATCGGCCGTGAGTTCGCCAACGACGGCGCATCGTTCACCTTCACCACCGGCGTGCTCAGCCACGATCCGATCCGCAGCGGCGCTTCGGCTGCACTGGTCAACGGCGCGCTGGACAGCTTCGTCCGCGCAGCGGCCATCGAACTGCCACGCGGCCTGCGGGTGAACTCGATCAGCCCGACCGTGCTGGTCGAAGCCATGGACAGCTACGCCCCGTACTTCCGTGGCTATAAGCCGGTTCCTGCGGCGGATGTGGCATTGGCCTACGCCAAAAGTGTCGAAGGCTTGCAGACAGGTCAGACATTTCACGTGGGCTAAACCCTTGTGATGAACGGTCAGCCTGCGTAACGTGAAGGCACTTGTCTGGAGAGCCAAAGATGCGTGTTGCCCGTTCCCTGATCGTTGTTGCCCTGCTCCCGTTGTTTGCCGCGTGCCAGTTGTTCGATGGTGCGCGGGAAAGCGCCTCCCACGTCGGCCAGACGCGGATGCAGGGGCAACTGACCGCTGCCGACGGCAAACTGGTGTTCCAGGCCTGCGGCGAGCAGCGCCAGTACGTGGTCAATGACATCGGCGGCACCAGCGTCCTGCAAGAGGCCGCCACCCTGGCCGATCAGCAGGGCAAGCTGTTCGCCGACGTGCGCGGGAAGATCGCCGGCGACCGCCTCGACCTGACCCAGCTTTATCGCGTCGAACGCTCTGGCACCGCCTGCGACGATCCCAACTTCAAACAGCTGATCCTGCGCGCCGCCGGCCATGGCCCGGAGTGGAACGTAAAAGTCAGCGGCAAAGGCCTGGTCATCGATCGCGAAGGTCAGCCACCGCTCGCCGTGCCCTACGTCGAAGAGCAACTGGGCGACGGTCGTTTCAACCTCAGCAGCGAAGCCAACAACCAGCGCATCGAACTGTGGGTGGCGCCGCAGCGCTGCGTCGACAGCAGCACCGGCAGCGTGCAGCACATGAGCGCCGAGTTGCGTATCGATGGCATCGTACAGCGCGGTTGCGGGTATTTCGGCGGTTCGCGTAACGACTGATCGTTTTACCCTCACGGGATCCGGCCGATGCGGCTTATAATCGCCGCCTTCAAACGCCCTGGCGCAGTTGTGCGCCCCGCGAACCGGATCCTGTCATGTTACGAATCACCGAACTCAAGCTGCCGATCGACCATCCCGACGAAGACCTGCGCGCTGCCATCGTGCAACGCCTGGGCATCGCCAGCGATGACCTGCTCGATTTCACCTTGTTCAAGCGCAGCTACGATGCGCGCAAAAAGTCCTCCGAACTGTGCTTCATCTACACCATCGACCTCGAAGTGCGCGACGAGGCCAAAGTGCTGGGCAAGTTCGCCGACGACCGTAACGTCAATGTGGCGCCGGATGTCAGCTACAAATTCGTCGGCCAGGCGCCCAGCGACCTGAGCCAGCGCCCGATCGTGGTAGGTTTCGGCCCGTGCGGGATCTTCGCCGGCCTGTTGCTGGCGCAGATGGGCTTCAAGCCGATCATCCTCGAGCGCGGCACCGAAGTGCGCCAGCGCACCAAGGACACCTGGGGCCTGTGGCGCAAAAGCGTGCTCAATCCCGAGTCCAACGTGCAGTTCGGCGAAGGTGGCGCGGGCACGTTCTCCGACGGCAAGCTGTACAGCCAGATCAAGGATCCGAAATTCCTCGGCCGCAAGGTTCTGCACGAATTCGTCAAGGCCGGCGCGCCGGAAGAAATCCTCTACGTCAGCAAACCGCACATCGGTACGTTCCGTCTGACCGGCATGGTCGAGACCATGCGCGAAGAGATCCGCGCTCTGGGCGGCGAAGTGCGCTTCCAGGAACGCGTCACCGACGTGCTGATCGAAGACGGCCAACTGGTCGGCGTCGAGCTGGCCAGCGGCGAAACCCTGCATTCGAAACACGTGGTCCTTGCCCTCGGCCACAGTGCCCGCGACACCTTCCGCATGCTCCACAGCCGTGGCGTGTTCATGGAAGCCAAGCCGTTTTCGGTGGGTTTCCGGATCGAGCACCCGCAATCGCTGATCGACCGTGCGCGACTGGGCAAATACGCCGGCCACCCCAAGTTGGGCGCCGCCGACTACAAACTGGTGCACCACGCCAAGAACGGCCGTTCGGTCTACAGCTTCTGCATGTGCCCGGGCGGCACCGTGGTGGCGGCGACCTCCGAGCCGAACCGCGTGGTCACCAACGGCATGAGCCAGTACTCGCGTAACGAGCGCAACGCCAACTCCGGCATCGTCGTCGGCATCACCCCGGAAGTCGATTATCCGGGCGGTCCGCTGGCGGGGATCGAGTTGCAGGAACGTCTGGAGTCCCACGCCTTCATCCTCGGCGGCAGCGACTACAAGGCGCCGGCGCAACTGGTCGGCGACTTCATCAACGACATTCCTTCGACCGAACTGGGCGAAGTCGAGCCATCATACAAACCGGGCGTGGCACTGGGCGATCTGGCCCTGGCCCTGCCGGACTTCGCCATCGAGGCGATCCGCGAAGCGTTGCCGGCGTTCGAGAAGCAGATTCGCGGTTACTCGCTGCACGATGCGGTATTGACCGGGATCGAGACCCGCACCTCGTCTCCGCTGCGCATCACGCGTAACGAGACGCTGCAGAGCATGAACGTCAAAGGCCTGTTTCCGGCCGGTGAAGGCGCGGGTTATGCGGGCGGGATTCTGTCGGCGGGTGTTGACGGGATTCGGATTGCGGAAGCCGTGGCGCGTGACATCCTCGGTTTGAAAGACTGATCCGCAACACCTGAAGCAATACAAAAACCTGTGGGAGCGAATTCGCTCCCACAGTCGTTTTCCGCGTCAGATATTGGCGCGCAGAACCGAGGCCGGCAGCGCCTCACCTTGCTCGGCACTCGCTGCCACAGCCGCCATCAATCCCTCCAGCTCATAGCCCTGCGCCTTGAGCCACGCTGGATCGTAATAGGTGTCTGCGTAACGCTCGCCGCCATCGCACAGAATCGCCACGATCGAGCCCGACTCCCCCGCCGCTTTCATCTGCTGCGCCGCCATCAGCGCGCCGATCAGGTTGGTGCCGCTCGACCCGCCCACATGCCGGCCCAGACGCTGCGCCAGGTAATGCATGGCCGCCAGCGACAAGGCGTCCGGCACCTTGACCATCGCATCGATGACCTTCGGCAGGAACGACGCTTCCACTCGTGGCCGGCCGATCCCTTCGATGCGTGAACCGTGGTCCAGACGCAAACTCGCGTCGCCGGTCTGGTAGAAGTCGAAGAACACCGAACGCTCGGCATCGGCGCACAGCACGCGGGTGCAGTGCTGGCGATAACGCACGTAACGCCCGAGGGTCGCGGTGGTGCCGCCGGTGCCGGGACTGGAAATCAGCCAGGCCGGGCATGGATGCTGCTCATAGCGCATCTGCTGGAAGATCGACTCGGCGATGTTGTTGTTCGCCCGCCAGTCGGTGGCGCGCTCGGCGTAGGTGAACTGGTCGATGAAGTGACCGTCGTGCTCGCGGGCCAGGCGTTCCGATTCGGCGTAGATCTGGGTCGGATCCTCCACCAGATGACTCTGGCCACCGTAGAAGGCGATCTGCGCAATCTTCTCCTTGGAGGTGGTCGCCGGCATCACCGCAATGAACGGCAGGCCAAGCATCCGTGCGAAGTACGCTTCGGAAATCGCCGTCGAACCGCTGGACGCCTCGATCACCGGCGCGCCGGGTTTGAGCCAGCCATTACACAAGGCGTAGAGAAACAGCGAACGGGCGAGCCGATGCTTGAGGCTGCCGGTCGGGTGGCTGGACTCGTCCTTGAAGTACAACTCGATGCCCGGGAACCCCGGCAGCGGCAAGGGGATCAGGTGGGTGTCGGCGCTGCGCTGGAAGTCCGCTTCGATGATCCGGATGGCTTCGCGGGCCCACTGTCGGTTGTCGCTCATGGCTGTCGTTCTCGTTGAATCGGGCAGAAGTGCCTTCACAGGCTCAGCCCTCAAGCTTAGGAAAAAACCTGCGGCACCGACAGATACAGCTGAGCGTCAATCCCTCGGGCAACTGCTAGGCTCTGCTGCACGTAGGCTTGGAGCTCTGTAACCGCATATAACAAAAAAGAATATAACTTTTGTTTTAACAACTAACGGTACGGGTTAGGGTGTGCCACCTTTTGACTTTATCGATGGAGAGCGACCTTGCCTCTGCGTAGCACTTTCACGCGTTTCTTTCAGTTGGAAGCTGCCAGCGGTCTGTTACTGATCGCCGCGGCCATCCTGGCTCTAATCATCAACAACTCGCCACTGTCGTGGTTGTACACCGGCCTGCTCGACACCCCGGTGGTGGCGCAGATCGGCGCGTTGAAGATCGCCAAACCCTTGCTGCTGTGGATCAACGACGGCTTGATGGCGCTGTTCTTCCTGCTGATCGGCCTGGAAGTGAAGCGCGAAGTCCTCGACGGCCAGTTGTCGAAACCGTCGCAGATCGTCCTGCCCGGCGCGGCGGCTATCGGCGGCATGCTGGTGCCGGCGCTGATCTACTGGTTCCTCAACCGCGACAACCCGGCCGCCCTCGACGGCTGGGCGATTCCGACCGCCACCGACATCGCCTTCGCCCTCGGCGTTCTGGCCTTGCTCGGCAAGCGCGTGCCGGTGTCGCTGAAGCTGTTCCTGATGACCCTGGCGATCATCGATGACCTCGGTGCCATCGTGATCATTGCGATCTTCTACTCCGGCGAACTCTCGACTCTGTCGCTGGGCCTGGCGGCGGCGTGCATCGCGGCGCTGGTGGCGATGAACCGGCTCGGGGTGGTCAAACTCGGGCCGTACATGATCATTGGTTTGATCCTCTGGGTCTGCGTACTCAAGAGCGGTGTCCACGCGACGCTGGCCGGCGTGACCCTGGCGTTCTGCATCCCGCTGCGCACCAGGAATGCCGAACCTTCGCCGCTGCTGACCCTCGAACACGCGCTGCACCCGTGGGTCGCCTACGGCATCCTGCCGCTGTTCGCCTTCGCCAACGCCGGCCTGTCGCTGACCGGCGTGACCGCCGAAAGCTTCACCCACCACGTCCCGATGGGCATCGCCGTCGGCCTGCTGCTAGGCAAGACCCTCGGCGTGTTCGGCCTGACCTGGCTCGCCGTCAAGACCGGCATCGCCGCCCTGCCCCAGGGCGCCAATTGGGGCCAGGTGCTGGGCGTGGCGATCCTCTGCGGGATCGGCTTCACCATGAGCCTGTTTGTCGGCTCCCTCGCCTTCGTGCCGGGCGCCAGTGAATACGCCGGGATGGACCGGATGGGCATTCTCACCGGGTCGGTGTTTGCGGCATTGATCGGTTATGCGGTGACGTTGGCGGCGAGCAGAAAGAACAGCGCGCTGCCTTCCTGATACTCCGTGGATCACTGTAGAGAACAATCCCCACGTCTTTAGAGACGCGTCCTGCAGCCACGATTTTCCTGCTTCGTTAATGCCGCAAACCAACAAAAAACCCCGACCAGTCACCTGATCGGGGTTTTCTTTTATCGCTCGTTCGCGCTTAGTGCGAAACGCGGCTGGTGCCGCCAACGGTCGAAATCCGTACCCGCTCGCCTACGCGGAACACTTCATTCTCCTGAACCTGCTGCACGTAGGCGCGCATGCTGCCGTCGTCTTCGCGCACGGTGATTTCAACACCTTGAGTGCGGGTCAGGCCTTCTTCAGTGGCCGAACCGATCAGGCCGCCGGCCACGGCACCGATAACGGCTGCAACGATGCTGCCTTTGCCGCCGCCGATGGCACTGCCGCCAACACCGCCAACCACTGCACCGGCTGCACCACCAATCGGGGTTTTGGTGCCTTCGATTTTCACCGGACGCAGGGATTCGATGGTGCCCATGCGAATCGTCTGCACGCGACGCGCTTCGTCACGGGAGTAGGAGTCACCGGTCAGGCTCGACTGGCAGCCGGTCAGCAACATCGCCATCGTGGAAAAGGAAGCAACCAGCAGAACAGACTTACGCATAGCATCAACTCCAAAGGACAGGTATTCATTAAACTCCGCAGCTTGACGCCTGTCACGGCGTCGCCCGGATAAAATTGCTTTCATTCAGGCCCGGTACAGGCACCCGCGAACTCACCCAACAGTAGCGCCAAAATCCGTTTCCTGCGCCGCCGACCCAAGGATTTCCATGGATTACTTCATCATTGTCGTCACCACCGCCGCCGGTCTGTACTTCCACTGGTGGCTGTATGTGCGGATCAAACGCTGGATGGATCGCGATCTGGCATTGTCACTGGCCGGCAAGGATGAAGGCAAACGCGCGTTCATGCTCGAACGGCTGGAGCAGGCTCAGGCGCAGAAGATCAAGCGCCGGGACCTGCCGAAGTGGCTCCAAGCCGCTGCGGCAGACTATCCCGCTCGGTAGACTGCTCAAGGTGCCAGACGTTCAAGAATCCAGTTGGCGCCCTGCACACGGTAGTTGAGGCGATCGTGCAGACGGCTCGCGCGACCCTGCCAGAACTCGATGCGCTCAGGGAGCAAGCGATAGCCGCCCCAGTGCTCCGGGCAATCTGGCTGGGTGTCGGTGAAGCGCTGTTCGGTCGCCTTAAGCAAGTCTTCCAGTTCACCCCGGCCTTTGATGACCCGGCTCTGCGGGGAGGCCCAAGCGCCGAGTCGGCTGCCCAGCGGCCGCACCTGATAGTACGCGTCGGACTCTTCAGGCGAGACCTTCAGCACCCGCCCTTCGATCCGTACCTGGCGCTCCAGGGTCGGCCAGAAGAACGTCATCGCGGCGAACGGGTTCGCCGCCAGATGCTGACCCTTGGCGCTTTCATAGTTGGTGAAGAAGGTGAAGCCCTGCTCGTCCAGGCCCTTGAGCAGCAGAATGCGGCAATGCGGACGGCCGTCCGCATCCACCGTGGCCAGGGTCATCGCGTTGGCTTCCACTGGCGCCTGTTCGGTTTTCACCGCTTCGGCAAACCACTGGTGAAACAACGCAAAGGGCTCGGCCGGGGCTTGCGCCTCGGTCAGGCCGTCCCGGGTGTAATCACGACGCATATCTGCCAGAGACTGGGTCACGGCGCATTCCTTTTCGTTAGCGGATCACTTTTTGGTGGTATCGGTCGCAGCGACTTTTTTGTCGGTTGCGGCGGCTTTGGCGGGCGCGGTCTTTTTCGCCGGAGCCTTGGCCGGGGCCTTCTTCGCTGGAGCCTTGGCAGCAGCTTTCTTGGCTGGAGCCTTTTTGGTGGCCGGTACAGCGGCTTTCTTAGCAGCCGGCGCCGGGGTCACCGGTTTGGCGGCAGGCTTGACGTCCTGGGCAGCAACCATGGTCACTGGCTTCGGTGCTGGCATGTTGTACTTGCTCAGCAGCGCGACCATGGTGTTCTGCGGCGTCACCAGTAGTTCGACACGGCGGTTCAGGGCACGGCCTTCAACGCTGTCGTTGGCGGCACGCGGCGCTTCGGAACCCATGCCTCGCAGCATCAGGCGATCACGCTGCAGACCGCTGAGACGGAAAATCGCCGCCACGGCCTGGGCGCGTTCCTGGCTCAACTTGACGTTGGCCGGAGCGGCGCCGGTGGTGTCACTGTGACCGAGCACCAGTACGGCGGTTTTCGGGTCGGCTTCGAGGATTTTCGCGACGCGGGTGAACGGACCGAGGGTCACTGGCAGCAGCATCGCCGGGCGATCCGGGTTGAACGAGCCTTCCACCGGCGCGGTCACGACCAGCACGTTTTCACGGCGCTCGAGTTGCAGGTTGCTGTCCTTGATTGCGGTGCGCAGGCGCGGCTCATAGTCATCCAGCCAGGCCTGAGTCACTTTCGGGTCGGGCATCGGCACGACTTTGGCGGTGTCCTGCTCCTTGCCGCCGAACGGCCACCACCATTTGCCACCCTTGTCGGCCTCGGCCTCGGCCTTGGCGACTTCGACTGGCTTGGCTTCGGGTTTGGCTTCAGCTTTCACTTCAGGCTTGGCCGCCGAGTCGTCCGAGCCAAACGGCCAGTACCACGGACTGCTGCTCTCGGCCTTGGCCACAGGCGCGGTGGCGGCCGGTTTCAACGGCGCAGGCGCCGGAGCCGGCTCCTTGGCTGCGACTTTGTCGGAAGAACCGAACGGCCACCAGCTGCCGCCATCGGCGTCGTTCTTCGGAGTCTGTGCACAACCGGTGATTGCGAAACACAGGGCCAGGGCGAGAGTTTGTTTGGACGACATTGGAAACCCACAAAAAGAAGTAGTGAACAATCAGAGGACTTTCGCCCGGATAAACAGACGCTTTGAAACGAAATTCGCCATGAGGTTCCGGCCCTGGAACCTCGGACGACGCTTTACAGACAAGTGGCTAGTACCCGCGCCAGCTTCTGCGCGCGCGGATCCATCAAGACGTACGGCCCCAGTGTATTTGTCACAAATCCGAAGGCCACATCGTGCTCCGGATCAGCAAAACCGATGGAACCGCCTGCACCCGGATGGCCGAATGCACGCGGGCCGAGGCCGTAAGTGGCGTTCGGCACGTCGGGTTGATCGAGCATGCAACCGAGACCGAAACGGGTGCGGGTCAGCAAGGTTTTGTCCTCGCCGAGGCTGTGTTCACGGGTCAGTTCGTCGAGCATTTCGCTTTCCAGCAGGCTGCCGTCGAGCAGACCGGCGTAGAACCCGGCCAGGCTGCGTGCATTGCCGTGGCCGTTGGCCGCCGGTTGCTGCATACGGCGCCATTCGGGTTTGTTGGTGCTGGTGAGCACCGACGGCGGATTGGTGAAGGCCCGGGTGGTCATGGCCGTCGGTTCGCGCATGGTCACTTGCAGCAGGCGCTGGGCAGCGGCGTCGCCAGTATTGCCCTTGCCCCGGGCGATGTGCGCCACACGATGGAATTCCTCGTCGGCCAAACCGACATGGAAATCCAGCCCCAGCGGTTTGGCGACCCGCGCCACAATCGATTCCCCCGGCCCGCGACCGTCGGCGCGCCGCAGCAATTCGCCGATCAGCCAGCCGTAGGTGATCGCGGCATAACCGTGACCGGTGCCAGGCGTCCACCACGGCGCTTCGGCGGCGAGAGCGTCGACCATGGTCTGCCAGTCATACAGCGCCTCAGGCGCCAGCAATTCGCGCAGGGCCGGGATACCGGCCTGATGGCAAAGCAGTTGGCGCAGGGTGACGGATTCCTTGCCGGCGGCGGCGAATTCCGGCCAGTAACGGGCGACCGGCGCATCGAGCTGCAACTTGCCTTCGGCAACCAGTTGCAGCGCGGTGACGGCGGTGAAGGTCTTGGTGCAGGAGAACAGGTTGGCGATGGTGTCGCTGTGCCAGGCCTCGGCGCCGTCCTTGTCGGCGGTGCCGGACCAGAGGTCGAGGACGGTTTCGCCGCCGACCCGAATGCACAACGCGGCGCCGCGTTCCTGGGGATCGTCGAACAGTGCGGCGAAGGCTTCGCGCACCGCTTCGAATTGAAGCTCGTAATGTCCCTGAATCTGCACCCGCAACTCCCCCGCGAAAACGCTCTACAAAGTGGCCCGCATTGTTCCAGCCCGTGAGGGTTTTGGGAACCGCTGCGGGCCGGGCGGTCTTCAGGTTTCGTATCGATCAGTGACCGTTGCCGGAATGCCCGCCTGTGTGGCCAGCCCCCTGTCCCGGGCCTTTGCCGGCGTCTGCCTTGCGGCCGCCTTCGGCTTCGTGGCCGGTCTTGTCCGCTGCAGCAGCCGCTTTCTGCGCCTCTTTGCTCAACTGATCGACGGTCGCCAGGTTGCTCTTGCGCACGGCTTCGACAAAACCCTGGAACGGCAGATCGGTGACACCGACCAGACCAAAGTGCCCGTTCTCGCCATCGAGCAGGCGCCCGGTCACCGGTTGGTCCAGAAACTGGAACCAGTGCACGCCGACAATCGACGGCTCGCTCAGCGCCTGTTTGAGGAAGTTGGCGTAGGCCGGGCCGCGGTCTTCTTCCTTGCTCAACGGGGTCACGCCGCCCCAGAACGGGCCACGGTCGGTGGAGCCGAAGTTGAACTCGGTGATCAGCACCGGTTTGTCGAGGCTGCGCAGCGCGGCGAAGTCATAGCCGTCCTGCGGTTGCAGGGTGTACATGTTGAAGCTCAGCACGTCGCAATACTGGGCGCAGGACGCCACCGCTTCCGGGGTGCTGGTGGCGAAACGGCCACCGAGCAGCAACTGGTTCGGCGCGTGCCATTTCAGCGAGTCGGAAATGGTCTTGAAGTACGTGTCGGCGAAGACCTTCTGGAAGTATTTGAAGTCGGCCTCGATTTCCGGATGCTCCGGATTCGGCAGCGGCGCCTCGAAACCCGGGTCTTCCATCAATTCCCACGCCGGCAGATCAATGCCCCAGGCCTTCGACAGCCCCGCCTGATTGCGGTACTTGTCGCGCAATTGCTTGAGGAACGCGCGCTTGGCCGGAACGTCGGTGGTCATTTTCAAGGTGCCGTAGGCCAGCGCGTAACGGGATTTCGGATCATCACCGGGGCCTGCCCAGGCCAGCTCGTTGTCGGCGAAGTAGCCGATCAGCCACGGATCATCGCGATGATCGCGGGCGGCAATCGCCACGGCGCGCTCGGTGGCCATGGCGAAGCGCGGATCGAACGGGTCAGGCATGCCGCCCCACCAATCGGTGCCGGTGCTGATGCTGGCGTAATCGCCGACGATCGACAGCGGCAAGGTGTACGGCATGCGCTCGGCGTTACCGAGGACGGGGGCGCTCCAGTTACCGACCGTGTTGAAGCCCCAGGCTTGCAGGCGATCAAGCGTGTGGCTGGCCCACTTTTGCTCGTCGACCGTGTTTTTGCACGGCGCCGCAACACTTTGCCCGCTGGTGGCTGCCGACTCGGCGACCCCGGCTGTCGGCTGTTCGGAGGCGGCGACCGGTGCGCTGGCGTTGGTCGCGGCTTCTTCGGCGGCCCCGGCCTTGGCGGCTTCGGCCACTCCGGCCTTGTTGCCGCTGTCCGGGGTGCACGGCTCGCCATACAGACGCTGAAGGTTGGCGCCGTAGAAGTCGTACCAGCGCCCGAAATTGTAACCACGGCCCTGATCGACACCGTTGCCGCCACGGTTGTCGCCTTCGCCGAAGTGGCTGGCCAGCGGCTCTTCAGGTTTTGGCAGGGATTCGAACATGTACTCGCGGCCGGCCACGTAGGTCTGGTTGACCTCCGGGCTGACGGTGTTCACACCGAGGGAATAGAACGGATGGCCCTCGGGCGTCACCAGATACCAGCGGCCGTCACGCTTTTCGGTGCGGAAGAAACCGCTGGCCTTGAACGCCGGGCCTTTGCTCCAGCCACCGAACTTGTCCAGCGACGACTTTTCGCGCTCGGCCAGCCAGGTGTTCAGTTGTTGCTGTTCTTTGGCGGCGGCGCTTTTCAGTTGTTCGTCATTGGCGACTTTCTCCGGCCACCTGCCGCGAGTCGACTGGCCATAGGCATCCACCAGATTGCCGTAGGCGGATTTGATCACCTCGCCTTCGTCCTGCACGCCAAAGCGCTCAAGCAGCAGACTTTGCGCGGCTTTCGGCTGGTCCATCGACAGGCTGACCGATACCACCTGGCTGCGATCCAGCTCACCGCTGCTGCTCGCCAGCAGAATGCGCTGCCCATCGATCGTCATCGGCATCACCGGGCCGGCTTTCATGCCCTGGCTGAGTGGCGAGGTCGCGGTCAACGGCACGAGCAAGGTCTGCGCCGGGCCGGCCGGCAGGTCAACGCGGCTGACCAGGGTCTTGCCGTCGTTGCTCTGGATTTGCACGTAGACGGTCACCGCCCAGTTCATCGCGCTCTGGATGCGCAGGCTCATCATCCCGGACTGCGACCAGTCCCAGGCACCGGTCTGCGGGCTCAGGCGCAAGGTCGGGCGGGCCGTCGGATTGAACGTCACCCGGCGCAGCACTTCGCCTTCGGGGGTCTGCTCGGCGTTGGCTTGCGGCAGGTCGGCATTTTCGGTCGCCACTTTCACCACATCGGCGGGGCGGACAAAGTTGAACAGGGTCTGCTGGCCGGCAGGTGCCGCCAGCAAGGGGCCAGCGAAAACCAGGGCAAAAACGGCAGGCAACGAACGACGAATCATGAGAACGGATTTCTCCCTAACGACCCACGAGGGCCAATGGAAAAGCAATAGCAGAGAGATAGACAACGCGGCGGGCAAAACTGCCCACCGATGTCTCAGGATATTTCACGACGGAAAGGAGGCAACGCATTGAGGATCGCCTTGCCATAGCGCTGGGTGACCAGCCGCCGATCCAGCAAGGTGATGGTGCCGCGGTCTTCTTCGGTGCGCAGCAGACGGCCGCACGCCTGAACCAGCTTCAGCGAGGCATCGGGCACCGAGATTTCCATGAACGGATTGCCGCCCCGGGCTTCGATCCATTCCGACAGCGCGGCTTCGACCGGATCGTCCGGCACCGAGAACGGGATCTTGGCGATCACCACGTGTTCGCAGTAGGCGCCCGGCAAGTCCACGCCTTCGGCAAAACTGGCGAGGCCGAACAGCACGCTGGAATCACCGCCATCGACCCGCGCCTTGTGCTTGTTCAGGGTTTCCTGTTTCGACAGGTTGCCTTGAATGAACACTTGCTTGCGCCAGTCGCGGTCGAGGCCGTCGAACACGTCCTGCATCTGTTTGCGCGACGAGAACAGCACCAGACTGCCGCGCGAGCCTTCGACCAGCTCCGGCAGATCACGGATGATCGCGGCGGTGTGGGCGGCGGCATCGCGCGGATCGGCCTTCAGGTCCGGCACCCGCAACACGCCGGCATCGGCGTGATGGAACGGGCTCGGCACCACGGCAGTGACGGCTTTTTTCGGCAGACCGGCGCGCATGCGGAAACGGTCGAACGTGCCGAGCGCGGTCAATGTCGCCGAAGTCACCAGACAGCCATAGGCCACGTTCCACAGGCTGCGGCGCAGGGTTTCGGCGGCGAGGATCGGGCTGGCGTTGACCTCGATATCGAACAGCGAACCGCTTTCGGCCAGGGTCAGCCAGCGGGCCATCGGCGGGTTGTCTTCCGGGTCTTCGGCGGTGAACGCGGTCCACAGCTCCCAGTTGCCGGAAGCACGGGACAACAGGCTGCCGAACAGTGGATACCATTCTTCGGCCTGATTGCTGGCGATGCCGATGTTGACCTCGCCGTCCATGCCTTCCTTGAGCAGATCCGTCAGACGGGTGAACAGGTCGTTGAGGCGGGCGAAGCCTTTTTTCAGCTCGATGCCCATCTCGCGCATGTGTTCCGGAATCACCCCACCGATGAAGCGATGACGCGGACGCTCGCGGCCTTCGACGTCTTCACCGGGCTTGAAATCAGCAATCTGTTCGCAGGCAGTGAACATGAATTGCTGCTGGGTCTTGATCTCCCGCGCCAACTCCGGCACCTGCTCGATCAGTTTGCCGAGGTCGCCCGGCAACGGGTGCTGGGCCAGCAGTTTGGTGAGGTTCTTGGCGGTGGTTTCCAGCCAGTCGGCGGTGGAACGCAGACGTGTGTAATGGGCGAAGTGGCCGATGGCCTTGTCCGGCAGGTGGTGGCCTTCGTCGAACACATAAATGGTGTCGCGCGGATCGGGCAAGACTGCCCCGCCGCCCAGCGCCAGGTCGGCCAGCACCATGTCGTGGTTGGTGACGATCACGTCGACCTTGCCCATGCCTTCGCGGGCCTTGTAGAAGGCGCACTGGCCGAAGTTCGGGCAATGACGGTTGGTGCACTGGCTGTGATCGGTGGTCAGGCGCGCCCAGTCGGCGTCTTCCAGCGCGTTGGGCCAGCTGTCGCGGTCGCCGTCCCATTTATTGCCGGCGAGCTTCTCGATCATGCTGGTGAACAGCTTCTGGCTGGCCTCATCGACCTCGATCTTGAAGCCTTCTTCTTCGAACAGCTGCGCGGTGGCGGTCTGCGCATGGCCTTCCTGCAACAGCATGTCGAGCTTGGACAGGCACATGTAGCGGCCACGGCCCTTGGCCAGGGCGAAGCTGAAGTTCAGCCCGCTGTTGCGCATCAGGTCGGGCAAGTCCTTGTAGACGATCTGCTCTTGCAGGGCGACGGTGGCGGTGGCGATCACCAGCCTCTTGCCGGCCAGTTTCGCCGTCGGGATCGCCGCCAGGCTGTAGGCCACGGTCTTGCCGGTACCGGTGCCGGCTTCCACCGCGACAATCGCGGGGTCGCCACTGCGCCGGCCTTCGTCGTCGGTGTCGATATCCCCGAGGACCTTGGCGACTTCAGCGATCATCAGACGCTGGCCGTAACGCGGCTTGAGGCTCTTGGCCTCTAGAAAACGCGAGTAGGCGCCCTGGATCGTGGTTTTGAGTTCAGTGCTGATCATTGAGTGTCGGGCGCAAAAAACGCTGGATAAATTTTCAGTGGTTCGGTTCGGCGGCTATCATACCCCGCGAATCGATCCTGCGCAGAACGGAGTACCCCAATGACACCTTTTAGCCTCGTTTACCCCATCCATGTGCTGGCCGCACTGGTGTGGGTCGGCGGTATGTTTTTCGCCTGGATGGTCCTGCGCCCCGCGGCCATGAAGGCACTGGACGGCCCCGGGCGCCTGACGCTCTGGGTGGAAGTGTTTCAAGGTTTTTTTCGTTGGGTGTGGGGAGCGGTGATTCTGCTGCCGGTCACCGGGGTGGGCATGCTGCATCTGCAACACATCGCCTTCGATAACGCGCCGCGCTATGTGCAGGTGATGATGGGGTTGTATGTGGTGATGACCGCGCTGTTCATCCGGATTCAGGCATTGATGCTGCCTGAGCTGCGCACGGCGGTGCAGGCGAAGGACTGGCCGGCGGGTGCGGCGGTGCTGGGGCGGATTCGCAAGGTGGTGGGGTTCAATCTGCTGGTCGGGGTGGTGCTGGTGGCGGTGGCAGCTGCGCGGCCCTCGTTCTGACGAGCGCACCCTGACTGATACCTGATCGTTCCCACGCTCTGCGTGGGAACGATCAACGTAGAGGGTAGGTGCAATCGATTACAAGCGCTGTACGGTGACAGACCCCGCCGCACCCGCAGGCCCCGGCTGCCCGTCGGCCCCCGGCTTGCCGCTCTTGCCGCCGTCGGCGCGATAGACCAGGCAGCCCTTGGACTTGCCACCCGCCCCCGGCTTGCCGCCAGGACCGGCCGGGCCACCGGCACCGCCGGCAACTTCGACCTTGATCAGCTCGGCCGGAAAATCGCGCGGCACTTCAAGACGCACCAGCGCGCCCGGTGCACCCGGCTGGCCATCGCTGCCGTTGCTGCCATCAAAACCGTGTCCCGCCTGGCCCCAGGTGCAACCCGGCTCCTGACCGTTGGCGCCATCGAGCCCGACAAAACCCGGCGCACCGGTGCCGCCACGGGCATCGACCACCAGCTTCGGCGCATTCAACGCCTTGAATTGCAGATTCAGATTGCGCCCGGCGCGGGCGGCTTTTTCGTAGGTGCCCGGTGCACCACGGGCGGTGATCTGGCTGCCTTCGGCAAGTTGAGCGCGGATGACTTTCATATCCAGCGCCTGTTCGCTCGGCACGATGGCGATGCGCGCTTCATGGCCCAGTTGCAATTCGCCGACACTCAGCTCGGTCACGTTCGAAGGAATCAGCAAAGTGCCGTAATCGGCGACCACCAGTTTCTCCAGTTGCAGAGTGCTGGCGGTGTTCGGCAGACGCATCAGCGAGTTGGTTTCGACGCTGACCACCTGGGCGCAGGCCAGGGGACTGATGAATGCAGCAAGCAGGCAGAGATTACGCATGGGAAGCCTCCGGAGCGGCCGGGGCCGGGATGGTTTGCAGGTGGAAAACGCCGAACAACAGGATGCGGCCACGATCACGCCAAGGGTGCGGACGGCCCTTGAGGCTGCGGTTGCACAGCAGCACTTCGAGCACGTGGATCGACAGCAGCAGACCGCCGGCCAGATTGACCAGCAGGTGCAGCGGATGAACAAACGGCACCAGCTGATTGGCCAGCACCACGCAGCAGAACAGCAGGGTCAACAATCGCCCCAGCCCACAGAACACATTCATACGCTCCCCCGTGTTGCGAATTATTCTTTGGGCGCACAGTAACGGCTTCTGCAGGGGATAAGCCAGAGGGAAAAATGAAAAAAACCGATCCACCGCCGGATGGCTGCCGGTTCGACGATGATCATCGACCGACAGCTCTAGCCTGCGGACTACAGACGCATCCTAACGATTGATGTGCAGTTCCACCCGACGGTTTTGCGCACGCCCCTCGTCCGTGTTGTTATCGGCGACCGGTTCGCTCTCGCCACGCCCTTCACTGGTGAGTTTGTTCGGCGCCAGGCCCTGGCTCAGCAAATACTCCGCCACGCTGCTGGCGCGACGTTCCGAAAGTGCCTGGTTGTAGGCATCCGAACCCTTGCTGTCGGTGTGGCCAATGACCTTGATGCTCACTACATCGGCATTGCGCAGTTTGTCCATCAATGTGTCCAGCT
Source organism: Pseudomonas paraglycinae (assembly GCF_021601625.1). Lineage (GTDB taxonomy): Bacteria > Pseudomonadota > Gammaproteobacteria > Pseudomonadales > Pseudomonadaceae > Aquipseudomonas > Aquipseudomonas paraglycinae. Next base: position 421,190 of record NZ_BQHR01000002.1, on the reverse strand, counting down.
GGCTTTTCGCGGCCGGTTTCAGATCGGACTTGTCGAAATCGAACAGCACGTTGCCGGCATCGTTGAGGGTGATGACTTCAGTTTGCGGGGCCGGTTCGGCGGGTTTCTCGGTAACCGGGTATTGCGGCAGCGGACAGCCGCGGTGGTCGACCGGGGTATTGGCCGGGGTATCGGGGCAACGGTCGCGGCGATCGAACACGCCGTCGTCGTCTTCATCGCCATCCTGGGCATAGCAGATCAATCCGCCGGTGAGGATCCCCAGCGCAGCGCCACCGCCGGCCCAGCCGCCACTTTCGAGCGCGCCGAGACCGCCGCCGACCAGTCCGCCAATAAGGCTGCAGATCGGCCAGGTACGTTGATTGAGGGGAGCGGTGCCATCGCTGTGGGTGGCGCAACCGGTCAACAGGCTGCCCAGCAGCAGAACCGGCAAGACGGACCTTGTAAGAACACTCATCGTTAAAGCTCCTGTGTCACCGGCCCATACCGGTTACACAGGAGTAAAGACCCGCATCCGCGACTGCACAAGCCGCGGATGCGAGGGGGCTAGCGGTTGATTTTGATTTCGGTACGACGGTTCAGCGCACGACCGTCAGCAGTTTTGTTGTCTGCCACCGGCTGGCTTTCACCGGCACCGGTCACCGACACGAAGCTGCTTTGCGGTACACCGCTCTCGACCAGGTACTTGACCACCGAGTGCGCGCGGCGATCCGACAGTTTCTGGTTGTAGGCATCGCTGCCGACGCTGTCGGTGTGGCCGGTCACGGTCAGTTGCGCGGTGCTGGACTCCTGTTTCAGGCGCGAAGCGACCTTATCCAGGACCAGTTTGTCGGCCGGGGTCAGCGTGGCCTTGTCGAACTGGAAGTGAACATCGCGGATGACAATGGTTTCTTCCTTGACCACTACAGCTTCTTCGACCACTGGCGCAGGGGCTGGTGGAGGGCAACCGTCAGCATCGACCTGTACGCCTTTAGGCGTGCCCGGGCACTTGTCGCGACTGTCCGGCACACCATCGCCGTCTTCGTCGCCATCACCGTGAACCCAGCAATAGGCTGCTGCCGTACCGCCGACGAGTAACGCGCCATACCCCGCCCATGCGGAGCTTTCGGTCGCACCGAGCCCCGCACCGACGACACCACCGACTGCCGCACAGGTCGGCCAGTCGGTTTTCTGCAAACCTGCGCAACCAGTCAACACACTGGTTAGCAGAACCAAGGGTAATGCTGTCCGAACTATGCTCATCTAGTTTTCTCCTGAGGGATCGGCTTAGAACCGATTCAGGGAGTAAAGACCGGAGTTTTAATCTCCGCCAGCAATAGGCCATTGCTGTTTGTGCGCCTGTTCACGGGACTTCGACGAATTTGCCGCAAACCCGCAGGACAGAGATCTAGGCCTTGGCGTCCGGGCAGGCTAGTCTTGGCGCTCTGATTGAGGAGCTTCGATGAACGTCGCCATTTCTTCCCGCACGCCGCAGCAGGCATTGGCCGCCCTGCTCGACCGCTACGCCCCGGCACGACTGCTGCTGATCGGCGCCAGCGAGTTCCCGGCGCTGGCTGCCTTTAAAGAAGCGCACCCGGATACCTGCGTCGCGCACGCCGCGCCCGGTGCGTTGCCGGCGGAACTGGCGGCCCGCCGTTTCGACCTGGCGCTGGTAGTCGACTGCCTGGAACATTTGCCCAAGCGCGACGGCCTGAATCTGTTGGGCGGGATCCGCAACCTCAACGCCAGCCGCATCGCCGTGCTGGCAGACCTGCCGGCCAGCGGCTGGCAGGAAACCGATTTTTATTCCCTGGCCCTGCAAGCCAGCGAACGCTTCGCCCGGGATGAGCAGGTATTGACCCTGTTCACCTACGATCTGCTTGACTACAAACAAGTCCCCGACTGGCTCAACTCGCGGTTCTGGGCCAATCCGGAAAACTTCGGGAAATACTGGTGGTAATGCAATGAGTACAGCCATTTGCCCTTGCGGCAGCGGCAACCTGCTGGATGCCTGCTGCGGTCACTATCACGCCGGCCACCCGGCCCCGTGCGCCGAAGCCCTGATGCGCTCGCGCTACAGCGCCTATGTGCTGGGCCTGATCGATTATCTGGTGGCCACCACCCTGCCCGCTCAGCAAGCGGGGCTGGATCGCCAGTCGATCAGCGACTGGAGCGCCCAGAGCACCTGGCTCGGTCTGGACGTGGAAAGTTCGGAAGTGCTCGGCGGCCAGCCGGAGCACGCGTTCGTCACCTTCACCGCGCGCTGGCATGACGGTCAGGGCGAGCACAGCCACCGCGAGCGCTCGTCGTTCGTGCAGAACACCGGGCGCTGGTACTTCATCGACCCGACCGTGCAACTGAAGCTGGGCCGCAACGACGCCTGCCCGTGCGCCAGCGGCCAGAAGTTCAAGAAATGCTGTGCGGGGTATTTCGGCAGCTGAGGCTAGACTGGGCAGCAAAGGGAGTTAAACCATGCTCGGTCATTGGCGCGCATTTCAGGCTTTCACACTGTTCGTGTTTCTCGGGCTTGGCGGCTGCGCGTCATGGTTTACCGACGATTCCCGCGACCCCGCCGTGCACCTGGTGAAAGTCGAAGTGGTGCGCGCCAAGTTGCTGGAACAGAAATTCATACTGCACTTTCGCATCGACAACCCCAACGACAGCGACCTGACCGTGCGCGGCCTGGAATACCGCATACACCTGGCCGACATGCTGCTGGCCGAAGGGGAGCACGAACACTGGATCACGGTGAACCCCAAAAGCAGCGCGTTTTACAAGGTGCCGATCCGTACCAACCTGTGGCCGAAGGTGAAAGAGGTGGTGAAAATGCTGAAAAACCCGCACCAGCAGATTCCCTATCGACTGGAGGGCGAGATGGAAACCGGTTTATTCATCGCTCACTACGTGCACCTGGCGCGCAATGGCGTGATAATCCCCGCCGATTTGATTACGGAGTGACCCCGATGACCCAGCAACCTCATGTCCATGGCCCAGACTGCAACCACGATCATGACCATCACCACCATGATCACGACCATGGCCATGTCCACGGCCCGAACTGCGGCCACGCTCACCAGGAACCGGTGCGCAACGCCCTGAAAGACGTTGGCCGCAACGACCCTTGCCCATGCGGCAACGGCAAGAAATTCAAGAAGTGCCACGGTGCTTGATGTTTCGGGCGAAAACCTACTTCGCCTGAGACACCGCTTTCGCGAGCAAGCCCGCTCCCACATTCGACCGTATTCCTTCTGACGGAATGCAGGCAAAGGTGGGAGCGGGCTTGCTCGCGAAGGGGACGGCCCATTCACCGGAAGCTTTTTCAGCCTGCCGCCAGAATGTGCCCGGTGCCGACCACCGTCGCATACTCCCCGTGCAGATTCCCCAGCGACATCGCATGCACCTCTTCCGCCGAACGCAAGGTGCCGAAATAATCGGCCTTGTCGAAGGTAAAGCACGCATCCTCCGCCACCCACGCCTCGAACCCCAGATTGCCCGCCGTGCGCGCCGTGGACTCCACGGAGTTGTTCGTCGCCACGCCGACAATGATCAACTGCCCGATCCCCGCCTCACGCAACTTCGCCTCAAGCCCTGTGGCACAAAACGCATCCGGTACCTGCTTCTGGATCAGCCACTCGCCTTCCTGCGGTAAAAACCTTTCTTGAAAATCCACCCCTGACTGCTCGGGCCAGAACACCGAATCCGGCGAGCGCGACAGGTGCTGCACATGGATCACCGGCCGCCCGCTGCGTCGCCAGAAGCCCAGCAAATCAAGAATCCGCTCCTCGGCCGACGGATTGTTCCGCCGCCCCAGACGCGGTTCCAGAATGCCCTTTTGCTGGTCGATGATGATCAGTGCAGCGTTGGCCTTGAGCTCCATGGTGATTTTTCTCACGCGGGGTCATTGAATTTCCCGTACTTGAGCATCACCTCCTGTAACTAAGCAAGCTATCGAACGCACACAGGACAACCTGAAGCCGGCGTTTGCTGTCCGCACGTAAGCCATTTTTCTGATTTGGAGCTTTCCATGATCGACCTGTATTACTGGACCACGCCCAACGGCCACAAGATTTCCCTGTTCCTCGAAGAAGCGGGCCTGCGCTACGACGTGCACCCGATCAACATCAGCCAGGGCGAGCAGTTCCAGCCGCACTTTCTGAAAATCGCCCCGAACAACCGCATCCCCGCGATCGTCGATCATGAACCGGCTGACGGTGGCGAACCGTTGTCGCTGTTCGAGTCCGGGGCGATCCTGCTGTACCTCGCGGAAAAGACCGGCAAGTTCCTGCCCAAGGATCTGCGTGGCCGCCAGGTGGCGCTGCAATGGTTGTTCTGGCAAATGGGCGGGCTGGGGCCGATGGCCGGGCAGAACCATCATTTCAGCCAGTTCGCGCCGGAAAAAATCCCCTACGCGATCAAGCGCTACATCGATGAAACCGCGCGCCTGTACGGGGTGCTGGACAAGCAACTGGCCAACAACGAGTTCGTGGCCGGCAGCGAATACAGCATCGCCGACATGGCGATCTACCCGTGGATCGTCTCCCACAAGTGGCAGAGCCAGAACCTGGAAGACTTCCCGAACGTGCAACGCTGGTTCAACCACATCAAGGATCGCCCGGCGACCGTGAAGGCCTACGCGCTGGTGCAGAAGATCAATCCGCCGAAGGCTTGAGTCACCCGGCCTGATCGTTCCCGTGCGCGGGAACGATCAACGGGAAGAAATAACCGCTCGCCCCGCTTGCGCGGCCCCCTCCTGCTCACTAACGTAGCGGCTTTATTGCGCCCCCAGCCTCTACACCCCCGCAGGAGCTTTGCCATGGCCTCGCCAGCCCTTTCACATTTTCTTCCCCGGTTCGGCGTTGCCGCAGCAGTGGCCGGTGTTCTGAGCCTGACCGGTTGTCAGACCTGGAACGCCCAGGACACCCTCCCACCGACCTCCGGTGTGCAGCCGCTCAAGGGCCTGGCGCAGAACGTTTCGGTACGCCGCAATGCCATGGGCATGCCGCTGATCGAAAGCAACAGCTTCCACGACGCACTGTTCGCCCTCGGTTACGTGCACGCCAGCGACCGGATCAATCAGATGGTCACCCTGCGCCTGCTGGCTCAGGGCCGTCTGGCGGAAATGTCCGGTTCGTCGATGCTCGACGCCGACCGCTACATGCGCGCCGTCAACCTGAAGAAAAGCGCCGGCGAGCTGTACAAGGCTTCGTCGCCACGGCTCAAGCGCTTCTTCGAGGTCTATGCCCGGGGCGTCAACGCCTACCTGTTCCGCTACGCCGACAAACTGCCGGGAGATCTGGCTTCCAGCGGCTACAAGCCTGAATACTGGAAACCGGAAGATTCGGCGTTGATCTTCTGTCTGCTGAACTTCAGCCAGTCGGCCAACCTGCCGGAAGAAATCGCCTCGCTGGTGCTGGCGCAGACTGTGACCAACGACAAACTGGCGTGGCTGACCCCGTCCGCTCCCGACGAAAATCTGCCGCTGGCCGAAGCCGACAAGCTGCAAGGCATCAAGCTCAACGGGCAGATTCCGGGGCTGACGGAACTGAGCAACGCCAGCGAACAACTGGCCGCCATTAACTTGCTGGGCACTCAGTCGTCGAACAACTGGGCCATCGCCCCGCAACGTAGCCGCAGCGGCAAGAGCCTGCTGGCCAGCGACAGCCATGGCCCGCTGGCGGCGCCATCGCTGTGGAGTTTCGTGCAGATTCGCGCACCGAAATACCAGGCCGCCGGCGTGACCGTGGCCGGTCTGCCGATGGTGCTCGGCGGTTTCAACGGCAAAGTGGCGTGGAGCCTGACCAGCGTGCTTGGCGATAACCAGGACCTGTTTCTGGAAAAAATCCGCCGTCAGGGCAGCACGTTGTCCTACGAGGTCAACGGCAAATGGCAACCGGTCGCCGTGCGCAACGAAACCTACTTCGTCAAAGGCCAGCGGCCGATTCGCGAAGCCGTGTACGAAACCCGCCATGGCGCGCTGCTCAACAGCACCCAGGCCGCCGCTCAGGGCGCAGGTTTTGGCCTGGCCTTACAGACGCCGAGCTTCACCGACGACAAATCCCTCGATGCGTTTTTCGATCTGAGCCGCGCGCAGAACGTTGAGCGCGCCTCGGACGCCAGTCGGGAAATCCGCGCCATCGCGCTGAATCTGGTGTTTGCCGACGCCAGCAACATTGGCTGGCAAGTTACCGGGCGCTTCCCGAACCGCCGTGAAGGCGAAGGCCTGCTGCCGTCGCCGGGCTGGGAAGGTCGCTACGACTGGGACGGTTACGCCGACCCGATGCTGCACCCCTACGATCAGGATCCGGCCCAGGGCTGGCTCGGCACCGCCAACCAGCGGGTCATTCCTCACGGCTACGGCATGCAACTGTCCAATTCCTGGGCGGCGCCGGAACGTGGCGAGCGCCTGGCAGAGCTGGCCGGCAGCGGCAAGCACGACGGTCGTAGCGTGATCGCCATGCAGTACGACCAGACCACAACCTTCGCCGCCAAACTGAAGAAAATGTTCGAGGCACCGGGCATGGCGCAGCCGCTGAAACAGGCGATCGACGCGCTGCCGGAAGCTGACCGCAGCAAGGCCCGCGAGGCCTACACCCGTCTGATGGCGTTCGACGGCAAGCTCAGCTCGACTTCCGCCGACGCAGCGATCTACGAGTTGTTCCTGCAGGAAAGCATGAAGCAGATCTTCCTCGACGAACTCGGCCCGCAAAACAGTCCGGCGTGGAAAGCGTTTATCGCCAACGGCGACTTGTCCTACGCCGCCCAGGCCGATCACTTGCTGGGCCGCGAAGACAGTCCATTCTGGGACGACGCCCGCACCCCGCAAAAAGAAGACAAACCGGCGATCCTCGCCCGCAGTCTGGCGGCAGCGATCAGCGCCGGCGACAGCCAGTTGGGCGGCGACCGCCGGGCCTGGCAGTGGGGCAAACTGCACCGTTACGAGTGGAAGAATGCCAGCGGCCAGACCGTTCGCGGGCCAACCGCAGCGGGCGGTGACCACACCACCCTCAACACGGCGGCGTTTGCCTGGGGCCAGGATTTCAACACCACGCGTGCGCCGTCGATGCGTTTCATTGTCGACTTTGGTCAGAGCGAACCGTTGATGGGGCAGAACGGGACGGGGCAGTCCGGGAATCCGGTGAGCCCGAACTACCTGAACGGCATCGATCCGTGGCTCAAGGGCCAGTACATCGGCTTGCCGATGCAGCCGCAGAACTTTGACCGGGTTTATGGCAAGACGCGATTGACCCTGACTCCCGGCAAGTAATCCCCCCACAGTCTCGATCGTTCCCACGCTCTGCGTGGGAATGCAGCCCGTGACGCTCCGCGTCACTGGACGCAGAGCGTCCCCTGAGGCATTCCCACGCAGAGCGTGGGAACGATCATGCGACAGTTCAGAAAATCAATAGAACTTCTGACTTCGCGCCAACCTCATAGCTAACAAGTCCCTCCATTCCGGTAACGCCATGGACCTTGTTATCGCCCGCCCCGAAGGCCTCTACTGCCCTGCCGGGGATTTCTACATTGACCCGTGGCGGCCCGTCGAGCGCTCGGTGATCACCCATGCCCATGGCGATCATGCCCGTGGCGGCAACCAGCATTACCTGGCTGCCAGCGCCGGCGAAGGGATTCTGCGTGCGCGTCTGGGCGCGGACATCAACCTGCAAACCCTCGACTACGGCCAGCGCCTGACCCATCACGGTGTCACCTTGAGTTTTCATCCCGCCGGCCATGTGCTCGGCTCGGCTCAGGTACGGCTGGAATACGGCGGCGAAGTCTGGGTCGCGTCCGGCGATTACAAGATCGAACCCGACGGCACCTGCGCCCCCTTCGAACCGGTGCGCTGCCACACCTTCATCACCGAATCGACCTTCGGTCTGCCGATCTACCGCTGGCAGCCGCAGGCGCAGGTGTTCGCCGAGATCAATCAGTGGTGGCAGGCCAACATCGAAGCCGGCAAGGCCAGCGTGCTGTTTTGCTATTCGTTCGGCAAGGCCCAGCGGATTCTGCACGGCATCGATGAAACCCTCGGGCCGATCCTCAGCCACGGGGCGGTCGAGCCGCTGAACCGCGTGTACCGCGAGGCCGGCGTCTACCTGCCGCCAACCATCTACGCCGGTGACGTGAAAAAGAATGACCCGATGATGCGTCAGGCGCTGGTCATCGCCCCGCCGTCGGCCGGCGGCAGCAGCTGGATGCGCCGGTTCGGCGATTACAGCGACAGCTTCGCCAGCGGCTGGATGCGTCTGCGCGGCACCCGTCGGCGGCGCGGGGTCGATCGCGGTTTCGTGCTCTCGGATCACGCCGACTGGCCCGGCCTGTTGTGGGCCATCGAACAGACCGGAGCCGAACGGGTGATGGTCACCCACGGCTCGATTGGCGTGCTGGTGCGCCATCTGCGCGAGCAGGGTCTGGACGCACAAGGTTTCAACACCGAATACGGTGACGATGAAGAAGAGCTATCTACCGCCACGCCCGTCGTTGCCGAGGTGCAACCATGAAAGACTTCGCCGGGTTGTACGCCGAACTCGACGCCACCACCTCGAGCAACGCCAAACTGGCGGCCATGCAAACCTACTTCGCCCAGGCGCAACCGCAGGATGCCGCGTGGGCGGTGTACTTTTTGTCCGGCGGGCGGCCTCGGCAACTGGTGCCGGTGCGGATCCTGCGCGATCTCGCGGTCGAGGTGTCCGGCCTGGCCCCGTGGCTGTTCGAGGAAAGTTATCAAGCGGTCGGCGATCTGGCGGAAACCATTTCGCTGGTGCTGCCGGAACAACCGCACACCTCCGAGGCCGGGCTCGCCGAATGGATCGAAGACAAACTGTTGCCCCTGCGCGGTGAAACCCCGGAATACCTCGCCCATCAGTTGCCCGCACTGTGGGCGCAACTGGATCGGCCAAGCTTGATGCTGTGCATCAAACTGATCACCGGTAGCTTCCGGGTCGGCGTGTCCAAACTGCTGGTGACCCGCGCTCTGGCTTCCATGGCCGGGCTCGACAGCAAACGCGTGGCGCAACGATTGGTGGGTTACACCGACCTGTCCAACCGACCCAACGCTGCGAGTTACCTGAAACTGATCGCCCCTGAATCCAGCGACGAACACGCCCAGCGCGGCGGCCAGCCCTACCCGTTCTTCCTCGCCCACGCCCTGGCGCAACCGGTGGAAACCTTCGACGCACTGCTCGGGCCGGCCAGTAACTGGCAGGTGGAATGGAAGTGGGATGGCATTCGCGCACAAGTGGTCAAGCGCGACGGAAAACTGTGGGTCTGGTCGCGGGGCGAAGAACTGGTCACCGAACGTTTTCCCGAACTCGACACGCTGCTGCACGGTTTACCCGACGGCACGGTGATCGACGGCGAGATCGTGGTGTGGAAGAACCAGCGCCCGGTCACCGAAGACGCTTTTGATCCGCAGTCGACAGAAGCCCCGGCGGTGCAACCGTTCGCGCTGTTGCAACAACGGATCGGCCGCAAGTCGCTGGACCGGAAAATCCTTGAAGATGCGCCGGTGGTGGTACTCGCCTACGACCTGCTCGAATGGCAGGGCGAGGACTGGCGCAACCAGCCTCAGGCCAGGCGTCGTGAACAACTGGAACAAGTTATCGCCCACTGCAACAACCCGGTACTGCTGCCTTCGCCGATTCTGACGGGTGACGACTGGTTCGACCTCGCCCGCCAGCGCGAGGCCTCCAGGCGCCTGGGGGTCGAAGGCATGATGCTCAAGGCTCGCGACGCGATGTACGGCGTTGGCCGCACCAAGGACATGGGCGTGTGGTGGAAATGGAAGGTCGACCCGTTCAGCGTCGACGCGGTGTTGATCTACGCCCAGCGCGGACATGGCCGGCGCGCCAGCCTCTACAGCGATTACACTTTTGCGGTGTGGGACGGCCCGCCGGGATCCAGTGCAAGGTCACTGGTGCCATTCGCCAAGGCCTATTCAGGGCTGACCGATGCGGAAATGCGCGAGGTCGACAGCATCGTGCGCAAGACCACGGTGGAAAAATTCGGTCCGGTCAGCAGCGTGAAACCGAGCCTGGTATTCGAACTGGGCTTCGAAGGCATCGCCCTCTCCCGCCGGCACAAGAGCGGCATCGCCGTGCGCTTCCCGCGCATGCTGCGCTGGCGCCAGGACAAGACCGTGGACGAGGCCGACAGCCTGGCGACCTTGCAAAACCTGTTGGTCTGACTCCTTTCCAACGATACTCCCCCCTAACCCCGATCGTTCCCACGCTCTGCGTGGGAATGCCTCAATGGACGCTCTGCGTCCGCTTTGGGACTGAGCGTCCCGGGGCTGCATTCCCACGCGGACGGTTCGACGCCTCGACGTGGGAACGATCACCTCCGAACCAACCTGGTGCAGCTTTTCCGTCGCGCCCGTTTTCGTGCACCGACCGGCCCCGGCATGCACTTCCTGCACCTTTTAAAACACTTGTTCGGGACTCTGGTTCGGAAATTGCTACTTTCTATAAGTCGTAAGCGCTCCAGTAACAATCATTCCGCGCCACAAGCGCTCATATTGGTTCTTAGGGATTGAATAATGAAAAAAGCATTGCTGACCCTTTCTGCACTGGCGTTGTGCATGGCCGCCGGCTCCGCGCTGGCCAAGGAATACAAAGAACTGCGGTTTGGCGTTGACCCTTCCTACGCACCGTTCGAGTCGAAAGCGGCAGACGGCAGCCTGGTTGGCTTCGACATCGATCTGGGCAACGCGATCTGCGCCGAGCTGAAGGTCAAGTGCAAATGGGTCGAAAGTGACTTCGACGGTATGATTCCGGGCCTCAAGGCCAATAAATTCGACGGTGTGATCTCGTCGATGACCGTTACCGAAGCCCGCGAAAAAGTCATCGACTTCTCCAGCGAGCTGTTCTCCGGGCCGACGGCCTACGTGTCGAAAAAAGGTTCGGGCATCACCGACGACGTCGCCTCCCTGAAAGGCAAAACCGTCGGTTACGAGCAAGGCACCATCCAGGAAGCCTATGCCAAAGCCGTACTGGACAAGGCCGGCGTGAAAACCCAGGCCTACCAGAATCAGGACCAGGTGTATTCCGACCTGACTTCCGGCCGTCTCGATGCGGGCATTCAGGACATGCTGCAGGCCGAACTGGGCTTTCTGAAGTCGCCGCAAGGCGCTGATTATGAAGTCAGCAAGCCGGTCGACAACCACTTGCTGCCAGCCAAGACCGCTGTCGGTATTAAGAAAGGTAACACCGAGCTGAAAGCGCTTTTGGATAAAGGTATCAAAGCGTTACACGATGATGGCAAATACGCCGAGATTCAAAAGAAACACTTTGGCGATCTGAATCTGTACAGCGGCAAATAATGCCCCGGCGCCCATCCTCGATGGGCGCCTTTTTCATTCAGTCAGGTTGCTGATTTATGTTCGAAAACCTCTTACAAAATCTGGGGCTCTCCGCCTTCAGCCTCAAGGGTTTTGGCCCTTTGCTGTTGGAAGGCACCTGGATGACCATCAAATTGTCGGCGTTGTCGCTGCTGGTGGCCGTGTTGCTCGGCCTGCTCGGCGCCAGTGCCAAGCTGTCAAAAGTCAAACTGCTGCGCCTGCCCGCCCAGCTCTACACCACGCTGATTCGCGGCGTTCCGGACCTGGTGCTGATGCTGCTGATCTTCTACAGCCTGCAAACCTGGCTGACGACGCTCACCGATTACCTGGAATGGGAATACATCGAGATCGACCCGTTCAGCGCCGGGGTGCTGACGCTGGGCTTCATTTATGGCGCGTACTTCACTGAAACCTTTCGCGGGGCGATTCTCGCCGTGCCGCGCGGTCAGGTCGAAGCCGCCACCGCCTATGGCCTCAAGCGCGGCCAGCGCTTTCGTTTCGTGGTGTTCCCGCAAATGATGCGCTTCGCCCTGCCGGGCATCGGCAACAACTGGATGGTGATGCTCAAGGCCACCGCGCTGGTTTCGATCATCGGCCTGGCCGATCTGGTCAAGGCAGCGCAGGACGCCGGTAAAAGCACCTATCAACTGTTTTACTTCCTGGTTCTCGCCGCGTTGATTTACCTGCTGATCACCAGTGCTTCCAACATCATCCTGCGCTGGCTCGAACGCCGCTACGCCGCCGGTGCCCGGGAGGCCGTACGATGATCGAACTCCTGCAGGAATACTGGAAAGCCTTCCTTTATACCGACGGTCAGAACATCACTGGCCTTGCGATGACGATGTGGCTGCTCAGCGCCTCGATCTTCTTCGGTTTCATCGTGTCGATTCCGCTGTCGATCGCTCGCGTCTCGCCGCACTTCTACATTCGCTGGCCGGTGCAGTTCTACACCTACCTGTTCCGTGGCACGCCGCTCTATATCCAGTTGCTGATCTGCTACACCGGGATTTACAGCCTGGCCGCCGTGCGCGCGCAACCGGTGCTCGACAGTTTCTTTCGCGATGCGATGAACTGCACGATCCTGGCCTTCTCCCTGAACACCTGCGCCTATACCACGGAGATTTTCGCCGGGGCGATCCGCAGCATGAACCACGGCGAAGTCGAAGCGGCCAAGGCCTACGGGCTGACCGGCTGGAAGCTGTATGCCTACGTGATCATGCCGTCGGCGCTGCGCCGTTCGTTGCCGTACTACAGCAACGAAGTGATCCTGATGCTGCACTCGACCACCGTGGCTTTCACCGCGACCATCCCTGACATCCTGAAAGTCGCGCGGGACGCCAACTCGGCGACCTTCCTGACCTTTCAGTCGTTCGGCATCGCCGCGCTGATCTACCTGACCATCACCTTTGCGCTGGTCGGCCTGTTCCGCCTTGCCGAACGCCGATGGCTGGCCTTCCTCGGCCCGACCCACTAGGACCCTTTAGAGATGCGTCATCAGATACACGACCTGCTGGCCCCGCTGCCGGGGACCGCACGACAGATCCACAGTTTTCACTTTGGCCCAGACAAGGCCCAGGGCAAGATCTACATACAGTCCTCGCTGCACGCCGACGAACTGCCCGGCATGCTCGTGGCCTGGCACCTCAAACAGCGTCTGGCGGAGCTGGAAGCCGCCGGCCGCCTGCGCAGCGAAATCGTGCTGGTGCCGGTAGCCAACCCGGTCGGCCTCGAACAGGTGCTGATGGATGTGCCGCTTGGCCGCTACGAGCTGGAGAGCGGGCAGAATTTCAACCGCTGGTTCGTCGACCTCAGCGAGGAAATCGGCAACGAAATCGAAGCGCAGCTGTGCGACGACCCGCAGCGCAACCTCGAGCTGATCCGTTCCAGCCTGCGCAATGCCCTCGCCCGCCACACCGCCACGACCCAGCTGCAATCCCAGCGCCTGACCCTGCAACGGCTGGCCTGCGATGCGGACATGGTGCTCGACCTGCATTGCGATTTCGAATCCGTGGTTCACCTCTACACCACGCCCGAGGCCTGGCCGCAGGTCGAGCCGCTGGCGCGCTATATCGAATCCCAGGCGAGCCTGCTGGCCACCGACTCCGGCGGACAGTCATTCGATGAGTGCTTCACCCTGCTGTGGTGGCAATTGAAGGAGCGCTTCGGCGAACACTTCGAGATTCCGCTCGGCAGCTTTTCGGTCACCGTCGAGTTGCGCGGTCAGGGGGATGTCACCCATCCGCTGGCCAGTCGCGACTGCCAGGCGCTGATCGATTACCTGATTCATTTCGGCGCCATCGTCGGCGAGCCCAAAGCCTTGCCGGCCCTGCCACATCCCGCCACACCGCTGGCCGGTGTGGAACCGGTGGCCACTCCCGTCGGCGGGCTGCTGGTGTACAGCGCCACACCCGGCCAGCTTCTGGAAGCCGGGCAGAAAATCGCCGAAATCATCGACCCGATCAGCGACCGGGTCACGCCAGTCCATTGCACCGCTTCCGGTCTGCTCTATGCCCGCTCGCTACGGCGCATGGCCACTGCCGGGATGGTGATCGCCCACGTCGCGGGCGCCGAAGCCTATCGCAGCGGCTATCTACTTTCGCCTTGAGGATGCCTGTCCCATGTACAAATTGACCGTTGAAGGCCTGCACAAAAGCTATGGCGACCATCAGGTGCTCAAAGGCGTCTCGCTCAAGGCCAAGACCGGCGACGTGATCAGCCTGATCGGCGCCAGCGGCTCGGGTAAAAGCACCTTTTTGCGCTGCATCAACTTTCTCGAACAACCCAACGACGGCGCGATGAGCCTCGACGGCCAGGCGATCCGCATGGTCACAGACCGCCACGGCATGCACGTGGCCGACGCCGATGAACTGCAACGCCTGCGCACCCGCCTGGCTATGGTATTTCAGCACTTCAACCTGTGGAGCCACATGACCGTGCTGGAAAACATCACCATGGCCCCGCGCCGGGTGCTGGGCTGCAGCAAACAGGAAGCCGACGACCGCGCCCGGCGTTATCTGGAAAAGGTCGGTTTGCCGGCGCGAGTGGCGGATCAATACCCGGCATTCCTTTCCGGCGGCCAGCAGCAACGGGTGGCGATTGCCCGGGCCTTGGCCATGGAGCCGGAAGTCATGCTGTTCGACGAACCGACTTCGGCGCTGGACCCGGAACTGGTCGGCGAAGTGCTCAAGGTGATTCAGGGCCTGGCCGAAGAAGGCCGGACCATGATCATGGTCACCCATGAAATGAGCTTTGCGCGCAAGGTCTCGAGCCAGGTGCTGTTCCTGCATCAGGGACTGGTGGAAGAAGAAGGCGCACCCGAAGAAGTGCTGGGCAATCCGAAAAGCGAACGCCTGAAGCAATTCCTGAGCGGCAATCTCAAGTAAAACTATTGCCCGGCCGGCGCGGTCACTGAAGGAACACCTTCAGAGCACACGTCGCCGGCATGGGCACTTCCACCGACTTCGCCAAACACTGGTTCAGCGCCCGCGACTGGAAGCCGTTCGCCTTTCAAAAACAGGTGTGGGCGGCGGTCAAACGTGGCGAATCCGGCCTGCTGCACGCCAGCACCGGCGCCGGTAAAACCTACGCGGTGTGGTTTGCCGCGCTCAGTCGGTTTGCCCGCTCCAGGCCTGCTGCTGAAACCACCCGTAAACGCAAACCACACGCCGAACCGCTGACTGTCTTGTGGATCACGCCGATGCGGGCGCTGGCCGCCGACACTGCGCGCGCCCTGCAAGCGCCGCTGGACGATCTGCAGATCCCCTGGAGCGTCGGCCTGCGCACCGGCGACACCGGTAGCAGCGAACGCGCCCGGCAGAACCGGCGCCTGCCCACCACGCTGATCACCACCCCGGAAAGCCTGACCCTGATGCTCGCCCGGGCCGACGCGCAAACGGCGCTGTCGACGCTGCGTATGGTCGTGGTGGATGAGTGGCACGAGTTGCTCGGCAACAAGCGCGGCGTGCAATTGCAACTGGCCCTCGCCCGGTTGCGCTGCTGGCATCCGGGGCTGATCGTCTGGGGCGTTTCCGCGACGCTCGGCAATCAGTCCCACGCCGAACAGGTGCTGATCCCACAGGGCGACGGCGTCAGTATTCAGGGGCAAAGCGAAAAGTCGCTCAAGGTCGACACCCTGCTCCCACCGGCGATCGAACGGTTTCCCTGGGCCGGGCATATCGGCTTGAAGATGTTGCCGCAGGTGGTCGCCGAACTGGATGTCTGCGCCAGCAGTCTGGTGTTCACCAACACCCGGGCGCAATCGGAAATCTGGTATCAGGCCTTGCTGGAAGCGCGACCGGACTGGGCCGGATTGATCGCGCTGCACCACAGCTCGCTGTCCCGTGACACCCGCGACTGGGTCGAGCAGGCGCTGAAGAACGGTCAACTCAAAGCCGTGGTCTGCACTTCAAGCCTGGATCTGGGGGTGGATTTCCTGCCGGTGGAGCGGGTGCTGCAGATTGGCTCGGCCAAAGGCGTGGCGCGACTGATGCAGCGTGCCGGGCGTTCGGGGCATGCGCCCGGCAGAACGTCGCGGGTCACCCTGGTGCCGACCCACAGCCTGGAGCTGATCGAAGCCGCGGCCGCTGGCGATGCCGTGGCACAGCGGCGGATCGAACCGCGACTGTCCCCGCACAAACCGCTGGATGTGCTGGTGCAGCATCTGGTCAGCATGGCCCTGGGCGGTGGCTTTGTTCCCGATGATCTGTACGAAGAAGTCCGTGGTGCCTGGGCCTATCGCGACCTGACACCAGCAGACTGGGCCTGGGCGCTGGCGTTCGTACGCCACGGCGGGATGTCGCTGACGGCGTACCCGGATTACCGCCGGGTCGAGCCGGATGAGCACGGGATCTGGCGCGTCCCCGATGCCCGCCTGGCGCGCCGCCATCGCATGAGCATCGGCACCATCGTCAGCGATGCCAGCATTCATCTGAAGTTCTGGAGCAAGGGCGGAGGCGGCAAACAGCTGGGCAGCGTTGAAGAAGGCTTTATCGCTCGCCTCAAACCTGGCGATGGGTTTCTGTTCGCCGGTCGCTTGCTGGAGCTGGTGCGGGTGGAAAACATGACCGCCTATGTCAAACGCAGCACGGCGAAAAAAGCCGCGGTGCCGCGCTGGAATGGCGGGCGCATGCCGCTCTCCAATGAATTGGCCGAAGCCGTGGTCAGCCGCTTCAGCGCGGCGGCACACGGTGAGTTTGCCGGCCCGGAAATGCAGGCCTTGCAGCCATTGCTGGAAACGCAGATGCGCTGGTCGGGCCTGCCGACCGTCAACAACCTGCTGGCCGAAGTGCTGAAATCCCGCGAAGGCTGGCACCTTTTCCTCTACCCGTTTGCCGGACGTCAGGTGCATTTGGGATTGGCCAGTCTGTTGGCGTGGCGGGTCAGTCAGCGCCTGCCTGTGACTTTCTCGATTGCGGTCAACGATTACGGACTGGAATTGCTCAGCGCCACGCCCGTTGACTGGTCTGTGCAACTGGATGGCGCGCTGCTCAGTCCCGAGGATTTATTGAGAGACGTGCTGGCCAGCCTGAACGCGGGGGAACTGGCACTGCGCAGGTTTCGGGAAATCGCGCGGATTGCCGGACTGGTGTTCGTCGGTTACCCCGGCGCGCCGAAAAGCACCCGTCAGGTGCAGGCCTCCAGCGGGCTGTTCTTCGAAGTGTTCAAACAATACGACGCCGACAACCTGCTACTGGCGCAGGCCGGGGAAGAAGTCCTGCGGGAAGAACTGGATATTCGTCGACTGGAACAGACATTGGAGCAGATCAACCGGATGAAGCTGGACATGCATTTGATCAAACGTCCTACACCGCTTGGCTTTCCATTGCTGGTGGAACGCATGCGCGAAAGCATGAGTTCGGAAAAACTCGCCGACCGCATCCGCCGAATGGTCGGCGATCTGGAACAAACTGCCGACAAGGGCCAATCCTGATGAACGCGCCCTACCCGGTGCGTCTGGCAGGCGAAGACCTCTGGCTGTTGCCGGAAAAGGCACTGTACTGGCCGGCGCAACAGGCGCTGCTGATTGCCGATGTGCATTTCGGCAAGGCTGCCGCTTACCGGCGCCTGGGGCAGCCGGTGCCGCAGGGCACGACAGCGAGCAACATCGCCGTGATCGAGCAGTTGCTGGCGAAACTGCCGTGTCGGCAACTGATCTTTCTTGGGGATTTTCTGCACGGGCCCGGTTCGCATGCCCCGGGCACTTTGAGTGCTCTGTCTGAGTGGCGCTCACGCCACGCCGATCTGCCGATCACGCTGATTCGCGGTAATCACGATAAACGCGCCGGTGATCCGCCAGCGACGCTGAACATTCGGGTGGTGCCGGAGCCGATGCTGCTCGGGCCCTTCGCGTTGCAGCACGAACCCGATCCGCACCCGGAACGCCACGTGCTTGCAGGCCACGTTCACCCGGTCTATCGATTGAACGGCAAGGGGCGTCAGCGTTTGCGTCTGGCGTGTTTCAGGCTGGGGGAACGCATCAGCCTGCTGCCGGCGTTTGGCGCCTTCACCGGCGGTTATCCGGTGGAGAAGGAAGACAGCTGTCGGATCTATGTCATTGGCGACAACGAAATATGGCCCGTCGGCTGAAGTCCTGTTCAGGATTCAGCCGACGGGCCATACATTCGATCAAGCGACAGGCGCAGGTGGCGGTTTGTCCGGCAGCGTAGGCTCGCCGGGCTCGGTCGGTTCTTCGTTGGGGGTATCGGGATCGGGCTGGTGAGGAATTCCGCCAGCCATGGCGATGGGCGGGTGTGCCAACAAGGACCAGGCCAATACGCCAATCTGATTGGGCTCGAGCCTTGCCAGTTCGGCAGTGATTTGCGGATCGATCTTCATGGAGCACTCCTCGGCGAAGGCCCGTCCCGCTGTTCGCGAAACGGGCAGTACACCCCATAGAGTGTCTACCCGCCGAAGAATTCCCGGTAACTGCCGGATGGACGGATCAGGTGCGCGGCAGGGTCACGCCACGCTGGCCCTGGTACTTGCCCGCACGATCCTTGTAGGAGACTTCGCATTCCTCGTCGGATTCGAGGAACAGCATCTGCGCCACGCCTTCGTTGGCGTAGATCTTCGCCGGCAGGTTGGTGGTGTTGGAGAACTCCAGGGTCACCTGGCCTTCCCACTCGGGCTCGAGCGGAGTGACGTTGACGATGATGCCGCAGCGAGCGTAAGTGCTCTTGCCCAGGCAGATGGTCAGGACGTTGCGTGGAATACGGAAGTATTCAACGGTCGTGGCCAGGGCGAAGGAGTTTGGCGGAATGATGCAGACGTCGCTGTGGACATCGACGAAGCTGCCAGCGTCGAAGTTTTTCGGATCGACGATGGCCGAATTGATGTTGGTGAACACCTTGAAATGATTGGTGCAACGCACATCGTAGCCGTAGCTCGACACACCGTAGGAGATCACACGGCTGTCGTCGCTGCCACGTACCTGGCGCTCGACGAACGGCTCGATCATGCCGTGTTCCTGCGCCATGCGGCGAATCCACTTGTCCGATTTGATGCTCATGGCGGGTGTCCTGAATAGCGAGGTGGAAAAAATCTGTCCGGCATCTTACCGGGCGCGCCGCCGGGTTCAAAGTCCGGGCTGCAAATCTCGCCGAACGTGCAGGAATTACGCGCCCTGGCGACGAACCGTCACACCGCCGATCCCTAAAACAGAGAAACCTTCGCAAGAAGCATTGGCACGTTCCGGAAAAAGGGTTAAGGTGGCGCCACTGTGCTGCTTGTGTCACTGAGAATCTCTACACGATATGTTGAATTTCGATCCAACCATCTACAAGAATTTTTCCTGCTCTTTGCACTCAGTCTCGGCCAGGGTTCTTCCTGAGTCGCAGTTATCTTTGTTCAAGGAGTTACACCATGTCTAATCGCCAAACCGGTACCGTTAAGTGGTTCAACGATGAAAAAGGCTTCGGCTTCATCACTCCACAATCCGGTGACGACCTGTTCGTTCACTTCAAAGCTATCCAATCCGACGGCTTCAAAAGCCTGAAAGAAGGCCAACAGGTTTCTTTCATCGCTACCCGCGGTCAGAAAGGCATGCAAGCTGAGGAAGTACAAGTTATCTAACTTGTAGCTTCTTTAGTAAAAGGCCCCGCCCTCAAAAGCGGGGCTTTTTTGTGGGCGTCTGTTTTTCCAGGCGCAAAAAAAAGATCGCAGCCTGCGAAGGCTGCGATCTTTTTTGTTGCTTACCAAGCGACGCCGAAGCCGGCGGTGTAGCGGGTCTTGCTCAAGTCCGCATCCTCGGTGCCGCTGATGATGTCGCGCTCAGCCTTGAGGTTGAGGGATGCCCAGTCGGTGACCTTGTAGCGCAGGCCCATTTCCGCATCCAGCGCGTAGTCAGCCACGCCGGACAACGGCTTGCCGACTTCGCCATTGGTGAAGAACTCGACCTTCTTGCCGATCAGGTAGCGGTTGTAGTCCCACTTCATGGCGACTGAATAGAAGTTGTCCTTGCTGCCATCGCGATACTGGTAGTCCGTGCGGTTGAGCAGCGAGCCGAGGGAGAACGCCCCCAGCTCGTCATCCCAGAACTGGTAACCCGGACCGGTACCGACCACGCGCTGGCGCGCCAGCTCTTCGATGTGATCGCGCTTGTAGTTCAGGCGGCCCTGCCAGAACCACTTGTCCGTCAGGAAGCGGTCGAGTGCGTACTCGGCGCGCCAGTTGTCGGTGGTGGTCACGTCGTCCTGCACTTCGCGGTTGTACTCGCCCTCGGCGGTGTGCCGCCAGCGACCATGGCGGGCGGACGTCTTGAAGCCGATGTCGTAGTCGTCGGTGTCCTTTTCCGCACGCTGGTAATCCAGCGCCAGGTCGACATTGCCCTTCCACACCAGATCCTCGACCACCGGTTTGGGCTTGAGAATCTGCTGAATGCTCGCCAGCTCCACGGTTTTCGGCGCTTCGCCGTTGGCAAGGATGACCTTGCCGTCTTCGGCAGCGGTCAGCGACTTGGCCTTCTCGCCGTTGTAGGCGTCCTGCTTGACCAGCAGTTCCTGATCGCTCTCCAGGGTCTTGACCTGCTTCCAGTCGATGGTGACGGCCCCGGCGTACTGGGTCTGGACCAGCAGCTTGCCGCCGTCGAACAGCGTGATTTTACCGCTCAGCTTGTCACCGTTCTTCAACCAGACGGTGTCGGCAAGCAAAGGTGTGGACGCACTGAAGACAGCAAGGCACAGCAGGGTTCTGGACAACATAAGCGAATCGAAGACTCAAGTTTGCGAAAAAAGGGTCGGCATTATCCGTAGGAATAATTCCCTGACAAGGAGTGACCCGGCTAATTCTGTTGAGTTCATTTCTCAATTGCCCCTCCACCGATTACGCTTAAGGGCATAACGCGATCAAGCTCAGGAACCGCGCACGTGACAGACCCGATGCATGCCTGCGAAAACGATCCGCAAATCCGACGCACGGCACTCTATTCCACCCTCGCCCAAGTGCCTGAGGGCAAAGTCGTCAGCTATGGTCAGTTGGCCGAACTGGCGGGATTGGGGCGCGCCGCCCGCTGGGTCGGCCGGACCCTGAGCCAATTGCCCGGCGACACCAAACTGCCCTGGCACCGCGTACTCGGCGCCGGCGGTCGGATCAGCCTGCCGGCGGGCAGCCCGTCCGGGGACGAACAGCGGGCTCGATTGCGCATGGAAGGCATCACCGTCCTGAACAATCGTGTGGATATTCGGCGCCATGGCTGGCGTCCGGTAGAGCACAGCGGTTAGAGTGCGCGCTTTGTTTTCGCAATCTTGAGGCAGACTTCAGCCCATGCCCCGTAAAACCTGGCGCGCCGCGCTCGCCGCCTATGCCAGTCCTTCGACGCTCGTGCTGTTGTTGCTGGGTTTCGCCGCCGGCCTGCCGTACATGCTGGTGTTCTCGACACTTTCGGTCTGGCTGCGTGAAGCCGGTGTGGCCCGCGAGACGATCGGCTACGCCAGCCTGATCGGTCTGGCCTACGCCTTCAAATGGGTCTGGTCGCCCCTGCTCGACCAATGGCGCCTGCCGCTGCTGGGCAAGCTGGGTCGTCGCCGTTCGTGGCTGGTACTTTCACAGACGCTGGTGATCCTCGGTCTGATCGGCATGGGCTTTTGCGACCCGCAAAAACACCTGTCCTGGCTGATCGCTATCGCTGTGGTTGTCGCCTTCGCTTCCGCCACCCAGGATATCGCCGTCGACGCCTATCGACTGGAAATCGCCGAAGACAACCGCCAGGCCGCACTGGCCGCCAGTTACATGTCCGGTTATCGGATCGCCGCCCTGCTCGCGACCGCGGGTGCGCTGTTCTTCGCCGAGGGCTTCGGCTCTACAGGCTTCAAGTACCAGCATTCGGCCTGGACCGGCACCTACGTGCTGTTCGGTGCCCTGATGGTGCCTGCCCTGCTCACCACCCTGCTGATGCGCGAGCCGCCGGTGCCGTTGCGCACCCAGTTGCAGGCGGGGCGTTACACCTTCATGCATCAGTTGATGTCGGTGTTCGTGCTGATCATTTTGCTGGTCTCCGTGCCGGCCATGTTCACCCAGCTCTACAACACCGATTTCGCCAGCGTGCTGTTTGGCGACATGAGCCCGCTGGACCTGCTGCTGGAAGACCGGGCGTTCTTGCGCGCGATTCTCTACACCACGCTGACCTGCCTGTGCCTCTCGGCCATGGGCCGTCGCGGTCTGGCGCCGGTGCTGACACCGGTCAACGACTTCATCCTGCGCTACCGCTGGCAGGCGTTGCTGCTGCTCGGCCTGATCGCCACCTATCGAATGTCCGACACGGTGATGGGCGTGATGGCCAACGTGTTCTACATCGACCAGGGTTTCACCAAGGACCAGATCGCCAGCGTCAGCAAGATCTTCGGTCTGATCATGACCCTCGTCGGCGCCGGCATGGGCGGTCTGCTGATCGTGCGCTTCGGTATCCTGCCGATCCTGTTCATCGGCGGTGCCGCGTCGGCGGGCACCAATCTGCTGTTCCTGATGCTGGCCGACATGGGCCCGAACCTGCAAATGCTGGTGGTGACGATTTCCCTCGACAACTTCAGTTCGGGCCTGGCCACGTCGGCGTTCGTCGCCTACCTGTCGAGCCTGACCAACCTGAAGTTCTCCGCCACCCAGTACGCCCTGCTCAGCTCGATCATGCTCCTGCTGCCACGCCTGATCGGCGGCTACTCCGGGGTGATGGTGGAGAAATTCGGTTATCACAACTTCTTCCTCATCACCGCGCTGCTCGGTGTTCCGACCCTGGTGCTGATCGCCCTGCACTGGTTCCAGGAAAGCCGCCGCGAAGGCCCGACGCCGACCCCGGAACCTGCACCGACCTCCGTCGTGGAAGAATCGTAAGACATCTCGCACCCGGCGAGAGGCTTCGCGCCGGGGTTGCACTTCTGTACGTCGGCGGATCTCGCCGTTACACTGCTCCGTCATTTCCAGTCATAGCAACCGACAACGGCCAACCATGCGCACCAGTCAATTTTTGCTCGCCACACAGAAAGAAACGCCTTCCGACGCGGTCGTGATCAGCCACCAGCTGATGCTGCGCGCCGGCATGATCCGCAAACTCGCCTCGGGCCTGTACACCTGGCTGCCGATGGGCTTGCGAGTGATGCGCAAGGTGGAAGCCATCGTTCGCGAAGAAATGAACGCCGCCGGCTCTCTGGAAGTGTTGATGCCGAGCACCCAACCGGCCGAGCTGTGGCAGGAATCGGGACGCTGGGAAGAATACGGCCCTGAGCTGCTGCGCATCAAAGACCGCCACGGTCGTGATTTCTGCGCGGGCCCGACCCACGAAGAAGTGATCACCGATCTGATGCGCAACGAGTTGAGCAGCTACAAACAGCTGCCGATCAACCTGTACCAGATCCAGACCAAATTCCGTGACGAAATCCGTCCACGCTTCGGCCTGATGCGCGGTCGCGAATTCATCATGAAGGACTCGTACTCCTTCCATGCGGATCAGGCGTCGCTGCAGATCACCTACGACCGCATGCACGAAGCGTACTGCAACATCTTCACCCGCCTGGGCCTGAAGTTCCGTCCGGTGGAAGCCGACAACGGGTCGATCGGCGGCGCCGGCTCCCACGAATTCCACGTGCTGGCCGAGTCCGGCGAAGACGACATCGTCTTCAGCAACGGTTCCGACTACGCGGCGAACATCGAGAAGGCCGAAGCCGTGCCGCGTGAAACCTCGCGCGCCGCGCCAAGCGAAGAGCTGCGCCTGGTCGACACACCAGACACCAAGACCATCGCGGCCCTAGTGGAGAAATTCAATCTGCCGATTGAAAAGACCATCAAGACCCTGATCGTGCACGCGGAAGAAGAAGGCAAGCTGATTGCACTGATCATCCGTGGCGACCACGAGCTGAACGAAATCAAGGCTGCCCAGCAACCTGGTGTTGCCAGCCCGCTGGTCATGGCCTCCGATGCCGAACTGCGTGACGCCATTGGCGCCGGTGCCGGCTCCCTCGGCCCGCTGAACCTGCCGCTGCCAATCATCATCGACCGTTCGGTCGAGCTGATGAGCGACTTCGCCATCGGTGCCAACATCGACGACAAGCACTACTTCGGCGTGAACTGGGAGCGTGACCTGCCGGTTCCGACCGTGGCCGACCTGCGTAACGTTGTAGCTGGTGACCCAAGCCCGGACGGCAAGGGCACCCTGGAAATCAAGCGCGGCATCGAAGTCGGGCACATCTTCCAGCTGGGCAACAAGTACAGCAAGGCGATGAAGTGCGAAGTGCTCGGCGAGAACGGCAAGCCGGTGACCCTGGAAATGGGTTGCTACGGTATCGGTGTTTCCCGCGTGGTGGCTGCCGCCATCGAGCAGAACAACGACGAAAACGGCATCATCTGGAGCGACACCCTGGCGCCGTTCCAGATCGCCCTGGTGCCGCTGCGCTATGAAACCGAGCTGGTGCGCGAAGCCACCGACAAGCTGTACGCGGAACTGACCGCGGCCGGCTTCGAAGTGCTGCTGGACGACCGCGACAAGAAAACCAGCCCGGGCATCAAGTTCGCGGACATGGAGCTGATCGGCATTCCGCACCGGATCGTGGTCAGCGACCGCGGCCTCGCCGAAGGCAACCTGGAATACAAGAGCCGTACCGAAGGCCAGGCGCAAGCGCTGCCGGTTGCCGACGTGCTGTCCTTCCTTCAGGCCCGTATCCGCCGCTGAAACCAGATAGAGACGTCATGTTCAAGCGAAACACCTTAGGCCTCGGTGGTGCCGCCCTGTGCGGCACCCTGCTGGTCAGCGGCTGTGCCAATCACATGTCACAACGCAGCGAGCACGAGGAACGTGTCGAGCGCAAACTGCTCGATCACAGCCTGCAGATCGATGTCGGCGAGCCCAAGGTGCTTGAGCTGCCGCAACGGCGCGTGAAGATCAACGAACAGAAGACTTTCGAAGTCACCGAGTTCGAGGTCACGCGCCATTACGACCGTTACACGCCTTACCAGCCATGGCGGGAAATCTACGAGATTCCGCTGGGCGCGGTGGCGGTGGTCGGCGGCGTCGGCGCCAACGTGGTCAACGTGTTTGCCCTCGGCAATCTGCCCGACAGCGTGACACGGGACTGGCTCAGCTACGGTTTCGCCGGGCTCAACCCGTTCATGAACGTGCAATCGAACGGTCGTGCGCAACAGAACCTGGCCGGCATCGACGAAGTCCAGCGCGACAAGCGCACGGAATATTCGAGCCTGCCCTGGAGCGAGCGCCCGGTTCAGGTCAAAGCCGGCAAACAGACCTTCGACATGACTACCGATCGAAACGGCGTGCTGCGCCTGAACCTGCTGGACAGCCCGTTCGCCGAAAACGACCTCAATCATGTGGGCAAACTGCAGATCAGCGTCGAAGACGGCAAGGATGACGTGCATTCCGATTCGTCCCTGGCGATCAGCACTCACCTGCGCGGCAAGCTGCTGGAAGCTCACGGGCTGATCTACGACGATCTGGAAGACGACGAAGTGAGCCAGTGGGTGCACCGGGTCAAGCGTCTGTCGGAACTGGGTCTGGAAGAAGAAGCCAGTGAGCTGGAACAAAGCCTGATCGAACTGACCCGCAACGATCCCGAGTTGCAGGCCGAATTCCTCAAGTCCCTGACCCGGGATGCGGGGCGTCTGGTGGCGGATCCGGGGCCGAACTGAAACCCCTGAAAAAATGCCCGAACCTGCTTCGGGCATTTTTTTGCTCGTCTATCGCTCAAACAGCTCCATCTGCTCGAACCCGCCGCGTAAATCCTCGAGCCGCACGCCCACTCCCAATAACCGCACCGGTTTGCCACCGCGATTGAACGCCTGCGTCAGCATCAACTGGTAACTGCCCAGATCCCGCCCTGCCCCCGCCTGTTCCAACGTGGTCTGGGTAAAATCGTGAAACTTCACTTTGACGAACGGCTTGCCCGGCCGGTAGCTGCTGTCGATCCGCGCCATGCGGGTTTTCAGGGTTTCCAGCAATTCCGGGAGCTTGTCGAGGCAACTGCGCAGGTCCGGCAGATCGACGTCGTAGGTGTTTTCGACACTGATCGACTGACGGCGACTGTCGTTGTGTACCAACCGCTCATCAATCCCACGGGCCAGACTCCACAAGCGCTCGCCGAAACTGCCGAATTCCCGCACCAGCGCCAGCTTGTCCCACTCGCGCAATTGCATACAGTCATTGATACCGAGCCTGCTCAGCTTGTCGGCGGTGACCTTGCCCACCCCGTGCAACTTGCTCACCGGCAGACCACTGACAAAGTCTTCGACCTGATCCGGGGTGATTACGAACAAGCCGTTGGGCTTTCTCCAGTCGCTGGCGATCTTGGCCAGAAACTTGTTCGGCGCCACGCCGGCGGAGACGGTGATGTGCAATTGATTGGAAACCCGGCGACGAATGTCCTGGGCAATGCGCGTGGCGCTGCCGCCGAAATGCGCGCTGTCCGAGACATCAAGATAGGCCTCGTCCAGGGAAAGCGGCTCGATCAGGTCGGTGTAATCGCTGAAGATCGTGTGTATTTCCTTCGACGCCTCGCGATAGGCGTCCATTCTCGGCTTGACGATGGTCAGGTCCGGGCACAGCTTCAAGGCATGTCCGGACGACATCGCCGAGCGAACGCCGTAAGCCCGCGCCTCATAGTTGCAGGTGGCGATCACCCCTCGCCGGTCCGCCGAGCCACCCACCGCCAATGGCTTGCCGGCGAGGCTCGGGTCATCCCGCATCTCGATGGCGGCGTAGAAACAGTCACAGTCGACGTGGATGATTTTTCGCTGAGTCATGACAGAAAAGGAAACATGGCGAGCCGGACCGGCAGTATCTCACTGACACCTGTATATAGCACCAGTGGTAGGAATGTTCTTTTCAGTTTGTAGGAAACGGACTTTGAATTTATTTTCTCAATCGAAAACCAACCTCCAATAGAGCTGAAACCCTTGCCCTGCCTGACCTGCAGCCCCCGAAAAGACCGTCAGTCAGCGCTAACCGATTGAAGCTGAAGAGGTTTTATCCAAATTGAAGGTTGACACCCCGGCGTTCCTCTGTAGAATGCCGCCACACAGACGCGGGATGGAGCAGTCTGGTAGCTCGTCGGGCTCATAACCCGAAGGTCGTCGGTTCAAATCCGGCTCCCGCAACCAAACATCAGAAAAGGCCAATCGAAAGATTGGCCTTTTTTGTGCGCGTCTGTTTTTTTGGATCCAGCCGCATATTCCGGAAATCGTTCCGATTCCGAAACTTAGCGCTCCCCTGCGACCGTTTGCCGCGATTGCACACTTATTTGACCCTTCTCGGGATTATCGGTTGACACCCCGCCGTTCGCCTGTAGAATGCCGCCACACAGACGCGGGATGGAGCAGTCTGGTAGCTCGTCGGGCTCATAACCCGAAGGTCGTCGGTTCAAATCCGGCTCCCGCAACCAAACATCAAAAAAGGCTACTCGAAAGAGTGGCCTTTTTTGTATCTGTGGAAAAAGTCCTTTCGCAACAATGATCTGTCACTGTGCAGTGAACCGTTCAGGATCTGAAGGCCGGCCGAGTTGCGACTATGCTTCAAGTCGCAGGCAAGGCGCCTGCAATCCAGGAGCTGCCCTCGCCGATACCCGATGAGAGGCGTAGTATTTTGTGATTATTTTTTTCTACAGGGATTGGTAACTTGGCTGGATACCTCCATCCTGTCGCGCACAATCCAAGAGGTGATTGATGCGCGCCAACTCGTCTGATTCACAAGACACCGTCACAGCGAACCCACCGATCAAGCCTGAGCGTCTGCGCCTGCTGGATCGGATCAGCAAATACCGGCAACCGATCGGTCTGGCGGTCACTTTGCTGCTATTCGCCATTGCGCTGATTGCCTGTCGCCATCTGCTCAGCGAACTCGATCTCGACGCCTTGCACGACTCGATTCTCGACGTGCCGAAACCGGCCCTGCTCGGTGCCCTCGGTGCGACGGTCGTCGGCTTCATTATCCTGCTCGGCTATGAATGGTCGGCCAGTCGTTATGCCCGCGTGACGCTGGCGCCGAAAGTGCTGGCACTGGGCGGTTTCACCGCGTTTGCCATCGGCAACGCCATCGGCCTGTCGATGCTGTCCGGTGGCTCGGTGCGATACCGTCTATATGCACGCCATGGCCTGGGCGCTTCCGAAGTCGCGCACATGACCCTGTTCGCCAGCCTGTCGCTGGGCTGCGCCCTGCCGCCGCTGGCCGCGCTTGCGACCCTGAGCAACCTGCCCGCCGCCTCACAGGCACTGGGGCTCTCCGAGACCTTGTTGGGGACGGTTGCCGGCGTGGTGCTGCTGCTCGGCGCGATCCTGGCCATCGGCATCTATCGCCGGCGCCTGCCGGAACAACCTTATCCGGACAACCTGCTGGTCCGGGCCGGTCGTCGCACCCTGCGTCTGCCGGGTCGTCGGCTGACGTTCCTGCAACTGGTCATCACCGCCCTCGACGTGGCTGCCGCTGCGACCGTCCTTTATCTGCTGCTACCGGAAGCGCCGCCCTTCGGTGCGTTCCTGCTGGTTTATCTGCTGGCACTGGCCGCCGGTGTACTCAGTCACGTTCCAGGTGGCGTAGGTGTCTTCGAAGCCATTCTGCTCGCGGCGTTTGCCGACAAACTCGGCGCCGCGCCACTGGCGGCCGCCCTGCTCCTGTATCGCCTGATCTATGTGGTGCTGCCGTTGCTGGTGGCCTGCGTGCTGTTGCTGATCAACGAAGGCCAGCGCCTGTTTCAGTCGCAGACCATGCGTGCGGCTTCCGGTCTGGCAGCACCGATTCTCGCGGTGCTGGTGTTCCTGTCCGGCGTGGTGCTGCTGTTTTCCGGCGCGACGCCAGAGATCGACACCCGTCTGGAACACATCGGTTTTCTGATTCCTCACCGTCTGGTCGACGCCTCGCACTTTGGCGCCAGCCTGATCGGCGTGCTGTGTCTGATGCTCGCTCAGGGCCTGCGTCGCCGGCTGTCGGCGGCGTGGATGCTGACCACCATTCTATTGCTGGTGGGCGCCCTGCTCTCACTGCTCAAGGGTTTCGACTGGGAAGAAGCGACCCTGATGACCCTCACCGCCGCGCTGCTGGGGGTGTTCCGTCGCTCGTTCTACCGCCCGAGCCGCCTGACCGAACTGCCGTTCTCGCCGCTGTATCTGGTGGCCAGTCTGTGCGTACTCGGCGCCTCGACGTGGCTTTTGCTGTTCGCTTATCAGGACGTTCCGTACAGCCATCAACTGTGGTGGCAGTTCACTCTCGACGCCGACGCCCCGCGCGGCCTGCGCTCGCTGCTCGGCGCCGCCGTGTTGCTGCTGGTAATCGCACTGACCTGGCTGCTGCGCACCGCTCGCCCGGTGATCCATCTGCCGACACCGGATGAACTGGAACGCGCCTCGAAGATTCTGATGGCCTCCTCGCAACCGGACGGCGGCCTGGCCCTGACCGGCGACAAGGCGCTGCTGTTTCATCCCAACGACGAAGCCTTCCTGATGTACGCCCGCCGCGGCCGCAGTCTGGTGGCCCTGTACGACCCGATCGGCCCCGGCCAGCAACGGGCCGAGATGATCTGGCAGTTCCGCGACCTGTGCGACATCCATCACGCCCGCCCGGTGTTCTATCAGGTTCGCGCCGAGAACCTGCCGTACTACATGGACATCGGCCTGACCGCGATCAAGCTGGGCGAGGAAGCCCGGGTCGATCTGCATCGCTTTGACCTGGAAGCCAAGGGCAAGGAGATGAAGGACCTGCGCTACACCTGGAACCGTGGCACCCGCGACGGCCTGTCGCTGGAGATCCATGAGCCGGGCCAGGCGCCGATGGATGAGCTCAAGGTGATTTCCGATGCCTGGCTGACCGGCAAGAACGTGCGCGAGAAAGGTTTCTCCCTCGGCCGTTTCAGCGATGATTACCTGAAGCATTTCCGCATTGCGGTGATTCGCTTCGAAGGTCGCCCGGTGGCGTTCGCCAACCTGCTCGAGACCTACAGCCATGACCTGGCCAGTCTCGACCTGATGCGCGCGCACCCGGACGCCCCCAAGCTGACCATGGAATTCATGATGGTCGGTCTGATTCAACACTATAAGAGTCACGGATACGCGCGCTTCAGCCTGGGCATGGTGCCGCTGTCGGGGTTGCAACCCCGGCGCGGTGCACCGCTGACCCAGCGTCTGGGCTCGATGGTTTTCCGCCGTGGTGAGCAGCTGTACAACTTCCAAGGCTTGCGCCGCTTCAAAGACAAGTTCCAGCCTGACTGGGAACCCCGTTATATGGCCGTGCCCGCCGGACTCGATCCGCTGGTGGCGCTGGCCGACACTGCTGCCCTGATCGCGGGCGGCTTGACTGGATTGGTGAAACGCTGATGATTCAACGCTCCCTGAAGTACATCCTGGTCGCACTGCTGGTGCTGGCCGCGATTGCCGGTGGCGGTTTCTGGTACCTCAAACGCCCGGCACCGGAACCGACCCTCGAACAGCTCACCCCGGCCGATGGCGCCGCCATGACCCGGGTCATCCCCGGCACCAAGCCCAAGGCTCAGGTGCTGGTGGCGGTCAACGACGACCAGAAACTCAGCGACAAGCAACTGAGCACCCTGAGCCGCAGCGCTTCGGCGCAGATCGTTCAGGTGATTCTGCCCAAGGACTGCCTGCTGCAAAGCCGCGCCCTGCAAGCCGGCCTGCGTGAACTGAACGGCCCGGCGACCCTGGTCAGCGGCATCGGCCCCGGCGCCGTGCTGGCGTGGCGCTGGCTGTCCGAGCAGAAAGACGACAAGGCTCAAGCCGTATCGGTCGACCTGGCCCTGGAAAAACCCGGCTGCACTCACCTGCTGCCGAAGTCTGCCGCCCACGGCCATTGGCTGGTGGCGTGGAACGACAACCCGGACGACACCAGCGCCGGTTTCGTGCGCGATCAACCGAACGCCGAAACCAGCATCAGCGACTACGACATCAACCTGCCGCAAGTGCTGAACAACGAACTGCGCAAGATCCTCGTCGGCGGCGACAAGGCCAACGGCGGCCTGCAGATCCCGGTGGTGGAAGTCCCGGCCGGCCAGGCCAAGGACACCGTCACCCTGTTCCTCTCGGGTGACGGCGGCTGGCGCGACCTCGACCGCGACGTGGCCGGTGAAATGGCCAAGATCGGTTATCCGGTGGTCGGCATCGACACCCTGCGCTACTACTGGCAGCACAAGAGCCCGGAACAGAGCGCCCTGGACCTGACCGAACTGATGCAGCACTACCGCCAGAAATGGGGCACCAAGCGCTTCATCCTGACCGGCTACTCGTTCGGCGCCGACGTCCTGCCGGCCATCTACAACCGCCTGCCGGAAACCGAGCAGCAACGCGTCGACGCAATCATCCTGCTGGCCTTCGCCCGCACCGGCAGCTTCGAAATCGAAGTCGAAGGCTGGCTCGGCAACGCCGGCAAAGAAGCCGCCACCGGCCCGGAAATGGCCAAGCTGCCACCGGCCAAGGTCGTGTGCATCTACGGTGAAGAAGAAACCGACGAAAGCGGCTGCACCGACAAGACCGCGGTGGGCGAAGCAGTGAAACTGCCTGGTGGTCACCACTTCGACGAGAACTACCCGGCGCTGGCCAAGCGTCTTGTGGACTTGATCGAGAAGCGCCAGAACACGGCGCAGGTGGCGGAAGAGTGATCTGAAGCGCACCAACGAAAAGCCCCCGCAACTTCGCAGTTGCAGGGGCTTTTTCATTTCGAGGACTCCCACGGTAAGCACAGGACTCAGTTAGATGTCAGCGCTTCCTGGCCATACCTCGCCCGCATGTCGTCGTGACTGATCGCTTGAGCCGGATCGAAATTGCTCAATCGCGCCTCGACTGCCGCTTGAACCCGAAGACTCTCGAGTTCATCCAGCCTTTGTTGCTCCGGTAACTCCGTCATGCAAATCGTCCTCGTGCACCGTAATGACTCTATGAGAGGCAGCCTACCAGCTACCAGAGAGGATGGGCGCCTGGAAACGTTTGGACACGGATACAAAAAAGCCCCCGCCAGCCACAAGGCTGACGGGGGCTTTTCAGTTGAGACGGGGTTACATCTCCACCTGCGTCCCCAGCTCAATCACCCTATTCAGCGGCAGATTGAAGAACCGCAGGTTCCCGTTGGCGTTCTTCAACATGAATGCAAACAGCGCTTCACGCCAACGGGCCATGCCTTCGAGTTTCGAGGCGATGACCGTTTCGCGGCTGAGGAAGTAGGTGGTGCGCATCGGGCTGAAGTCGAGGTCGTCCAGATGGCATAGTTTCAGTGCCTGCGGCACGTCCGGTTCGTCGGTGAAGCCGAAGTGCAGGATCACCCGGAAGAAGCCTTCGCCGTGTGCTTCGACTTCGAAGCGCCGCGATGGCGGAACGCGCGGGATGTCTTCGTAAACGACAGTCAGCAGCACCACTTGCTCATGCAGCACCTGGTTGTGCAACAGGTTGTGCAACAACGCGTGCGGCACCGCGTCGGAGCGGGCGGTGAGGAACACGGCTGTACCCTGCACACGGTGCGGCGGCTGGACGCGGATGCTGCTGATGAAGATCGGCAGGGGCAGCGCGCCTTCGTCGAGGCGTTCGACCAGCAGTTGCTTGCCGCGCTTCCAGGTGGTCATCAGCACGAACAGCGCGATACCGGCGATTACCGGGAAGGCACCGCCCTGGACGATCTTCGGCACGTTGGCGGCGAAGTACAGGCCGTCCACCAGCAGGAAGCCGAGCAGCACCGGCACCGCCAGAATCGGTGGCCATTTCCACAGCAGCAGCATGACTGCCGAGACTAGAATCGTGGTCATCAGCATCGTGCCGGTCACCGCCACGCCGTAGGCCGAAGCCAGGGCGCCGGAGGATTCGAAGCCGATCACCAGCAACACCACGCCGACCATCAGCGACCAGTTCACGGCACCGATGTAGATCTGGCCCTGCTCGTCGCTGGAGGTGTGCTGGATGTACATGCGCGGAATGTAACCGAGCTGGATCGCCTGACGGGTCAGGGAGAACGCGCCGGAAATCACCGCCTGAGAGGCAATCACCGTGGCCAGGGTCGACAGGCCGACCAGCGGAATCAAAGCCCAGCTTGGGGCCAGCAGGTAGAACGGGTTGCGCGCCGCTTCGGGGTTGTCCAGCAGCAAGGCGCCCTGACCGAAGTAGTTCAGCACCAGCGCCGGCAGCACCAGCAGGAACCACGCACGGGCAATCGGCTTGCGACCGAAGTGGCCCATGTCGGCGTACAGCGCTTCGGCACCGGTCAGCGCCAGCACCACGGCGCCGAGGATGGCCACACCCATGCCAGGGTGGACGGTAAAGAACCGCACCGCCCACGCCGGATTCATCGCGTGCAGCACTTCGGGAGTGTGGCTGATCCCGTACACGCCGAGCGCGCCGAGGACCAGGAACCAGGTGACCATGATCGGCCCGAACAGAATGCCGATCCGTGCTGTGCCATGGCTCTGGATCAGAAACAACCCGACCAGCACCACCAACGACAACGGCACGACCCAATGGTCGATCCCGTCAAATGCCAGGCCCAGACCTTCAATGGCCGAAAGCACGGAAATCGCCGGGGTGATCATGCTGTCGCCATAGAACAGCGCCGCGCCGATCAGCCCGCAGACCACCAGCAACGTACGCAACCGCTTGCGCCCCGCCGCCGCCCGACGGGCCAGCGCGGTGAGCGCCATGATCCCGCCTTCGCCCTGGTTGTCGGCGCGCAGGACGAACATCATGTACTTGATTGAAACGACCCAGATCAGCGACCAGAAAATCAGCGACAGAATGCCGAGCACTCCGTCGTGATTGACAGGCACGCCGTAAGCGCCGGAAAACACTTCTTTGAGGGTGTACAACGGGCTCGTGCCGATGTCGCCGTAAACTACCCCGACCGCCGCGACCAGCATGCTCAGCGGCTTGGTGGCCGAACCTTCGGCGCCTGCCGCGTGACTACTTGCCTGACCCATCCAACACTCCTGATTCCCAGACCGGCTTCTTAGATGAAGCACTATGCTTTGTGTGCAGCATGCGCGTTTTTACGCCCTGTAACAGACGTTTTCTTGACTGTAAAAATTCAGTAAAGCGCAACGGCGCGAAGCATAGCGCAGCACTCGTCGTATTTCCCTGCATAAAGCTGGTCAAGTGCGCTGCTCGTCGCTAGAATTGCGCACTTTTTGATCAGAGGCGCACTTCAAGCGCCCGTCCGTCGGCTTCTGCCATCAGGCAAGCGACGTCACAAAACACCGAGGTTAGACATGTCCACCACTCCTGCGCCGGCCAATCCAAAGGTTGGCTTCGTTTCTCTGGGTTGCCCGAAAGCACTGGTCGACTCCGAGCGCATCCTGACCCAGCTGCGCATGGAAGGCTATGACGTGGTGTCCACCTATCAGGACGCCGACGTGGTCGTGGTCAACACCTGCGGCTTCATCGACTCGGCCAAGGCCGAATCGCTGGAAGTCATCGGCGAAGCGATCAAGGAAAACGGCAAGGTCATCGTGACCGGCTGCATGGGCGTGGAAGAAGGCAATATCCGTGACGTGCACCCGAGCGTGCTGGCCGTCACCGGTCCGCAGCAGTACGAGCAAGTGGTCAACGCGGTGCACGAAGTCGTGCCGCCGAAGCAGGATCACAACCCGCTGATCGACCTGGTGCCGCCGCAAGGCATCAAGCTGACCCCGCGCCACTACGCGTATCTGAAGATTTCCGAAGGCTGCAACCACAGCTGCAGCTTCTGCATCATCCCGTCGATGCGCGGCAAACTGGTCAGCCGCCCGGTGGGCGACGTGCTCGACGAAGCCCAGCGTCTGGTCAAATCCGGCGTGAAGGAACTGCTGGTGATTTCCCAGGACACCAGCGCCTATGGCGTTGACGTCAAGTACCGCACCGGTTTCTGGA
Source organism: Pseudomonas paraglycinae (assembly GCF_021601625.1). GTDB lineage: Bacteria > Pseudomonadota > Gammaproteobacteria > Pseudomonadales > Pseudomonadaceae > Aquipseudomonas > Aquipseudomonas paraglycinae. Next base: position 386,572 of record NZ_BQHR01000002.1, on the reverse strand, counting down.
ACGGCGCGCCGGTGAAAACCCGCATGACCGAACTGTGCGAAGCGCTGAGCACCCTCGGCGTCTGGGTCCGTCTGCACTACGTTTACCCGTACCCGCACGTCGACGAACTGATCCCGCTGATGGCCGCCGGCAAGATCCTGCCGTACCTGGACATTCCGTTCCAGCACGCCAGCCCGAAAGTCCTCAAGTCGATGAAACGCCCGGCGTTCGAAGACAAGACCCTGGCGCGGATCAAGAACTGGCGCGAAATCTGCCCGGACCTGATCATCCGTTCGACCTTCATCGTCGGCTTCCCCGGCGAAACCGAAGAAGACTTCCAGTACCTGCTGGACTGGCTGACCGAAGCCCAGCTCGACCGCGTCGGCTGCTTCCAGTATTCGCCGGTCGAAGGCGCTCCAGCCAACGATCTGGATCTGGAAGTGGTTCCGGACGACGTCAAGCAGGACCGCTGGGAACGCTTCATGGCGCACCAGCAGGCCATCAGTTCGGCGCGCCTGCAAATGCGCATCGGCCGTGAAATCGAAGTGCTGGTGGACGAAGTCGACGAGCAAGGCGCGGTCGGCCGCTGCTTCTTCGATGCCCCGGAAATCGACGGCAACGTGTTCATCGACAACGGCAGCAACCTCAAGCCGGGCGACAAGGTCTGGTGCAAGGTGACCGACGCCGACGAATACGACCTCTGGGCCGAACAGATCTAAGCGCGAAAAATACAGAAAGCCCCGCTCTCTTTTACGAGATGCGGGGCTTTTTTACGGCTATCGTTTGGGGTGGGAAGGACTCCCTCATCCATGACAAAGAGGCTATCGGGCATGCGTCACCACTCGGTCATCCACACGCCGAAACTCAGCGATTATCAGGAACTGACCCGGGTCTGGGAGGCCTCGGTCCGCGCGACTCATGATTTCCTGCCGGAATCCTACATCGAGCTGCTGAAGAATCTGGTGCTGACCCGCTACCTCGATGCGGTGATGCTGATCTGCACCCGGGACAGCCACCAGCGCATCACCGGGTTTGCCGGGGTTGCTGCGGGCAAGATCGAAATGCTGTTCATCGACCCGGCCCATCGCGGTCAGGGCCTTGGCAAGAAACTGCTGAAGTACGCGATGGAGCACCTGAACGCCGACGAACTGGACGTCAACGAACAAAACCCGCAGGCCCTGGGGTTTTACTTCAAGCAAGGGTTCGAGGTGATCGGCCGCTCGGAAGTCGATGGCATGGGCCAGCCGTATCCGCTGTTGCACATGCGCCTGAAACAACCGGAGCAGCGCGCCGTACGCGGCTAAAAGCCACACGGCGCAAATGCAATCGGGCTTAACCGGCCCCAGGCAGGTACAATGCCCACCCCTTTTTTGTTACGGCCCCTGTCATGACTGACCCGATTCGCCTCTCCAAACGCCTCATCGAGCTGGTCGGTTGCTCCCGCCGGGAGGCCGAGCTGTTCATCGAGGGCGGCTGGGTCACCGTGGACGGCGAAGTCATCGACGAGCCGCAGTTCAAGGTCGGCGACCAAAAGGTCGAGCTCGACAAGGACGCCAAGGCCACCGCGCCGGAGCCGGTGACCATCCTGCTCAACGTGCCGGCCGGCATGGATGTCGACAGCGCCATGCAGTCGCTGAACGCCGAAACCCTCAGCGAAGAACACCGCTACGGCAAGCGTCCGCTGCGCGGGCACTTCCTGCGCCTGACCGCCAGCGCCGACCTGCAACCCAAGGCCAGCGGCCTGCTGGTGTTCACCCAGGACTGGAAGGTGTTGCGCAAGCTCACCGCAGACGCGGCCAAGATCGAGCAGGAATACGTGGTCGAAGTCGAAGGCGACATGGTTGCCCACGGCCTCAATCGCCTGCAGCACGGCCTCACCCACAAGGGCAAGGAGCTGCCGCCGGTCAAAGCCAGCTGGCAGAACGAAAACCGTCTGCGCTTCGCCATGAAAAACCCGCAGCCGGGGATCATCGCCCAGTTCTGCGAAGCGGTCGGCCTGAAGGTCATCGGCATCCGCCGCATCCGCATCGGCGGCGTGTCCATCGGCAAAGTGCCGGTCGGCCAATGGCGCTACCTGTCCGGCAAAGAGAAATTCTAAGGCTCGCAAGCCACCCTACATTCCGGCATCGCGCCCCGCTCGGTGCCCACAGCGAACAATCAGGATTGCACACATGGTTCACAACGACGTTCTGCGCAGCGTGCGCTACATGCTCGACATCAGCGACAAGAAAGTGGTCGAGATCATCAAACTCGGCGGCCTGGACGTCACGCTTGCCGATGTCGTGACGTACCTCGACAAGAAAGAAGAAGACGAAGAAGGTTTCGTGCGCTGCCCGGACGAAGTCATCGCGCACTTCCTCGACGGTCTGGTGATCTTCAAGCGCGGCAAGGACGAAAGCCGTCCGCCGCTGCCGATCGAAGTGCCGGTGACCAACAACATCATCCTGAAAAAACTGCGCGTGGCCTTCGAACTGAAGGAAGACGACATGCACGCGATCCTCAAGGCTGCCGACTTCCCGGTGTCCAAGCCTGAGCTGAGCGCATTGTTCCGCAAGGTCGGCCACACCAACTACCGCCCGTGCGGCGATCAGTTGCTGCGCAATTTCCTCAAGGGGCTCACGCTCCGCGTGAGAGCGTAAAGCAGCGACAGGCGTCGAGCTGCAAGCTTTTACTCGTAGCTCGACGCTCGCAACTTGAAGCTGGCCCTATGGCCTCCCATTCCTTCCAAAAATAGTGGCTCCGCTTTTCGCAGCCGGCGACTAGGGTGTACTGAACCCTAGCCCTCAGGATTCGCCATGCACCCGTATTTCTCCCTGCAAGGCCGCACCGCCCTGGTGACCGGCGGCACCCGTGGTATCGGCAAAATGATCGCCAAGGCGTTTGTCGAAGCAGGCGCCCGCGTGTACGTCTGCTCCCGTGACGCGGAAGCCTGTCATCAAACCGCTGAAGAACTCAGTGCCCTGGGCACGTGTCATGGCATGGCGGCGAATCTGGCGACAGAAGAAGGCGTGAAAGAGCTGGCCGCGCGACTGGGCGAGCAGATCACTCATCTGGATATTCTGGTGAACAACGCCGGCACCACTTGGGGCGCGCCGCTGGAGAGCTACCCGGTCAAGGGCTGGGAGAAAGTCATGCAACTCAACGTGACCTCGGTGTTCAGTTGCATCCAGCAGTTTCTGCCGTTGCTGCGCCAATCCGGGTCGGCGGCCAATCCGGCGCGGATCATCAACATCGGCTCGGTAGCGGGGATCTCGTCTTTCGGTGAACAGGCCTATGCCTACGGACCGAGCAAAGCGGCTCTGCATCAACTGTCGCGGATTCTCGCCCGGGAACTGGTGAGCCAGCACATTAACGTCAATGTCATCGCGCCGGGACGCTTCCCGAGCAAAATGACCCAGCACATCGGCAGCGACCAGCAGGCGCTGGCCGAAGACACTGCGCTGATCCCGATGAAACGCTGGGGGCGTGAGGAAGAGATGGCAGCGCTGGCGATCAGCCTGGCGAGTACCGCCGGGGCGTACATGACCGGGAATATCATTCCGCTGGATGGCGGGTTTAGTCTCTGATATCGGCGGTGAGGCTATCGCTGGTAAGCCAGCTCCCACAGGTCTTTTGGTGTACACACATGATGCGAACTCCCGCGAACCCTGTGGGAGCTGGCTTGCCGGCGATAGCGTCAGGTCTGCCAGCACCAGACTGGCGGCCGGACGGGTTATCATGCCCGCCCTGCTCCGCTTCGAATGCAAACCATGACTTACAGCGTCTCCCCCATCGGCTTCGTCCGCTCCTGCTTCAAGGAGAAGTTCGCCATCCCGCGCCAGCCGCAACTGGCACCCGCCGCCCGTGGCGTGCTGGAACTGGTGGCACCGTTCGATCAGGGCGACGCGGTGCAGGGACTGGAGCAGGTCAGTCATGTCTGGCTGCTGTTCCTGTTCCATCAGGCGCTGGAAGACAAGCCGCGCCTCAAGGTCCGCCCTCCGCGCCTCGGTGGCAACAAGTCGATGGGCGTGTTCGCCACCCGCGCCACGCACCGGCCGAACGGCATCGGTCAGTCGGTGGTGAAACTGGACAAGGTCGAGGCCAACCGCCTGTTCATCTCCGGCATCGACTTGCTGGACGGCACGCCGATTCTCGACGTCAAACCCTACGTGCCGTACGCCGACATCATTGCTGACGCTTCCAACAGCATCGCCAGTGCCGCGCCGCAACTGATCGACGTGCAGTGGACGGACGCGGCGCTGCAACAGGCGCACACGCACGCTCAGCGCCTGGCCGAGCCGCTGGTCGAGCTGATCGAGCAGTGCCTGGCCCAGGATCCGCGCCCGGCCTATCAGACGCCCGCGCCCGAACGCGAATACGGCGCGCAGTTCTGGGATCTGGACGTGCGCTGGCATTACCCTGTGCCTGAGCAGATCCGCGTCCTGGAAGTCATCCCCGCCGCTGACTGAATCGCGAAAACGAAAAAGCCCGCGCTGCCTTCTCAGGCAACGCGGGCTTTTCTTTGGCATCGTCGGGATTACTTCTCGACGAATGCGCGCTCGATCAGGTAGTCACCCGGCTCGCGCATACGCGCCGAGATCTTCAGGCCGAAGCTGTCGAGCACTTCGCTGGTCTCGTCGAGCATGCTCGGGCTGCCGCAGATCATCGCGCGGTCGTCCTGCGGGTTGATCGGTGGCAGGCCGATGTCGCTGAACAGCTTGCCGCTGCGCATCAGGTCGGTCAGACGGCCCTGATTCTCGAACGGTTCGCGGGTCACGGTCGGGTAGTAGATCAGCTTGTCACGCAGCGCCTCGCCGAAGAACTCGTTCTGCGGCAGGTGCTCGGTGATGAATTCGCGGTAGGCGACTTCGTTGACGTAACGAACACCGTGAACCAGGATCACTTTCTCGAAGCGCTCGTAGGTTTCCGGGTCCTGGATCACGCTCATGAACGGCGCCAGACCGGTGCCGGTGCTCAGCAGATACAGGTGCTTGCCCGGGTTCAGGTCGTCCAGCACCAGGGTGCCGGTCGGTTTTTTCGAGATGATGATCTCGTCGCCTTCCTTCAGGTGCTGCAGCTGGGAGGTCAGCGGACCGTCCTGCACCTTGATGCTGAAGAACTCGAGATGCTCTTCCCAGTTCGGGCTGGCGATCGAGTAAGCGCGCATAAGCGGGCGGCCGTTTGGCTGTTGCAGGCCGATCATCACGAACTGACCGTTCTCGAAGCGCAAGCCCGGATCGCGGGTGCACTTGAAGCTGAACAGAGTGTCGTTCCAGTGATGAACACTGAGGACACGCTCGTGGTTCATGTTGCTCATGTACGTGGGACTCCTGGAGATTGATCTGCGCCTGCCCGGCTCGTGTTGAAGAATGCCGACGGTGCGCAATTGCATCGCATTCTAATAGCGCCGACAATATCTGTTAACTGGATTATTAAGATAAGGGTTATCGGTTATATCGATATGCGATTTACTCTTCGTCAACTGCAAGTCTTCGTCGCCGTCGCCCAGCAGGAAAGCGTGTCCCGTGCTGCGGGTCTGCTCAACCTGTCGCAATCGGCTGCCAGCACGTCCATCACCGAACTGGAGCGCCAGTCCAGCTGCCAGCTGTTCGACCGCGCCGGTAAACGCCTGAGCCTCAACGCCCTCGGCAAACAGTTGTTGCCACAAGCGGTGGCCCTGCTCGATCAGGCCAAGGAAATCGAAGACCTGCTCAACGGCAAATCCGGTTTCGGCTCGCTGTCGGTGGGCGCGACCCTGACCATCGGCAATTACCTGGCGACCCTGCTGATCGGCGGTTTCATGCAGCGCCACCCCGAAAGCCAGGTGAAGCTGCATGTGCAGAACACTGCCAATATCGTGCAACAAGTGGCTCATTACGAAATTGATCTGGGTCTAATCGAGGGCGATTGCAGCCACCCGGACATCGAGGTGCAAAGCTGGGTCGAGGATGAACTGGTGGTGTTCTGCGCCCCACAGCATCCGTTGGCCAAGCGCGGCAGCGCGACCATGGAGGAATTGACTCATGAAGCATGGATTTTGCGGGAACAGGGGTCGGGGACGCGCCTGACCTTCGATCAGGCGATGCGTCATCATCGCAGCGCGCTGAACATCCGGCTGGAGCTGGAACACACCGAAGCGATCAAACGCGCGGTGGAATCAGGTCTGGGGATTGGCTGCATCTCGCGCCTGGCGCTGCGTGACGCCTTCCGTCGCGGCAGCCTGGTGCCGGTGGAGACGCCGGATCTGGATCTGGCGCGGCAGTTCTATTTCATCTGGCACAAGCAGAAGTACCAGACCTCCGCCATGCGCGAATTCCTCGATCTGTGCCGCGCCTTCACCGCCGGGGTCCAGCGCAGCGACGAGATCGTTCTGCCGAGCATCGCTTAGAGCAGAATCACCGCCCACACCAGGGCGATCATGCTCAGTGCCACGAATTGCGCGGCACTGCCCATGTCCTTGGCGTTCTTGGACAGCGGGTGCAACTCCAGCGAGATACGGTCGATGGCCGCCTCCACCGCTGAATTCAACAGCTCGACGATCAGCGCCAGCAGGCACACGGCGATCAGCAGCGCCTGCTCGACCCGGCTGACATTGAGGAAAAACGTCAGCGGAATCAGTACCACGTTAAGCAGCACCAACTGGCGGAATGCGGCTTCGCCAGTGAAGGCGGCGCGCAAGCCGTCCAGCGAGTAACCGGAAGCGTTGAGGATGCGTTTCAGGCCCGTCTGGCCCTTGAAAGGTGACATAAAGTAGATAACCGACCGAAAGGAAGTGGGGAAGCTAGATCAACGAAAGTCAAAAAAGCGTGAAGACGCCAGCGCTTACTGGCTCGGAATTGACTCAAGTTGTTGCAGCAGTAAAGCTGCCTGGGTCCGGGTCCGCACGTTCAACTTGCGAAAAATCGCCGTGACGTGGGCCTTGATGGTCGCTTCGGACACGCTCAGCTCGTAGGCGATCTGCTTGTTCAGCAAACCTTCGCAGACCATGGTCAGCACCCGGAACTGCTGCGGCGTCAGGCTCGCAAGGCCATCGCTGGCGGCTTTGGCTTCATCCGAAACGCTGACCGCTTCGAACGCCTGGGGTGGCCAGAACACGTCCCCGTCCAACACTTTACGCACCGCTTCCTGAATCACGCTCAGGTCGCTGGACTTGGGAATGAAACCACTGGCACCGAATTCCCGGGACTTGACCATCACCGAGGCTTCTTCCTGGGCCGAAACCATCACCACCGGAATCTGCGGGTATTGACCGCGCAGCATCACCAGCCCGGAAAATCCGAAAGCGCCCGGCATGTTCAGGTCCAGCAGCACTAGATCCCAGTCAGCCTTTTCGGTCAGGCGGGTTTCCAGCTCGGCGATGCTCGCCACCTCCACCATGCGTACATCCGGGCCAAGGCCCATCGTCACTGCTTGATGCAGCGCGCTACGAAAGAGAGGGTGATCATCGGCAATCAGGATGTCGTATGTGGCCATTTTTCAAATGATCCTGTTTTTGATGGCGGGCCCGCGCATTCGGGCCTCACCAAAGCAAATCCAGATACCGCCCGGCAGCGGTATCCACAGGGGCACGTTCAACGCCAATCACGAACAAAAACGGCGTTTCAAACCTTGGCCGCACCCCAATCGGCGCCAAGCATGACCAGCGAAGCCGGGGTGGTCAAGCCGCACGGCCACTGCTTTAGCAGTATGGGCCAGGATCAGGCCGGTACTGGCGCCGCGTTTCGGATATAGGGCAGCAATTCGGCGTGGGCCGGCGTCGACACATTGACATCCAGTTGCTGCTTGGCCCCCAGGTAATGCTGGCTGAACACATCGAAATAGGCATCCAGCGCCGACGCCGCGTCCGAATCGCCGGCCAGTTCCAGACACAGCGCCGCCACTTCGGCGGTGCACAGGTGCTCGCTGCGGGTCGAGCGGCGCAGGCGATAGCGCGAGAGTTTGTCGGGCAACAAGCTCAGGATCGGCAAACGGTCGAAATACGGGCTCTTGCGGAAAATCTTCCGGGCTTCGGTCCAGGTCGCATCCAGCAGGATGAACAGCGGACGCTTGCTGCTATCGAGATCCACGGTGTTGGTCACCCGCGAAGGTTCGACGTACTCGCCAGGGAATACCAGATACGGCTGCCATTGCGGGTCGTTCAGCAGCGCCAGCAGTTGCTCGTCGGGTTCGGTCCGCGACCAGATGAAGGCATGGTTGTCGCGCACGATGTCGGCGATCAACCAACCGGTGTTACTTGGCTTGAACACTTCCTTGCCGGTCATGATCAGGCAAACGCCCGAGCGTGTATCGACGGTTGGCCGCCAGGCGCACAGGCAATGGCTGATGATCACCCGGCAATCGCGGCAGCGCGGGGAGCGAAAGCCACGGGCCTGGATCGGTTTGATGCCTTCGTCCTCGCGCTGATCGCGCAGGCGGGCCACGGCGTTGGGGGCATGATTCATCGCAGACGGCACCGGCAGACAGGAAAACTCGACACGAACGACACTCGGCAGGGCAATAAAGGGCGGCAGTTTACCAGAGCGACGGGCACAAGCCTGTACCCTCCCGACCGGCTCCCCTATAATTCGCCGCCACTGAACGCACAGTCACGTGGCTGGTCGAACCACCAGTCACTGAACCAGGAGAGTTTCATGCTGCGCCTTATCGTTCCCACCGCTGCCATTCTGCTGGCCTCGTCCTTCAGCGCTCAGGCTGCATCCCTGAGTGAGCAGAATCTGAACCGAGAGCTGCGCAATGTCGCCGCACAAAGCAGCGTCGGCACGCCACGGGCGATCAACGAAGACATTCTTGATCAGGGCTACACCGTCGAAGGCACCACGCTGGTCAACCACCTGAGCGTGCAAAAGAGCCACGCCGACAAAATGCGCGCCGATCCCAAAGCCGTGTATTTCCAGCTGGGCGCCTCGGTCTGCAACAATCCGTCGTACCGCAAGCTGATGGCCAAAGGCGCGATCATGCGTTATGAATTCACCGAAGTGAAAAGCAACAAGGCGATCGGCTCCGCCAGCTACCAGGAATCGGATTGCCCGAAAGCGGCTCCAGCGAAGAAGAAGTAATCATCGCGACGTAGCGCGCCGCTGTTCATCCTCGGCGCGCAGTTCGGCCAGCAAGGCCTGCAAGTAACGCGAGCGGCGCTCCCCTCCCGCCAGGCGTCGGCAGCACTCCTCTTCGAGACTCACATGGTTGGTCTCGGCCGATGCTTTCAACAACCGATACAGCTGCGTATCGATCTCCAGAATGACTCTGGTCATGTGTCCTGCCTCCTTGCCACCCGCAAATCCTTGAATAGCGTGCACCTTGCGTACGGTCGTTGACGCAAAGTTGTCGTACGGCGCCTTTAACTTAGTAAATCAGAGCATTCAGCCCTCGACGTGGCATCGGACGAGCGGTGAAAACACTTCGCAAAGCGGCAATAAGCAGTTGCCAGGAAAGACTTTGCGGCGCAATGCTCAATGAGCGAAAAATGCTTTGAGGGTCTAGATTCAACGTATTCCCGATCTTTTATTAACGGCAGGAAAGGAGCTGCCGACTGTTTGTTTTCTTGCAGCGCGGCACTGACGCCGCACGTCAGAGCCGAAAGCTCTGTGCAGAAGGAGAAGTTGCATGCCTTACCAACCGAATGACCTGCTCAGCCGTCATTTTCAGGAAAGCGGCCACGACCTCATCAGCAAGGTCGAAGAACAACTCAACCTGGTGTCACCCAACAGTCCGAATTCCCCCATCTACCGCGACATGATCCTGACCGTGCTGCGCATGGCCCAGGAAGATCACAACCGCTGGAATGCCAAGATCACCCTGCAAGCCCTGCGCGAACTGGAGCAGGCGTTTCGCACGCTCGAACAGTTCAAGGGGCGACGCAAGGTCACGGTGTTCGGCTCGGCCCGCACCCCGGTCGAACATCCCCTTTACGCCATGGCTCGGGAACTCGGGGCCTCGCTGGCCCGCTCGAACATGATGGTCATCACCGGTGCCGGCGGCGGAATTATGGCCGCCGCCCATGAAGGTGCCGGCCGCGATCACAGCCTGGGTTTCAACATCACCCTACCCTTCGAACAACATGCCAACCCCACCGTGGACGGTACCAACAACCTGCTGCCGTTCCACTTCTTCTTCACCCGCAAGCTGTTCTTCGTCAAGGAAGCCGATGCGCTGGTGTTGTGCCCCGGCGGGTTCGGCACCCTGGACGAAGCGCTGGAAGTGCTCACGCTGATCCAGACCGGCAAAAGCCCTCTGGTGCCGGTGGTGCTGCTGGACGCACCGGGCGGGACTTTCTGGCAAGGCGCGCTGGACTTCATTCGCCAGCAACTGGAGGAAAACCGTTACATTCTGCCGACCGACCTGAAGTTGGTGCGCCTGGTCTACAACGTTGAAGAGGCGGTGGAGCAGATCAACAAGTTCTACGGCAACTTCCACTCCAGCCGTTGGCTCAAGCGCCAGTTTGTCATTCGCATGAACCACAAGTTGAGCGATCAGGCCCTGGAGCATATGCAGGAAGCGTTTGCCGATTTGTGCCTGAGTGACCAGTTCCATCAACACGCCTACGCCGGCGAAGAGCACGACGATGCTCAATTCAGCCACCTGACGCGCCTGGCATTCGCCTTCAATGCCCGGGATCACGGGCGTCTGCGGGAGCTGGTGGACTACATCAACCTGCCGGAAAACTGGGCCCACTCAAAACCCCAAACCGCGCAACGCACTCGCGAACCGTCGAAGGTAACGTGAAGGCAAAAAAAACGGCCCGCTATCGAAATAGCGGGCCGTTTTTATTTTTCAGATGAAGCTGAGCTGAAGCTGGAACAATTTAATCGTCCATCCCTCTGCCGCTGAACAAGCGGTTGATCATCTCCATCGAGAATCCCCGGTACGCCAGGAATCGACCTTGTCTGGCGCGTTCCTTGGCATCGCAGGGAAGTTGTCCGGAGAACTTCCGTTGCCACGTGTCCGTTAGCTGCTCCTGCCAGTTTATGCCGCTCTCGCGCAAGGCGAGTTCGATATCGGCGCGTTGCAAACCGCGCTGGCTCAGTTCTTCGCGAATCCGCAGAGGGCCATAACCGGAGCGGGCGCGATAGGAAACAAAACTTTCAAGATAACGGGCTTCGGAAAGCAGCCCTTCTTCCGTCAAACGGTCGAGGGCTGTTTCGATCATCTCGGGGGGAGCGCCACGCTGACGCAGTTTTCGCGTCAGCTCGACTCGACCGTGCTCGCGACGTGCGAGCAGGTCCATGGCGGTTCGCCGCACCGCGACGAGGGTATCGAGTACGGCGGTTGTCATCGGTGCAATCAGATGTCGGCGTCAGCCAGGTCGTCTTCGGTCTCTTTGACCGCAGAAGCCTTGGAATCAGCAATCACAGCTGGCGACAGCAGTTTGTCACGCAGTTGCTTCTCGAGCTTGGCCGCGACTTCCGGGTTGTCCGCCAGGAACTTGGCCGAGTTGGCCTTGCCCTGACCGATCTTGGTGCCTTCGTAGGCATACCAGGCGCCGGACTTCTCGACGAAACCGTGCAGTACGCCCAGGTCGATCATCTCGCCGTTCAGATAAATACCCTTGCCGTAGAGAATCTGGAACTCGGCCTGACGGAACGGCGAAGCCACCTTGTTCTTCACAACCTTGACGCGGGTTTCGCTGCCGACCACTTCGTCGCCTTCCTTCACCGCGCCGGTACGGCGGATGTCGAGACGAACCGAGGCGTAGAACTTCAGCGCGTTACCACCGGTGGTGGTTTCCGGGCTGCCGAACATCACGCCGATCTTCATGCGGATCTGGTTGATGAAGATCACCAGGCAGTTGGCGTTCTTGATGTTACCGGTGATTTTACGCAGCGCCTGGGACATCAGACGGGCTTGCAGGCCCACGTGCATGTCACCCATTTCGCCTTCGATTTCTGCCTTCGGTACCAGAGCGGCCACGGAGTCGACGATGATCACGTCAACGGCGTTGGAGCGCACCAGCATGTCGGTGATTTCCAGGGCCTGTTCGCCGGTGTCCGGCTGGGAAACCAGCAGGTCGTCGACATTGACGCCCAGCTTGCCGGCGTACTCTGGGTCGAGGGCGTGTTCGGCGTCGACGAAGGCGCAGGTCGCACCGGCTTTTTGAGCCTGGGCGATCACGGACAGCGTCAGTGTGGTTTTACCGGAAGATTCAGGACCGTAGATTTCAACAATACGGCCTTTTGGCAGGCCGCCGATGCCGAGTGCGATGTCCAGACCCAGAGAGCCGGTGGAAATGGCCGGGATCGCCTGACGGTCCTGATCGCCCATACGCATTACGGCACCCTTGCCGAATTGACGTTCGATCTGACCCAGGGCCGCAGCCAAGGCTTTCTTCTTGTTGTCGTCCATTAAAGTCCTCACGTAATCAATAAGGCCTGACGGCCAACACCTGTATAAGTAGCCAGTATTATTCCACAGCGTTCACGGATCGCCTACCCCTGATTTTCGATTTCTCGTGCCGCTAGTCGCAGCAAGCCCTCTAGCGCGGCCTTCACCGTTTGTCGGCGGACGTCGTCGCGGTTGCCGGGGAAGTGCTGGACCTCGCTGGAAACCTGGTCGCCCACGCCCCACGCCAGCCAGACGGTGCCCACCGGTTTGTTCGGCGAACCACCGTCCGGCCCGGCCACGCCGCTGACCGCCACGGCAAACCGCGCCAGGCTTTTTTCCTGGGCGCCGCGCACCATGGCCTCGACCACTTCGCGACTGACCGCGCCCACGGTGCCGAACAGCTCCGCCGGCACATTCAACTGCTGGGTTTTCTGGCGGTTGGAGTAGGTCACGTAACCCGCTTCGAACCACGCCGAACTCCCAGGAATGCGGGTGATCGCTTCGGCAATCCCGCCACCGGTACAGGACTCGGCCGTCGTGACGTGAGAATTGAGCAATTGCAGACGTCGGCCAAGTTCGGCCGCCAGTTGGGTGATTTCTTTCACGGCGCGCTCCGGATCGGATGGAATGGGTACCACCGTACACGAGCCGGTTGCGCTTTCAATACACAAGCTTATTCAAAATGTTCGGGCGCCAGCGCTCTGATATAGGCCTGACAAGCCTGCAAGGCAATCAGTCCGCGGTCGCCTTCGCCGGTGATGGCGACAATTCGTCGAGCATGCGCCGGGTCAAGTCGGGCGCGTACGGCTGCATGATCCACGCCGCCGGCGCCGGAGGTGGCTGGCACACCGCAGCCTTGGGCAGCGTCGCCTGCGTCGATGAGGACTGACAGGCGCAGATCAGCAGTGGCAAGACGATCGCGCAGGCGATCCTGATCACGTTGGGCATCGTTCAGTGCTCGATAATGGGTTTGATCACTGGCCGTGAGCCGTTGCTCCAGGGCCAGGCGCTTGTCCTGCTCCGCCTGTTGCGCTGTGGCGGCGGTCAGAGTCAATTGATTGAGGGCTTCGGCATGCAGCCGGGCCTGCTCGGCCAGCCGTCCTTCGTAGCGCCAGTCCTGGACCTGCCAGGCCAGCGCCGCCGAACCACCGGCCAGCAGCAAAGCGCCGATGACACACCAGAACTTCAGACCGAAGGCTGGCATAACACTGCCCTCGCCCGCGCCCAGATGTCGAGGCGGTCCTGCAAACCGTTCAACCCGCCGTTGATCCGCCGGGTAATGCTGTTGAACTGATCCTGATCCGCCAGTTCGTTCAAGCCATTCTTCTCCCAGAACCACGCCGCGGACTCCGCCGCCCATTGCGGTTGTTCGAGCAACTCAGGCAAGGCCAGCAGGCGCTCGTCACCGAAAAGTCCGAGACTGCACTGACGATAATTGCTGCGCCCGGTGATCTGGATCAGCCCGCGCCCGCGATACTTCTGCCCGTCGCCGTCAGCCTCGGGCGTGTTGCCCAGGCGCAAGGCCAGCGTACCGGTGTCGTATTTGCTCAGGTACTGGTTGTTGCCCAGCTCACGTACGTACTGCAATTGCCCGGACTCGTGTCCGATCTGGGCGAGAAACGTAGCGATGCGTTTCGGTGTATCGATGCGATGGCGGGCCATGGCCGTGTTGAGCGCCGAAACAAAAACGCCCGCTTGGGAGCGGGCGTTGGGCATGATGGTTAAAAGGTTGTTTTCAGTTATTTGCATAATGCGTGATCCTCCCTGGATGCTCCGATTGAACCATGGCTGCAGGCTGATGCCTGTCAGCCATTTTTTGCCAGAATTTTCAGGGGTGCTGTCGGGGACTGTTCGCCGAAGCGATCAGTAGCCCCGCCGGTAGACATCAGAACTTGATGACGTACAACAGAGCCGTGTTCATCGGACGCGCCTCGTTGCCACCCGACGCAGCGACAGACATCGTGTGCGTGTGTTGACCCGCGGCATCCACGCCCACATTGTGCGCATGGTTGCCGTCCGCCACGATGCCGTGGGAGTGCGCCGGGGCGTTGGTCGTAAAGTTGCGGTTGACGAAGGGGGCCGAACTGGAGCCCATGATCGACCCCGCCGTGTTGCCGCCGTTGATGACACCCTGCCCGCCCAGGACGACATCAATGTTGAACGCGCCACCGCCGACGACAGCACCTCCGTGTGCGTGGACGCCGGCAGCATCCGTGCGCGCCGTGTGAGCGTGGTTGCCCGCAGCGGCCGCCGAAACATCGTGAATGTGCGAGGCGTTCTGTCCTGCCTGTTTGCTGCCCAGTACACGACCAGGATCGACGCCGCGACCATCGTCCAGACCTCGAACGAACTCGCCACGCAGATCCGGCACGTTGAAGGTGTTGGTACCATCCCCGGCACCAAACCGGGTACCGATCGCGGCAAACAGATTGGCGTACTGAGTCCGCGATACAGGCTGTCCGCTGCACTTGAGCCAGCCGCTTGGAGCGTCGACGGTAGCGACCGTTTTCACGTCGCCGACATCGGCCCCCAGTTGCCGCGCCACACCGGTACTCGCAATCAGAATCCAGGCTCCGCTGCCCACGGAGCTGTTCCATTGCACCCAGGCATCGCCCGTCGCGACGATTTCACCGGAGCGAAGCGGGGAATGATCGACGCCTACAATAGGTTTGGCGATTGATCCCGCCACGGAAAAGGTACTGGCGCCGGTGTTGGTATTGAGTGCCTTGAAACGCAGCACCATACCGTCGACCAGAGCGGTCGGAGCCGGCGAGTAGGTGGCGGCATAGGCATTGACCGCGCCGGTGTCGAGGGCGAAATCGATGAGACCCGCCTGATTGATCTTGCGGATGGCCACGAGCAATTGACCGACGTTGGCTTCGTCTGGAACCAGCGCACCGGCCTTGATGACGCCGAGCAACTCTTCGGTGACGGAATTGCCCCACACTGCCGGGATCAGCGATCCAGGAGTACCGGCCACCGGGTTTTCATCGACAAACTTGCCATTGACCAGCCCAACGCTGGGCACACTCTTTGGATAATCCATTATTCATTCCTTAGTCATAGTTGATGTACACCTGGGTATGAGCCGGTGTGCTGCGGTGAATGAGGCATTCCAGAGCCGAGCCTGGATTCATGCCGAAACGCTCCCCCCAGTAACTGGCACCAAAACGGCGCCCGCTGGACAGGCGTCCGCCGGTATTGAGGATCCACATGAATTGCGCTCTCCAGGTGCCGAAATGCGCATTGCCAAATCGCGAGCGCCCCATGCGCGGAACCCGGAGTTCGGAGACCGTTGCCTGTGGATACCCCTGGCTTCGTGCGACCTCGACGAAATAGGCTGCCGTCTGGCTGCCTACCGCCAGCAAGCGCCGGCGCACGGCCAGTCGCCGATCGTCAAAGAGCGGTGTGGCGCCCAGGCACGGATCCGGCAGGTTCATCACTGCCTCCCAATCCGGCACCAACTCGCTGACAGTGACCGGATCCATCTCGTTGAGGACGTCGATCGCACGGGCGTCAAGCCGCGCCAGTTCCTGGGCGATGCCTCCAAGCACTTGGTCGAGCTCCGGAACTCGTCCCGGCTCCCAGGCCGGGCCACTGGGCAACAGGTTGCGCAACTGATCGCGGTATTGCGTGGCACTTCTCAAGACAGCCATTCGCACCCCCCAAAAGCCAGGAGTTGGTTACTGGCGGCCGTGACATTGGCGGAGGGTAATGAGAGGGAGTGATCCGTCTCACCCGTTGCACTGCTGATGGCTTCATTGATGTGACTGAGCAACAGCGTCTCGCCCAGACCCGCCTCACGGTTATGCAAATCGCGCAGCTGACTTTCGATAGCGGCACGCACGGCACTGGTGTCAGGCGTGATGCGCAGCTTGTAAGGCACTAACACTTTCACTGGCGCCATCACGCTCACATCCGCCGTCACCGGCCGCAACCGTTCGATATAGGCCTGTACTTCAGCGAGCTGCTCGTCATTGGGGATGGGCTGCGCATCGTCGTCCCGCATGACGAATACGCCGACCGTGCCCGGCCCCAGGAAGTTGCCGCGACACCATGCCCGAGTGATCCCGGGGCACTCCAGCGCCCATGTCTCGTAGTCCTGGGCCGAACCGCCGTGAGGAATGAGCCGGTAGGAGCGGATCACCCGCGAACGCAGGGACTCCAGACTTTCCCGGGCGATGCCGCCCGTCAGCCCGGGTGCCAGGACGATAAAGCTGTTACCGGCAATGCCCAGAATCGGTTGCACCGGCACCAGTGTCAGCCCGGCATCGGCATTGCCCTGGCTACCGGGATCCAGGGCTGCAATGGTCGTGCTGTTGACGCCGTTGCTGGTGGTGCGTGCGGCAGTGACCCGGTAAGTCCGGCCGTCATTCGATTGCAGCAACGTGTCGACATCCAGCACCGCCCCGGCGCTGGCACTGAAGCTGACGCTGCCGGTGGCAACCTGCGCGGATTTGCGCGGCTGGTTCAGACGCAGGGCGGCGATCCGTTCCAGGGTCGACTCATCGGCCGTATCGGGCAGGATCTGCTCGGCGATCCAATCGAGATAGCCATACAGTCCATAGACCGCACCACCGAGGGTGCGGGCCAGGACTTGCGCATCGGACTGGCGCAGCGAATCGCCGGCCAGGTCGCTTTGGGTGCGCTTGATCAGCACCGGCAGCGAAGGGGTTTCAAACGGCATAGATCACCTGCCAACTGTTTTCGGGGTTGATGTCCAGGCGCTCGCCGTCGGCCAGGGTCAGGACCGTGCGCAGGTTCAGGCGCTGGGCGTCGAGGCGTTCGCTGATGATGTCGATGGCGCTGCAATGGCCGTCGTCGATCAGCCATTGCAAGGCTTCACGGGCGTAGAACTCGGCGTCCATCTGTGTCTGGCGGGTCAGCTTGACCCGACGCAGCAGCCACAGCCGCGAACCGATGCGGTCATTGGCCACGGTGGGAAAAGTGTCGCCCCACCAGCCGTAACGTTCCTCGTCGTCGAGGGCATCGTCGTCGGCAGCGCGGCGCCAGGTAAAAAGGCTGATCAACACCGCGCGAGTCAGCGCGGCGTGCAGGTTTTGACTGATAAACATCACTGGCCTCCCGCCGGCGCACCGGTCTGGCCGCTACCGGCCTGCACGCCGACGTGCACGTGCTTGATCTGGCTGATGCCGCCGGCCACCTGATCGCCGGTGGACAAGATCTTGCCGGTCTGGTTGATCACCGGTGTGTCGAAGTTCACGGCCGTGCTTGCACGGATATTGAGCGTGGCGGTTTCGATGTCGATGATCCGCCCGCGCTTGAGGTGGATTTTGTCGCCCTCGTCGGTGTAGATCGCCACCTCGCCGGCCGCCAGCGATTGCAGGCGGTAACGGCGGTCAGCGACCACCAGGGCGATGGCATGAGAGCGGTCACCGCCGAGAAACGTGACGACGCCTTCGGCACCGGCCAATGGATGGCTGGTGAAACCGTAGGGTTCGAAGTGCTCCACGTCGTCGTTCACTTCACCGGCGGTGAGGCGCATTTGCAGCGATTGCAGCTTGGAGGCCGAACTGGCGAGCACGACAGTGCCGCGCGCCAGCAGGCGTGTCAGTAGGCTCATAGGGTTTCCTTGGAGGGAGGTGCCGGCTCAGGCTTTTTTCGGTGGGATCGGATTGGCGTCGAAGGTATGCGGCGGCGCCACTTGCAGGGTGGTCACCGAGCCTTGCGCCGACAACGAGTACGTGACCTTGGAAATCAGCATGTCTTCATCGAACCCGAGTACCGGATCCTTGACCTTCACCAGCGTGTTGTGGCGCCACAGATCGCCGTTGGACTGGCGCCAGCCCTGCACCTGATAGGTGGTGGTCAGCGCCCGGCCCATGCGCGTGGCGCTTTCCCACTGGGCCCGTTGCTGGGCCAGTTCGAACGTGAGTTGCGAGCCTTCGTTGATGATGGTGGTGCGTCGACGCTTGAATGTCAGATCGGTCGCACTGGATTCAACCTCGCTGACCGCCGCCCCACTCTTCTTGTCGTTGCCCTTTTGCTGGCCGATCACCCGGTATTCGGAGAACACCTGGCTGTAATCCATCGGCGCGTTGGCCGACAGGATGTTCTTGCCCAGCTCCAGCGCATCGCTGGCGCGGCCGCCGCTGCCCGGTCTGGCCAGCACCAGTCGACCTTCGGCGTCATCGGTGGAAAACACCCGGTACAGCGAGAGCAGACGATCGATCGACTGAAACACCGTTTCACCCGGGACGATCGTGTGCTTGCTCAGGCGTGCAGTCTCGGGAATCTCGTTGACCACAAACTGCGTGTATTCCCCGGCCAGGGCCTGGACGATGTTCAACAGCGATTGATCCTGCCATTGGCCGGGGATGTTTCGCGCCGCACAATCCACCAGATCCTGGGTCTTGGAACTGCCCTCGACACTCAGGCTGATCTGCCGCCCGTCATAGCTGATCGGGGCTTTGAAGACGTATCCGGTGAGGACCAGATCCTTGCCGATCCGCACCTCGCACGGGTCGCCGGCCTTGATCCGCTGATCGACGGTCTGTCCCGGCCATTGCCAGGTGATATCGAGTTTGAAGGTGCGGAACTGGCGCTCCAGATCGGCGCTGATTTCCACGCTTTTCCAGCCGCCATATTCCATGTCGCCGACCGTCAGTGTGACGTGGTTGTCCATCTCGTCCATGGCTCACTCCCTGGAGACTTTCACATCGTTGGGTGAGAACACCGGATGAGCGATGCCGTTGCGCTGGGTCACTTCCGTGACCCGGGTCGCATCGGCAAATTGCTTGTAGGCCACGACCAGCGCCGGCAGGCTTTCCTGAAACGACTTGCTGACCAGTCGCACACCGGACGACGCCACAGCCTTGAGGTGCGCGATCAGCGCTTCCTTCACATCGCTGATGGCTTGATAGTGCGCGGGATCGGCCTTGTTCTGCGCCAGCTGGAGCGCCTCGACCAGCTCTTTTTGCAGCAGTTGCAGATCGTCGGTGACCGGCACTTCCTGGCGGGTAACCGGTTGAATCGCCTGTTGCGCCACCGTGGGCGTCGACGTCAGTTTCACCGGTGTCGAAGCCACCGGCATCGAGGCGACCCACTGCGCCACTTTCACGATCAGCGTGTCCTGCACCAGATCGGCCATGGCCTGCGCCGCTGCCGTGGTGTCCTTGCCGGTGGTGAGTTTCGGCGCATCGGCCTTGCGGATGGCTTCGATCTGTTGGGACACGTCGGCAATCACGCCACGATAGCCCTCCTTCGCAAACGCCTTCAGCTCCTTGATATCACCCAGCAGCCCCTTGAACTCCGCCGCCACTTCCTTGGGCAGTTCCTTGACGGCCTTGACCAGCTCGGTGATCTCTTTGTACTGCTCGATCAGTGGCTTGAGCTGTTCCTTGATCACGTCATAGACCCCGGTGAGGCTATTGCGCAGATTGGCGATGCCGATCCGCGCAGCCTTGATCAGGGTCATGGCCTGTTCGAAACGTGCCACCGCAGAACCCAGCAAGGTATCAGCCTTGGCCAGAAGCACCTTCTGCGTGCTGACGGTGGCGGTCGGAAACGGCAAAGGACGGTCGGGGTAGAACTTCAGTGCGAAAGTCACCAGCCCGCCATCCTGGCGGGTGTGGGTCATGTCGCATTCGCCGACCTTGACCTGCAGGCGCCCCAGCCACGGATGCACCAGTTCGCCGCTGCCTTGCTCCAGCGCCTTGAGCAGCTTGTCGCGCTGCTCGAGGCAATCGGGGCCGACGATGAACGCCGTCAGGTCGTGGGTCTTGGCCTGCTGGCCGAGATCCTCGAAAAACGGCAGGTCGCGTTGCGGATATTCGTGTAATTGCCCGTTGCGGCCGACCGGGGTTTTCGCCTGATCGACCCAAAAACCGACCCCCCGAAAGGACGCCGGCACCAAACGGTCACGCCAGTTCATTGGAACCTCCCATGGACAGCGAGCGATAGCCGATGCGCGAAGACAGCGCCAGGCCCGGCTGATTGGTTTGCGGTTGATCGGTACGCAGCCCGGCCGGCGCATTTTCGAAGCGCACCGTCAGGCCGCCTTCGAGTTGCGTGCGGCTGTTGGCGGCACTTTGCTGGATCAGGGCGCTGGAGGACTGTGGCAACGGACTGTTCAACCCGGCCGCCCCCGCAGGTGTCGCAGCGCTGCCGGTTACGGTTTCGAAGAATCCGGAGAAATGGCCACCCAGCAGTTCCTTGACCTGTCCGAAGATGCTCTGCAGCCTCGTCCACATATCACTGAACCAGACGATGACGGGCTCCCACTTCTGTTTGATCGAGTCCAGCGGAGACTGGCCGAAAAGGTCACCGAACACACCCTTCACCGATTGCGCATCCGTGGTCAACGATGCCCACAAACCGGAAAAGTAGCCTGTCACGCCACCCCAGGCCGCCGTTGCGGACTCCACAGGCAAGACGTCGAACACTCGGCGCAAGCTGTCCTGCAACGAGGCCATGGAAGCCCCAACGACATCCCGCAGCGCCGAGAACACATCAGTGACCGGCTGCCAGGCTTCGTTGATGGTCTGGATCGGCGACCAACTGAACCGCGCCTTGAGCGACTCCACACCCGCCCCTGCGCTGGCTACCACGCCGTTGTAAAAATCACCGACCACACCACTGGCAGTGGCCAGCGCCTGGCTCAGCACTTCACGGGGCGAAAACGAGAACGAGGCCTTGAGTTTTTCGATGCCGGTCGTTGCATTGGCGACCGCACTGTCCCAGAAATCATTGACGACCGTACTGGCGGTCTTCAGCGCCTTGTCCATCACCTCGCGAGGCGAGAAAGAGAACTTCGCACTGAGTGCTTCGATACCCGCCTTCGTCCTGGCGATCGTACTGTCAAAGAAGTCACTGATGACTGTACCGGCGGTTGCCAAGGCCTTATCCATCACCTCACGCGGCGAGAAAGAGAACTTCGTACTGAGTGCCTCGATACCCGCCGTCGCACTCGCCACGGTCTCGTCGAAGAACTTCGTGACGCTGTCGACGCCCGCAGAGAACAGCTCAACTGTCTCATCCCACGTTTTGCCGACAGAGGCGCCCATCGAAGCCAGTCCCTCCTTCACGGATGTGACTCCGCTATCGAAGGCCTCACGGGTGAACGCCCACATCTTGCTGAAGACCCCGGAAATCGAAGACCAGTTGTTGGTGATCAGGCGCGCACCAATCACAATCAGCGCCACAGCCCCGGCGATGGCCGCAGCAACAAGGCCGATCGGTGAAGCCAGGATGCCCAGCACTGCGACGAGCCCCATTGCACCGACCGTCACCACCGTGAACGCCACCGCCGCGGCAGCCAGTCCCTCGACGAGGTACGGATTGTTCGCGAGGAACTGACCAATCGAGGTGATCACCGGCGTGATAGCGGTGACGATGCTGTTGACTGCCGGCAACAGCGCCTGACCGATCTTCAGCGATACCTTGTCCAGTGCCTTGTTGAACTTCTCAAGGTTGGCCGAGGTTTCTCCGTGCACAACCTTGGGCACTTTCAGCCCCTTGTTCGCCCGGACTTTCTTCGCCAGCGCATCCTGCGCTTCGATGGCCTTCTTGATGCCGTCTTGAAACGGCTTGAGCAGGCCACCTTCGGAAATGAATCCGGCGACATCCAGCGGCTCCAGGCCGCTGTCTTCCATGCTTTTCTTGAATGCTGCGACCTTGCCGCGCAGCCCCTTCATCTCGGCCTCCATTTTCTCGGCGCCCTTGAGCACCACGAGCATGTTGACCGTGACGGGGAAGTTCTGCGGGATCAGGCTCAATTGTGTATTAGCCATCACTGCACCTGCTGCATCGCATTGATCCGTTGCGCGTGCTCCAGCGATTCGCGAAGCACATCCAGTGGCCTGGCCATCATCTGTTCGGGGTCAACCTTCCAGAACCAGGCCAGGTCATAGGCGACCGAAATCAGGTCGGTGATGGTTCCGACGCCGCACTCATGAAAAAACCTGCAACGGCCCAGCTCAGCGCGTTGAGGTCAGCCAGGTCCAGCTGGTTGACCGACGACGGCGGAATGCCGGCGCACACGGCGATGTATTTGGCCGCCACGTCCATGTCGAGGCTGACCTCTTCGCTCTTGTCGATCTTGTACGGCAGCGCCTTGATCGCTCGCACCTCTTGCACCGTCGGACGGCGCAGGACGAGTTCGGTCAAAGGCTCGCCGTGAGCTTCGATCGCAACTTGAAGCTTCACGGCGCCGCTCATTGCCAGGTCCCCTTGATGCCTTCGAATTTCAGTTCGATGGTGGCGTCATCGCCTTTGGAGACGGGCTCTTCGACCAGGTAGGCACCGGCCAGTACGTAGACTTTGCCGTTGCTGAATTCGCAGGTGACGGTGATATCGGTGCCTTCGATCAGCTTCTTCAGCGGGAAGTCGGCGGTGTGCAGCGCGGTCACCTTGAACGACGGCGCGACGTCGGTTTCCTTGTAGAAACCCGGCACGACGGTTTCGCGTTTGACGGCCATCAGCGGGGCTTCGCAGCCGCCATTGATAGTCAGTTGTGCACCGTCGACCTTGACGTAGCAGGTGCCTGCAATCAGTTGACCCATGGTGTTACTCCCTTCAAATAAAAAGCCCACGCAAGGTGGGCTGAAATCACAGTGTCAAACGCGCCGATCAGGCGACGTCGTCGTACTGCAGACGGAACTGGTTGAGCAGTGCGAACACGCGCAGACCGTTGATGTAATCCGGCGGGAACAGCACGTTCACGCGGCTCGGGTCCTGCACGTCGCGCTCGACGATCAGGTGCTCGGCGAACAGCTCGGCGTTTTCCACGTGGCCTTCGAGTTCGAGCTTGGCGTACTGGGCGATCAGCTCACCGCGAATGGTTGCCGGGGTGACGATCGGCTGGCCGGCGCCGAAGCGGGTGCCGTCGGCAGCCAGTTTGTGGCGACCGTACTTGCTGGTGATCACGCTTTGCAGACGACGCACGATGAACGCCGACTGGTGCATGGTTTCGCTGTCCAGGTACGAGTTGTCAGCCTGGCCGTAAGCGTTCTTCTGGTAGGTGGTGATCGAGCGCTGGATGCGCACGTAGCCGCCTTCGTAGTACGCGGTGGCGATGCCGTAGTTGAGCAGCGACTGACGCTCGGTCAGGGTGAAGCGCTCGCTGGCCGGGGCCGGATCGACACCCGGCAGGCTGCCGCTCTGGGTCGGACGGCTGGCGTCGGCGGAAATGAACACGGCGGTGCGCGCAGTCAATGCGGCGGCTTGCACCCAGACCGGTTGCGGAACGCCCTGCTCCAGTGCCTGAATGGTCACGTGCTGGTCGTTGCGCGCCTGACCGGCTGCCACCAGAGTGCCGACGGTGCCGCGCTTGGCGCTGTACACATGACCGAACAGTTGCTTGGCCCACGACCAGCGACCGGTGCTGTCGTCCATCACCGCTTGCCAGGTGTTGAGGGTGGCCAGGTCGGACCATGGCAGAGCGATGAACTCGAAAGGCTCGTCACCCAGCGCAGCAACCGCTGCCACCTGATCCGGCACGCCGACGCCACCGATCATCGGCGTGATCGCGGTGACCAGGCCGGCCGGCGTTTCTTCGCCGTTGCTCTTGCCCAGGCGATTGAATTGCAGACTGATGTCGTTACCGCTGTCGCCAGTCCATTTGGCGTTGAGCGTTACCACACCCTCGGCGACGGTCGCGCTCACCGGCAGATCGGCGGTGGCGTTGACTTTCTGCGCCAGCGAAGTGGCCGCTTGTGCAGCGGTGGCGCCGTTGGCGATGGTGGCCTGTACGCGGACGCCGCCGACATACAGGTTGAGCACGCCAGCCTGGGTCGCGGTGCCGGTCAGGGTCACTACGCCTTTGGCGATGGCGCCAGTTGCGTTGTGCAGCGGCAGGCACCAGATCTCGCCGATCGGGTCAGCCTTGCGGAAGGTTTCGTACATGGACGCGAGCATCGAGCCCTGGCCGCCAATGCTCTTGGCCAGCGCCACGCTGGAAACCAGCACCAGTTTGCCGACTTCGCCCGGAGCGATGTCGTCGTTGACCTGCGCCACGATCAGGCGACGCATGGACGAGGTCGCGCTATTGGCGGCCGAGTTGTCCATTTCGGCATAGAACAGCGGTACACGAATGTCCGCAGGGATGTTGCTGAATCCGATCGCCATTATTTGGCTCCCTTTTGTTTAGCTGTTGCGGTTTTGAGGGTGATATCGCCGTCGGCCAGACGCCGGCGCCACCAGGCGCTGTCCAGCACTTCACGGCCTTCCAGTGGCAGCAGGTCGCCTGCTTCCGGGTCCGGCACGGCACGGCCGGCGGCCGGCACTACGGTGATGCGGTTGCTCATGGGGTTACGTCTCCAGAGAAAGTCAGTTCCACGCGCCCGTCAGGGCCCGGGCGTTTCAGGTTGGGGTCGGCCGGGTCGATCGCATCGACCCGCACGGTGGCCCCGGTAAAGGACGACAAACCGTCCAGTTCGCGTTCGTGCCAGCTCTCCGCAGGCTGACTTGGCAGATTGCGGCCCAGCTGGAACTCGGCAAAAAAGCGCAGCCGGTAGAACGCGCGGCTGCTGTTGATCGAGACCGTTTCGCCGCCGTCGTAAACGATGGCGCTGTAGTTGGAATCGGGTTTGAACCCCACCAGCGCACGCCACAGTTCGGCGCGCAGGTCGTGCAACAGATCCAGCGCTTTTGTGGCGTCCGTGGCATCCAGTACCAGGATGATTTCGAAGCGGTCGCGGATCGGCTGGATGGCGGCGTTCTGTGCGGTGCTGGCGCTGGCCAGATCCTCCAGCGGTGAAACGTAGGCACAGGGAGGTTGCAGCGGGTTGTCAGTTTGAAGTGTTGCCAGGTCGATCCCGGCTGCGATTCGATTGCCCAGGGTCGGGCACTGGCCGCGCAGTTGCGTGATCAGGGGAGTCATTTTCATGATGAAAGTACCAGTAGGTGCTGTCGCTAGAACCAGCGTCCGATCGCGAGACAGTCGAAGGAGACCATCGAGACGTCGGCCTCCGCGAATTGCCCGAGACTGAAGACACAGATACTGGCGAAGGTGTTGGTTCTGCTATAGGCGCCAACGGACGTCACTTGTCTCGCCACACCCAATACGCCCACCAGATTGCCGGTCACAAAACCCGGCGCCACGAAGGCCATTGGATACGTCCAGTTGAATCCCATGTTGGACGTGTTGTTGAACGCGACCGGCCCCTTATTGAAGAGCGTGCAAATCAAAGTACCGTCGGCAAACTTGACGTATTCCCCGTTGGCGTTAGAGCCACGCTCGATGACAGCGCCGGTGGCAATGCCCGCGACTTGACTGACCGTTCCCACCAGCGAGGCGACAGCCGCGCTCCCCAAACCAAGGCCAGACCTGGCCGCTGCCAGGGTTGTGCCCCCGGTGCCGCCACGCGCAATCGGGACGACTGAGTCGGCGGCAACGGCACCCAGACCAAGCGCCGCTCGCGCCGAAGCTGCATCGGTGGCACCGGTTCCGCCCCGTACGATCGGGACGATCGCATCAGTGGCCACGGCCCCCAATCCCAGTCCCTGACGAGCGGCAATGGCATCGGTCGCGCCGGTTCCGCCGTTTCGTACAGGCAGGACATCGAAACCACTCGCAGCACCCAGTGCCGCCAGCTTCGGGCCGTATTGAACATTCAGGTTGTTGAATGCATCGGCCAGCGCCTTGGGGTAGCCCTGCACCGGCATGATCGAATAGCTCGCACCGTTTACTGTTGCGCCCTGATAGGCCGGCGTGATCGACAACAGCGCCGGGCCTGCGATATTGCTCACTTCATATTGCCGGCCGTCCGGCCCGACGAAGGCATCGCCTATCCGGGCATTGCTCACGAAATCAACATTGACACCGATGACCGCTGGCGAGTTGTTCGTGACATTGACCGTGCCTGCTCTTAGCCATGGCATGTCATCGTCCTTGTTTTCTGAATAAAAAAAACCGCCTCTGAGGGCGGGGAATCACAGGCTGCGCAGGCTCATGCCGTTGCATCGACGGCCTGTTCCGACACTGCTGAAATCTCCGGAATGGCCGGCGGCACAGGCCATGCCTGCGACACTGGCCAACCGGCCTGACGGGGCACATTACCGAGGTTGAACTTGTAGGTTTTCCAGGCTTTGAGTCCCTCCATCAACGCGCGTTGTTCCGCCTCGTCCTGAGGCGTCGCGGCGCCGGCTTCAATGCCGTAACCCAAGGTTTCGACACGATCCTGAATACGCGAAATCTGCGCGCCAGCCGCCTCGTTCCGCTCAGTGAGCAGCGCTTGCGCTTCGTTCAATCTGGTAACAGCAGCAGCGGCCTCTTTCATGTCACGGGTGATCAGTTGCGACCAGTCGATATTCATTCGCCTGCCTCCGGTTGCGACAACGGCTGTGGCAATGCCACCTCTCCATCAGGAACCTCGACAAGGTCCTCGGGATACGCTTGAGCCGGGCTGTAGTAAGCAGGAATCGGAAGCAACAGACGAAGCGTCAGCTCGCCTTGCTCACGGGTGACATCCCCGACAAACCATTCGGATTGAATTGCACCTTCCGGAAGCGTATCGCCGTCCCCCAGGCGGGAGAAATCAAACACTTCACCGTTGACCGTGAGCTGATCTCCAAGCTTGCGCAGCACCAGAGAGTCTTCTCTGCGCTGCGGCGACAAAATAATCTTCATTAGTACCACCGCCCGATTGCGATCAGGTTGATTTGAGCAGCCACGGCTGCGTTGGAAATTGCCATTGCGCGCCATGCGCCCCAACTGTTCAGCGTCGGGGGATTGAAAGCGCTGGCAAGGACACAATCGGAGTTGACACCCCGCGTCGCGCCCGCAGCCACCATTGGCACCGATACATAGGCTGAGGGAAATGCACCCGGTCCATAGGCATCGCTACCAAACAGCGCGCCCGCCGCGTAGGTGCCCGTCGAGTTCGTCGTGATCGCCTTCCAGCAGATCAAGGTGCCGTCGGCATACTTGGTGTATTCACCATTGGCATTGGCGCCACGCTCGATGATCGCCCCCGTAGGAGCACCCGCCCCGGTAACGGCCCCGATAATGTTGTTCTGCCGGTAAACCATGCGCCACGGGCCAAATACCCCCGCGCCGTATTGATCACGCTCCCAGGTGCGCAGGGTGCCGCCGGAGGCAATTCCGTTTACTTCGTGCCAGATTTGATGAACGGGTTGGCCAACAACTTTGATAGTGTCCAGCAAGCCGTAACTGGCGTTTGGGGGCTTGACCCCGCCGCTGGTGTTGATAACGAAACAGCGCCCCGCAGGTACTGCTGTGGTGTCGTCAATATTTCCATCAAAAACAGGGCTGTCACCCCCAATGCCGAAGGCGCCGACCTGCATGACACGGCCTGCGGTGGCGTCCTTTGAATTGACTTGAAGGGTTGCCGTTGCGGCGGAGCCAAGCTCCAGGGCAACCCGTGCCGCAGCGGATGTCACGCTGCCGGTGCCACCCTTTTCAACCGGCAGTACGTCGTAGTTGCCCGTGGTGCCGAGCGCCAGCGCAGCCCTCACTTCGGCGGGCGTTGTGCCGCCGGTTCCACCCTTTGAAATGGGCAATATGTTGTAGTACGCAGTGTCGCCAAGCGCGGCCAGTTTCGCCCCGGCCTGATTAACGAAGGTACGCAACTGATCCGCCGAATCCTTGACGTAACCCTGCATGGGCGCCAGGGTGTAAGCCCCGCTTGCGGTGGCCCCCCTGTATTCCGGCGAGATGGATAGCGCCGTATCACTGGCAATATTGACGACCTCGTACCATCCCCCGTCTGGGCCTCTAAAGGCATCTCCCACACGGCTGTTGGCAATGAAGGCCGTACCACTTCCAACGACGGCAGTTGAATTCTGGACAACAGAAACTGTTCCGGACTTATACCATGGCATATATCTCTCCAGAGACAAACCAACTTAAAAGATGCGGCATCTATCAAATATAAAGACAAACACCAGAACTCACTTCAATACAACCGAGACACCGATAAACGATCCAGGCATTGAAGATCACATTTCAAGACAATTGAGTTGCTCTAACCGTATGGAAGCGGAAGTGCGGCAGTCTGAATAATCAAGGCCGTGGGAAATCGATCGATGGCCACGCTGCCATAACTTATTCCGGCTGGCACACCGCCCCCGGCCATGGCTCTGGAGTCTGTAGTCCCGGCCGAGGCTCCAAACATGAAGCTGATGCCTCCAGTGCGCCCGTAAGCACCCTCCAGAACAGCATAGGCCGCCGCATCACCTTGATACCCAGAGTTGAAATCCATGATGCTCGAACCTCTGGACCATGGGAGAAAAGCGGCATACTCAACGCCTGACGCCAGCGGCACGTCAAAAATACAATCGGCCTGCGGCACTCTGTAGTCGGGCGCCATTCTCAATTGACGTCGCTGGGTTCTCCCGCCCTGGTAAAGGAGAAAGTACCGGCCGGCCTGCGTTCGCGGGTCAGGAGGTGGAGCGGTGTACTGACCGACTACATTGAGTGGTGGCTGCAGAGAGTTGAACGTCAGGGTCCGATCGTCGTTATAGATCTTCAAGAACGTGGTTCCGGCGATGTTATCGGCCATCAGATCGAAGCAGTAATATCGCGTTTCAGCAGTAGAGTTCGAATATAGAAACGTGATGTTGTTGCCCGCCCTCTGCGAACCGTTAAGTGTTCCTGACCCCACCAGAAATACAATTGGGTTACGCGCATTGCTCAAGGTAAAACCAAACAGGTTATCACCCTTGTCTTGCGCAACATTTTGCACCGGGGACCAGTTTGCCCCTTCGGTCGGATTAAGTTGGGCCGATCTTAGTTGCCGGCGCGACCACGATTGCTGAAACGTCATGTACCCGCTCTTTACCAGTCCATAAGAAATCTTCGTGGTGTCAAAGAGCATTTGACCGTTGTCTTTATAGACGGTTAATCCTGCCATCTTTAATAGTACCCATAGAAAATTCTGGCATTGGCGGAAAAGAACCCCCAGCCGCTGGTGACATAGCGATAGTTCCACGACAGCACACCCGACGACAGTGTAACTCCGGGTAAATGCCCAGCCTCGCGCTGCATATCAACCAGTGGAACCACTCCAAAGAATTGAGTCTTTCCGGCGGGAGGCGGCGCAATGGCGATAGAACCATTGACGCCACCGGTATCGACGAAGCCTTGATCCTGGCTAATGTTCATCGTCATATCGACCATGATCGCGCCCGTAGGACTTCTGATTATCAGCCCGGTCATGTCAGACACTCATATCAATGGCGAGAACGCCGTTAGGGTGATAGAGCCTTACGCTATTTGGATTGATTGCAATTCTGCTCGATCCCGCGCCCTGCCCATTCATTTCGAAGCCGCCATTTTTATGAATGGCCCAGCCGGACTTGCCGATCTGGTAGTTGGTCGAGGCAATGTATTCCCCGATCTTCGCGTTGGTGATCGTGCCGTCCTGAATAAAGGCATCTCTGATGTAGGTCTGGCCGCCACTGACCGCAAATGGAGAGACGGGAGTGCCATTGGCCAGGTTTAGCAACATGAACGTGTCCGCACGAACGACAAACTGCGACGAGACGCCGGATGGATCGACCTGAAGTCCCAGACCAAAGGACGCTGCGTACTTCTGGCCACCTGCGGTGGTATCCATCTTCACCGACCACATCGTCGATAACTTACCATTGGTATCTGCCAGGGCTGTCGAGGTTTGCTGAACGGCCGCGCTGTTGTCACCGACAGTCGCGCTCAACTGCTCGATTTTCGTCGCTGTTGCCGAGTTGGTCGTCGTGACGACCTTCTCCAGCGATTTGATATTTGCAGCGTTGCCTCCGGTGCTGACTTCCAGCGTCGAAAGCCGCTGCGCGGTTGCCTCGTTCTGTGTCGACCGGACCAGGCTTTCCGTAGCGATGGCCGCCGTACTCGTCCACCCTTTGAGCGCATCCGCCAGCTCGCCTTCACCGTTATCGTCGCGGGATGCTGCTCGCAGTGCCTGGAAGGTCGCCGCCTGGGCGGTCACCACACCGTCGATCTTGCTGATCTCGGCAGTGTTGCTTCCAACCTGTTGAACCAGACCACTGGCGGTCTCGACCGTCTGCCCTACGTCCGCCCAATAAGTAGTATTCGGCGGTGGCAAGTTGATCGGTACCGGGCCCTTGGCTTGATACAGTCGATCGCCCTGACGCACGATCGCGTATTTGGCGTAGGTTCGGGCCGCGTCATAACCTTCTTCCAGTGAGTCGATCTGATTCTGCAAGCCCGGAATCTTCTCGATTTCAGTCAGCAGGTCTTTACCCAACTCGGTTTGCGAAACCTTTCCGGCGAGCATTTCGAGAATCGGCCCCGCCTCGGAACTGGCCTGCCCTAGTACCCCGTCTCCGACGGGATACCACGGACCGATATTGCCCGTGCGATCAACCAGCCGCGCCCAGAAAAAGAACGTTGCACCGGCCAGCAGGCTCTGCATCGTGTAATCACTTTGCGGATAAGCCAGGTCGGCCAGTTTCGTGGCCGTTTCCAGGTTTGGCGTCGGCCCGTACCAGATTTCCGTGCGCTGAGTGTCTTCGGCACCCACAGGGAATTCCCATTTCAGGCCGATACTGAACAACAGGCTTTCGGCCTTGAGCGTGGTCACCGAAGGCGGTGGCGTGGTTTTACCAGAGAGTTGCGTTTCCACGGACGTCGCAAACACCGAGCCGATGTCCAGCGCATTGATTGCCCGAACCTTGGCCACATACCGCCCGGCATAAATGCCCCGCAATTCCATCGACGTACCGCCGGTACGGCCGGCGAAAACCCATTCGCTGTCGTTCTTGCGCCAGTGGACTTCATAGGCGATGGCATTGGCCGGACGCGTCCATTCAATGGTCATGACGCCGACCGCGCTGCCCTGATCAATGAAGTGGTTGTTACTGACGGTGACCGAACCCGGCGGCGCCTGAACACCTGGCGGAATGACGGTGATCGGCGGCCGCTCGATACGGGAGCCATTGTCGATGGCGCCAAATTTGCTCGGTACATGCTTGACGGCACTGATGCTGTACTTGATTTCGTTATCGGTGAAATCTTCGGCAATCGACATGACGCGAAATTGTTGCGTAGCCAGGTTGGGCGAATCGATCGCCCACATCGACTGGGCCGGCGGCCGCTCGATCAGTGGCTGAGCCAGTCTCACGCGCTGAACATCGCCACTGATGTCTACTGACTTGATCGAACGGGATACCGCTTTGCCAGTTGGCATGACCAGCGTGATGGTGTCGCCCACTGTGGCGGTGACCTGCGCGTCAAGGGTCAGCATATCAAGCGTCGCATCACGCAGGCGTCCGCCGATTCGTCGCCCGGCGCGGTCATTGTCGGCCACCCGGATAATCTGCCCCGGGCGCGCCAACGTGCCATCAAGCCCCACCGCGAAGGTGACGCTTTCGGTTTCCAGGCGATTGGTCAGCAGTGCCCACTTACCGATTCGCTGTGCCTGCGCCTGAGAGGTACAGCCGGTGGCGCTGATTTCTGTCTGCTGCACACCATAACGGGCGATGCCGTCCGGGTCGTCGACATACTCGACCTTCTGCCGGTAGAAGTCCGAAGGGTCGTTCCAGCTGACCAGCGCCACGCTGAACCGGGTCTTTTTCGCCGACCCGCCGTAGATGAATTTACCGTCGATGACATTGCCATTGGAGTAGGTGTAGACCGGATCCTCCGGCATATCGGCTACCGCCATGACAGAACCTGCGCCCCAATACGACATACCCCTGAACGTCGTGGCCAAGTCTTGCAGCACCTTCAGCGCATCGGAACGCGCCGAAAGATACAGGTTGCAGGTAAAGCGCGGCTCGGTGCCGCCCTTGCCATTGGGGACGGGCTGATCGCAATACTGACCGATGCGATACAGCTCCCATTTATCGACCTGGCCTGCATTGAGCAAATGCCCCAGGCCATAACGTGGATGCAGCAAAAGATCGTAGTAGATCCACGCCGGGTTATCGGTCCAGGCCGATTTGAACGTACCGTCCCAAACGCCCGAATACACGCGGTTCTGTGGGTCGTAGTTGCTCGGTACTCGAATGATCCGGCCCAGCAGCTCGAAGGAGCGCGACGGGATGGACTGGAACTGCGACGCGTCGAATTGCAGACCAATGATCGCCGAACCGGGATACCGCAACTTGGCATCGATCACCTCGGTGCTCGACTCGACACTGGTGGTGTCGGCGATGGCGCCGCTGGTGGAATTGGGCGTCAAACGACGCACCCGCACGGTCCAGCCGCTTTTGGCGACCGGCAGATCGATGCGGTGCGAGCGTTCGTATTTGGTGGTGGTCTTGCCACTGAAAGCAGACGCCAACACCTCGACGAATGCACCGCCGTCAGTCGAAAGGTCAATGGCGTACTTGACCGTGTAGCCATTGGTGTCGCCATTGCCGGTATTGGTCTGCGCCAGACGCGAAACCGCCAGGCGAATACGTACGGCAGACAGTTGCAGGTTGGTGAAGGCCTTGGTCCAGGGTTGATCGCTGCGCAATTCGACAGCCGCCGCCGTTTCGTTTTCCACCGCAGGAAAACCCGGGATGTGTGCCTGGTCCTGGCTACCGGTACGAACGTCGAGCGTCACGCCGTTGAAGTTCAGGCTACCGTCGTCGTTGGCCAGCGGCGTTTCGTCCAGAAACACCGATTGAGTATGGCTTTTTAGACCGACAATCTCGCCTTCACTGACGAGATCGAGGATACGAGCGTAGGCCGTGCTTTGCAGGCTGTCTGGCGCCTCCACGGAGGGGCGCGGCTTGGCGGCGCCGCCTTTGCTGCCAGCGAGAATGAGGTCAGTCATGGCTTTCCTTCAGGCGAAATAAAACCCGCACCGGGCGGGTTGGGTGGAAGTCATTGAAACGAGTAACGCTAGAGCTGATCCTGAGCGTAAACGCCGGCGCTGATCACGGCGCTGCCGACAATCATCTGACCGTAAAGAAGGCCCACGGGATTGCCTTGGGCGCTGGTGTTGACCGGTCCGTTGAAGCTGTAGCTGGCACGATTCTGGGGAGCGTCCATGGAGCCCAGCCCCTTGGCCTGCGGCGACATCATTTGCATGACGCCGCCCATTGCCATTGCAATCCCGACATTCGCAGCCGCTGTCCAGCCCGCACCGGCCCCTGTGCCCAGCAGGCCTGTGCCACCTGCAGCCATTCCTCCGGTGAAGTAGGAGGCTGCGACGACCAGTGCAACCCCGATGATGGTCTGTAACGACCCCGCCCGCTTGCTGCCGATCACCATCGGCGCAATACGAATATCCGTATTGCCACTCGGCGCCTTGAGCCGGTCCTGACCAATATTTTCGTGCCCTAGAAAGACCGAATACGCCAGCCCGCGGTCCTTTGATTCCATCAGGAAGCGCTCGAAACCCGGGATCAAAATGCACAGCGCATGAATGGCTTCAGCCGTGTTGCTGACGGCCAACCGGTGTACACGGCCGAAACTGGCCCCCAGGGTGCCGTAGAGGCGAATTGTTCTGAGTTTTTGCTGATTCATCTCACGGCTCCAGGAGAAGAACTCCAATGTGGTTGTAAATCCGTTGTTCGGATATCAGACGGTCGCACTGGACATCTTCGACCGATGTCGCCAGCAACTCACCGTCACCTCTGCCCAATACCCGCCGTAGGTGTCACGACGGCTGTCGCGTCCGTACAAGTGATGCAGGATCGAACCCGGCGCCGGAAAGTGATCCGGCTCGCTGTTGAGCACGCCATCTTCCAGATAAATGGCGGCATGGTTGGGCACTGGCGAGCGGATCTGCATCAATACGACATCGCCTTGTTGCAGCCGGCTGACCTGTTCGAAACCGGCGGCGGGCAGATTGTCGAGATAGAGATTGCCGCCCTTGTCCCACCAGCCGTCTTCGCGCTGATAGTTGCCCAGTTCAATGCCCATTTCCCGGCGGTAGTAATCGAGGATGATGCTCAGGCAATCATGCACACCATGGACAAAATCCCGCCCGATCAAGGGCGCCCGATAACCCGAGGGGGCGATGCTGACCAGTTCGCCTTTGCCAACTGTTCCATCATCACCTTTGCGTACTTCCAGAATGTGCCAGGGCAATCCGGAGGCTTCACAGGCGACCCGGTCCGCCTCGCTGGCCGTCGCCGGATAATCCGGATGACTGTGCACCACGGCCAGGATCTCGCCGCATTCTTCGGCCGCCGCATAATCTTGCGGTGCCAGACGAAAATGCTCGCTGGGCGTGGTTGCGGTATTGCGGCACGGTACATATCGTTGCTTGCGCCCTTCAAGGATCAACAGGCCGCAACATTCGTCGGGGTATTGAGCGATGGCGTGAAGTTCGATGGCCGCCAGGATTGCCTTGTTCATGATCAGCCCCGAACCAGGCCGGCGGCTGGAAACGAGCCGTAGGGCAGCGGATTGTTTTCGCCGAAACGCAGCTTGCAGCTGCTCAGACGTCCACCGCATTTGTCCTTGACGGCGTCGGTGACGATCACGTCATTGGCATCTGCCACCGGGCCACCGGTATAACCGCAGTAGGGGCCACGGTAACCACCGCAACTGAGCCACCAGCAAACGTTGGCGACAATCTGCCGACGTGGCAATTGCACGCCGTTGAAATCCAGTGCGCTGGCCAGTTCGAACTTCACTGCTTCGCTGTCTTCACTGACCTTGCGCTCGATGTACCAGAGGTCGGGAGGCAGTTCTTCTTCCGGGTCGGCTTCAGGCTGGCCATCAAGGTATTTGCCCAGGGTGCGATGACGGATCAACCGCGCCCCGACCAGATCCTGGAAATACAGCACCAGCGCCGTAATGAAACCGCCGACGTTGCCCACCGACAACGTCGGCGTCGGTTGCGTGCCCTGTCCGGTCATTTCGAAACCCTCGGCCAGGATCGGCCAGGGTGAATACTCAAGGCCTTGCCAGAAAATCGAGGATTGCTGGGGATAGCCGTGAAAGCGGTACAACTCGGCGCCGAGGCTGGTGGCATCGAGCTCGAACAATTCGACCCAGGCGCCGGGCTCCAGCGCCTGAATATCTGCAGTAATGGACATGTGAATCTCCGGGCAAAGAGAACCCCGCTTGAAGCGGGGTTGTGGTCATGGCATTCAGCGCCGTCAGCGTCTTATGGATGAAAGGCCTGCTCGAAGGTCGCCGCGAGGCTGTACAAGCCAGCCCCCAGCGGGCTCGGCTGATAACCCTTGCAACGGTAGAGAGCAGGTTCGCCCAAGGGGGCCGTCCAATAAAACGGTGTGGCGCCAGCGTGGCGATCGAGGAACTGCACGATTGTTTTGATCCGCGCCTCATCCCCTACAAACGTCAACGGCCAGGACTGAGATCTGTTGTTGATGCCGTCCTGTGCCACCTGCTGATAACCATCGCCGAACTTTGCGGACTTGAGACGAAACTCGACGTTGCCGACGGGTTCGACTTTCGGAGTCCAGGTGAATGTTTCTGTTGTCATGTTTCCTCCGGGCGTAAGCCGTTGCGGCCGCTGATATTCAACGGCCGTTGATGGCAGACCAGATCTGGCCGCCCGGTTTCAGATCACGGGCGATCTGCTCGGCAGCGCCCTGCTTGGCGGCGCTGGCGTAAGCCTTGGCGACGGTCTGCGAGTTCATATCCCCGCTCGCCGCTGCACCCGAGCTGTCGCCCACATTGATGGTTTGCTGAATCACGACCTGCTGGCTGCTGCTGCCACCCAGGCCAGCGCCCTGCACCTGCACGCCGAGGGAGCCATCGGAACCGCGACTCAGCGGCATGATGGCTTCCGGTCCGGCTTCGCCGAACATTGCCATCGGAGCCAGGGTCGGCCCGGTGGCGATGCCATTGGTGAAGGCCCCGCCCTTGGCGTGGAAGGAAACGTTCGACACGTCGAGTTGCGGGACGTAAGTCGTACTCATGCCATCCAGTTTGAATGTTTGCGGAGTCGGTGTAGTTGCGCTGCCGAACATCGACGATGCCGCCGACCCCACCAGGCCGAACAATGAACTCAAACCGCTGGAAACAGCCGTCTGCGCGGCCAGTTTGGCCATATCGCCGAGTACCGATTTGGCAAAGTCGGAAAACGAGAACTTCCCCGTCATCGCGAACGTGCTCACGGCATCGCCCATGGTGTTGAAGGCTTTGGTGAAAACCTCCCTGGACTTGCCGGCCACATTGCCGCTCGTTGTGAGGTAGTCATCCCAGGCCGAGGTGGCCCCGTTGATCCAGTTACCCTGGGCCTCGGTCATCGCCTCATAGTTGCTTTGAACTTGCAGGGTCAATTGATCGTGGTTGGCTTTCAACGCATCGAGATTGGCTGCGTAATCGGCCCCTTCCCGAGGGTCGCCCCCTCCTGCCAAAGGTGTGTCCAGCTTCTTGCGTGCCGCAGCATAGTTTTGGTCGATATCGCTCAGCGCCTGCGCCCCCGCACTTTCGCGGGTCCCCATTCCGACTTGCACGGCAGCAAGAGCACCATTACGTCGCAATTTGTCGAAATCGTCTGAGTAATTGATTCGCTTCCTGGCTTCTTCCTGAACATCGACATAGGTCGCGATGTTTGCCTGGGTGATCGAGCTGGCAGACGCATTCAGCGTCACGCCGATTTTCTTTGCCGCGTCCTCGATCTGCTTTTGCATCTGACGCAGCTTTTGTTCAGTAATACGTGACGCCTGGGTCCAGGCTTGTTCAAGGCCGTCGAGGTTAGGCGTCAACCCTGCTGAAGAAGTAACTGCCATGTGCTTTTCTCCGGGTTAAGAAAAAACCCGCCGAAACGGGTCGTGTGAATGAACGCCTATCGCCACTGCTCAAGGGCACGCTCGAGAGAAAGCCCCTGGCGATGCTCATAAGGCATGAAGTCCAGCAGCTCCGCCATCCCGCCGCCCAGCCGGTGGGTTTGCAGCGCGACCAGCGCGCTGCCCGCCTCCAGCCGCCTACCGGTGTGGAGCGAGCCATATCGATCGATATAGCGGCCCCACGCCAAGGCTTCGTGGTAGGTCATGCGTTCCTTGGCTTCGGCAATCGTCCGGCCGCCGACTCCGTTCAGCACCAGTTCGTGCCAGAACTCATCGGCGGCCGTCAGTTTTTTGCTGCAACACCGCCAGTGCCATTGACCTCATTGACGGCGTTGAGGATCAGGAACCCCAACGATGGCTCAAGGTTGTAGGCATCGTCGTAGCCGAGCGCTTCCGTCCCGTCGTCGCCGAGCGACACGCAAGCTGCGAGATAGCTCGCATTGCGGCTTTGCTCGGTTTCATCTTGAGCGAACAGCCGCTCGATGACCCCGAACGACTGACGGCGGATATGCAATGTGAAGGACTCGGTCACTTCCTGGCCCGACTCGGCATCCAGATGCTTCCAACTCACTTCTTTCTTGACGGGCTGACCATCGACAATGCCGCCCCTGGCTTTCAACTGTTTGAGGTTCATGACGGGCCTCAGGCTTTCTTGATCCAGGCGGAACCGCCGGTGCGCTGGATGGTGACAGTTGTGGTCACTACGGCATTCAAGGCGAAATTGAACGGGAAGTCCGAAACGTAACCATCAAAGGTGAACCAGGTACGAGTGGTCGGCAACTCAAAGGCATTGCCTTGAGTATTGACGGTTGGCAGAACGCCTTTGCCATCCGACCAACCCACCACCCATTTGATGCCGGTGTCGCCATTGGCTTCGGAAAGTTGATGCAGACGGATGTGACTGGCATTGGTCGGATCGGCATTGAGACCCAGGCTGGCCGTGCCAGGTGTACGAAGACCTTTCTTGTAGGTGCGTTCCTGGGCATCGAGCGTGGTGTCTTCGATCTGCTCGGCAGGTGCACCGCCCGGATCGAAAGAAGTGGCGTGTTCGACTTCCAGCACGGTGTAAGGACCGGAACCGGTGGTCGGCGGCACGAGGGCAAAAATTTGAGTACCTTGGGTAAGGATCGACATCTGGCGTTCTCCAGCGAACATAAAAAAACCCGCGGATGCGGGGTTGTGGGTGTTGCTCGGTTGAGTACTTCTGGAAGAGCATCGCCGATGCGCTCAGGGCGCCGGCGTACCATCCAGGTAAGGTGGGGCATTCGGATCCGGCTCGCGGCTTTTGATCAGGTCGACCAGCGCCTGATTGCTCTGAGCCAACAATCTGATGGAAGCATTCATGGCCGTCTGACTATCGGTCTGAGCCTGCAGAGCGGCAATAAGCCTGTTCAGCGCCGCCAGGTCTTCGTCATTCATGGTCTGTGACTCTCTTGGCAATGATCATTGTTCGGATGAGGGGTCGCGCGGCGGAACTTCGCAGACGCCGATGCGCTTGGCAGCCCAGCGTTCGTAAAGGCCGATGGCGACGTCGGCACCGGCCATTGCAGTGAGGCAACCAAATGCCCCGGCGGCCCAGATCGACATGCCGGCGGCGTACAGCAGCATGATTGCCGACACGCCGCAGATCATGCAGGCACCGGAGCGCAAGGCAAGCCGCCGCAGCAGCGGCCAGCCGCGGGCGCCCTCCTTGTCGGCGCGCCACATTTCGCCGGACACCCCGCCCGCCACGGCAAGGAGGATGACCAGCCAGATTGGCATGTCCAGCAACGCTTGTTGCTCGTTTGTCATGTCACGCCTCCTGAAAGCGTTGATGAATGAAGAGAAGTGAAGAGGCGACACCGGACGGGTGTCGCCTCTGATGCGGGGAAGAACAGCGACAGGTTCCGCGCATTCAGCAGTTACAGGCGCTCGACAATGACGTTGTCGATGAAGGCGTAGTTGGCGTACGGGTTCTGCTCGTTGGAAAACGCCAGAGTTGTCTGCGCGGTAATCGCGGTGAACTCGTAAGTGACGGTGCTCCACTCGACCGCGACGCCTTTGGCTGTCGGTGTGTTGAACGTAGCGGTTTGCCCGGCCACTTTCACCTGAATGACACCGTCGCCGGAGCGGCTGGCGAATCGGGAGTTGCCGGCACTGAAAGTCAGACGGTACTTGGCGCCCGGAGTGGTCGCGAAATTCTGCTGAATCCCGCCACCGTTGCCATAAACGTAGTTGGCCAGGTCGACGATCATCACGCCATCTGCTGCCACAGAACCGCCGATGGCATTGGGCATGTTGAAGTATTCGGCACCGGACAGGAACGTCGTCCAGCCTGTGATGGCATTGGTTTTTGCCGGGGTGTCCAGAATGCAGCCACCACCGCATGTCGATTGTTCAAAGCTGCCGTTCACCAGGAGGTTGGCGGCAATTGCGCTGCCGCCATTGCCCAGCAGTGCAACAGCGAGAAACGGTGCTACGTATTTCTTGAGAATGTTCATGTCTTTACCTATGAGGAGATTGATCAGGTTGTGCTGACGATGCAGCACGCATGTCGCTCACAGGCGATCGCTCGGGGCTCGCGGCCTTCACATGATTCAACGTTCCGCAGCGGGAACATTTGATCTGGAGTTCTGTGTACTCGCCCACCCGGGCGAGCAGTCTTTTGCAATGGCCGCAGCGGCACTCTTTCAACATCGACAAATCCTTTTGATTCTCTGCGTGGCCTTGCTCATGCCGCGAAACCTTGTTGAAGCGCCTGCCTCAGGCAGGCATTCCAGAAAGCCCGGCGCAGGGGCCGGGCTTTTCGGTCATACAGACCAGAACAATCGGGTCGTCGATTCAAACCAGCGAAAAAGGCTCTGTCGGCCAAATCATGGTGTACGGGTAACCCGGTTGATTCCTGTAATCGCACACGGCGATGACGTATTGCTTGTAAGCCAGCAACGCCGCTTCTTCCTCTGGCGTTGCGATGCCCAGATCCTGCTTGTAATCCAGCGGGTTGAACGTCAGCCAACCTTTGGCATTCGATAGCTTCTCAGTGGCGATGAACTTGACCTGGCTTGCCACCTCTTCGAAAGTGGGTGCATGCAACTCCCACTGGTTGTTGACCAGTCGGGCATTCCATCCGACCACGACTTCCGTGTTTCCTGTGGCATCCACCCACAGCCCCCCCAATCCGTCAGGAAAGCTGACCGGCATCCCTTCGTCGGTATCAACCACCCGATATACCTTGGAATTGGGCATCGTGATGAAAACGTATCGATTCATTCTTATCGTCCTTTTTGATTGCCGGAATCCCGGCATTTCCGTTCCTGCCGGACAGGCAATCCAGAAAGCCCGGCTATACGCCGGGTCATTCAGTCATGCGGTCCTTATGCAGAGTCATGAAACGGTGATTTATGGAACTTCAGGCCAGGTGATTGCCAGCGGGTAACCTGGCTGTTTGTTGACGTTGCTCATATCAACGAAAAACTGCTTGTAAGCCTGCAACCCCGCGATATCGGCAGGCGTCGCCAGACCCAGCTCAACCTTCTGCTCCAGGGCGGTAGCCAGCAGAGTGGCGTTGACTCGATCAAATCGGCGGGAGCGTTCGGCGCGCAGCTGCATGGACAACTGCGATGGCTGACCCCACATATCGCTGTCGGTAAAGGTCCAGACGCCATCGGTATTCACCGCGTTCCAGGAGTAGTCGATCTTTGGCAATGCGGTGACATCCACCCAGACTTGACTCGCCGGAAAATCGTCGGTGATCGGGTTGTTGGTTTCGAAGATGTTGTCGACTTTGCCATCCACAACACGCACGTACTTCTTCATGGTCATCATCCTTTTTGATTGCCGGCCTCCCGGCATTTCTGTTTCTGCCCAGAAGGCATTCCAAAAAGCCCGGCAATCCGCCGGGCTTTTCAGTAATGCACTCCTTTGCCTTCCTTCAATCCTGTGTTCGTGAAGGAAGCTGACTTTTCGGCGCTACTGGCGCGGTACGAGTCCATTCAAATTGTTTTTCCGACCGCGGTCCCTGCCCGCCGGATAACTGCTTCTGGTGCTTTACGCTGCACACCCGGGTCAGTTGCCAACCCTCTGAACCGTTGAGGCCGGTTCATCGCTGCCTGTTCTTGTGGAACTAAAGAGCTGTTGTTGCCAGCCGCTTTGTCGAGCGGCTTGGTGGCAAGAATATGCATGGATGCATATACAGTCAATGCGTAAATGCATTTATTTATGCACGAGAAATGCGCGGATGCATGGAAGCCCCGCCAATCAAGGGTTGCCCGGTTTTCTACAGGCGAAAAAAAACCCGCCGAGGCGGGTTTTATCTGAAAGGGATCGGGTTAACGGGCGTACATGCCCCACCAGAAGACGTGACCGAGGATGACGATCTGCTCTTCCTGCATATCCTGGAAGCTGTAGTCCTCGTCCGGATGTTCATCGCGGTTGAAGCTGCGCAGACGGATTCCGGTAGGCAGGCGATAGAGCTGCTTCACCCGCAATTGACCATTGTGGTTGATCGCATAAAGGTCGCCATCGATGATGTCGCCGATCCCGCACTTGCCGGCGTTGACCCCGACCGTGGCGCCGTCGCGCAGCACCGGCAACATGCTGTTGCCGCGTACCGTCACGCATTTGGCCTGATCGAACTGCACACCGTTATGGCGCAGGCTGCGCTTGCCGAAGCGCAGGCTGGAGCGTTCGCTCTCTTCGATGACGAATCTTCCTGATCCAGCAGCCAATTCAACCTCGCGAAGAAAGGGCACCGACACCTCATCGTCATCGACGGGGGTGTCGTCGTCCCACAGGCTTATGTCCTTGAGTTCAGAATGCAACTCGTCGCGTCCGCCGTTGGCGGCAGGCGCAACATCCGCGCGCCCGCGCAACTGATCGGTGCTCACGGCGAAGTACTCGGCGATCTTCGAGATATGTTTATCCGAAGGATCGACGATCTTCCCGCTGAGAATCCGCGAGAGCGTGGATTGAGGCACGCCGGTGCGACGGTGGAGCTCCGTGGGGGAGATCCCGTGCTGGTCGAGCAGTGCTCTTAAGACGGTAGATACGTTGCGTTTTTGCATAACGCGCATAGTGCTTGAAGTTTTTCGGGAAAACAAATGCTGATTTGCATAAATCGTGCATAGTCGACCTTTTTACCACCGATGCATGTCACCCGACCGCGATGCCTGCGTCCGACAGACCGCCCATGGTAACCTTGCGCCCATCACGGAAAAGCCCGGCCACTGCCGCGCTTTTGCCCCACACTTTTGAACGAGTTGCCTGACAATCCGATGAATAAAGCCGTCTCCGACCTGTCCTCCCACACTCCGATGATGCAGCAGTACTGGCGCCTGAAAAATCAGCACCCGGACCAGCTGATGTTCTACCGCATGGGCGACTTCTACGAGATCTTCTACGAGGACGCGAAGAAGGCGGCCAAGTTGCTGGACATCACCCTGACCGCGCGCGGGCAGTCGGCGGGGCAGGCGATTCCGATGTGCGGGATTCCGTATCACGCGGCGGAAGGCTACCTGGCGAAGCTGGTCAAGCTCGGCGAGTCGGTGGTGATCTGCGAGCAGGTCGGCGACCCGGCCACCAGTAAAGGCCCGGTGGAACGTCAGGTGGTGCGGATCATCACCCCGGGTACGGTCAGTGACGAGGCGTTGCTGGATGAGCGTCGCGATAATCTGATCGCGGCGGTGCTGGGCGACGAGCGCCTGTTCGGCCTGGCTGTGCTGGACATCACCAGCGGCAATTTCACCGTGCTGGAGATCAAGGGCTGGGAAAACCTGCTGGCGGAGCTGGAGCGGGTCAATCCGGTCGAGTTGTTGATCCCGGATGATTGGCCAAAAGACTTGCCGGCAGAAAAACGCCGTGGGGTACGTCGTCGTGCACCGTGGGATTTCGAGCGCGATTCGGCGCTGAAAAGCCTCTGTCAGCAATTCTCCACCCAGGACCTGAAAGGCTTTGGCTGCGAAACCCTGACCCTGGCAATCGGCGCCGCCGGTTGCCTGCTGGCGTATGCCAAGGAAACCCAGCGCACCGCCCTGCCCCACTTGCGCAGCTTGCGCCATGAGCGGCTGGACGACACCGTGGTGCTGGACGGCGCCAGCCGCCGCAACCTCGAACTCGACACCAACCTGGCTGGCGGCCGCGACAACACCCTGCAATCGGTGGTCGACCGTTGCCAGACGGCCATGGGCAGCCGTTTGCTGACCCGTTGGCTCAACCGTCCGCTGCGCGACCTGACTGTGCTGCTGGCTCGCCAGACCTCGATCACTTGCCTGCTCGACCGCTATCGTTTTGAAAACCTGCAACCGCAACTCAAGGAGATCGGCGACATCGAGCGGATTCTGGCGCGGATCGGCCTGCGCAATGCTCGCCCTCGCGACCTCGCTCGCCTGCGTGATGCGCTCGGTGCGCTGCCTGAACTGCAAGTGGCGATGATGGATCTCGAGGCGCCGCACCTGCAACGTCTGGCGACCACCACCAGCACTTACCCGGAACTGGCGGCGCTGCTGGAAAAAGCCATCATCGACAACCCGCCAGCGGTAATCCGTGACGGCGGCGTGCTGAAAACCGGTTACGACAGCGAGCTAGACGAACTGCAATCGCTGAGCGAGAACGCCGGCCAGTTCCTGATCGATCTGGAAGCCCGTGAAAAGGCCCGCACCGGCCTCGCCAATCTCAAAGTCGGCTACAACCGCATTCATGGCTACTTCATCGAATTGCCAAGCAAGCAGGCTGAATCGGCGCCGGCAGACTACATCCGCCGTCAGACCCTCAAAGGTGCCGAACGCTTCATCACCCCGGAACTGAAAGAGTTTGAAGACAAGGCACTGTCGGCCAAGAGCCGCGCTCTGGCTCGCGAGAAAATGCTCTACGAGGCGTTGCTGGAAGACCTGATCAGCCAGTTGCCGCCGTTGCAGGACACCGCTGGCGCCCTGGCTGAGCTGGACGTGCTGAGCAACCTCGCCGAACGTGCGCTGAATCTCGACCTGAATTGCCCGACATTCGTCAGCGAACCGTGCATGCGTATCTCCCAGGGCCGTCACCCGGTGGTCGAGCAAGTGCTGACCACGCCGTTCGTGGCCAACGACCTGAGCCTGGACGACAACACCCGCATGCTGGTGATCACTGGTCCGAACATGGGCGGTAAATCCACCTATATGCGCCAGACTGCTCTGATCGTGCTGCTGGCACACATCGGCAGCTTCGTGCCGGCGGCGAGTTGCGAACTGTCGCTGGTGGACCGGATTTTCACCAGGATCGGTTCCAGCGACGACCTCGCCGGCGGGCGCTCGACCTTCATGGTGG
Organism: Pseudomonas paraglycinae; assembly: GCF_021601625.1. Lineage (GTDB taxonomy): Bacteria > Pseudomonadota > Gammaproteobacteria > Pseudomonadales > Pseudomonadaceae > Aquipseudomonas > Aquipseudomonas paraglycinae. The sequence continues at coordinate 342,373 of NZ_BQHR01000002.1, read as the reverse complement.
AAATGAGCGAGACCGCGAACATCCTGCACAACGCCACCGAGCGCAGCCTGGTGCTGATGGACGAAGTCGGTCGCGGCACCAGCACCTTCGACGGTCTGTCCCTGGCGTGGGCGGCGGCGGAGCGTCTGGCGCAGCTGCGCGCCTATACTCTGTTTGCGACGCACTATTTCGAACTGACCGTGTTGCCGGAAGCCGAACCGCTGGTGGCCAACGTGCACCTCAACGCCACCGAACACAACGAGCGCATCGTGTTTCTGCACCATGTGCTGCCAGGGCCCGCGAGCCAGAGCTACGGCCTTGCGGTCGCGCAGTTGGCCGGTGTGCCAAGCGAAGTGATCGTACGTGCTCGTGAGCACTTGAGCCGCCTGGAAGATACCGCGCTGCCGCATGAGGCGCCAAAACCGGCCGTCAAGGGCAAACCGGCGACGCCGCAGCAGAGCGACATGTTCGCCAGCCTGCCGCACCCGGTGCTGGATGAGTTGGCCAAGCTGGATCTGGATGACGTGACACCGCGTCGTGCACTCGAAATGCTCTATGCACTAAAGAACCGGATCTAAGCACCGACGAACCGGATATAACGCAAACGGCTTCAAGCTGTTAGAATCTCGCGCGGTTTGGGATGCTGCTGGCTAATAGCCTGGCTGGCAGACATCGCTCCCGAACCTGGCGACCCCAACCGTGAAGGGGCAACGCTGCCGCCGCCTGAGGAGAAAATTAGAAATGACCTTCGTCGTCACCGACAACTGCATCAAGTGCAAGTACACCGACTGCGTAGAAGTCTGTCCGGTGGACTGCTTTTACGAAGGCCCGAACTTCCTGGTGATTCACCCGGACGAGTGCATCGACTGCGCCCTGTGCGAGCCGGAATGCCCGGCCGTGGCCATTTTCTCCGAGGACGAAGTTCCGGAAGAGATGCAGGAATTCATTCAGCTGAACGTAGAACTGGCCGAGATCTGGCCGAACATCACCGAAAAGAAAGAATCGCTGCCGGATGCCGAAGAGTGGGATGGCGTCAAAGGCAAGATCAAAGACCTCGAACGCTGATCTGTCCCGCGTTTGAAGAAAAGGCCCCTTGCGGGCCTTTTTGCTTTTTCGGGTTTTGCTTTATTTCAGGCAAAAAAAGGGGCGGTTTGACCCGCCCACATTTTTTCCCTATTCCCTGTGTTCCTTTTCATCGTCCTGATGAATCGCTTCCTGCGATGTCCGTTCCCCTCTTCCTTGAAGGGCGTGTCTATCCGTCGACACAACCCAGATACTAGAGATTTCCCCGCCGGGGGCAACTGGCCTCCAGCGCACTAACCTGCTGTCATAAGCCCTTCACATTAAAAAATAACCATATAAATCATTGCGTTACGATTCGTCCATGAGCGCAATCGCCTTCAGCGGCAGTGTAAAAATAACGAACACTTACGATACAGTCAGCAAAGGCTTACAACGCAAACCTACAAGGTGGGAACGCCTCCCGCTTTCAGTGCGCCAACAAAAAGCCCCGAACCAGTCGGGGCTTTCTGTATAGCGGTCATGCGGGTGGCTTATTGAAACAGCGACTCGCTCGACAGGCCGTTTTTCTCGAGAATTTCCCGAAGGCGCTTGAGGCCTTCTACCTGGATCTGTCTCACCCGTTCCCGGGTCAGGCCGATCTCCAGGCCTACATCTTCCAGCGTGCTGCTCTCATGGCCGCGCAGGCCGAAGCGGCGCACGACCACCTCGCGTTGCTTGTCGGTCAGCTCCGAGAGCCATTGATCGATGCTCTGCGACAGGTCGTCATCCTGCAGCAGTTCACATGGATCGGTCGGACGGTCATCCGTCAGGGTGTCCAGCAGGGTTTTATCCGAATCCGGACCCAGCGAGACGTCGACCGAAGAAACCCGCTCGTTCAAGCCCAGCATGCGCTTGACTTCGCCCACCGGTTTTTCCAGCAGGTTGGCGATTTCTTCGGGTGAAGGTTCGTGGTCGAGCTTTTGTGTCAGCTCCCGTGCAGCCCGCAGGTACACGTTGAGCTCCTTGACCACATGGATCGGCAACCGGATGGTCCGGGTCTGATTCATGATTGCGCGTTCGATGGTCTGACGAATCCACCAGGTCGCGTAGGTCGAGAAGCGGAAGCCGCGCTCGGGATCGAACTTTTCCACCGCGCGGATCAGTCCGAGGTTGCCCTCTTCGATCAGATCCAGCAGCGACAGCCCCCGATTGACGTAACGCCGGGCGATTTTGACCACCAGCCGCAGGTTACTTTCGATCATGCGCTTGCGCCCGGCAGGGTCGCCACTTTGCGACAAGCGCGCAAAATGAACTTCTTCTTCCGGGGAGAGCAGTGGGGAAAAGCCGATTTCGTTGAGGTACAGCTGCGTGGCATCGAGTGCCCGAGTGTAATCGATGTACTTATGTTGTTTAAGTGAAGCGGAGTGTTTGGATTTGGCACGAACGGAAGGTGGAGCAGCCCCTTCATCATTCGACATCGAATCCGAATCGATGCCGGTCTCCATCAGGAGAACCTCATCGTCGATGTCAAACTCCGGCACTTCTTTACTGAGAGCCATTGTTATAGTCCTTTGGTGAGTTCGACCCCAAGCTCAAGCGGCGCCTTTATCCTTGGCAACGCTGGAGCCTGTCCCCTCTACGCGACGGAACAGGCTGGTCTGCAAATCAACGTCTTGGCAGGAACTGCAGCGGATCTACAGGTTTACCTTGTCGGCGAATCTCAAAATGCAGTTTCACCCGGTCTGTACCCGTTGACCCCATTTCGGCAATTGTCTGTCCGACCTTGACCTGCTGCCCCTCCCGTACCAACAGCCGACGGTTGTGTCCGTAAGCACTGACGTAGGTTTCGCTGTGTTTGATGATGACCAATTCGCCGTAGCCCCTTAAGCCACTCCCGGCGTATACCACCGTCCCATCAGACGCAGCTAAAACAGGCTGTCCCAAATCTCCGGCGATATCAATTCCTTTATTCAAACTACCGTTTGAAGAGAATTTTCCAATCAGAATGCCATTAGATGGCCATCCCCAGCCGGTCGGGGCCGGGCCCGGTGGAGGCAACGGAGCGGGGGTTTGCTTGTTGGCGACGGACGGTACAACCGCCGTGGAAGCCGCACCGGAACCCGTGGTCGTAGTGGTTGTCGTGCCATTTGCCTGGCGCCGGATAACCGTGGTTTTGCTGGACGAAGACGCTGAGGAACCGGAGTTGGTGACGACCGCCGTCGACGTTGAACCGGTGCGGCCATCGAAGCGAATCGTCTGACCCGGATGGATCGTGTATGGCGTAGGAATATTGTTCCGGGCGGCGAGGGCTTTGTAGTCCCAGCCGTAGCGAAAAGCGATGGAAAACAAAGTATCGCCCGGACGGACTACATACTGCCCGGTCGTCACGACCGGACGCTGGGCCACCGCATTGTTGCGATCGACGACCCGAACGTTGCTCGATTTTGTGCTGGAGCAACCGACCAGCAAGGTGCTCAAGACAAGGCCAGTCACCAGGCGCTGAAAGCTCGTGTTACCCATACGCTGCGCAATGACTGTGAGACTCACCCGCCGCTCCCTTTGTGGTGGCTGAAAAATGTGGAATGCCGATTCCGGCATGAAACTTCGCAAGTATAACGGGCGCAACCGGCTTTACCTTTATAGAAGCGCTATGGCTCGGCGCACACGTTTGCTTGTAGACGATCCATCCTGTTTAAACATTCGCTGCCGCTGTAAGACAGGCGCACTCGACAGGAATTCAGCATCGTGAAACAAATGCTCAGGCCAGCGGACCGTTGAGCAATGGCACGAAACGCACCGCCCCCAGAACGTGTCGGGAGAAGCCGTTTTCTTCGCGCACGATCAGCATCAATTGCTGCACTTCACCGGAGCCGACCGGGATCACCATCCGCCCGCCCGGCGCCAGTTGATCAAGCAAAGCCTGAGGCACATCGGTCGCCACCGCCGTGACGATGATGCCGTTGTATGGCGCCAGCGCCGGCCAGCCTTCCCAGCCATCGCCCCAACGAAACACCACGTTGCGCAGGTTGAGCTCGACCAGGCGTTCCTTGGCCCGATCCTGCAGAACCTTGATGCGCTCCACCGAAAACACCCGCTCGACCAGTTGCGACAGCACCGCCGTCTGGTAACCGGAACCGGTGCCGATCTCCAGTACTTTATCCAGCGGCCCGGCCTCCAGCAGCAGCTCGCTCATACGCGCCACCATATAAGGCTGGGAAATAGTCTGGTTGTTGCCGATCGGCAGCGCGGTGTCTTCATAGGCACGGTGCGCCAGCGCTTCATCGACGAACAGGTGTCGTGGGGTGCGGCGGATCACTTCCAGCACGCTGGCGTTGGAAACGCCCTCTTCGTACAGACGCTGGATCAGGCGCTCACGGGTTCGCTGGGACGTCATCCCGATGCCGCTGCGCAGCCTGTCGTCTTGTTCACGAGCCATCAGTTGAGCCCCTCCAGCCAGCCGTCGAGACTTCGGAAGGCATCATTGAAGGTGCGATCGAGCTGCAACGGAGTGATGGATACGTAACCTTGCATCACGGCATGGAAATCGGTGCCCGGCCCGCAGTCTTCCGCATCACCTGCCGCTGCGATCCAGTAACCGGCCTTGCCGCGCGGGTCCACGACTTTCATCGGTGCCGCCGCACGGGCGCGATGGCCGAGACGGGTCAGTTGAATGCCGCGAATGTGATCGATCGGCAGATTCGGAATGTTCACGTTCAACACCGTACGCGGTGGCAGATCGAGCCCGGTATGGGCTTCGACCAGTTTGCGCGCAAAGTAGGCAGCCGTGGGCAAGTTGTCTACCTGCCGCGAAACCAGCGAGAAGGCAAACGACGGGCGCTCAAGAAAGCGGCCCTCGAGGGCCGCTGCCACCGTCCCGGAATACAGCACGTCGTCACCCAGGTTAGCGCCCAGGTTGATACCCGAAACCACCATGTCCGGCTGGCGTTCGAGCAAACCGTTGAGCCCCAGATGAACGCAATCGGTCGGTGTGCCATTGAGGCTGATAAAGCCGTTGGCCAGGTATTGCGGGTGCAGCGGACGGTCGAGTGTCAGCGAACTGCTGGCACCGCTCTTGTCCTGTTCCGGGGCGATAACCACGCACTCGGTGTAATCCGCCAGCGCAGCATAAAGCGCGGCAAGACCGGGCGCAGTCACCCCATCGTCGTTAGAAATCAGAATACGCATGGGCTGTCCGTCTGCCCCACCGGCACCAGATCAACGAGTTCGCGCACCAATACGGTGGCGAAGCATCCGGCCGGGAGGACGAATTCCAGTTGCAGAATGTCAGGCTCGGGATAATGCCACGTCAACCCGCCAATGGGCAGCCGCAGGATGCGACGTTCGTGGCTCATACCGGCATTAATCAACCAATCGCGCAGATCCGCCTCGCGTGCGGCAATCCCCTGCTCCAGATCATGGACAACCCCGGCCGCCGGCGAGTCACCTTCGCCCCACTGCGGACCGGTCGGATGCAGATCAAGGATGGCCAGTCGCGGGTCGCTGCACTCGGCTTCACCGGCCGGGAAAAAACTGCGGCTGTCGGTGAAGGCCAGCAGATCGCCGACCTGGGCACGCTGCCAGGTGCCATCGGCGACCCGCGCTGCGAGCACCTGATTGAACAGAAAACTGCGCGCGGTCGACAGCAGGCGCGAACGCACATTGCGTTGTTCCGGCAGTGCCTTGCGCGCGGCCCACGAACGGGCATCGACGACGTTGCCACCGTCATGGCCGAAACGCTGGGCACCGAAATAATTCGGGATACCTTGTTTGGCGATCAGTTGCAGACGCTCGTCGATGGCGGCCTTGTCGCCATTGAACTGGGTCAGGCGCAGCGTGAAACCGTTGGCCGAATGCGCACCGCGCTGCAGCTTGCGTTTGTGGCGGGTGGTCTTGAGGATTTTCAGCGTGTCGTTTTCCGCCGCCGACAGATCCGGATCGGCCTTGCCCGGGAGTTGCACGCTGAACCACTGACGGGTCAGCGCCTGACGATCCTTCAGACCGGCATAGCTCACCGTGCGCAGCGGTACACCGGCGGCCTTGGCGATACGGCGCGCGGCTTCTTCAGTATTCAGACCGCGCTTTTCCACCCAGATCCACAGGTGCTCGCCGTCACCGCTGAACGGAATGTCGAGAACTTCATCGACCTGGAAATCTTCGGCGATGGCTTTGAGTACCGCGGTGCCGAGGGCGTCGCCATAGGCCCGCGGGCCGAGCAGTTGCAGTTCGTTCATGCGCGCAGCAACAAGGCAACGGAATGCACGGCGATGCCTTCTTCGCGACCGACGAAGCCGAGCTTCTCGGTGGTGGTGGCTTTCACGTTCACTTGATCCAGTTCTACTTGCAGATCCGCGGCAATCAGCGCGCGCATCGATTCGATATGGGGGGCCATTTTCGGTGCCTGGGCAACGATGGTGTTGTCGACGTTGCCGACCTTCCAGCCTTTGGCGTGGATCAGACTGACCACGTGACGCAGCAGCACACGGCTATCGGCGCCCTTGAATTGCGGGTCGGTATCCGGGAAATGCTTGCCGATATCACCCAGCGCAGCCGCGCCGAGCAAGGCGTCGCTCAAGGCATGCAGCAGGACGTCACCATCGGAGTGAGCGAGCAGCCCGAAGCCGTGTGCGATTCGCACGCCGCCCAGAGTAATGAAATCGCCTTCAGCGAAACGGTGCACATCATAGCCGTGGCCAATACGCATAAAAAAACGCCCCGAATTTTGTCAGGGCGTGATTCTACCTGCTTTGTCAGGCGTTAGGCGCCTAGAGCGCGTGCGTGATGCTGCAAGTGGTCGTCAATGAAGCTCGCGATGAAGAAATAGCTGTGGTCGTAGCCCGGTTGCAGGCGCAACGTCAGCGGGTGGCCCGCTTGTTTTGCCGCTTGTTGCAGGGCTTCCGGTTTGAGCTGGGTGGCGAGGAAATCGTCGCGGTCACCCTGATCGACCAGCAGTGGCAGTTTCTCGTCCGCTTCGGCGATCAGTGCACAGGCATCCCACTCGCGCCACTTCGAACGGTCTTCGCCCAGATAGCGGGTGAATGCCTTCTGGCCCCACGGGCAATCAATCGGATTGTTGATTGGCGAAAACGCCGAAACCGACTGGTAACGACCCGGATTGCGCAACGCACAAACCAATGCACCGTGGCCGCCCATGGAGTGGCCACTGATGCTGCGCTTGTCCGAGGCCGGGAAATGCGCCTCAACCAGTGAAGGCAATTCCTGCACAACGTAGTCATGCATCCGATAGTGCCGCGACCAGGGTTCCTGCGTGGCATTCAGATAAAACCCGGCACCTAGGCCGAAATCCCAGGCCCCGTCAGGATCACCCGGTACGTCGGGGCCACGGGGGCTCGTGTCCGGCGCCACGATGATCAGACCGAGTTCGGCCGCCATGCGCATCGCGCCGGCCTTCTGCATGAAGTTCTCGTCCGTGCAGGTCAGGCCCGACAGCCAGTACAGCACCGGCAACTTGCCGCCCTGCTCTGCCTGCGGCGGCAGATACACGGCAAACACCATGTCGCAGCCCAGCACTTCGGAGCGATGGCGATAGCGCTTGTGCCAACCGCCGAAACTTTTCTGACAGGAGATGTTTTCCAGACTCATGTAGGACTCCTACGCAGCCACGGCTACATATCGGCAGCCGTGGCATCGCGACTGATCAGAAATGAATGACGGTGCGGATGCTCTTGCCTTCGTGCATCAGGTCGAAAGCTTTGTTGATATCTTCCAGGCCCATGGTGTGAGTGATGAAAGTATCCAGCGGGATTTCGCCGCTTTGCGCCATATCGACGTAGCTTGGCAATTCGGTACGACCACGCACGCCACCAAACGCCGAACCACGCCAGACGCGACCGGTCACCAGCTGGAACGGACGGGTGGAGATTTCCTGGCCGGCACCGGCCACACCGATGATGACCGACTCGCCCCAGCCTTTATGGCAGCACTCGAGGGCTGCGCGCATAAGTTGCACGTTGCCGATGCATTCGAAAGAGAAGTCGACGCCGCCATCGGTCATGTCCACGATCACTTCCTGGATCGGACGATCGAAGTCTTTCGGGTTCACGCAGTCGGTAGCACCCAATTGTTTGGCGATTTCGAACTTGGCCGGGTTGATGTCGATGGCGATGATGCGCGCGGCCTTGGCCTTCACTGCACCAATCACGGCCGACAGACCGATGCCGCCGAGACCGAAGATCGCCACGGTGTCACCCGGTTTGACCTTGGCGGTGTTGATCACCGCACCGATACCGGTGGTCACGCCGCAACCGAGCAGGCAGACCTTTTCCAGCGGGGCATCCTTGGAGATCTTGGCCACGGAGATTTCCGGCAGCACGGTGTACTCGGAGAACGTCGAAGTGCCCATGTAGTGGAAAATCGTTTGGCCCTTGTAGGAAAAGCGCGAAGTGCCGTCCGGCATCAGGCCCTTGCCCTGGGTGGCGCGAATCGCCTGACACAGATTGGTCTTGCCCGACTTGCAGAATTTGCACTGACCGCATTCCGGGGTGTACAGCGGAATCACGTGGTCGCCGACGGCCACCGAGGTCACGCCTTCGCCGATCGCTTCGACGATGGCACCGCCTTCGTGACCGAGGATCGACGGGAAGATACCTTCCGGATCAGCGCCGGACAGGGTGTAAGCGTCAGTGTGGCAAACCCCGGAAGCCACCACGCGCAGCAGCACTTCACCGGCCTTGGGCATGGCGACATCGACTTCTACGATTTCCAGCGGCTTCTTGGCCTCGAAGGCAACGGCGGCGCGCGACTTGATCATGCTGACTCTCCAGTGAATCGATTGAATAAAAAACCAGACAGTCAGTGTAGTTCAGCGCTGCTTGATGAATAATCCTGGCAAAAGCAAAACATTATTGCCATACAGGGATAATCCCCATGTCCGAAAACCGCTGGGAAGGCATCGACGAGTTCGTCGCCGTTGCCGAATGCAGCCAGTTCACTGCGGCTGCCGAACGCCTGGGCGTTTCTTCCTCGCACATCAGTCGACAAATCGTACGACTGGAAGAGCGCTTGCAGACGCGACTGCTGTACCGCAGTACTCGGCGCGTCACCCTGACCGAAGCCGGCCAGACCTTTCTGCAACATTGCCAGCGTCTACAGGACGGTCGCGAAGAAGCGCTGCGCGCAGTCGGCGACCTGACCAGCGAACCCAAAGGCATGCTGCGCATGACCTGCGCCGTGGCCTATGGCGAACGCTTCATCGTGCCGCTGGTGACCCGGTTCATGGGGCACTATCCGCAACTGCGCATCGATATTGAACTGACCAACCGGCAACTCGATCTGGTGCACGAAGGCCTGGACCTGGCGATCCGCCTCGGTCGTCTTCAGGATTCCCGCTTGGTGGCGACCCGCCTGGCACCTCGACGCATGTATCTGTGCGCATCGCCTTCCTACCTTGAACGGTACGGGCGCCCACACAGTTTGTCGGAGCTGGGACGGCACAATTGCCTGATCGGCAGCTCGGACATCTGGCAGCTTGAACAAAATGGGCGGGAATTTTCCCAGCGGGTGCAGGGAAACTGGCGCTGCAACAGTGGGCAAGCGGTGCTGGATGCGGCGCTACAAGGCGTCGGACTGTGTCAGTTGCCGGACTATTACGTGCTGGAACATCTGCACAGCGGTGCGTTGGTTTCGCTTTTGGAAGCGCATCAACCGCCGAATACGGCGGTGTGGGCGCTGTACCCACAGCAGCGGCACTTGTCGCCGAAGGTGCGCAAACTGGTGGACTTTCTCAGGGAAGGTTTGGCCGAGCGGCCGGAATATCGAGCTTAACGACGGTTGGCCCAGCGCTGGCGCAACCATTCGAGGTCTTCGGGGCGGGTGACTTTCAGGTTATCCGCACGGCCTTCGATCAGGCGTGGCGCCATGCCGGCCCACTCCATCGCCGAGGCTTCATCGGTGATCACTGCATCCGCCACCAGACTGTCTGCCAGCGCGCGGTGCAGTGCACCGAGGCGGAACATCTGCGGCGTATAGGCTTGCCAGATCACACTGCGATCAACGGTTTCCACCACTCGACCGTGCTTGTCGACCCGCTTAAGAGTGTCCTTCGCCGGCACGGCCAACAGGCCGCCGACCGAATCGTTCGCCAGCTCAGCGAGCAGTTTGTCGAGATCGTCACGGCTCAGATTAGGCCGCGCCGCATCGTGCACCAGCACCCAGTCCTCGTCGTCGGCACCTTGGGCATGCAGATGAAGCAAGGCGTTGAGCACCGAGCCGGAACGTTCGGCACCACCGTCAACCCGTTGAATGCGCGGATCACTGGCGCTGGCCAGGTTCGGCCAATAAGGATCATCAACGGCAAGACTGACCACCAGGCCCTTGAGGCTCGGGTGATCGAGGAAACAGCCGAGGCTGTGTTCGAGAATTGTGCGCCCGCCCAGTTGCAGATATTGCTTGGGACGGTCCGCGGCCATACGGGCACCGACGCCCGCGGCAGGAATCACGGCCCAGAAGGCCGGCAGGGAATCGATCATTGGGCCAACTGGTAAAGGGTTTCGCCGTCCTTGACCATGCCCAGTTCGTGACGAGCCCGCTCTTCAACGGTCTCCATGCCTTTTTTCAACTCGCTGACTTCAGCGTCCATCACCCGGTTGCGCTCCAGCAGGGCTTCGTTCTCGGCGTGTTGATCAGCAATCTGCTGATTCAGTTCGGCGACTTGCGCCAGACTGCCATTGCCCACCCACAGGCGGTACTGCAGACCGGCCAGCAGCAAGAGCAAAACGAGAAACAACCAGTAAGGACTGCGCATCGAATATCAGGTATCCAGTGAAAAAAGACAGCCACGCCAAAACTTTGAAGCATCTGATAGCACGAAGCCTGGAATATCCAGGCTTGTGCATATAAGGCATCAGATTAGTGGCAAATCCATCGCTGTCACGACTTTTCCGACACAATCCGGTGTCTTTCTAACATTTACTGCTCAGCCGCGAAACTCGCTACGACCGTTGTACTTGGCCTTGCCATTCAACTGCTCTTCGATACGCAGCAGTTGGTTGTACTTGGAAACGCGGTCGGAACGGCACAGCGAACCGGTCTTGATCTGGCCAGCCGAAGTACCCACAGCCAGGTCGGCAATGGTCGAATCTTCGGTTTCGCCCGAACGGTGCGAGATCACGGCGGTGTAACCGGCTGCCTTGGCCATCTGGATGGCTTCCAGGGTTTCGGTCAGGGTGCCGATCTGGTTGAACTTGATCAGGATCGAGTTGGCGATCTTTTTATCGATGCCTTCTTTCAGGATCTTGGTGTTGGTCACGAACAGGTCGTCGCCGACCAGTTGGGTCTTCTCGCCGATCTTGTCGGTGAGGATCTTCCAGCCAGCCCAGTCGGACTCGTCCAGACCGTCTTCGATCGAGATGATCGGGTAACGCTCGGTCAGACCTTTGAGGTAGTCGGCGAAACCTTCAGCGGTGAACACCTGGCCTTCGCCGGACAGGTTGTACTTGCCGTCTTCGAAGAACTCGCTGGCCGCGCAGTCCAGAGCCAGGGTCACGTCGGTGCCCAGCTTGTAACCGGCGTTGGCGACTGCTTCGGAAATCACTTTCAGTGCGTCTTCGTTGGAAGCCAGGTTCGGCGCGAAACCGCCTTCGTCACCGACAGCAGTGCTCAGGCCACGGGCCTTCAGAACAGCTTTCAGGTGATGGAAAATCTCGGTGCCCATGCGCAGACCTTCCGAGAAAGACTTGGCGCCAACCGGCTGAACCATGAATTCCTGGATGTCGACGTTGTTGTCGGCGTGTTCGCCACCGTTGATGATGTTCATCATCGGAACCGGCATCGAGTACACACCCGGGGTGCCGTTCAGGTTGGCGATGTGAGCGTACAGCGGCAGATCCTGATCCTGTGCAGCCGCCTTGGCCGCAGCCAGAGAAACGGCGAGGATGGCGTTGGCGCCCAGGGTCGCTTTGTTTTCAGTACCGTCCAGCTTGATCATCGCGTGATCCAGAGCTTTCTGGTCGCTTGGGTCGGTGCCCAGCAGCAGATCGCGGATCGGACCGTTGATGTTGGCTACCGCCTTGAGCACGCCCTTGCCCAGGTAACGGCTCTTGTCGCCATCACGCAGCTCGAGCGCTTCACGCGAGCCAGTGGATGCACCGGACGGCGCGCAAGCGCTGCCGATGATGCCGTTGTCGAGAAGCACGTCCGCTTCCACGGTGGGATTGCCACGGGAGTCGAGAACTTCACGACCTTTGATGTCGACGATTTTTGCCATTGTTGTAAACACTCCAAAGTTGACGAAAACGACGCAGCTAGAGGAAATCTTTTTACCGTCGGCAAGTGGTGTGCAGCGGGCAGCTTGCAGACGACAACGCTCATACCCGAGGGCATGAGCGACAAATCGTGCGGTACTTTACCGGAGAATTGAGGTTTACGCGGTTTCTACCGTCGGAAAACTCTTCACCAGTTCGTCCAGGGCTTTGAGCTGGGCCAGGAATGGCTCCAGTTTGTCCAGACGCAAGGCGCAAGGGCCGTCGCATTTGGCGTTGTCCGGATCCGGGTGCGCTTCGAGGAACAGGCCCGCCAGCGACTGGCTCATGCCAGCCTTGGCCAGGTCGGTGACCTGGGCGCGGCGACCGCCGGCAGAGTCGGAACGACCGCCAGGCATTTGCAGCGAATGGGTCACGTCGAAGAATACCGGGTACTCGAACTGCTTCATGATGCCGAAGCCGAGCATGTCGACCACGAGGTTGTTGTAGCCGAAGCTCGAACCGCGCTCGCAGAGGATCAACTGATCGTTACCCGCTTCCACGCACTTGTTCAGGATGTGTTTCATTTCCTGAGGCGCGAGGAACTGGGCTTTCTTGATGTTGATCACAGCGTTGGTCTTGGCCATCGCGACGACCAGATCGGTCTGGCGCGACAGGAAGGCCGGCAGCTGGATGATGTCGCAGACCTCGGCGACGACCGCGGCCTGGTCAGGCTCGTGGACGTCGGTGATGATCGGCACGCCGAAGGCTTGTTTGATGTCCTGGAAGATGCGCATGCCCTCTTCCAGGCCAGGACCGCGATAAGAGGTCACAGAAGAACGGTTGGCCTTGTCGAAGCTGGCCTTGAACACGTAAGGGATGCCGAGTTTTTCGGTGACCTTCACGTACTCTTCGCAAACCTGCATGGCCATGTCACGGCTTTCCAGCACGTTCATGCCGCCGAACAGCACCATGGGTTTGTCGTTGGCAATCTCGATGTCGCCGACGCGGATGATCTTCTGTGCCATCGGGGTTACGCCTTCTTCTGGTGTTGAGCCAATGCCGCTTTGACGAAGCCGCTGAACAGCGGATGGCCATCGCGTGGCGTCGAGGTGAACTCTGGGTGGAACTGGCAAGCGACGAACCATGGATGATCCGGAGCTTCGACCACTTCAACCAGCGCAGCATCGGAAGAGCGACCGGAGATTTTCAGGCCAGCCTCGATGATTTGCGGCAGCAGGTTGTTGTTCACTTCGTAACGGTGACGGTGACGCTCGACAATCACATCCTTGCCGTAGCAGTCGTGCACCTTGGAGCCGGCTTCGAGCAGGCATTCCTGAGCGCCGAGGCGCATGGTGCCGCCCAGATCGGACGCTTCGGTACGGGTTTCGACTGCACCGGTAGCGTCTTCCCACTCGGTGATCAGACCGACAACCGGATGGCCGCTGGCACGATCGAATTCGGTGGAGTTGGCGTCTTTCCAGCCCAGCACGTTACGGGCGAACTCGATGACCGCCACTTGCATGCCCAGGCAGATCCCCAGGTATGGAACCTTGTTTTCGCGAGCGTATTGAACGGCAGTGATCTTGCCTTCCACGCCACGCAGACCGAAGCCGCCCGGTACGAGGATCGCGTCGACGCCTTCCAGCAGCGCGGTGCCCTGGTTCTCGATGTCTTCGGAATCGATGTAGCGCAGGTTGACCTTGGTACGGTTGGTGATGCCGGCGTGACTCATCGCTTCGATCAGCGACTTGTAGGCGTCCAGCAGCTCCATGTACTTGCCGACCATCGCGATGGTGACTTCGTGCTCTGGATTGAGCTTGGCATCAACGACCTTTTCCCACTCGGACAGGTCGGCGCCATTGCATTGCAGACCGAAACGCTCGACGACGAAATCGTCCAGACCCTGAGCGTGCAGCACGGCCGGGATCTTGTAGATGGTGTCGACGTCTTCCAGGGAGATCACCGCACGCTCTTCAACGTTGGTGAACAGCGCGATCTTGCGACGCGACGACACATCCACCGGATGGTCGGAACGGCAGATCAGAACGTCTGGCTGCAGGCCGATCGAACGCAGTTCCTTCACGGAGTGCTGGGTCGGCTTGGTCTTGGTTTCGCCTGCGGTGGCGATATACGGAACCAGGGTCAGGTGCATCAGCATCGCGCGCTTGGAACCGACTTCCACACGCAGCTGGCGGATGGCTTCGAGGAACGGTTGCGATTCGATGTCGCCAACGGTGCCACCGATTTCCACCAGGGCCACGTCGGCATCGCCGGCGCCCTTGATGATGCGACGCTTGATTTCGTCGGTGATGTGCGGAATCACCTGGATGGTTGCACCCAGGTAGTCACCACGGCGCTCTTTGCGCAGCACGTGTTCGTAGACACGGCCGGTGGTGAAGTTGTTGTTCTGGGTCATGGTCGTGCGGATGAACCGCTCGTAGTGGCCCAGGTCCAGGTCGGTCTCGGCGCCGTCGTGGGTGACGAACACTTCACCGTGCTGGAACGGGCTCATGGTGCCCGGGTCGACGTTGATGTACGGATCCAGCTTCAGCATGGTGACCTTAAGCCCCCGCGCCTCCAGGATGGCCGCCAATGAAGCCGATGCAATGCCTTTCCCCAAAGAAGAAACAACACCGCCCGTGACGAATATGTAGCGCGTCATGAAAAACCCTAGAAGTCTGCGTTAAAGCGGTCCGAGCCGCCGGGGAAAGCGAAGGAAGGCCGAAGCCCCCGATCACCTGCATTAATCACAGTGCACCTTTCAAAAAAACCGCCGCGTTGGGACAGACCGGAAGTGAAAACACCGGTACGTTGCTCGCTACACATTTTTTGGAATCGCCCAGCAAAGACTGCTTGGTAATCGGCAACTCCTGCAATTCAGGCGAATCCACAGAAGTTGTATCAAGAAGGGAGCGTAGTCTACCGGAATGCCCCCTTCATCTCAAACCTTGATCTTCGTCCGAAGGCTGCCAATGCAATCGCCAGCCTTCCAGCGCATTGCCGTCGAGCCCCGGCAGGTTCGCCACGGCGAGCAATTCTTCACCGCGAAACAGCAGCGGCAATCTGCCACGCACGAAGCCCGGCACCGCGCGCTCATTGAGCAGGCGCTTGAGATCACGATGACCGCGATCCGCCAGATGCATCACCTCGCCGCCCTGCCGATAGCGGATTTGCAGCGGCCCGGCGGGAGTCTGGCCGATGAACATGACACGTCCGTTATCGGGCAAGCGTAGCGCCAGCGACGGCTCGTGCCAGTCGCCGCTGACCACCGGTGCGCGTAGCCATTGCCCGCTGAGCCACCACAAGCGACCGGCGCTTCGATGCAACTCGCCATCCGCCAGACGCCAGATCGGCGAGGCATCGTTGCCGGCATCGCGCAGGTCCGCCCAACCCGACCAATGGTCGGTATCCGGCAGTCGGGTCAAAGGTTCAAGCCAGTGACTGAGTGCGTTTCGCTGACGGGCATCGGACAACCCCGCGATGGCCGCAAACTCCAATGATGGCAATCCCGACCATTCGAACTCGGCGGGCAAGCTTGCTTGAGCCAGATCGATTTGAGCCAGCTCATCGAGCAAACCTTGCGCCTCACGCAGATGCGCCGCACTGCGGGCCATGCTGGCGTGAGCCTGAGGCCAGCGGCCGGTCAGCAACGGCATGACCTGATGGCGCAGATAGTTGCGCGAGAACTGTCGATCCTGATTGGAAGGGTCCTCAATCCAACGCAGACCATGGTCGTGCGCATAGGCTTCCAGCTCGGCCCGCGTAACATCGAGTAACGGCCGAACCAGACTGCCCTGCCCCAGCACGCGCTGAACTGGCATACCGGACAACCCACGCACGCCAGCGCCACGCAACAGGCGAAACAACAGCGTTTCAGCCTGATCATCGCGATGCTGCCCGGTCAGCAGCACATCACTGGCCTGAGTCGCCGCTATGAACGCTGCATAGCGCGCATCCCGCGCCGCCCGCTCCAGACTCGCCCCCGGCTGCACCTGCACATGCACCACTTGCAACGGCACCGCCAGTTCATCGCAGACAGCCTGACAATGCGCCGGCCACGCGTCGGCCACAGTCTGAAGGCCGTGATGGACATGGATGGCACTTAGCGCGGGAAGGGAATGGGTTTTGGCAAGATTGGCGAGGAGGTGCAGCAGAACGGTGGAATCGAGGCCACCGGAGAAGGCGATGCGCCAATGGGAAGCGCCGAGCCAGGGCTTGAGATTGCGCAGAAGCCTGGAAGGCAAATCAATCGAGGGCTGACCCATTTTTCTACCTTTTCACAAACCAAATGTGGGAGCGGGCTTGCTCGCGAAAGCGCTGAAACAGCCAACACAGTCGTTGGATGTTACATCGCATTCGCGGGCAAGCCCGCTCCCACAGTGTTTTGCATCGTTGGCCGAAACGGCTCGACTTAGAGGCCGTAGCTCATCAGACGATCGTAACGACGCTTGAGCAGCGCTTCGTTGTCGAACTTCTTCAGCATCGCCAGTTGCGAGCTCAGCTCGGCGCGGATCGAGGCAGCGGCCGCAGCCGGATCGCGGTGAGCGCCACCCAGAGGCTCGCCGATCACCTTGTCGACGATGCCCAGGCCTTTCAGACGCTCGGCGGTGATGCCCATCGCTTCAGCAGCATCCGGCGCTTTCTCTGCGGTTTTCCACAGAATCGACGCGCAACCTTCCGGCGAGATCACCGCGTAGGTCGAGTACTGCAGCATGTTCAACTGATCGCACACGCCGATCGCCAGTGCACCGCCGGAACCACCTTCACCAATCACGGTGGCGATGATCGGGGTTTTCAGGCGAGCCATGACGCGCAGGTTCCAGGCGATCGCTTCGCTCTGGTTGCGCTCTTCGGCGTCGATGCCAGGGTAGGCGCCCGGGGTGTCGATGAAGGTCAGGATCGGCATCTTGAAACGTTCGGCCATTTCCATCAGGCGGCAAGCCTTGCGGTAGCCTTCCGGACGCGGCATGCCGAAGTTGCGGCGTACCTTTTCACGCACTTCACGGCCCTTCTGGTGACCGATCACCATCACTGGCTGGTCTTCCAGACGTGCCACGCCGCCCACAATGGCCGCGTCGTCGGAGAAGTGACGGTCACCGTGCAGTTCGTCGAACTCGGTGAAGATGTGCTCGATGTAGTCCAGGGTGTAAGGACGTTTCGGGTGACGCGCCAGACGAGCGATCTGCCAGCTGGTCAGCTTGCCGAAAATGTCTTCGGTCAGCGTCTTGCTCTTGTCCTGCAGGCGGGAGATCTCATCGCCGATATTCAGCGAATTGTCATTACCGACCAAGCGCAACTCTTCGATCTTGGCTTGCAGGTCGGCGATCGGCTGTTCGAAATCTAGAAAATTCGGGTTCATAGGCGTCCGTCTTGGGTCGTGTCCCAAATGAGCTTGGGCCGGCCGGTTGTCTATTCGCGCCCTACCTTAAGGGAGAGGCGCGCTGAGGTCGAGATTAAAAATTCAGGTTGTGGGCAGGCGCTTTGATAGCACCTCCCGGTCAACGGTATTGGAGGAAGACGTTGTCTCGCCCGAACTGGTCACGCAGGGCTTGAATCAAGGCATCCGCCGGGTCGATCCGCCAGGTCTCGCCAAACTGCAGCAAGGTCTTCGCATCGGGACTGGTGTACTCCATGGTGATCGGGCACGCCCCGCGATGACGCTTGAGCAAATCACCCAACCAGCGTAGCTGATCGCCTTTCAGATCCTGGGTTTGCAACTTCAGGCGCAGGCTTTCGGCCAGGTTGGTACGCGCATCTTCCATGCTCATCACCCGCTTGACCCGCAGCCGCAGACCACCGGAGAAGTCATCGTTGCTGACCTCGCCCTCGACCACCACCATCGCATCGGTCTGAAGCAGCGATTGCGCGGAGTGGAACGCATCGGCGAACAGCGACGCCTCGATCCGTCCGGAGCGATCATCGAGGGTGATGAACCCCATCTTGTCGCCCTTTTTGTTCTTCATCACCCGCAGGGCAATGATCATCCCCGCCACGGTCTGGGTATCCCGGGCCGGTTTCAGGTCGATGATGCGCTGACGGGCGAAACGGCGGATCTCACCTTCGTACTCGTCAATCGGGTGACCGGTCAGGTACAGGCCCAAGGTGTCTTTTTCACCTTTGAGGCGCTCCTTGAGCGTCAGCTCCTTCGCCTTGCGGTGGATCGCGTAAACGTCCGCGTCTTCCTCGACGAACAGCCCGCCAAACAGGTCGGCGTGGCCGCTGTCACGGGTGCGTGCGGTCTGCTCGGCCGACTTGATCGCCTCCTCCATCGCCGCCAGCAGCACGGCGCGGTTGCGGTCGATGTTGGCCTGATAAGCCTTTTGCTCGTCATGGAAGTACGGGCCGAGGCGATCCAGCGCGCCGCTGCGGATCAGACCGTCCAGCGTGCGCTTGTTGATGCGCTTGAGGTCGACCCGGGCGCAGAAGTCGAACAAATCCTTGAACGGACCGGCCTGACGGGCTTCGGTGATCGCTTCCACCGGGCCTTCGCCGACGCCTTTGATCGCGCCCAGGCCGTACACGATGCGGCCTTCGTCGTTCACCGTAAACTTGAACTCAGAGGTGTTCACGTCCGGCGCGTCGAGGCGCAGCTTCATCGTGCGCACTTCCTCGATCAAGGTCACAACCTTGTCGGTGTTGTGCATATCCGCCGACAGTACCGCGGCCATGAACGGCGCCGGGTAGTGGGCTTTCAGCCAGGCAGTCTGGTACGACACCAGGCCGTAGGCGGCGGAGTGGGATTTGTTGAAGCCGTAACCGGCGAATTTTTCCACCAGGTCGAAAATGTTACCGGCCAGATCCGCGTCGATATTGTTCGACGCACAACCCTCAATGAAACCGCCGCGCTGCTTGGCCATTTCCTCGGGTTTCTTCTTGCCCATCGCCCGACGCAGCATGTCCGCACCACCGAGGGTGTAACCGGCCATGACCTGGGCGATCTGCATCACCTGTTCCTGATACAGGATGATGCCGTAGGTCGGCGCCAGTACCGGCTGCAAACCTTCGTACTGGTAATCCGGGTGCGGATAAGCAAGTTCTGCGCGACCGTGCTTACGGTTGATGAAGTCATCCACCATGCCGGACTGCAGCGGGCCCGGACGGAACAGGGCCACCAGTGCGATCAAGTCTTCGAGGCAGTCGGGCTTGAGCTTTTTGATCAGCTCTTTCATGCCGCGGGATTCAAGCTGGAACACCGCCGTGGTTTCAGCTTTTTGCAGCAGCTGATAGGTCGGCTTGTCATCCAGCGGGATGAACGCGATGTCCAGGGGCGGCTCGTTGACCTTGGCGCGGTCGCGGTTGATGGTTTTCAGCGCCCAGTCGATGATCGTCAGGGTCCGCAGGCCGAGGAAGTCGAACTTCACCAGACCGGCGGCCTCGACGTCGTCCTTGTCGAACTGGGTCACCAGACCGTCGCCGGCCTCGTCGCAATAGATCGGCGAGAAGTCGGTCAGCTTGGTCGGCGCGATCACCACACCACCGGCGTGTTTACCGACGTTACGCACCACGCCTTCGAGCTTGCGCGCCATTTCCCAGATTTCCGCCGCTTCTTCATCGACCTTAATGAAGTCGCGCAGGATTTCTTCCTGCTCGTAGGCTTTTTCCAGGGTCATGCCGACTTCGAACGGAATCATCTTCGACAGGCGATCCGCCAGGCCGAACGACTTGCCCTGGGCCCGCGCCACGTCGCGCACCACAGCTTTAGCGGCCATGGAACCGAAGGTGATGATCTGGCTTACGGCGTTACGGCCGTATTTTTCGGCCACGTAATCGATTACCCGGTCGCGACCGTCCATGCAGAAGTCGACGTCGAAGTCGGGCATCGATACCCGTTCCGGGTTGAGGAAACGTTCGAACAGCAGGTCATATTCCAGCGGATCGAGGTCGGTGATCTTCTGCACATAGGCCACCAGCGATCCGGCACCCGACCCCCGGCCTGGGCCCACCGGAACACCGTTGTTCTTGGCCCACTGGATAAAGTCCA
Source organism: Pseudomonas paraglycinae (assembly GCF_021601625.1). Classification (GTDB taxonomy): domain Bacteria; phylum Pseudomonadota; class Gammaproteobacteria; order Pseudomonadales; family Pseudomonadaceae; genus Aquipseudomonas; species Aquipseudomonas paraglycinae. The sequence goes on along the minus strand of NZ_BQHR01000002.1, from coordinate 322,213 downwards.
TCACGATCAGGAAGTAACCGGGGAACCCCATCTGGATGATGATATCCAGCTCGAAATTCAGCCGGTCGACGTAGACCTGACGCTTGGCCTCGTAGTCCTCGGTGGTGTCCTTGGGCAGCAGCACGCTGAGGCGCTCTTCCAGACCATCGAACGAGACCTTGCGGAAATATTCGTCAATGGTCATGCCATCGGGAATTGGATAGTCGGGCAGGAAGTGCTTGCCCAGCTTCACGTCGATGTTGCAGCGCTTGGCGATCTCGACGGTGTTCTCGATCGCATCGGGCAGGTCGCTGAACAGCTCGGCCATTTCCTCGGCGCTTTTCAGGTACTGCTGGTCGCTGTAGTTCTTGGATCGCCGTGGGTCGTCGAGGGCCCGGCCCTCACCGATGCAGACACGGGTTTCGTGAGCGGCGAAGTCTTCCTGCTTGATGAAGCGTACGTCGTTCGTAGCTACCAACGGCGCGCCGAGCTTGTCGGCAAGGGCCACGGCACCGTGCAACTGTTCTTCGTCGTTCGGACGGTTGGTACGCTGAATTTCCAGATAGAAACGATCCGGGAACACCGCCATCCATTCGCGGGCCAGCGCCTCGGCTTCGGCGGGGTTGCCGCCGATCATGGCCATACCGATCTCGCCTTCTTTCGCGGCGGACAGCATGATCAGGCCTTCGTTGGCCTCGGCGACCCACTCGCGCTCGATGATGACCATGCCGTTACGCTGACCGTCGATGAAGCCACGGGAAATCAGCTCGGTCAGGTTGCGATAGCCCTGGGCATTCATGACCAGCAGGCTGATCCGGCTCAGCGGCCCGTCCGGGTCCTTGTTCGACAGCCACAGGTCGGCGCCGCAGATCGGCTTGATCCCGGCACCCATGGCGTTTTTATAGAATTTGACCAGCGAACACATGTTGTTCTGGTCGGTCACCGCAACGGCCGGCATGCCCATGCCGGTCAGGGCCTTGACCAGCGGTTTGATCCGCACCAGCCCGTCGACCAGGGAGTATTCAGTGTGCAGGCGTAGATGAACGAATGAAGCCGGCATAGTGATCCTGTCCAGTTACATAGAGACAACAAGGCCCGGATTGTACCGGGCCCCGAACAAAACATCAGCCTCGCCGCTAAACCTGCGCGAGACCTTCCAGTGCTTCATAAGCCTGCCGAACCGGGGCAAAAGAACGCCGGTGAATCGGCGTCGGTCCGAGGCGCGCCAATGCTTCCAGATGAACGGGCGTCGGGTAGCCTTTGTGGCCGCCGATGCCGTAACCCGGGTAGATCAACTCAAACGCTGCCATCTCGCGGTCACGGCTGACCTTGGCCAGAATCGACGCTGCTGCAATTGCCGGTACCTTGCCGTCGCCCTGCACCACCGCTTCGGAACGCATCGGCAGTTTCGGGCAGCGGTTGCCGTCGATCATTGCCAGTTTCGGCTGGATATGCAGGCCAGCGACCGCGCGCTGCATCGCCAGCATGGTGGCGTGAAGGATGTTCAGTTCGTCGATTTCTTCGACTTCGGCGCGGGCGATGCACCAGCTCAGCGCCTTCTCGCAGATTTCGTCGTAGAGCTTTTCGCGCTTGGCTTCGGTAAGTTTCTTCGAATCGTTGAGGCCGAGAATCGGACGGTTCGGATCGAGGATCACCGCTGCCGTAACGACCGCGCCGCACAACGGGCCGCGACCGACTTCATCGACGCCGGCGACCAGCTCTTCGACTTCGGCGACCAAGGTGAAATCCAGGCCCATCTGCATGCTTGTCTTGCTCATCGTGTTTGCCCGATCAGGTTCAGAACGGCGTCAGCCGCCTGATTGGAAGCGTCCAGGCGCAGGGTGCGGTGGATCTCGTCGAAGCCGCGGGTCTGCTCTTCGCCACCGTCGATCAACGGCGACAGGGTCTGGGCAAGCGCCTCGACCGTGGCATCATCCTGCAACAATTCCGGGACCAGCAATCGCTGGGCCAACAGGTTCGGCAGGGACACGTACGGGCTCTTGACCATGCGTTTGAGAATCCAGAACGTCAGCGGAGCAAGACGGTAGGCCACGACCATCGGGCGCTTGTACAACAGCGCTTCAAGGGTTGCCGTACCCGACGCGATCAGGACCGCATTGCACGCCGCCAGCGCCAGATGGGATTTGCCATCGAGCAGGGTCACCGGCAGGTCGCGGCCGGCCAGCAGCTCTTCGAGCTGGGCACGACGCTCGGGGTTGGCGCACGGTATGACGAAACGCACGCCTGGGCGCATGGCCCGCACGCGCTGGGCAGTATCGAGGAACAGCGCCCCCAGACGACTGACTTCACCGCCCCGGCTGCCGGGCATCAAAGCCACCAGCGGACCATCCGGCAGACCGAGTTCGGCGCGCGCAGCAGAGCGATCAGCCTCCAGCGGAATGGTGTCGGCCAGCGTATGGCCGACGAACCGCACCGGTACGCCCTTCTCTTCGTAGAATCTGGCTTCGAACGGCAGCAGCGTAAGCATCAGGTCGCAGCCTTCGCGGATCTTCAGGACCCGCTTCTGCCGCCACGCCCACACCGACGGGCTGACGTAATGCACGGTCTTGATTCCGGCCTGACGTAGCTTGAGTTCGATATTGAGGTTGAAGTCCGGCGCGTCGATACCGATGAATACGTCTGGCTTCTCGGCAATCAGGGTAGCAATCAGGTCCTTGCGGCGCTTGAGCAGCTCACGCAACCGCCCCAGGACCTCCACCAGCCCCATGACCGACAGACGCTCCATCGGAAAATAGGAAGTCAGGCCTTCGGCCTGCATCAGCGGACCGCCGACACCGATGAACTCCACCGCGGGATGCTGTGCCTTGAGCGCACGCATGAGACCGGCGCCCAGAATGTCACCGGAAGCCTCCCCCGCCACCAGCGCAATACGAAGATTGGCCATGATCAGCGGGTGATGCCGCGAGACGACGACTGAATGGAGTCACGGAACACCGCGACTTCCGGGAACTGGGCGGACGGTTCGGCGAGTTCGGCCAGCGCCTGCTCGACGGTCAGTCCCTGGCGATACACCGTTTTGTATGCACGGCGCAGGGCGTGAATGGCGTCTTCGCTGAAACCGCGACGGCGCATGCCCTCGAAGTTCATGCTGCGCGCTTCGGCCGGGTTGCCAAATACAGTGACGAACGCCGGAACGTCCTTGCCGATGGCCGTGCCCATGCCGGAAAAGCTGTGGGCGCCAATGTGGCAATACTGATGCACCAGGGTGAAACCGGACAGGATCGCCCAGTCATCAACGTGCACATGGCCGGCCAACGCGGTGTTGTTGACCAGGATGCAGTGGTTGCCGATGACGCTGTCATGTCCGATGTGGGCATAGGCCATGATCAGGTTGTGATCACCCAAGGTCGTTTCGGAACGATCCTGCACGGTGCCACGGTGAATCGTCACGCCTTCACGGATGACATTATGGTCACCGATCACCAGGCGCGTTTCTTCGCCCTTGTATTTCAGGTCCGGCGTGTCTTCGCCTACAGAGGAAAACTGGTAGATGCGATTGTGCCTGCCGATACGGGTCGGACCTTTGAGGATCACGTGTGGCCCGATGACCGTTCCCTCGCCGATTTCCACACCTGCACCGATGATCGACCACGGGCCGACCTCGACGCCATCAGCCAGGACGGCCGACGGATCGATGATTGCGCGAGGGTCAATCAAACTCATAGCTTGCGTTCCGCACAAATGATTTCAGCCGAGCAGACCGGTTTACCATCGACCGAAGCCTGGCATTCGAACTTCCAGATCTGACGCTTGCAGCTGATGAACTTGGCTTCAAGGATCAACTGATCACCCGGCAGCACCGGCTGGCGGAAGCGCAGCTTGTCGGAACCGACGAAGTAGTAAAGGGTGCCGTCGGCCGGTTTCACGTCAAGCATCTTGAAACCGAGGATCCCGGCAGCCTGAGCCATGGCTTCGATGATCAGCACGCCCGGCATGATCGGGTGCGCAGGGAAGTGACCATTGAAGAACGGTTCATTGATGCTGACATTCTTGTAGGCGCGAATGCGCTTGCCTTCCGTATCCAGCTCCACTACCCGGTCCACCAGCAGGAACGGGTAACGGTGAGGCAGGTATTCGCGAATCTCGTTGATGTCCATCATTTCGGGGGGAAGCCTATGTAAAGATTGGGAGCGCGACTGACGCGCACTCCTCTAGCAAATCAAGGAGGCAGTCCAGAGGCTGTGCACACTTGATATGGAAATGGTATCAGCCTTCAGATGAAGCATTACCGTCGGGGGTCACTTCCCCGGACCGCTTTTCCAGCTGTTTCAAACGTCGCGCGATGTCATCGAGCTGACGAATACGGGCCGCGCTTTTGCGCCATTCGGCCGCAGGTTGCATAGCTGTGCCGGAAGAATAGGCACCCGGCTCGGTAATCGAGTGGGTCACCATGGTCATCCCGGTCAGGAATACGTTGTCGCAAATATCGATGTGCCCTACCAGGCCAACACCGCCGGCGAGCATGCAGTGCTTGCCGATTTTGGTGCTGCCGGAAATCCCCACGCACGCCGCCATGGCGGTGTGGTCACCGACCTGCACGTTGTGGGCGATCTGAATCTGGTTGTCGAGCTTCACGCCATTGCCGATCACGGTATCGGCCAACGCACCGCGGTCGATGGCGGTATTCACGCCGATCTCCACATCGTCGCCGATGGTCACGCCACCGATCTGGGCGATCTTTTGCCAGATGCCCTTCTCGTTGGCAAAGCCGAAGCCTTCACCGCCGAGCACAGCACCGGACTGGATCACCACACGCTTGCCGATCCGCACATCGTGATACAGCGTGACCCGCGGGGCCAGCCAGCCGCCCTCGCCGATTTCGCTGCGGGCACCGACAACGCAATGCGCGCCGAGTGTCACGCCTGCACCGATTCGAGCCCCGGCTTCGATCACCACGAAGGGACCGACACTGGCACTCGGATCAACCACGGCATCCTCGGCAATCACCGCTGTTGGATGAACGCCGGCAGTTGCCTTGGGCTTTGGATCGAACAGATGGGAAATGCGCGCGTAAGCCAGGTAAGGATCCGGCACCACCAACGCATCACCGGCATAACCTTCCGCGTCGGCAGCCTTGAGCAACAGGGCTGCGGCTTGCGAGCCTGCCAGGTATTTACGGTATTGGGGGTTTGCCAGAAAGCTCAACTGAGCTGGGCCAGCCTCCTGCAAGGTGGCTAGCCCAGTGATTTGCTTCTCGGGGTCGCCACTCAGGGTGGCGCCGAGGAACTCGGCCAACTGGCCGAGCTTGATAGTCACGGTCATGGGTTACTTCAGCTGATTCATGCGCTCGATAACCTGGCGCGTGATGTCGTACTGAGGTTTGACATCGATCACTGCGCCACGCTCGAACACCAGGTCAAAACCACCTTTCTTGATGACTTCTTCCACTGCGCTATCCAGCTTCGGCTTCAGTTGCTTGAGCATTTCGCGGTCGGCAACGGCCTTGGCTTCGTTCAGTTCCTTGGACTGGAACTGGAAGTCACGAGCCTTTTGCTTGAACTCAAGCTCCAGACGCTCGCGCTCGCCTTGCTGCATCTTGTCGCCACCGGCCATCAGGCGATCCTGAATGCCCTTGGCGCTGCTTTCCAGGGTCTTGAGCTTGGTCAGTTGAGGGCCGAATTTCTTCTCGGCATCCACGGCGTACTTCTTGGCCGCGTCGGATTCCAGCAGCGCCATCTGATAGTTCAGAACGGCGATTTTCATGTCGGCAAATGCCGGGCCTGCCACCAGTACGGAGGCCAGGAGAACCAATTGAGTCAACTTACGCACGATGCACTCCTACAAAATCCATTGTCGTTATCTTGGGTCAAACGCTTAGAACGTCTGACCGAGGGAGAATTGGAACACTTGAGTTTCAGCGTCATCCGGTTTCTTGATCGGCATAGCCAGTGCAAAACTCAGCGGACCCAGTGCGGTGACCCAGGTCACGCCGACACCGACGGAGCTGGCCATGTTGCTAAGACTGATGTCGTTGCATTGGGTATTCGACTTCGTACCGTTGGCGTTCGTAGTATCGGAACACTTGGAGTCGAACACGTTACCGACATCCCAGAATACCGAAGTACGCAGCGAACGCTGATCCTTGACGAACGGGAGCGGGAACAGAACCTCGACACCGCCCTGGATCAGGACGTTACCACCGAACGGCAGCGGATCCTGGTCCGGGTCTCTCGCCGTGCCCGGGTTACTCCCCGTACTTGGCGTGCTTCGCGGGCCAAGGGTGCTGTCCTTGAAGCCACGCACCGAGTTGAAACCACCAGCATAGTAGTTTTCATAGAACGGCAAGCCGTCGGTCGAACCGTAACCGTCGCCATAGCCCAGTTCAGTGTGCAGGCGCAGAGTGTAGTTATCGCTGATCGGCTGAAACAGCTGACCGCGGTAATCGAGCTTGAAGAACGACAGATCGCTGCCTGGAACGGTAGTTTCCAGCGTCAGGCTCTGGGAGCGACCACGGGTCGGCAGTACACCTTTGTTCAAGGTGGACTCGGACCAGCCGGCCGAGGCCTTGAAGTTCAGGTACTTGTCGCCTTCCCTGTTAACGAAGTCGAAAATCTCGTCAACGGTGTAGGTACCGGTCTTGATCTCGTCCTGTTGAACGGACAGACCAAAGGTCAGACGCGAAGTCTCGCTGATCGGGTAGCCCACGTTCACGCCGGCGCCCAGGCTGTCTACCGCATAGCTCGCCACATCGACGTCGAGGTCTTTGTAGTCGGTGGTACGGTAGAACGCGTTGTAACCCAGGCTCACGCCATCGGCGGTCCAGTAGGGGTCAACGTAGCCGAAGTTGTAGCGGCTCTGGTATTCGCTGCGGGTCAGGCCGACGCTGACGCGGTTACCGGTACCGAGGAAGTTGTTCTGGGTGATCGAACCACCGAGGATCAGACCGGCGCTCTGGGCGAAACCGACGCTGGCGGTGATCGAACCGGAAGCCTGCTCTTCAACGCTGTAGTTCACGTCAACCTGGTCGTCGACACCTGGCACGGCCGGGGTTTCGACGTTGACTTCTTTAAAGAAGCCCAGACGCTCCAGACGGGTCTTGGACTGGTCGATCAGGTAGGTCGAAGCCCAGCCACCTTCCATTTGACGCATTTCACGACGCAGCACTTCGTCCTCGGACTTGGTGTTGCCACGGAAATTGATGCGATTGACGTAGGCACGCTTGCCTGGATCGACAGCAAACAGGATATCGACGGTGTGATCTTCGTCGTGCGGTTGCGGTACGCCGTTGACGTTGGCGAAGGTGTAACCCTCGTTACCCAGACGACGGGTGATCAGTTCGGAGGTGGTGGTCATCAGCTTGCGCGAGAACACCTGGCCTTTCTGCACCAGCAACAGCGACTTGACCTGGTCTTCAGGAACCTTCAGGTCACCGCTGAGTTTGACGTCACGAACGGTGTACTTCTCGCCTTCGTTGACGTTGACGGTGATGTAGACGTGCTTCTTGTCCGGGGTGATGGACACCTGGGTCGAAGCGATATCCATGTTGATATAGCCGCGGTCCAGGTAGTAGGAACGCAGACGCTCCAGGTCACCGGACAGTTTTTCACGGGCGTACTTGTCATCGTTCTTGAAGAACGACAGCCAGTTGGTGGTTTTCAGTTCGAACAGGTCGGTCAGGTCTTCTTCGGGGAAAACCGTGTTGCCAACCACGTTGATGTGCTGAATGGCAGCAACGGTGCCTTCATTGATCTTCACTTTCAGGCCGACACGGTTGCGCGGCTGCGAGACCACTTCGGTATCGACGGTAGCCGAGTAACGACCTTGTGCAACGTATTGACGTTGCAGCTCGTTACGCACGCCTTCGAGGGTCGCGCGCTGGAAGATCTCGCCTTCGGCCAGACCGGATTGCTTGAGGCCTTTCATCAGGTCTTCGGTGGAGATCGCCTTGTTGCCTTCGATCTCGATGCTGGCGACCGAGGGACGTTCGACGACGGTGATCACCAGAACGTTGCCTTCGCGGCCCAGCTGGATATCTTGAAAGAAACCGGTTTTGAACAACGCACGAGTGGATTCCACCAGGCGACGATCATCCGCCTGCTCGCCGACGTTCAACGGCAAGGCACCAAAGACGCTACCCGCGGAGACCCGCTGGAGGCCATTGACGCGAATATCAGAGATAGTGAAGGACTCGGCGTGAACTTCGGCGATCATCAATACGGTGAGAACCGCAGTTAGCAGCAGACGTTTCATGAAGTCCTTTCTTATTCCAACTGGCAATAAACAAACTGCCGCAAAATGCGGCAGATTCGCAATTCAGCGAAGCGTTACAGTCGACCCAGATCGTTGACCAGAGCAAGCAACATCACCCCGACCACCAAACTGATACCGATCTGTATCCCCCAACCTTGCACCCGATCCGACAAGGGACGACCACGCGCCCACTCGATCAGATAAAACAACAAATGCCCCCCATCCAGTACAGGAATGGGCAGCAAATTCAGAACCCCCAGGCTAATACTCAGATAAGCAAGGAAATTCAGGAAATCAGCGACGCCCGACTGGGCAGAAGCGCCCGCCACTTTAGCAATGGTTATCGGTCCACTCAAGTTTTTTACCGAGAGCTCGCCGAAGAGCATTTTCTTCAGTGAATCCAGCGTCAGGACGCTCATGGTCCAGGTACGACGGGCACCCTCGCCAATTGCTGCCAAAGGCCCGTAGCTGACCTCGCGGATCATCTCCGGCGGCCAGTCGACAGCCTTCACGCCCGCCCCCAGGTAACCGCTTGGTGACTTCTTCTCGCCCCGCGCGGCCAGTGTGACAGGGACGTCGATTGGAACACCGTCGCGCTCGACGCGCAGCACGATTTTGGTATCAGGACGCGTACGAACGGTGTCGACCACCTGCTGCCAGTCATCCAGCGCCTTGCCATCGAGCGTCAGCAGACGATCGCCGGTTTTCAGCCCGGCTGCCTGGGCCGGACCTTTCGGGTCGAGTTCGGCCAGCACTGGCGGCAATGCCGGACGCCAAGGGCGAATGCCGAGAGAGCGAATCGGATCCGGCTCGTCAGCCCCCTTGAGCCATTTATCGAGTGCCAGTTCACGAGGCGTATCAGCCGTAGAGCCCTGCTCGCGCACCAGCACCTGCAAGGAACCGCTTTCCCCGAGACGTCGCACCAGTTGCAGGTTGACTGCCGCCCAGCCCGAGGTCGGCTCACCGTCGATCGCGACGATTTCCTGACCGGCGCTCAGTCCGGCCGTTGCAGCGATGCTGCCGGACTCCACCGAACCGATGACCGGGCGAATCTGCTCGCTGCCGAGCATGGCCAGCACCCAGAAGAACACCAGCGCAAGCAGAAAGTTGGCCACAGGACCGGCGGCGACGATCGCGATGCGTTGACGAACGGACTTGCGATTGAATGATTGATGAAGCTGATCGGCCGGTACTTCGCCCTCGCGCTCGTCGAGCATCTTGACGTAGCCACCCAGCGGAATGGCCGCGACCACGAACTCCGTGCCCTGCTTATCGTGCCAGCGCAGCAGCGGCATGCCGAAGCCCACGGAGAAACGCAGAACCTTCACGCCACAGCGACGCGCGACCCAGAAATGGCCGAATTCGTGAAAGGTGACCAGCACACCCAAAGCGATCAGGGTGCCGGCAATCATATAGAGCGCGCTCATCTACTTTCTCCGCAATCCTGTCCAGTGCCGCGTGAAGCCATGTGTTGCAAGACCTATCGGCCGTGACGACTTAACCACTGCCCGGCCAATGTCCGGGCAGTCGCGTCAGCGGTGAACACCGCATCGAGATTGTCCAGGGCCACCACAGGTTCGAGGTTCAAGACTTCCTCGATGATACTCGCGATTTCCAGGTAGCGAACCCGTCCGTCGAGAAACGCGGCGACCGCCACTTCATTCGCCGCATTGAGCATGGCCGGGGCGCTGTTTCCCGCCTCGGCAGCCTGGCGCGCCAGACGCAGGCACGGGAAGCGCTCTTCGTCGGGTGCTTCGAAATCCAGGCGTGCTACAGCGAACAGATCCAGCGGCGCCACGCCCGAGTCAATGCGCTCAGGCCAGGCCAGGGCGTTGGCAATCGGCGTGCGCATGTCGGGATTGCCCAACTGCGCCAGCACCGAACCGTCCACGTAATCGACCAGCGAATGAATCACGCTCTGCGGATGAATCACCACCTCGACTTGCGATGGCTTGGCATCGAACAACCAGCAGGCCTCGATCAATTCGAGCCCTTTGTTCATCATGCTGGCCGAATCGACCGAGATCTTGCGACCCATCGACCAGTTCGGGTGCGCACACGCCTGATCGGGTGAAACATGTGCCAGCTCGGCCATCGGCGTCTGCCGGAAAGGGCCACCAGAGGCCGTGAGCAAAATCCGGCGGACCCCAACGTTGCTCAACCCGCGAGCAAAGTCCTGTGGCATGCACTGGAAAATCGCGTTGTGCTCGCTATCGATCGGCAACAGGACCGAACCGCTCTTGCGCACGGCCTGCATGAACAAGGCGCCGGACATGACCAGCGCTTCCTTGTTGGCCAGAAGAATCTTCTTGCCCGCCTCAACTGCCGCCAAAGTCGGGCGCAAGCCGGCAGCGCCGACGATGGCGGCCATGACAGCATCCACCTCCGGTGCAGCAGCGACCTGACACAAGCCTTCTTCGCCGACCAGCACCTGCGTCGACAGGCCCGCAGCACGCAAATCGTCCTGCAGGCTGCGGGCAGCGCCGGCTTCCGGCACTACCGCATATTTCGGGAGATGGCGAACACACAGGGCAAACAGTTCGCTCAGACGGGTAAAACCGCTCAGGGCGAAAGCCTGATAACGCTCCGGATGCCGGGCGATGACATCCAGGGTGCTCAGACCGATCGAACCGGTCGCCCCCAGGACGGTAATCTGCTGTGGGCGACTCACGACGCCGCCATCCACAACAGCACCGCGAAGACCGGGATCGCCGCCGTCAGGCTGTCGATGCGATCCAGTACACCACCATGACCGGGCAGCAGATTACTGCTGTCCTTGATGCCGGACTGACGCTTGAACATGCTTTCGGTCAGGTCACCCACCACCGAGATGAAGACGATCACCGCAGCGCCGATCAAGCCCTTGAACAGTTGTGCCACCGTCCAGTCACGGACCAGCGCGACCAGGGTGGTGATGACCAGGCTCAGCGCCAGACCGCCATACACGCCCTCCCAGCTTTTGCCGGGACTGACTTGCGGCGCCAGCTTGCGCTTGCCGAACGCGCGACCGGAGAAATAGGCACCGATATCAGCGCCCCACACCAGCACCATCACCGCCATGATCAGCCAGTTGCCCAGCGGATACTGCTTGATCTGCACCAAACCTTGCCAGGCAGGCAACAGAATCAACAGACCGATCACCAGCTTGGCGGCGGCGCTGGACCAATGCTCGCTGGAGCGCGGGTAAGTCAGCACCAGCCAGGTCGCCAATGCCCACCAGATCACCGAAGCACCCAACACCCAAGGCGCCAGCCCCGGCAGGATGTACATGACGAACAGCATCAGCGCGACCACCGCCGCGTAGCCGACACGAAATGCCTGTGCGGTGAAGCCGGCCAGACGCGCCCATTCCCAGGCGCCCAGACTTACGACCAGCCCGATGAACAGAGCAAAACCGGAACCCTCGAGCAGGAAAAAACCGCCCAGGGCGATCGGCAGCAGAATCAGTGCAGTGATGATGCGTTGTTTAAGCATTAAACCCGGGCTCCAGCTTCGACCTGCTCGCTCGTTTTACCGAAGCGACGCTGGCGCAAAGCGAAATCGGCCAGCGCATTGCGCATGGCTTCGTGTTTGAAGTCCGGCCAGAACAGGTCGGAGAAGTACAGCTCGGCGTAAGCCAGCTGCCACAAGAGGAAATTGCTGATGCGGTGCTCGCCGCCGGTGCGGATGCACAAGTCGGGCAACGGCAGATCACCGGTAACCAGGCAGGTCTGCAGCAGATCCGGCGTGATGTCTTCCGGCCGCAGATGACCGGCCTGAACTTCACGCGCCAGACGCTGCGCCGCTTGCGCAATGTCCCACTGACCGCCGTAGTTGGCGGCGATCTGCAGGATGAAACGGTTGGCACCGGCGGTCATCGCTTCCGCTTCACGCATGGCGGCCTGAAGCTCCGGATGGAACCGCGTACGGTCACCGATGATGCGCAGACTGATGTTGTTGTCATTCAGGCGCTTTGCCTCGCGACGCAACGCCTTGAAGAACAGATCCATCAAGGCGCTGACCTCATCGGCCGGGCGCTGCCAGTTTTCACTGGAAAAGGCGAACAGGGTGAGCACCTCGACCTTGGCCTCGGCACACACCTCGATCACCGCCCGCACAGCGTCTACGCCCGCCTTATGCCCGGCGACACCCGGCATGAAGCGTTTTTTCGCCCAGCGATTATTGCCATCCATGATGATCGCGACATGGCGCGGCACCGCGGACGGCGCAGTCTGCTTGGTCTTGTCCATTTAAAACTCGACCCTTATACGGCCATCAGGTCTTTTTCTTTCTCGTCCGTGGCCTTGGTGATCTGGGCCTCGGATTCTTTGGTCAGCTTATCGATATCAGCGATGGCACGACGCTCTTCGTCTTCGCTGATTTCCTTGTCCTTGACCAGTTTCTTGAGCTCGCCCAAGGCATCACGACGAATATTGCGCACGGCAACACGCGCGTCTTCAGCAGCGCTACGCGCCTGCTTGGTGAAGCCTTTACGCGTTTCCTCGGTGAGGGCCGGCATAGGGATCAACAGCAACTCACCCAGGTTGGTCGGGTTGAGGTTCAGACCAGCGCTTTGGATTGCCTTGTCGACAGCAGCGAGCATGTTGCGCTCGAACGCCACGACCTGCAGGGTGCGCGAGTCTTTCACGGTGACGTTGGCAACGCCGCTCAGCGGAGTATCAGTGCCGTAGTAAGGCACCATGACACTGCCGAGGATGCTCGGGTGAGCCTTGCCGGTACGAATCTGACCGAACGCATGGTTCAGAGACTCCAGGGATTTCTGCATACGCGCTTGGGCGTCTTTCTTGATTTCGTTGATCATTGTTGGCCTTCCTCGATCAAAGTCCCTTCTGCGCCACCATGCACGATGTTCAGCAGGGCGCCGGGCTTGTTCATGTTAAATACGCGCAGCGGCATCTTGTGATCGCGGCACAGGCAGATGGCCGTCAGATCCATTACGCCCAGCTTGCGATCCAGTACTTCATCGTAAGTCAGATGATCGAACTTCTCGGCATGCGGGTCTTTGAACGGGTCAGCGGTGTAGACGCCATCGACCTTGGTCGCCTTGAGCACGACATCGGCGTCGATTTCAATGGCGCGCAGGCAGGCTGCCGAATCCGTGGTAAAGAACGGATTGCCGGTACCGGCCGCGAAGATCACCACGTCCTTGGAGTTCAGGTGGCGCATGGCCTTGCGACGGTCATAGTGATCGGTCACACCGACCATGGAGATGGCCGACATCACGATCGCCGAGATATTGGCACGTTCCAGCGCGTCGCGCATGGCCAGGGCGTTCATCACAGTGGCCAGCATGCCCATGTGGTCGCCCGTGACCCGATCCATGCCGGCCTTGCTCAGCGCTTCACCGCGGAACAGGTTGCCACCGCCAATCACCAGACCGACCTGAACGCCGATACCGACCAGCTGGCCGACTTCCAGCGCCATGCGATCCAGCACCTTCGGATCGATCCCGAACTCTTCCGAGCCCATCAGGGCCTCGCCGCTAAGCTTGAGTAGAATGCGTTTATAGCGAGCCTGATAACCACTGCCCTGCTGAGCCATTGCGAATCTCTCCTGCGGCGTATTTTAAAAATTCTTTGCGAGCTGTGTTACAGCTGGCGTTCAATCTAGCTTGGCGCTGCTTCAGCGCCATCGGAACATGGCTTTGTAAGTCAGTTCCAAGGGGAAACCAATTAAAAATTGGTAACCCTATCTGAAAAGAGGCTGCGCGCGTGAGCGGGCAGCCTCTTTCGGGCGACAGTTGAAAAACCGTCTTATTGCTTGGCGGCAGCCAGCTGGGCAGCAACTTCTTCAGCGAAGTTGTCGACCGGCTTCTCGATGCCTTCGCCTACTTTGAAGTAAGTGAAGGAAACGATTTCAGCGCCGCCTTTCTTGGCCAGCTCGCCAACCTTGATTTCAGGGTTCTTGACGAACGCCTGCTCAACCAGGCTCGCTTCTGCCAGGAACTTGCTGATACGGCCTTTGACCATGTTCTCAACAATGTTTTCTGGCTTGCCTTTGATTTTTTCTTCGTTCAGCTGCAGGAACACAGCCTTTTCACGCTCGATCGCTTCGTCGGAGACTTGCGAAGGCAGCAGGAACTCAGGGTTGCTTGCAGCAACGTGCATTGCGATGTCTTTGGCCAGCTCGACGTCGCCGCCTTTCAGGACAACAGCAACACCAATCTTGTTGCCGTGCAGGTAGGTGCCGACTACGTCGCCTTCTACGCGCACCAGGCGACGGATGTTGACGTTCTCGCCTACTTTGGCAACCAGTGCTTCGCGAGCGGCTTCTTGAGCAGCGATCAGCGGAGCTGCGTCGGTCAGCTTGTCAGCGAATGCTTTGTCAACGCTGGCAGCAACGAAGTTTTTGAAGTCGTCCTGCAGAGCCAGGAAGTCGGTCTGCGAGTTGACTTCGATCAGAACGGCAGCCTTGCCGTCGTCCTTGATTGCGATAGCGCCTTCAGCGGCAACGTTGCCAGCTTTCTTGGCAGCCTTGATCGCGCCCGAAGCACGCATGTCATCAATGGCTTTTTCGATGTCGCCGCCAGCCTTTTCCAGGGCTTTCTTGCAATCCATCATGCCTTCGCCGGTACGCTCGCGCAGTTCTTTGACCAACGCTGCAGTAATTGCTGCCATTTTCAAATTCCTCTTGGATAGGTTTTCAACCATTCCACCCGATCGAACGGGCGTTCAATTCTTCCCGAGACACCTTGTAGCCGCTGCACGTTACAGATGCTGTAGCTGCGCTGCCGACAAATGGTTTTCGAGGTGGCAAAAAGGGGGCCAAGCCCCCTTTTTGCTTACTGAGTCAACGCCAGGGCGTCAATTACTCAGCTGCAGCCTGAGTTTCTTCAGCTGCGAATTCTACAGTACCGCCAGCAACGTTGTTGCGACCGCGGATGACTGCGTCAGCCATCGAACCCATGTACAGCTGGATAGCGCGGATTGCGTCATCGTTGCCTGGGATGATGTAGTCAACGCCTTCCGGGCTGCTGTTGGTATCGACAACGCCGATGACCGGGATGCCCAGCTTGTTGGCTTCGGTGATCGCGATGCGCTCGTGGTCAACGTCGATCACGAACAGTGCGTCTGGCAGACCGCCCATGTCCTTGATGCCGCCCAGGGAGCGATCCAGCTTCTCAAGATCGCGAGTGCGCATCAGCGCTTCTTTCTTGGTCAGCTTGGCGAAAGTACCGTCTTCGGCTTGTACTTCAAGGTCACGCAGACGCTTGATGGAAGCACGGATGGTCTTGAAGTTGGTCAGCATGCCGCCCAACCAGCGGTGATCGACGTACGGCGAACCGCAACGTGCTGCTTCTTCAGCAACGATCTTGCCAGCGGAACGCTTGGTGCCGACGAACAGAATCTTGTTTTTGCCCTGGGCCAGACGCTCTACGAAAGTCAGAGCTTCGTTGAACATTGGCAGGGTTTTTTCAAGGTTGATGATGTGAATCTTGTTACGCGCGCCGAAAATGTATTTACCCATTTTCGGATTCCAGTAACGGGTTTGGTGACCGAAGTGCACACCGGCCTTCAGCATATCGCGCATGTTGACTTGGGACATGATAGTTCCTTGATAAGTCGGGTTGGGCCTCCACGTATCCCAATGACCAACCATTGATCCGAGGATCAAAGGCACCCAGGCCATCGTGTCGACACGTGTGTGGGTTAATGCTCCCGGAGCTATCCCCGGAAAGCGGCGCATTTTATACCACAGGGACGACGCAAACGGAACCCGGAATCTGCAATCGCGTCAGGGACATGCGCGCCACGCCCTTGGAATCGGGACAATGCACCGCATTGTATAGAGAGAAGCGATGCACGCAGGCGCGGATTTGCGCCTTTGGTCTGTTAGAATCGCGTTTTTTGGGGCCGCCAAACCAACAGCCGCGCCCCTGTTCGTATCAGCAAGCGCCGCCGAGCGCAGAGAGAGTCTGTATGACCGTCACCCTCAAAACCCCCGAGGACATCGCTGGCATGCGTGTCGCCGGCAAACTGGCCGCCGATGTGCTGGAAATGATTGCCGAACACGTCAAGCCGGGCGTGACCACCGATGAGCTGAACCAGATCTGCCACGACTATATCGTCAACGTGCAGCAGGCCATCCCTGCCCCGCTCAACTACAAGGGCTACCCGAAGTCGATCTGCACCTCGATCAACCACGTGGTCTGCCACGGTATCCCGAACGACAAGCCGCTGAAAAACGGCGACACCCTGAACATCGACGTCACCGTGATCAAGGACGGCTATCACGGCGACACCAGCCGCATGTTCCACGTCGGCACCGTGCCGGTCTGGGCCGAGCGCCTGTCGCAGGTCACCCAGGAATGCATGTACAAGGCGATCGAGATCGTCAAACCCGGCTGCCGCCTCGGCGACATCGGCGAAATCATTCAGAAGCACGCTGAAAAGAACGGCTTCTCGGTGGTGCGTGAGTTCTGCGGTCACGGCATCGGCAAGGTGTTCCACGAAGAGCCGCAGATCCTGCACTACGGCCGCGCCGGCACCGGCATGGAACTGAAGGCCGGCATGACCTTCACCATCGAGCCGATGATCAACCAGGGCAAGGCCGACACCAAAGTACTGGGCGACGGCTGGACCGCGATCACCAAGGATCGCAAGCTGTCGGCACAGTGGGAACACACTTTGCTTGTCACCGACACCGGCTACGAGATCTTCACCCTGCGCAGCGACGACACCATCCCGCGCATCTCGGCCTGATCCAGACACCGTTCCCAGCCTATAGAAGGAAAGCCAATCGATGCCGCAGGTGGATCCCGAACTCTTCGACCGTGGCCAGTTCCAGGCTGAACTGGCCCTGAAAGCGAGTCCCATCGCGGCGTTCAAGAAGGCGATCCGCCAGGCCCGCGAAGTGCTCGATGCACGCTTTCGGGCCGGTCGCGATATCCGACGGCTGATCGAAGACCGGGCCTGGTTCGTCGACAACATCCTGCAAAAGGCCTGGGACCAGTTCGACTGGAGCGAAGACGCCGACATCGCGCTGGTCGCGGTCGGCGGCTACGGTCGCGGCGAATTGCACCCCTATTCCGACATCGACCTGCTGATCCTGCTGGACAGCGCCGACCACGAAATTTTCCGCGATTCCATCGAGCGTTTTCTGACGCTGCTGTGGGACATCGGCCTGGAAGTCGGTCAGAGCGTTCGCTCCGTCGACGAATGCGCCGAAGAGGCCCGCGCCGACCTGACGGTGGTCACCAACCTGATGGAAAGCCGCACCATCTGCGGCCCCGAGCGCCTGCGCCAGCGCATGCTCGATGTCACCAGCACCGCACACATGTGGCCGAGCAAGGATTTCTTCCTGGCCAAGCGCGCCGAACAGAAGGCTCGCCACCACAAGTACAACGACACCGAATACAACCTGGAACCCAACGTCAAAGGCTCGCCTGGCGGACTACGGGATATCCAGACGATTCTGTGGGTGGCCCGTCGTCAGTACGGCACCCTGAACCTGCGGGCCCTGGCCGGCGAAGGCTTTCTGGTCGAGAGCGAAAACGCCTTGCTGGCCTCCTCCCAGGAATTCCTCTGGAAGGTGCGTTACGCCCTGCACATGCTCGCCGGTCGCTCCGAGGACCGCCTGCTGTTCGATCACCAGCGCACCATCGCCGGGCTGCTGGGTTTTGAAGGCGACGACGCCAAACAGGCCGTCGAAAACTTCATGCAGCAGTACTTCCGGGTGGTGATGAGCATCGCCCAGCTCAGCGACCTGATCATCCAGCACTTCGAGGAAGTCATCCTCGCCCCGGAAGACGAAGCGCCGCCGCAGCCGATCAACTCGCGTTTCCAACTGCACGACGGCTACATCGAAGCTCGCAACGACAACGTATTCCGCCGCACGCCGTTTGCCATGCTCGAGATCTTCGTGCTGATGGCCCAGCAGCCGGAAATCAAAGGTGTACGCGCCGACACGATTCGTCTGCTGCGGGAAAACCGCCACCTGATCGACGACAACTTCCGCAACGACATCCGCAATACCAGCCTGTTCATCGAGCTGTTCAAGTGCAAGATCGGCATTCACCGCAACCTGCGGCGGATGAACCGCTACGGCATTCTCGGGCGCTATCTGCCGGAGTTCGGCTTTATCGTCGGGCAGATGCAGCACGACCTGTTCCACATCTATACGGTCGATGCGCACACGCTGAACCTGATCAAACACCTGCGCAAGTTGCAGTACACCCAGGTGTCGGAGAAATTCCCGCTGGCCGCCAAGCTCATGGCGAAACTGCCCAAGCCTGAACTCATTTACATGGCGGGCCTGTATCACGACATCGGCAAGGGCCGGCATGGCGATCACTCGGAGATCGGCGCGGTCGATGCCGAGGCGTTCTGCCAGCGGCACCAACTGCCGGTCTGGGACAGCCGCCTGATCGTCTGGCTGGTGCAGAACCACCTGGTGATGTCGACCACTGCCCAACGCAAGGATTTGTCCGACCCGCAGGTGATCCATGACTTCGCCCAGGCAGTCGGTGACGAAACCCGTCTCGACTACCTGTACGTGCTGACCGTGGCCGACATCAACGCGACCAACCCGACTCTCTGGAACTCGTGGCGTGCCAGCCTGCTGCGCCAGCTCTACACCGAGACCAAGCGCGCCCTGCGCCGTGGCCTGGAGAATCCGGTGGATCGCGAAGAGCAGATCCGCCAGACCCAAAGTGCGGCACTGGACATTCTGGTGCGCGGCGGCACCGATCCGGATGACGTCGAGCAATTGTGGGCGCAACTGGGCGATGACTACTTCCTGCGCCACACCGCCGGCGACGTGGCCTGGCACACCGACGCGATCCTTCAGCAACCGGCCGACGGCGGTCCGCTGGTGCTGATCAAGGAAACCACCCAGCGCGAGTTCGAGGGCGGCACGCAGATCTTCATCTATGCGCCGGACCAGCACGATTTCTTCGCCGTGACCGTGGCGGCGATGGACCAGCTCAACCTGAACATTCACGACGCCCGGGTCATCACGTCCAGCAGCCAGTTCACCCTCGACACCTACATCGTGCTCGACACCGATGGCGACTCGATCGGCGACAATCCGGTCCGGGTCAAACAGATTCGCGACGGCCTGACCGAAGCGCTGCGCAACCCGGCCGACTACCCGAC
Organism: Pseudomonas paraglycinae; assembly: GCF_021601625.1. Taxonomy (GTDB): domain Bacteria; phylum Pseudomonadota; class Gammaproteobacteria; order Pseudomonadales; family Pseudomonadaceae; genus Aquipseudomonas; species Aquipseudomonas paraglycinae. The sequence goes on along the minus strand of NZ_BQHR01000002.1, from coordinate 302,927 downwards.
GATCATCCAGCGTCGGGTGCCGCGCCAGCTCAAGCATTTCGCATTCGCCCCGCAGGTGACGATCCACAACGACGCCCAGCGTCCGGTGACCGTGCTGGAACTCACCGCGCCGGATCGCCCGGGCCTGCTGGCACGGGTCGGCGGGATTTTCCTCGAGTTCGACCTGTCGCTGCAGAACGCCAAGATCGCCACCCTGGGCGAGCGGGTGGAAGACGTGTTCTTCATCACCGACGCCCACAATCAACCGCTGTCCGACCCGCTGCTGTGCAGCCGTTTGCAGGATGCCATCGTCGAACAGCTGAGCGTCAATCAGGAACCCGATATCAAACTGTCGCGCATCAGCATTTGATTGCGCGCCCGGATTCAACCGCTTTGCACGAGATCCCGCACCGATGAACAACGCTCTGTCCCAGCTTCAGCCCTACCCGTTCGAAAAGCTCCGCGCCCTGCTCGGCAGCGTCACGCCAAACCCGGACAAGCGCCCGATCGCGCTGTCCATTGGCGAACCGAAGCATCGCTCGCCAAGCTTTGTCGCCGAGGCGCTGGCGAACAATCTGGAGCAGATGTCGGTGTACCCGACCACCCTCGGCATTCCGGCCCTGCGCGAAGCCATCGCGGCTTGGTGCGAACGTCGTTTCAACGTGCCGAGCGGCTGGATCGACCCGGCGCGCAACGTGCTGCCGGTCAACGGCACCCGTGAAGCGCTGTTCGCCTTCACGCAGACCGTGGTCAACCGTGGCGATGACGCCTTGGTCGTCAGCCCGAACCCGTTCTATCAGATCTACGAAGGCGCGGCGTTCCTCGCCGGCGCCAAGCCGCATTACCTGCCGTGCCTGGACGAGAACGGCTTCAACCCGGATTTCGACGCGGTTTCGCCGGACATCTGGAAACGCTGCCAGATCCTGTTCCTCTGCTCGCCAGGCAACCCGACCGGCGCGCTGATCCCGGTCGACGTGCTGAAAAAGCTGATCGCCCTGGCCGACGAATACGACTTCGTGATTGCCGCCGACGAGTGCTACAGCGAACTGTACTTCGACGAACAGACTCCGCCGCCGGGCCTGCTCAGCGCCTGCGCCGAACTGGGTCGCAAGGATTTCAAACGCTGCGTGGTGTTCCACAGCCTGTCCAAGCGTTCGAACCTGCCGGGCCTGCGCTCCGGTTTCGTTGCCGGCGATGCCGACATCCTCAAAGGTTTCCTGCTGTACCGCACCTACCACGGCTGCGCGATGCCGGTTCAGACCCAACTGGCCAGCGTCGCCGCGTGGAATGACGAAGTGCACGTGCGCGCCAACCGAGCGCTGTATCGCGAGAAGTTCGATGCCGTGCTGGCGATCCTCAGCCCGGTGATGGACGTGCAGCGTCCGGATGGCAGCTTCTACCTGTGGCCGAATGTGCAAGGCGACGATGCCGCGTTCTGCCGCAATCTGTTTGCCGAAGAGCACGTGACCGTGGTGCCGGGTTCGTACCTGTCCCGTGACGTCGATGGCGTCAATCCGGGTGCCGGGCGCGTGCGCATGGCGCTGGTTGCGCCGCTGGCGGAATGCGTCGAAGCTGCCGAGCGCATCCGCGATTTCGTCCTGCGCCACAAGTAATGCCTGAACGCCCGTGCCGGGCAATCCGGCACGGGTGGTCAAATATCACGTAACAGTTCCCCTTCTTTTCTACCCCACTCCCCTGCCCGCCAGACGTTAGTCTTGAGCGGCGCCATTCGCTGCGCCTTACTAAAAACCGATCTTTGACTTCATGGAAGAAGTGAAAATGACAGAACTGCTCGATTGCCAACTCAACCAATGGCCCGACGATCAGGCGGCGTATATAGCCGCCATCAACGAAAACCCGGCCAATGCCGGCACCGCGACCGGCACTCGCCGCAAGCGCTCCGTCGTCAACTACTCAAAACTGTGGGCTAACGGCCGCACACTGAAAATCGCCTTCATGGACGCGCCCGATACCGATCACAAGAAGAAGATCATCGATGCCGCCAGCCAGTGGTTGCCGTACATCAATCTCACGTTTGAATTCGTCGATGACCTGTTGGGCGACATCCGCATCGCTACTAAAAACAACGACAACAGTTCGATGCTCGGCACCGATGCGCTGCTGATTCATCCGGACTATCCGACCATGAACCTGGGCGTAAAGCCGGATCACCAGGACTTTGAAGTGATCGTGATGCACGAGTTCGGTCATGCGCTGGGCGCGCTGCATGAACACCAACACCCACAGGCAAAAATTCCGTGGGATAAACCGAAGGTGTACGAGTTCTACAAAAATCGCGAGATGAACCCGCTGACCGAGGAGCAGGTCGACAGAAACCTGTTCGCTTCCTTCGACACGCTGGACGCGATCTACACCGCCTACGACCGCAGGTCGATCATGCACCACCCCGTGGCCAACACCTTGACGGTGGGCAACTGGGAGGTGCCGATCAACCGCACGATCAGCAAGAAAGACAAACGCCTGATGAGATTGCTCTATCCCAGGTAACGCTTTGCCTATTTGACCTGTCCCAGGTTGGCCTCACTCAAGTCGAGCTCGCCCAACACTTCACGCAACACATCATCACCGATCTGGTGCTGACGGCTGAGGCTGTACAACTCGAGGCGTTGCGCGCGCAGCGCCTTGAGTCGCAGGCGGCGCTCCAGCAGATCCATCTGGAACGCCAGCGCCTGGGCTTCGGCCGAATCGTTGAACACCTCCAGTTGATGACGATACTCGGACATGATCCGGGCCTTGAGCTCCGCGGCCAGCGCGGCTTGCGCGGCATCCTGCGGGTTGACCTCTTCGGTCTCCAGCGCATGAATCGCTGCTTCCGCCGTCTTGCGCCAGGCGTCGCGCACTTCCTGACGGCGTTTGTCGTCCGGGCTCTTTTCGATGCCGCGCAACAGCAACGGCAGCGCAATGCACGCCGCCACCAGCGACAACAGGATCACCCCGGCGGCGATGAAGATCAGCAGATCGCGCTCGGGGAACGCCTCGCTGCCCATCAGCATCGGCACCGACATCACGCCTGCCAGGGTCACCGCACCGCGTACGCCACCGACGGTCAGCAGCCAGCAGGAACGGGCGGTCGGCACTTGCGTCAGATCTCCCTTGCCGCGCAGGCGGCGCAGCAATACCGACAGGCGCCAGATGCTCTGTACCCAGATGAAACGCAACAGTACAAGCGCCAGGAAGATCGCCACCACATCGAGACAGCGATAGAACAGGGTCGGCCACAACGAGCTCTCGTGGCTAACCACCGCCTTGATGATGTCCGGCAGTTGCAGCCCCAGCAGCAGGAAGATCAGGCCATTGAAGGCGAATTCCAGTAACGACCAGACACTGCGGTTGAGCAAACGCGTGCTGGTCTGGCGCGGCAGCAGATCGAGCCAGCTCTGCATCATCCCCGCCGCCACTGCCGAAAGGATGCCCGACGCGCCAAGCCGTTCGGCCAGCACGTAAGCGGCAAACGGCAGCAGCAACATGAACACCACGTGGGTCGCCGGATCGTCCCAGCCCCGGGCGATCATCCAGGCGCGCAACCGGCCGACCAGCCAGCTCAGTGCCACACCGACCGCCAGCCCGCCGACTGCCACCAGCACGAAGGTCAGACTGGCATTGGCCAGGGAAAACGCACCGGTCACCGCGGCAACCAAGGCAAATTTGAATGTCACCAGGCCCGAGGCATCATTCATCAACGCCTCGCCTTGCAGCATGTGCATCAGCGGCGTTGGCAAGCGGTTCTGCGAAATCGCCGAAACTGCCACCGCATCGGTCGGCGACAGCACCGCCGCCAGTGCAAAGGCCACCGGCAACGGAATCGTCGGCAGCAGCCAATGAATGAAGTAGCCGGCACCGACCACGGTGAACAGCACCAGCCCGACCGCGAGCGTCAGCACCGGCCCGCGAAGGCGCCACAATTCACGCTTGGGCATGCGCCAGCCATCGGAAAACAGCAGCGGCGGCAGGAACAGAAACAGGAACAGTTCAGGATCGAGGGCCACGTGCAGGCCGAGGGTCGGCCAGGCCAGCAAGGCGCCGGCGGCGATCTGTACCAGTGGTAGCGGCAGCGGAATCACCCGTCCTACCAGGCGCGAGACACTGACCAGCATCAGCAGGATCAGGACGGTATAAGCGGTTTGCATAAAGCGGAAATCCCGGACAATCGACAGCGTTGAACTGCCATATTAGCCGCTTAGGCTGTGGCTGACCGTTGCACCTATGTCGCAGGCCCCCTCCGTAAAAGCAACCTCGGCGCCGCGAAACCGTCTGGTCATGGCATAATCCGACACCATTTTTTTCCAGCACCTGTAAAGGGGGCAATTCCTTGACCGTTTCAAGCAAAACGTTGCACCTTTTCGGCATCAAAGCCTGCGACACCATGAAAAAGGCGCGCACCTGGCTCGATGAACACGCTGTCAGCTATGACTTCCACGATTACAAGACCGCCGGCATTGACCGTGAGCACCTGACCCAATGGTGCGACGAACATGGCTGGCAAACGGTGTTGAACCGCGCAGGCACGACCTTTCGCAAACTCGACGACGAACGCAAAGCCGATCTCGACCAGTCGAAAGCCATCGAACTGATGCTCGCTCAACCCTCGATGATCAAGCGCCCGGTGCTCGATCTCGGTGACCGAACCCTGATTGGCTTCAAGCCAGATATCTACGCGGCCGCCCTCAAGTAAGCAGCCCGTCACTTTTTGTAGAGGTATTCACATGTCCAACTCCCTGTTCAGTATTGCCTTCGGCGTCGGCACCCAGAACCGTCAAGGTGCTTGGCTGGAAGTGTTCTACGCCCAGCCGCTGTTGAACCCTTCGGCCGAACTGGTTGCCGCTGTTGCACCGATCCTCGGCTACACCGAAGGCAACCAGGCGATCACCTTCACCACCGCACAAGCCGCCCAACTGGCTGAAGCCGTGAAAGGCATCGACGCGGTACAAGGCAAGCTGCTGACCCGTCTGGCTGAAAGCCACAAGCCGCTGGTCGCCACCCTGCTGGCCGAAGACGCGCAACTGACCTCGACCCCTGAGGCTTACCTGAAGCTGCACCTGCTGTCCCATCGTCTGGTCAAGCCGCACGGCGTGAGCCTGGCCGGGATCTTCCCGCTGCTGCCGAACGTGGCCTGGACCAGCCAGGGCGCGATCGACCTGAGCGAACTGGCCGAGTTGCAACTCGAAGCCCGTCTGCGCGGCGAGCTGCTGGAAGTGTTCTCGGTGGACAAATTCCCGAAAATGACCGACTACGTAGTACCGGCCGGCGTGCGTATCGCTGACGCGGCGCGTCTGCGTCTGGGCGCCTACGTGGGCGAAGGCACCACCGTGATGCACGAAGGCTTCATCAACTTCAACGCCGGCACCGAAGGCCCGGGCATGATCGAAGGCCGCGTTTCCGCTGGCGTATTCGTCGGCAAGGGCTCGGACCTGGGCGGCGGCTGCTCGACCATGGGCACCCTGTCGGGCGGCGGCAACATCGTGATCAAGGTCGGCGAAGGCTGCCTGATCGGTGCCAACGCCGGTATCGGTATCCCGTTGGGCGACCGCAACACCGTCGAGTCGGGCCTGTACGTGACCGCCGGCACCAAGGTGGCGCTGCTGGACGAGCACAACAAACTGGTCAAAGTGGTCAAGGCCCGTGAACTGGCTGGTCAGACCGACCTGCTGTTCCGTCGCAATTCGGAAACCGGCGCTGTGGAATGCAAGACCCACAAATCGGCGATCGAACTGAACGAAGCACTGCACGCTCACAACTAAGCGCCAGAAGCTCACCTGAGGGAGCCGGCCTGTTTGCCATGGCGTTCGAAAGATCGCCATCGCGGGCAAGCCCGCTCCCACAGGGTTCGGCGTTAACCCGCCCATCTTCACCAGGGCTTGAAACCGTGATGATTCCCTCCCCCTGGCGCGCCGACTTCCCGGCCATCGCCGCCCTGCAACGGCAAGACCAGACTTACCTGGACAACGCCGCCACCACGCAAAAACCCCAGGCCCTGCTCGACGCGCTGGCGCATTACTACGCCAATGGCGCGGCCAACGTGCATCGTGCCCAACATCTGCCCGGTGCCCACGCCACGCAGGCGTTCGAGGACAGTCGCCTGAAGGTTGCCCAGTGGCTGAATGCCGGTGACAGCGGGCAGATCATCTTCACCCACGGCGCCACCAGTGCGCTGAATCTCCTGGCCTATGGCCTGGAACATCTTTTCCATCCGGGCGATGAAATTGTCATCAGCGCCCTGGAGCATCACGCCAACCTGCTGCCTTGGCAGCAACTGGCACAACGTCGCGACTTGAAGCTGATAATCCTGCCGCTGGACGATGACGGTGTGATCGACCTCGCCGCTGCCGTTCACCTGATTGGCCCGCGCACTCGCTTGCTGGCGGTCAGCCAGTTGTCCAACGTGCTTGGTGCATGGCAACCATTGCCGGCGCTGCTGGCGATGGCCAAGGCGTACAACGCGCTGACCGTGGTCGATGGCGCTCAAGGTGTGGTCCACGGTCGGCATGACGTCCAGGCCCTTGGTTGCGACTTTTACGTGTTTTCCAGCCACAAGTTGTACGGCCCCGATGGCCTCGGCGTGCTGTTCGGGCGCAACGCAGCGCTCGAACAACTGCGCCCGTGGCAATTCGGCGGCGAGATGGTGCTGGAAGCCAACTATCACGAATCCCGTTTCCGCCCTGCACCGCTGGGCTTCGAAGCGGGAACGCCGCCGATTGCCAGCGTGATCGGCCTCGGTGCGACTCTCGACTACCTCGCGGGTCTGGATCAGGACGCGGTGTCCACCCACGAAGCGGCGCTGCACGATTACCTGTTACGTGGCCTCGCCGCCCGCAATGGCATTCGTCTGTTGGGCAAGCCGCAACTGGCGCTGGCCAGTTTTGTCGTCGATGGCGTGCACAACGCCGATCTGGCGCACTTGTTGACCGAACAGGGCATCGCCGTGCGTGCCGGGCACCACTGCGCGATGCCGCTGCTCAAGCGTTTCGAACTGGCCGGGGCGATTCGCGTGTCGCTGGCGCTGTACAACGATTCCGAGGATCTGGAGCGCTTTTTTGAAGCGCTGGATCAGGCTCTGGAGTTGTTGCGATGAGCCTGCCGGTCGAGGCCGCCGAGGCGCTGCAAACGTTTCAGAACGCCGCCGGCTGGGAACAGCGGGCGCGATTGTTGATGCAGTTTGGCGATCGTCTGCCGCCGTTGAGCGATGCGGACAAGTGCGAGGCCAATCGAGTGCACGGCTGTGAAAGTCAGGTGTGGCTGGTTGGCGAATTGCGCGACGACCGCTGGCAATTCGCGGCGAGCAGCGATGCACGGATGATTCGCGGGTTGGTGGCGTTGTTGCTGTTGCGGGTCAACGGTTTGACCGCTGGCGAGTTGCAGTTGGTTGATCTGCCGGACTGGTTCAATCAGCTTGGGCTGTCGCGGCAGTTGTCGCCATCGCGCAGCAATGGCTTGAATGCCGTGTTGCAGCGGATGCGTGAACTCGCCCCTGACTGATCGTACTGATCGTTCCCACGCTCCGCGTGGGAATGCAGCCCGGGACGCTCTGCGTCCCAAATCAAGAGCCGAACGCGGAGCGTCCGTTGAGGCATTCCCACGCGGACGGTTCGACGCCTCGACGTGGGAACGATCGGTCACGCAGCGCTGGGCTTCAGGCCTGAGGCTTGACCCGATCCGCCGGGCGCCGAACACCCGCCACAATTTTGTCCACCGCCTTGGTCGCCGCGACCATGCCGAACGTCGCCGTCACCATCATCACCGCGCCAAACCCGCCGGCGCAGTCCAGCTTCACACCGTCGCCGACAAAACTCTTCTGCAGGCAAATGCTGCCGTCCGGTTTCGGATAGCGCAGCTGTTCGGTGGAGAACACGCACGGCACGCTGTAATGGCGGGTCACGGTGCGCGAGAAACCATAATCGCGGCGCAACGTAGAACGCACTTTCGAGGCCAGCGGATCGTTGAATGTACGGTTGAGGTCGCAGACCTGAATCAGCGTCGGATCGATCTGCCCGCCGGCGCCGCCGGTGGTGATGATCTGGATTTTGCGCCGTTTGCACCAGGCGATCAGCGCGGCCTTGGCGTTGACCGCATCGATGCAGTCGATCACGCAGTCGATGTTCGGCGTGATGTATTCGGCCATGGTGTCGCGGGTGACGAAGTCCGCCACGGCGTGCACCTTGCAGTCCGGGTTGATCCCGCGCAGACGCTCGGCCATCACCTCAACCTTGGGCTTGCCGACGGTGCTGTCCAGCGCATGCAACTGACGGTTGGCGTTGCTGACGCAGACGTCGTCGAGGTCGAACAGCGAAATCTCGCCCACCCCGCAACGGGCCATGGCTTCCGCCGCCCAGGAGCCGACGCCGCCAACGCCGACAATCGCCACATGGGCTGCGCGCAGACGCTCGAGGCCCTCGATGCCATACAAACGGGCGATGCCTGCAAACCGCGGATCTTCTGTACTCATGACCATTACCCTAAAAACCGGCGCGCATTATAGGGCCGTCGGCGGCCAAGAGCATCTTTGCGCTATGAACGGCGAACGCGCCTGCTTTAATTAAAGCTGCACGTAACAAAGATTTGTCTTACACGCTGAAACGAAAGAACTTAAGTCGGGTTGGATTGCCCAACGTCCGGCATTTCCCTGTCTCTTGTAGGAGTCGGCGAACTGCCGGTGTAGGATGCGCGCCCTCTTGGCGTCAACCAGCCGACCCTCCGTTCCACAGCCTTTGGAACCCGACACAGCTATGTCATCGCGTAAATTTGGACTCAACCTGGTGGTGGTTCTGGCAATCGCCGCCCTGTTCACCGGTTTCTGGGCGCTGATCAACCGCCCCGTCTCCGCGCCGAACTGGCCGGAGCAGATCTCCGGTTTTTCCTATTCACCATTCCAGCAAGGACAGTTCCCACAGAAGGATCAGTATCCGTCCGACGATGAAATGCGCCGCGACCTGGAGATCATGAGCAAGCTGACGGACAACATCCGCATCTACTCGGTCGACGGCTCTCTGCAGGACATCCCGAAACTGGCGGAAGAATTCGGCCTGCGCGTGACCCTCGGGATCTGGATCAGCCCAGACCAGGAACGCAACGAGCGGGAAATCACCCGCGCCATCGAACTGGCCAACACTTCGCGCAGCGTGGTTCGCGTAGTCGTCGGTAACGAAGCGATCTTCCGCAAGGAAATCACCGCCGAACAACTCAGCGTGCTGCTCGACCGCGTGCGCGCAGCGGTGAAAGTGCCGGTGACCACCTCCGAACAGTGGCACGTCTGGGAAGAGCACCCGGAACTGGCCAAGCACGTCGACCTGATCGCCGCGCACGTTCTGCCGTACTGGGAATTCATTCCGGTGGACAAGGCCGGGCAGTTCGTTTTCGACCGCGCCCGCGACCTGAAAAAGATGTTCCCGAAAAAGCCGCTGCTACTGTCCGAAGTGGGCTGGCCGAGCAACGGCCGCATGCGCGGTGGCGCCGACGCGTCGCCGGCGGATCAGGCGATCTACCTGCGCACGCTGGTCAACAAACTCAACCGCCAGGGCTTCAACTACTTCGTGATCGAAGCGTTTGACCAGCCGTGGAAGGCCAGCGATGAAGGTTCGGTCGGCGCTTACTGGGGCGTGTTCAACGCCGCGCGCCAGCAGAAATTCAACTTCGAAGGCCCGGTGGTGGCGATCCCGCAATGGCGCGTGCTGGCCATCGGTTCGGTGGTGCTGGCGCTGTTGTCGCTGACGCTGCTGATGATCGACGGCTCGGCCCTGCGTCAGCGCGGCCGTACCTTCCTGACCTTTATCGCGTTCCTCTGCGGCTCGGTGCTGGTGTGGATCGGCTACGACTACAGCCAGCAATACAGCACGTGGTTCAGCCTGACGGTGGGTTTCCTGCTGGCGCTCGGTGCGCTCGGGGTGTTCATCGTGTTGCTGACCGAGGCCCACGAACTGGCCGAAGCGGTGTGGATTCACAAGCGTCGCCGTGAATTCCTGCCGGTGGTCGGCGATTCGGACTACCGCCCGAAAGTCTCGATCCACGTGCCCTGCTACAACGAGCCGCCGGAGATGGTCAAACAGACCCTCAACGCCCTGGCCAACCTCGACTATCCGGACTTCGAAGTCCTGATCATCGACAACAACACCAAAGACCCGGCGGTCTGGGAACCGGTGCGCGACTACTGCGAAACCCTCGGCCCGCGCTTCAAGTTCTTCCACGTCTCGCCCCTGGCCGGTTTCAAGGGCGGTGCGCTGAACTACCTGATCCCGCACACCGCCAAGGACGCCGAAGTGATCGCGGTGATCGACTCCGACTACTGCGTGCACCCGAACTGGCTCAAGCATATGGTGCCGCACTTCGCCGATCCGAAAATCGCCGTGGTGCAGTCGCCGCAGGATTACCGCGACCAGAACGAAAGCACCTTCAAGAAGCTCTGCTACGCCGAATACAAAGGCTTCTTCCACATCGGCATGGTCACCCGCAACGACCGTGACGCGATCATCCAGCACGGCACCATGACCATGACCCGTCGCTCGGTTCTGGAAGAACTGGGCTGGGCCGACTGGTGCATCTGTGAAGACGCCGAGCTCGGTCTGCGGGTATTCGAGAAAGGCCTGTCGGCGGCGTATTACCACGACAGTTACGGCAAGGGTCTGATGCCGGACACCTTCATCGACTTCAAGAAACAGCGTTTCCGCTGGGCCTACGGCGCGATCCAGATCATCAAGCGTCACACCCGCAGCCTGCTGCGCGGCAAGGACACCGAGCTGACTCGCGGCCAGCGTTACCACTTCCTCGCGGGCTGGCTGCCGTGGGTCGCGGACGGCATGAACATCTTCTTCACCATCGGCGCGCTGTTGTGGTCGGCGGCGATGATCATCGTGCCGCAACGGGTCGATCCGCCGCTGCTGATTTTCGCGATCCCGCCGTTGGCGCTGTTCGTGTTCAAGGTCGGCAAGATCATCTTCCTCTACCGTCGCGCGGTGGGCGTGAACCTCAAGGATGCGTTCTGCGCGGCACTGGCCGGTCTGGCGTTGTCGCACACCATCGCCAAAGCGGTGCTGTACGGCTTCTTCACCAGCAGCATCCCGTTCTTCCGCACCCCGAAAAACGCCGACAACCATGGTTTCTGGGTGGCGATTTCCGAGGCCCGGGAAGAGCTGTTCATCATGCTGCTGTTGTGGGGCGCGGCGCTGGGGATCTTCCTGGTGCAGGGCATTCCGAGCAACGACATGCGCTTCTGGGTGGCCATGCTGCTGGTACAGTCGCTGCCGTACGTGGCGGCGCTGATCATGGCGTTCCTGTCGTCGCTGCCAAAACCTGCGGCTGCGCCTGAACCGGCACCGGTGGTCTAAATCCTTCCGGATGCACTAAACGGCGGCCAATGGTCGCCGTTTTGCTTTAAGATAACCGCCATTTTGCGCGCCTTGCCCCCCAGCTTTCGGAGTTTTCCATGACGGCCCACGCCGACCTTTCGCCGACCCTCCAACTCGCCATCGACCTGATCCGCCGTCCGTCCGTGACGCCGGTCGACGCCGATTGCCAGAAGCAGATGATGCAGCGCCTGGGCGATGCCGGTTTCCAGCTGGAACCGATGCGCATCGAAGATGTGGATAACTTCTGGGCGACTCACGGTAAAGGCGACGGCCCGGTGCTGTGCTTCGCCGGTCACACCGACGTGGTGCCGACCGGCCCGGTGACTGCCTGGCAGATCGACCCGTTCAACGCGGTGATCGACGAGCACGGCATGCTTTGCGGTCGTGGCGCGGCGGACATGAAAGGCAGCCTGGCCTCGATGACTGTGGCAGCCGAGCGTTTTGTCGCCGACTACCCGGATCACAAGGGCAAGGTTGCGTTCCTGATCACCAGCGACGAAGAAGGCCCGGCGCATCACGGCACCAAGGCAGTGGTCGAGCGTCTGGCAGCCCGTAACGAGCGCCTGGACTGGTGCATCGTCGGCGAACCGTCGAGCACCACGCTGGTGGGCGACGTGGTGAAGAACGGTCGTCGCGGCTCCCTCGGCGCCAAACTGACCGTGCGCGGTGTGCAGGGCCACGTGGCCTATCCGCACCTGGCGAAGAACCCGATCCACCTCGCGGCTCCGGCTCTGGCCGAACTGGCCGCCGAGCATTGGGATCACGGCAACGATTTCTTCCCGCCGACCAGTTTCCAGATTTCCAACGTCAACTCCGGCACCGGCGCGACCAACGTGATTCCGGGCGACCTGGTGGCGGTGTTCAACTTCCGTTTCTCCACCGAATCGACCGTCGAAGGCCTGCAGAAACGCGTCGCCGACATCCTCGACAAGCACGGCTTGGACTGGCACATCGACTGGGCGCTGTCCGGTCTGCCGTTCCTCACCGAACCGGGCGCACTGCTCGACGCGGTGTCTTCGAGCATCAAGGACATCACCGGCCGCGAGACCAAGGCATCCACCAGCGGCGGCACCTCCGACGGTCGTTTCATCGCGACCATGGGTACGCAGGTTGTTGAGCTGGGCCCGGTCAACGCGACCATCCACCAGGTCAACGAGCGCGTACTGGCGGCCGATCTCGACGTGCTGACCGAGATCTACTACCAGACCCTGATCAAGTTGCTCGCCTGATGCTCGCGTGCCCGATCTGCAGTGAACCGCTGAACGCGGTGGACAACGGCGTGGTCTGCCCTGCCGGCCACCGCTTTGACCGTGCGCGCCAGGGTTACCTCAACCTGCTGCCGGTGCAACACAAGAACAGCCGCGATCCCGGCGACAATCAGGCGATGGTCGAGGCCCGCCGCGACTTCCTGAACGCCGGGCATTACGCGCCGGTGGCCAAGCGTCTGGCGGAACTGGCGGCGAGTTATGCGCCAGCCCGTTGGGTCGATATCGGTTGTGGCGAGGGTTACTACACCGCGCAAATCGCCGAGGCTTTGCCCGATGCTGACGGTTACGCGCTGGATATCTCGAAGGAGGCGGTCAAGCGCGCCTGCAAACGCAATCCGGCGCTGACCTGGTTGATCGCCAGCATGGCCCGGGTGCCTTTGGCTTCCGGCAGCTGCCAGTTTCTGGCCAGTGTCTTCAGTCCACTGGACTGGGAAGAAGCCAAGCGCCTGCTCAGCGTCGGCGGCGGCCTGATGAAAGTCGGCCCGACCAGCGGCCATCTGATGGAACTGCGCGAACGCCTGTACGACGAAGTGCGCGAATACACCGACGACAAGCATCTGGCCCTGGTGCCGGAAGGCATGGCGCTGGCGCACAGTGAAACCCTGGAATTCAAACTGACGCTGGACAAGCCCGAGGATCGCGCCAACCTGCTGGCGATGACGCCCCACGGCTGGCGCGCCAGTGCCGAGCGCCGCGCGGCGGTGATCGAACAGCCCGAGCCGTTCGTGACCACTGTCTCGATGCGCTACGATTATTTCGTTCTTCAATAACTTTTGGTCTCGGGCAACGACCCGGGGCCGGCTAAATCCGCGAATGGATTTTTCAGACCCGCAGTGAGGACATCCATGCGCCAACCGGACATCGAGATTTACCTGAAAGACGCCGACGTCGACCACAAGGCCATTTCCGCCTGGCTGGGCGCCGCGCTCGGCCCGTGCAGCGACTGGGTACAGAAAGGCCAGACTTACAAGTGCAAGGCCGGCAACATCCCGGTGACCTGGCTGCCGAAAGCCGTGGGCAAGTGGAACAGCCTGTATCTGGAAAGTGATGCGACCCCATGGGACGACGACATCGCCTGCGCCCGCGCAGCCTTTGCCGCGCTGAACGTCGAAGTGCGCTGCGCACCGGGGACGTGGGTCGAGGAAGAAGGTGAAGAGACGGCAGATCGCTGGATCCGGATCAGCGCCGATGGTGAAGAAGAGATCACCTGGAAAACTGCGTAACAGACAATGCACAAAACCTGTGGGAGCGAGCTTGCTCGCGATTGCGGTCGGACATTCAACATCAATGTTGACTGAAAGGACCCCATCGCGAGCAAGCTCGCTCCCACAGTGCTTTTGGTGTTCTGAAGATTTGCGTTACAGGCCTACAACGTCTTCAGCCTGCAACCCCTTCTGCCCTTCCACCACCGCGTATTCAACCTGCTGACCCTCGGTCAGCGAACGGTGGCCTTCGCCACGGATCGCGCGGTAGTGCACGAACACGTCCACCCCGTCTTCGCGCTGAATGAAGCCGTAGCCCTTGGCGTCGTTGAACCACTTCACGTTGCCGGTTTCACGTGTTGCCATCTGTTCATACTCCTTTTTTATTATTGAACAGGCTTTTCGCAGGAAAGCCTTTGCGGAACGTCAGCCTGCGTCCGACGTCCATAAAAGGGCCCCGGCGACAGATCGCCGAGTATATGACAGGCGGCAAAACTCTCAACAGGAGATTACTTCGCCGCTTTTTTGCCGATTTTCGAGTAATCCGGCAAACTGTCGCCCTCCCGAGCAAACGCTCGGTTTATCCACTCACGCAGAAGCCGTATGACCCGTTCCCCGTTCCGCCGTCTTGTGTTTGGCACCTTGCGCCGACTGTTGTATCTCTGGGTTCGCTCCGAGACGATCAACCAGTCGTCGTTCACCCTCAACCTAGACCGCAGTCGTCCGGTGTTCTACGTCCTGCAAAACCCATCGCTGACTGATCTGGCGGTGGTCGACACCGAGTGCACCAAGGCCGGTCTGCCGCGCCCGGTGCTGCCGGTGTCCGTGGGTTCGCTGATCGAACCGGCGGCGTTCTTCTACCTGACGCCCGACCCGGACTGGCTCGGCCGCCAGGACAAGCGCGGCGCGCCGCCGACCCTGACCCGCCTGGTCAGCGCCCTGAGCCAGAACGCTGCCGAAGATGCACAGATCATTCCGGTCAGCGTGTTCTGGGGCCAGTCGCCGGACAGCGAGAACAGCCCATGGAAACTGCTGTTCGCCGACAGCTGGGCCGTCACCGGACGCCTGCGCCGGCTGCTGAGCATCATGATTCTGGGACGCAAGACTCGTGTGCAATTCTCCGCACCGATCCACCTGCGCGAACTGATCGAACACAACAAGGGCCACGAACGCACCGTGCGCATGGCCCAGCGGATCCTGCGGGTGCACTTCCGCAACCTGAAAGCTGCGGTGATCGGCCCGGACATTTCCCACCGCCGCAACCTGGTCAAAGGCCTGCTCAACCAGCCGCTGGTCAAGCAAGCGATCCTCGACGAAGCCGAGCGCGAAAACATCTCCCCGGAAAAAGCCAAGGCCCAGGCCCTGCGCTACGGTAACGAGATCGCCTCGGATTACACCTATACCGCGATCCGTTTTCTGGAAGTGGTGCTGAGCTGGTTCTGGAACAAGATCTACGACGGGATCAAGGTCAACCACATCGAAGGCGTGCAGAAGGTCGCCCAGGGTCACGAAGTGATCTACGTGCCGTGCCACCGCAGCCACATCGACTACCTGCTGCTTTCGTATTTGCTGTTTCGCAATGGGCTGACCCCGCCGCACATCGCCGCCGGGATCAACCTGAACATGCCGGTGATCGGCAGCCTGCTGCGCCGAGGCGGGGCGTTCTTCATGCGCCGCACGTTCAAGGGCAATCCGCTGTACACCTCGGTGTTCAACGAATACCTGCACACCCTGTTCACCAAAGGCTTCCCGGTCGAGTATTTCGTCGAAGGCGGTCGCTCCCGCACCGGGCGCATGCTGCAACCGAAAACCGGGATGCTCGCGATCACGATGCGCAGTTTCCTGCGTTCGTCGCGGATGCCGATCGTGTTCGTGCCGGTGTACATCGGTTACGAGCGCGTGCTCGAAGGCCGCACCTACCTCGGCGAACTGCGTGGCGCGAGCAAGAAGAAAGAGTCGATCTTCGACATCTTCAAAGTCATCGGCGCGCTCAAGCAGCGTTTCGGCCAGGTGGCGGTGAACTTCGGCGAGCCGATCAAACTTGCGGAATTCCTAGACAGCGAACAGCCGGACTGGCGCCAGCAGGAACTCGGCCCACAGTACAAACCGGCGTGGCTCAACGAAACCACCAATCGCCTCGGCGAAAAAGTCGCGCAGCACCTGAACGAAGCGGCGGCGATCAACCCGGTCAACCTGGTGGCGCTGGCGCTGCTCTCGACTACGCGCCTGGCACTCGACGATCGGGCCATGGCGCGGGTGCTGGATCTGTATCTGGCGTTGCTGCGCAAGGTCCCGTACTCGCCGCACACCACCTTGCCGGAAGGCGATGGCCGCGCGCTGATCGAGCATGTGAAGGACATGGATCTGCTGTCCGAGCAGAACGATGCGCTGGGCAAGATTCTGTATCTGGACGAGCAGAACGCCGTCCTGATGACCTACTACCGCAACAACGTGCTGCACATCTTCGCCCTGCCGGCGCTGTTGGCAAGTTTCTTCCAGAGCACATCGCGCATGAGCCGCGAACAGATCCTGCGCTACACCCGCGCGCTGTATCCGTACCTGCAATCGGAACTGTTCATCCGCTGGACCCTGGACGAACTGGATGCAGTGATCGATCAGTGGCTGGAAGCGTTCGTCGAACAAGGCCTGCTGCGTTTCGAGAAAGACGTGTACCTGCGCCCGGCACCAAGCTCGCGGCATTTCGTGCTGCTGACCCTGCTGTCGAAGAGCATCGCCCAGACCCTGCAACGCTTCTACATGACCGTTTCCCTGCTGCTCAACAGCGGCCAGAACAGCATCAGCGCCGAAGAACTGGAAGACCTGTGCACGGTCATGGCCCAGCGCCTGTCGATCCTGCACGGTCTGAACGCGCCGGAATTCTTCGACAAGAGCCTGTTCCGCCACTTCATTCAGACCATGCTCGACCTCGACGTGCTGCGTCGCGACGAAGCCGGCAAGTTGAGTTACCACGAACTGCTCGGCGAACTGGCCGAGGGTGCGGCCAAACGGGTGTTGCCGGCGGAGATTCGCCTGTCGATCCGTCAGGTAGCCCTGCATCGCAGCGAAGATGCGGCCGATCAGGTCGCCGCCCCTGTGCAAAGCGACTAAATTCCTACAGGCGCCAGGCTTCTTCTGGCGCCGTCGATACGGAGATCTCCGATGAAAAAACTTTCCCTGCTGGCCGCCGCTACCCTGCTCAGCGCCTGCCAGTCGACCTCACCGGCCGGCAAAGTCAGCCTCGACGGCGAAGTGTTCTACCTGCAACGCATCGCCCTGCCGCCCAGTGCGACCTTGAGCGTGAGCCTGCAGGACGTTTCGCTGGCCGACGCTCCGGCCGTGGTACTCGACGAACAGAAAGGCCCGGTCAAAGGCCAGGTGCCGCTGCCGTTCCACTTGAGCTACGATCCGGCCCAGGTCAAACCCGGCCACCGCTACTCGGTCAGCGCACGCATCGAAGTCAACGGCGAGCTGATGTTCATCACCACCGAAAACCATGCCGTGCAGCTCGATGGCAAGGATCCGCAGCCGCTGAAGATCCGCGTCGACGCCGCCCGCTAACCCTCTCCGAACAAGGAAGCCGCCATGCTCCGCCCTACCCTTCGCTTCGCCGGCCTGTGCGCGGGCCTGATGATCTCCGCCAACGCACTGGCCCTGTCCCTCAGCGACCTGTCGCAAGGCGACGCCACCGGTGGCCTCAAGGATGCCCTGACCCAAGGCGCGCAACTGGCCGTCAAACAACTCGGCACCCCGGGCGGCTTCAGCAACAACCCGGACGTGAAAATCGAACTGCCGGGCAAACTCGGCAAAGTCGCCGGCAAGATGAAAGCCTTCGGCATGGGCGCCCAGGTCGACGAACTGGAAACCGCCATGAACAAGGCCGCGGAAACCGCCGTCACCCAGGCCCAGCCGATCCTCGTCGACGCCGTGAAGAAAATGAGCGTGGAAGACGCCAAAGGCATCCTCAGCGGCGGCAACGACTCCGCCACCCAATACCTGGACAAATCCAGCCGCGAACAGATCCGCACCAAGTTCCTGCCCATCGTCAAACAGGCGACCGACAAAGTCGGCGTAGCCCAGAAATACAACGCCTTCGCCCGCCAGGCCGCAACCTTCGGCGTGGTGGATGCAAAAAGCGCCAACATCGAAAGCTACGTGACCGAACAAGCGCTCAACGGCCTGTTCGAAATGATCGGCAAACAGGAAGAAACCATCCGCAAGAACCCGGCCGCTGCAGCGACGAGTCTGGCGAAAAAAGTGTTTGGTACGCTCTAAGCCGACACGGCACGGGAGTGAGCTGTCTCACTCCCGTTGTTCAATCCGCCACCAGCAGATACACGTAAAAAGTACACCCACTCGCGCCCCATTTTCTTCTTCTCGAAAACCTGCAGTTCAACCAACCCGCTCAACGCCGACACCGCTGTGTTGTAGGCACAACCAAGGTGCTCCTTGACGTTCCCCGCCGTGAACTCCTTCGCCACCCCACTTCTGGCCACCTGATAAATCGCTCGCTGCCGCTCTGTCAGCCGATCAAAAAAGCCCGAACAGGTCAGCCAGTGCTCGAAGTTTTCGCTGTACGCCACACTCTTGCGATACACCTCGGTAAACCCCTCCACCGCCCGCAGAATCACCGAACACTGAAACTCGATGAAGTACGTCAGATCGAGCTCATCGGCTTCGCTGTGCAAATACGACCGCCCGTACTTCACCGGCGCGTTGCGCAGTAAAAGACTGATCGCGATATAACGGAAGGCCGAAAAATCATGCTTGAACATGAACCAGTAAAACAGCGCCCTGGCGACCCGCCCGTTACCGTCGCGAAACGGATGTTCGTAACCCAGGGCAAAGTGCAGCGTGATCGCCTTGATCAGCGGATGCAGGTAGTTTTTTTGCCGAGGTGAGCCCTGTGATTGATTGATCCACTGCGAGAGCAAATCCAGCCGCCTCCCCAATCCGGCGGCAGGCGGAGGCGTGTGCACGGTATTCCCTTCGCCATCCTGCACCACCACTTCATCGTTGGTCCTGAAAAGCCCGGGGTCATACCGCTCGTCATCAATGCCTTCGACACCGACTCGATGGATCGACGCTATCAACTCCACGCTCAATGGCTCGTAACGTTTTTCCCAGGCGAAATTCATCATCCGGTAATTACCCATGACCATCCGCTCATCCGGCGTACGCGGCTGACGCCGTTGCTTGAGCATGTCCTTGGCCACACGGGTAGTGGTCGCGGCGCCCTCCAACTGACTGCTGCTGATCGCCTCATCCTCGATCAGACCGTTAAGCAAATAACTGAAATGCGCCCGCTCGCCTATCTGGCTGGTCATGTACTCCAGCGACGCCGTCGTAGTTTGCCGATCAACCACTGAAAGTGCCTTCTGCGCGGTGGGCGTCGGCACAAACTTCCCCCACTGCGCCGGTTCCCCCAAAGGCAGAAGATGAATGTACTGAGCGACCCGCGCCATCTTGACCAACGCCCAACACAAACGCGAATCCAGCCCGCTGGCCCAGCGATACCGCAAATCCTCAAAAGGCAGATACCGCCCCTGATCATCCAGCGGCTTGAGCAACGCAAGATAATCCGCCAGACGCTGCTTGTGAGGCGCGCGCATCAAGAACTCAAAGACCGGATCGGCCCGCCCCTTCAATACCGGCGGTTTCTTCATCAACGCTGACTCAAACAAGGCTGAAAAACAGCCTCGAGTACAGCACCGCCAACACAGCGACTCAATATCGGAGCCGTCTGAAAAACATGTAGGAGAGAACACCCCCTCCTACAACGAGCAAATAAAGGCGTAAACCACAATGAGCGTTAGCTCGAGTAACGCTTTTGACGTGCCGGCCCCATCGGCCGGCTGAGTGGAGGGATTTATCCGGGGGTAGGCGCGTAGCGCCGTTCGACGAAGTCGAACACATCGAGAGGAGGTGCAGCGAAGCAAACCGGAGGCGATGCCCCCGGATGAATCCCGGAGCGAAGGAACCCCGAGCCCCAGCGAGGGGCCGAACGCCGGGGCCCAGCGTTTTGCTTACTTTTGGGCGTTTGCAAAAGTGAGCCGCTGTAAGAGCGGAACCGCCAGCCGCAACACCCGCAGAAACGGATATTCACCCAAAACCCCAAGAGTCTGGTCGGCCCAAAGGCCGCCAAGCTCACCAAACCAAATCAAGACTCCTTGCGAACCCTGAACCAAGCCGCATACAACGCCGGCAAAAACAAAAGCGTCAAAGCAGTAGCAACAATCAACCCCCCCATAATCGCCACCGCCATCGGCCCAAAAAACACACTGCGAGAAAGCGGAATCATCGCCAACACCGCCGCCAAAGCCGTCAACACAATCGGCCGGAACCGCCGCACAGTCGCCTCGATTATCGCCTGCCACGGCTTGAGCCCGGCGGCGATATCCTGCTCGATCTGATCCACCAGAATCACCGAGTTACGCATGATCATCCCCGACAGCGCGATCGTCCCGAGCATCGCCACAAACCCGAACGGCTGACGGAACACCAGCAGAAACAGCGTCACCCCGATCAACCCCAGCGGTGCGGTCAGAAACACCATCGCCGTGCGTGAAAAACTGCGCAACTGCACCATCAGCAACGTCAGCACCACGACAATGAACATTGGTACGCCAGCGTTCACCGACTTCTGCCCACGCTCCGAATCCTCCACCGTACCGCCGACATCCAGCAAATAGCCGTCCGGCAATTCGGCACGAATCGGATCAAGCGTCGGCATGATCTGCTTCACCAGCGTCGCCGGCTGCTCCTTGCCATAGATGTCGGCGCGCACGGTCACGTTCGGCAGGCGATTGCGGTGCCAGATGATGCCTTCCTCGAAGCCATATTCCAGCGTGGCAATCTGCGACAGCGCGACGCTGCGACCGTTGTCGGTCGGCACCGCCAGACTCGGCAGCAACGACAGCTCGGTGCGCTCGTGCACGGTGCCGCGCAGGAGGATTTCGATCAGTTCGTTGTCCTCGCGGTACTGGCTGACGCTGGAACCGGTCAGCGAACTCTGGAGGAATTTCGCCAGATTCGCCGTGCTCACGCCCAACGCCCGGGCGCGATCCTGATCGATGTTCAGGTACACGACCTTGCTCGGCTCTTCCCAGTCCAGATGCACGTTCACCACATGCGGGTTCTCGCGCACCTTGGCCGCGACTTTCCGGGCCAGTGCACGCACTTCCTCAATGTGCTCGCCGGTGACGCGGAACTGCACCGGATAGCCAACCGGCGGGCCGTTTTCCAGACGCGTGACCCGCGAGCGCAGGGACGGGAACTGCTCGTTCAACGTGTCGATCAGCCACGTGCGCAGCGCTTCGCGCTCCTCGATGGTTTTCGCCAGCACGACAAATTGGGCGAAGCTCGCCGCCGGCAGTTGTTGATCCAGCGGCAGGTAGAAACGTGGCGAACCGGTGCCGACGTAAGCGACATAGTTGTCGATGCCGGCGTGATCCTTGAGCATCGCTTCCAGCCGTTTGACCTCACCCGTGGTATTGGCCAGCGAGGCGCCTTCGGCAAGCTTCAGATCGACCATCAACTCCAGTCGCCCGGAAGCCGGGAAGAACTGCTGCGGCACAAACCGGAACAACGCCACCGACGCCACGAACAGCAGCACGGTGAGCACGATCACGGTTTTGCGCCGACGTACGCACCACTCCACCAGACGCCGTACCCGCTGGTAGAACGGCGTTCCGTAAGGATCCGTCTGGCCGTCAGCCGTACCGTGTTTGGCTGCGTGAATCTTCGCCAGATCCGGCAGGAGCTTTTCCCCCAGATACGGCACAAACACCACGGCCGCTACCCAGGATGCGAGCAAGGCGATGGTCACCACCTGGAAGATCGAGCGGGTGTATTCGCCTGTGCCCGACTGCGCCGTGGCAATCGGCAGGAAGCCTGCCGCGGTGATCAGCGTACCGGTGAGCATCGGGAACGCGGTGCTGGTCCAGGCATAACTGGCAGCCTTGATCCGGTCGAAACCCTGCTCCATTTTGATCGCCATCATTTCTACGGCGATTATCGCGTCGTCCACCAGCAAACCCAGCGCCAGTACCAGCGCACCGAGGGAAATCTTGTGCAGGCCGATGCCGAGGTAATACATGCAGGCGAACGTCATCGCCAGCACCAGCGGAATGGTCAGCGCCACCACCATGCCGGTGCGCACGCCGAGCGAAAAGAAGCTCACCAGCAACACGATGGCCAGCGCTTCGACCAGCACCTGGACGAACTCGCCGACGCCGGTTTTCACAGCTGCGGGCTGATCGGAGACCTTGCGCAACTGCATGCCGGCCGGGAGGTTTTTCTGGATCCGGGCGAATTCGATTTCCAGGGCCTTGCCCAGCACCAGAATGTCGCCGCCGTCCTTCATCGCCACCGCAAGGCCGATGGCGTCTTCGCCCATGAAGCGCATGCGCGGTGCCGGAGGATCGTTGAAACCACGCCGCACGTCAGCGACATCGGAGATGCGGAACGTACGATCCCCGACCCGGATCGGGAAGTTCTTGATCTCGTCGACTGTCTGAAAATTCCCCGAAACCCGTAGCTGCAATCGCTCGCTGCCGGTTTCGAAGAAGCCGGCGGTGGACACCGCGTTCTGTTCTTCCAGCGCCTGCTGCACGGCTGCCAGTGGCAAGCCGAGGGTGGCGAGTTTGACGTTGGACAGCTCGACCCAGACCTTCTCGTCCTGCAAACCGAGCAGATCGACCTTGCCCACGTCCTTGACCCGTTGCAGCTGGATCTGGATGCGGTCGGCGTAATCCTTGAGCACCGCGTAGTCGAAACCGTCGCCGGTCAGCGCATAGATATTGCCGAAGGTGGTGCCGAATTCATCGTTGAAAAACGGCCCCTGAATCCCCGGAGGCAAGGTCTGGCGAATGTCGCTGACTTTCTTGCGCACCTGGTACCAGAGATCCGGAATCTCTACCGAATGCATGGAGTCGCGGGCAATGAACGTGACCTGGGATTCACCGGGGCGCGAGAACGAAACGATGCGCTCGTACTCGCCGGTTTCCATCAGTTTCTTTTCAATGCGCTCGGTAACCTGGCGCGAAACTTCCTGGGCCGTGGCGCCCGGCCAGCGAGTCTGGATGACCATCGCCTTGAAGGTGAATGGCGGGTCTTCACTCTGGCCGAGCTTGGTGTAGGACAAGGCGCCGACAATCGCCAGCAAAAGCATCAGGAACAGTACGATCTGGCGATTGCGCAGCGCCCAGGCGGAAAGATTGAAATCCATCGGGGGATTACTCCTTGCCAGCCAGATTGACCACGCGGTTGGAGCGATCCACCGGACGCACCTGCTGCCCTTCCAGCAGCACGTGGACGCCAGCGGCGACCACCCAGTCGCTGGCGGTCAGCCCCTCAAGCACCGGCACTGTTTTCTCACCGAACGGGCCGGTGCGCACCGGGGTCTTTTTCAACGTGTTGTTGGCGCTGACGACCCAGACGTAGGTCGCGCCGTTTTCGGCCGTCAGCGCCGAGAGCGGCACCGACAGCGGGATGACATCGGCGGTCTGCACGAAGACCCGGGCGCTCTGGCCCAGTTCCGCCGGGACTTTGCCGGAAGTGAATGAAATACGTGCGGCGAAGGTGCGGGATTTCGGATCGGCGGCCGGCGACAGCTCGCGGATCTGCCCGGCGAAGCGCTGATTCTGTTGCGTCCACAGCTCCACCGAGACAGGCTGGCCGACCTTGAAGCGGCCGAAGCTCTGCTCCGGCAGGCTGATCAGCACTTCCCGCTCGCCATCAGTGGCGAGGGTAAAAACGGTCTGCCCGGCGGCGACCACTTGCCCGACTTCCACCGAACGCTTGGCCACCACGCCATCCTGGGGCGCACGCAGCACGGCGTAACTGGCCTGATTGGTCGAGACGTTGAATTCGGCTTTGATCTGTTTGAGGCGGGCTTCGCCGGAGCGGTAGAGGTTCTCGGCATTGTCGTAGGCCGAGCGGCTGACCATCTGCCGTTCCATCAAGGTCTTGTAGCGGTCACGCTCGGCGCGCACCAGGTTCAGGTTGGCTTCGGCGGCCGCGACCTGAGCCCGGGTGGCTTCCAGTTGCAGGCGTACATCCTGCGGATCGAGTTCGGCGAGTGGTTGGTCGGCCTTCACGCGCTGGCCTTCCTCGACCAGTCGTCGGCTGACTTTGCCGCCGATGCGGAACGCCAGATCGGGTTCGTAGCGGGCGCGAACCTCGCCCGGATAACTTTCCATCGCCTGCGCCGAAGGCTCTGGCTGCACCACCATGGCCGGTCGCACGCTGACTTGCGTCACCTCTTCCTTGCCACATGCCGACAATAAAAACGCCAGACTGACTGGCACCGCAAAGGACAACGCATGGCGGAACATGGTGAAGGACCTTTCGCTAAGGAGGCTTGGAATAATTATACTGGCCGGTATGTTATTAATAGCAAACTCACCAGTCCAGTATTAAAAGCGAAGAATGTCGAACAATCTTTCAGCTCCAAACGGCCCCGGCCGCCCGAAGGATCCGGCCAAGCGCCAGGCGATTCTCGAGGCGGCGAAAATCCTGTTCCTGAGTCATGGCTATGCCAACACCAGCATGGACGCGGTGGCCGCCGAGGCCGGGGTGTCGAAGCTGACGGTCTACAGCCATTTCAACGACAAGGAGACGCTGTTCTCCGCCGCCGTAGTGGCCAAATGCGAGGAGCAATTGCCGCCGCTGTTCTTTGAATTGCCGGACGGCATCGCGGTGGAAAATGTGTTGCTGAACATTGCGCGAGGCTTTCACCACCTGATCAACAGCGATGAATCGGTGAACCTGCATCGCCTGATCATGGCCTTGGGCAGTCAGGATCCCAACCTGTCACTGATCTTCTTCGAGGCCGGCCCCCAGCGCATGGTGCAAGGCATGGAACGCTTACTGCGGCGGATTCACGAAACCGGCGTGCTGAGCATCGACAACCCGCACAACGCCGCCGAGCACTTCTTTTGCCTGATCAAGGGTGCGGGGAATTTCCGCCTGTTGTACGGCTGCGGTGAGCCGCTGACCGGCGAGGCGGCAGAAAGTCATGTGCAGGAAGTGGTCGAGCTGTTCATGCGGGCCTATCGACCCTGAAAACAAAAATCCCACGCCATGCGTGGGATTTTCTTATGCGACGGCTCAGGCCTTGAGCGCTTTCTTCGGGTAGATGTCATAGCGGCTGGATTTGCCGTCCAGCGCATGACTCGGTTTCGGCCCTTCGATGCAAGGTGCCTTGCGCGGTCGCTTGACCACCACCCGGTGCGTGGCCAGTGCCAGCGCCGCTTCCAGCAAGGCCGGTGCATCCGGATCATCGCCCACCAACGGGCGGAACAGGCGCATTTCCTTCTTCACCAGCGCGGTTTTCTCACGATGCGGGAACATCGGGTCGAGGTAGATCACCTGCGGCGGCTCGCCCTCCCAATTGCGCATCACCTCGATGGAGTTGCCCTTGAGCAGCTTCATCCGAGCCACGATCGGCGCCACCTCGAAGTCTTCCGCCGCTCGGGCCAGACCATCCTCCAGCAAGGCGCCGATCAATGGCTGACGCTCGATCAGGCTCATCTCGCAACCGAGACTGGCCAGCACGAACGCATCCTTGCCCAACCCTGCCGTGGCATCCAGTACCCGAGGGCGCACGCCCTGGGCGATGCCTACCGCCTTGGCGATCATCTGTCCGCTGCCACCGCCGTACAACCGACGGTGAGCCGCGCCACCTTCGACGAAGTCGACCCGCACCGGCCCCGGCGCATCCGGTCCCAGTTGTTGCAGCTGCAAACCCTGCTCGCCGACCTGCAGGGCAAACTCACCGTCAGCCACCTGCAACGGCAGATCCAGGCGCTGCGCCCACTGTTCAGCCTGCGCTTCGAACGTCGGGCCGAGGGCCTCGACATGGATGCGGCAGGCCGCGGGTTGCTCAATCATGGAAAACACGCTCAAAAAAGTTAAGGATCGGCAAAAACCGCCGATAACCCAATCAACGCGCATTTTGCCAGAGCTGAGCGTCAACCGAAAAAAATGTCAGGCATTCTTCCCACATCGATTGGCTACATTTCGCCCACAGGCGATTTCAGCCGTCATAACACTCAAGCATTGGGCGGCGTCAGCCACCTGTGGCAGGATTTTTTTGCCCAGGCACTGGCCGAGCAATCGAGTGATGTGGTGCCGGCCTGTGGCACGTTCCCACCGGTTGACCTGGAAAGCCCTGAAGAACCGACCGTCGGCAGCGAACTGCACGCGCACATCGTCAGCCAGCGCGAATGCGATGTGGTTGAAACCGAGGTGCGTCCGCCGGAGCCGCTGTTTCTGCCGATCGCCGAAATCGACATGACACTGGCCGAGCCGTACCCTCCGTTCCCGCCAGAAGAAATCAAGACTCAGCAAAAGCAGCAGGATTTCGACAGCAGCTGGGTTCGTCCGGTCGTGATCAACAACGGCCAGCCGATTCTGGAGCCAGGCCCTGCCCCGCAGAAAAAACCGCTGTACCTGCCGATTGCCGAATTCGATCTGGATCTGCTGCAGCCGTACCCGCCGTTCCCACCGGAAGAAATCGTCGAGCAGCAGAAAGCCCTGGACTTCGATAACGGCTGGGTGCGCCCGATCGTTCAGCAGAACCTGCGCATCGCCGCCTGATCCCTCAGCGACACACGCTCCAGCGCCCGACATCGACATGAAAGTGATTGCGATGGGCTGTGTTGTAGTCCGGACTCAACACCACACTGAACGCATCGCAGGCACCATCGCGCACCTGACGTAGAAACTGCGCGTCCTGATTTTGCTTCGGCCAGTCCTTGAGCACGCTGATCGCACGACCATCCGCAAGACGGAAGCCAGCGATGTCCAGCGCATCGGCGCTGGCATGGCGACTCAGGGCGCCGTTCTCACGGTTGTAGACGTTGCGGCAGGCGAAACTGCCGAGGTGATCGACCCGAGCCACCGATTGACCGTAGACCTGCTGCGCCGCCGGTTGCAGCGTATGGCGCTCGAACATCGCAAACGCCACGGCCAACGGGCAACTGGCGAGAAAGCTGCTGCTGAGCCCCACCCCGCCGCCCTGCACGCGCAAAGCGCCGATCAGCGGGCATTTCGCATCGGGACTGTCGGCCTGTGGCGAAACCCGCAGGCCGGAGCTGCCCAATGCCTGCTCGCACAAGGCCGGATCGCTGCGCAGGCGCATCAACTTGTAGCCCGTGAGCCAGTTGGGCGTCGCCTGCACGTCCAGTGGCGCCCACGGGTTCCATTGCGGCGGCACATCGAGCCAACCGCGCCAGACGCCAATCAGGCTGCCACCGATGGTCAGCAGCCCTGCCAACAGCAGCCAGCGCCCCATGCTCATCCCTTGAAGAATTGATTGGCCTTGGCGTACGGCATCGAACGGGAGGTGAAGGTGAACGTGCCGGACTGCTGGATCTCTTCCGCCGCGCGGAAAAACTCACCCAATGCCGCCAGTGCCAGCGCCGAGCCGGTG
Source organism: Pseudomonas paraglycinae (assembly GCF_021601625.1). Classification (GTDB taxonomy): domain Bacteria; phylum Pseudomonadota; class Gammaproteobacteria; order Pseudomonadales; family Pseudomonadaceae; genus Aquipseudomonas; species Aquipseudomonas paraglycinae. Next base: position 275,689 of record NZ_BQHR01000002.1, on the reverse strand, counting down.
CTGATCCGCTTCACGCCCATTTCTTCCAGCTGCTGCACGGTCAGTTTCAAGCCGCCGGACATCAACACATTGACCGGTTTCGGCGCCACCGCGCGCACAACCGCCAGAATTTCTTCGGCGGTGTGCAGGCCCGGCGCGTACAGCACGTCGGCGCCGGCTTCGGCAAAGGCCTGCAAGCGGCGGATGGTGTCGTTGAGATCGGGATTGCCGTGCAGATAGTTTTCCGCACGGGCCGTCAGCATGAAGGGAAACGGCAAGGTGCGCACCGCAGAGACCGCGGCTTCGATCCGCGCCACCGCGTGTTCGAAGCAGTAGATCGGCGTGTCTTCCCGGCCGGTGGCATCTTCGATCGAACCACCCACGGCGCCTGCCTCGGCTGCGCGGATCAGACTTTGCGCCGATTCGGCCGGGGCGTCGGCAAAACCGTTTTCCAGATCCACCGCCACCGGCAGATCGGTGGCCGCGACAATCGCCCGGACATTGGCCAGCGTATCGTCGAGACTCAGGCCGCCATCGGCTCTGCCCTGAGAAAATGCATAACCGGCGCTGGTGGTCGCCAGCGCCTGATAGCCGAGACTGGCGAGCATCTTCGCGGAACCGGCATCCCACGGATTGGGAATCACAAAAATCCCGGAGCGTTCGTGCAGGGCTTTGAAGGTTTCGGCTTTACGGGCTTGTTGTTGACGGGCTTGGGCGTCCATCGGCAGGCTCCAGGGCAGGAAAGAAATCCGCCTCAGAGCAGGCCAAGTTGCTCGGCGGCGGGTTCTCTGTATAGCTCAGGCAAGGGTCGCAGGCCAGGCAAACGTTGCATCAGTTGTGCGTGAAAACGTTGCGCCAGTTTCGCCGCAAGAATGTTGTCGGCGGTGTGCAGGAAGATGTACGGCGTGCGCCCCTCTTCGATCCACTCGGCGATCTTCGCCACCCACGGCACCAGAAACGGATCGTTGGCCTCAAGCTCCGGATGGCCAATGAAGCGCACCTGCGGGAATTGAGTGAATGCTGCCGGACGCGTCGGTACGCGGGGCTTTTTCGATTGGGCGTGGATCACCGACGATTCGGTGGACAAACAACTGAACAGTGCGCGGGGATCAAGACAGATGCGCTCCACGCCGCGATCCAGCAGCAGCCGATTGAGCAGTCGCTCACTCTCGCCCTTGGCGAAGAATTGTTCGTGGCGCACTTCCACCGCCAGCGGACAATCCAGCGCATCGATGAACGCGGCGAGCTCCGGCAAGCGATGCGGCGTGAAGCTTTTCGACAGTTGCAGCCACATTGGCGAAACGCGCTCGCCGAGCGGCTTGAGTAGCTGGAGGAAGGTTTCGGCGGCGGTCAGTTGATCGCGCAAGTCGCCGCTGTGGCTGATATCACCGGGAAACTTGGCGGTGAAACGAAAGTGCTCCGGCATCACCTCGGCCCAGCGCTGCACGGTGACGGGCGACGGGCTGGCGTAGAAGGTCGTGTTGCCTTCCACGGCGTTGAACACTTGCGAATAGAGTCCGAGCAAATCGGAGGTCTTGGCGTCTACCGGATACAGGTACTCGCGCCAGGCGTTTTCGCTCCAGGACGGGCAACCGAGGTAGTAAGGCAGTTCCATCAGATGTACAGATCGAGGCCCAGCACGTCTGCATCCCAATCGACAAAACCGGCGGTGCTCAGGTAGCTGGCCAGGGCCATGGCCACGCTTTTCTTCATCGCGCGGTGATAAATCATGTCTTGTTGACGGGCGGGCAGATTGCTCAGGCGTTGGGCGGTGGCTTTGGCGGCACGGGCAGCCAGTTGCTCTTCGGTCGGGAATTCCAGCTCGCCGTCGATATCGTCGACGGACTCATCCAGCGCCGGATTGCCTTTGCGAGGCTTGCGCTTGATGGGGTAGGAATGAGTGGAAACGCCGTCTATACGCATAAAGTCATGCTCGGTATCGATGATGGCAATTTAGCGGCACCTGACCGACTTAGCAAATCGCCGAGTGATAACTAGAACACATAAAAGACAAAAGGTTTAAAGCGCGGGGTTAGAAACGGACGATTGGCAGGAACGGCAGAACCCTGTGGCGAATGCCACAGGGTAAATGGCCTCAGCGGGCTTTCGGGGTGGCCACTTTGTCGCGCAGGTAAACCGGCTGGGCGTCATCTGCCGGAATCGCTTCGCCACGCTCCCAGGCAAATCGCGCGAGGGTCAGCAGGTCTTCGGCATGGGGCAGCATGCCCGCATCGGAACCGCTCAGATTCACCGCGATACGCTCGCCATAACCCCAGCCAGTCCCGGCACCGAACCAGTCACCCGAAGCATCGTCCGGCAGCGCGGCGACTTCCGGCGGCAGCACCGCCTCGGTGCCGACCAGACGCATCTCCCCGGCCGTCTCGCGGTAGCAGCCCCAATACACCTCATCCATGCGCGCATCGATGGCGGCCGCGACCTGGCTCACGCCGTGCTCGCGATAAGCCCGTTGCGCCAGCACGGCCAGGTTCGACACCGGCAACACCGGGCGATCCAGCGCGAACGCCAGGCCCTGCACCACACCGATGGCAATCCGCACGCCGGTGAAAGCGCCCGGGCCACGGCCGAAGGCGATGGCGTCCACCGCTTGCAGGGTGGTGCCGGCGTCGGCCAGCAGTTGCTGGATCATCGGCAGCAGTTTCTGCGCATGCAGGCGCGGGATCACCTCGTAATGGCTCGTGACCTTGCCGTCATGCAGCAAGGCAACGGAGCAAGCTTCAGTCGCGGTGTCCAGGGCCAGCAAGGTGCTCATCGATGTGTCCGTAAATCAGGTGGGGAAAAAGTGCGCCAGTATAAACAACTACGGCCCGCAAGCGGGCCGTGGATGATGCAGCGGATCAGGTTTTTCAGCTCAGCGCTTCAAGCACCTTGGCGGTGATCGCTTCAACCGAACCGACGCCAGGGATGTGGCTGTACTTCGGCTTGCCACCGTTCCTGGCGGACAGGTTCTGGTAGAACTCCACCAGCGGCTTGGTCTGCGAGTGGTAGACCGACAGGCGATGACGCACGGTTTCTTCGGTGTCGTCCTTGCGCTGTACCAGCTCTTCGCCGGTGATGTCGTCTTTGCCGGCCAGTTTCGGCGGGTTGTAGACGATGTGGTAAACGCGGCCGCTGGCCTCGTGAACGCGACGACCGGCGATACGCTGAACGATTTCTTCGTCTTCAACGGCGATTTCGACCACGGCGTCCAGCTCGACACCGGCAGTCACCAGCGCTTCAGCCTGAGGAATGGTGCGCGGGAAGCCATCGAACAGGAAACCGTTGGCGCAGTCAGCCTGAGCTATACGGTCCTTGACCAGCGCGATGATCAGGTCATCCGACACCAGGCCGCCGGCATCCATGATGCTCTTGGCCTTGATGCCCAGCTCGGTGCCGGCCTTGACCGCAGCACGCAGCATGTCGCCGGTGGAGATTTGCGGAATGCCGAATTTCTCGGTGATGAACTTAGCCTGAGTACCTTTACCGGCCCCGGGAGCTCCCAGCAGAATGACGCGCATCGATGTGCTCCTCAATTTTTTATATAAAAAACAACGGATTCGCCTCGTGGGGCCAATCTCATAAAACGGGTCGTGGCCGCCCAAACGGCCAAAGGCTGATCAAGATACACAGCAGGTTGCGCCCACACAAGACGCCAAAAGTCGGAGAAACCGGCGCCCGCCGCGACCTTGCGACGCGGTTCCCCAAGTCGCAACCCCATCATTAACTGTCGCCTGACCGCATTTTTCCTACAGTCAATAAACGGCACCCGAGGTTCGCCCCGGGTGCCCCGCCCCACGCAGAAAACCTTAGCCGGTATTTCGCAAACCGGCGGCAATCCCCGCCACAGACACCAGCAACGCCTGTTCCACCGGGCTGCCCTGCTCGACATTCTGCTGCCGCGAACGCGCCAGCAACTCGGCCTGCAATAGATGCAGCGGGTCGAGGTAGGTGTTGCGCAGACGGATGAATTCCAGGGTGTCCGGGCTATGTGCCAGTAGCTGCGACTGACCGGTCAGGCCGAGGACGACGGAACACGCCTGCGACAATAGGTCGCGTAAGTGCACACCCAAAGGCAGCAAGTCCGACTCCACCAGACGCTCGTCGTAGGACAGCGCAATGTCGGCATCGGCCTTGGCCAGCACCATCTCCAGCATGTCGATGCGTGTGCGGAAGAACGGCCACTGCTCGCGCATCTGCCCGAGCAATTCGCCTTCGCCGCGCTCCAGCGCCTTGCTCAATGCGGTTTCCCAACCAAGCCAGGCTGGCAGCATCAGGCGGGTCTGGGTCCAGCCGAAGATCCACGGAATCGCCCGCAGACTTTCGATCCCGCCGGCGCGGCGCTTGGCCGGACGACTGCCCAATGGCAAACGCCCCAACTCCTGCTCCGGGGTCGACTGGCGGAAATACTCGACGAACTGTGGATTCTCCCGCACCACTGCGCGGTAGGCGGCGACACCGTCAGCGGCCAGTTCGTCCATCAAATGCCGCCATTCAGGCGTCGGTGGTGGCGGTGGCAACAGGGTCGCTTCGAGCACCGCCGCCAGATACAGATTGAGGTTTTGCTCGGCGATGTCCGGCAGGCCGAATTTGAATCTAATCATTTCCCCCTGCTCGGTGGTGCGGAAACGTCCGGCCACCGAACCCGGCGGCTGCGACAGAATCGCCGCGTGCGCCGGGCCGCCGCCACGTCCCACGGTACCACCGCGACCGTGAAACAGCAGCAGTTCGACTTGCTGCTCGCGACAGATTTCCACCAGCCGCTCCTGCGCCCGGTACTGCGCCCACGCCGCCGCGGTGGTGCCGGCGTCCTTGGCCGAGTCGGAATAGCCGATCATCACTTCCTGCGGGCCTTGCAGCCGCGCGCGGTAACCCGGCAGCAGCAACAGACGTTCGATCACAGGGCCGGCGTTGTCGAGGTCCGCGAGGGTTTCGAACAGCGGCACCACGCGCATCGGCCGCAGTACGCCGGACTCCTTGAGCAGCAGTTGCACTGCCAGCACATCGGAAGCGGCACCGGCCATGGAGATCACGTAGGAGCCCAGCGAAGCGCCCGGCGCGGCGGCGATTTCCTTGCAGGTGGCGAGCACTTCGGCGGTGTCGGCCGAAGGTTTGAAATGCGCCGGCAGCAACGGCCGACGGTTTTGCAGCTCGCGAGTGAGGAAGCTGATGCGCTGTTCTTCGTCCCACTCTTCGTATTTGCCGAGGCCGAGGTAATCGGTGATTTCGGTCATGGCCGCGCTGTGGCGGGACGAATCCTGACGCACATCGAGGCGCACCAGGAACAGGCCGAAAGTCACGGCCCGACGCAGGCAATCGAGCAACGGCCCGTCGGCGATCACGCCCATGCCGCATTCATGCAGCGAGTTGAAACACAGCTCCAGCGGATCGAGCAGGTCGCGGTTATTGTGCAGCACATCGGCAGACGCCGGCGTGGTCGCCGTCAAAGATGCATGAGCCCAGTTGCGCGTGGCGCGCAGCCGCTCACGCAATTGCTTGAGCACCGCCCGATACGGCTCGGCACTGTCGCCGGCTCGGGCCTTGAGCGCTTCGCTGGCCTGCTGCATCGACAGTTCGGCAGCCAGATGATCGACGTCACGCAGGTACAGATCCGCCGCCATCCAGCGCGCCAGCAACAACACTTCGCGGGTCACGGCAGCCGTCACGTTCGGGTTGCCGTCACGGTCGCCGCCCATCCACGAAGCGAAGCGGATCGGCGCAGCTTCCAGCGGCAAGCGCAAACCCGTGGCCGCGAACAGCGCCTGATCGGCTTTGCGCATATGATGGGGAATCGCCTGCCACAGCGAGTGTTCGATCACCGCAAAACCCCACTTGGCTTCGTCCACCGGGGTTGGCCGGGTGCGGCGGATTTCTTCTGTGTGCCAAGCTTCAGCAATGAGGCGTTGCAGGGTGTTGTGGATCTGCTCGCGCTCGGCCGTGGTCAGGTCACGGTGATCCTGAGCCGCCAGTTGCGCGGCAATCGCGTCGTACTTCTGGATCAGCGTGCGGCGGGCCACTTCGGTCGGGTGCGCGGTCAGCACCAGTTCGATTTCCAGCCGCGCCAGTTGCCGGGCCAGGGATTCGGCGCTGTGCCCTTCGTTGCGCAGGCGGGCGAGCAGTTCCGGCAGCACGCGGGATTCGAACGGCGCGGCCTGGGTCTCTTCGCGGCGATGGATGAGCTGGTACTGCTCGGCGATGTTCGCCAGGTTGAGAAACTGGTTGAAGGCCCGCGCCACCGGCAATAGTTCGTCTTCGCTCAATTGATTGAGGCTGGCGCTGAGTTCGGCGTCCATCGAGCCGCGCCGGTCGGCCTTGGCGCCCTTGCGAATCTGCTCGATCTTGTCGAGAAACGCCTCGCCGTACTGGTCCCGAATGGTGTTGCCCAACAGCTCACCGAGCAGGTGAACGTCTTCGCGCAAGCGTGCATCAATATCGGTCATCAGCATCTCTCCAGCAGTAATCGGTGACGGATCGCAAGTGAGTGGATGAACAGAGAGTGCCGCTCTGGAACGCTTCTTACAAGCAGACGACGAAGGGACTTTAAACCTTGAGGGTTGAAGCTAGTCTCAACAGTAAGCCGCACAACGGCTTGCCGCCGGCTGACGCCGGACACTCACCAAGACCTGCCATGAGCAGGTGCGACATGAGGTTTTTATGAAAATCCGTGAACTCGCCCAGCATTGGGAAGAAACCGCCAAGGGTCGCCTGACCGATACCGGCTACACGATTCATCTGGATGTGGAAGCTGCCGCACGCCTGGCGGCAATCGCCGAGATGTACCCCAAACGCCACGCCGAAGAACTGCTCGGCGAGCTGATCGGCGCCGCCCTCGAAGAGTTCGAAGCGAGCCTGCCGTATGTGAAAGGTTCGACCGTGGTCGCCACTGACGAGGAAGGCGATCCGCTGTATGAAGATGTCGGCCCGACCCCGCGTTTTCTCGCGTTGTCGCGGCGTCATCTGCACGACTTGTCGGCGGCTGCCGGCAAGCAAAAACACTGATCCTTGACCCTTCAAAACGGTGGGAATGGTTTGCCCTTGATGGCGTCAGTTCAGCCGCAAACGGGTTGAATTGGATGGCCTCATCGCTGGCAAGCCAGCTCCCACAGGGACTTTATTTTCCCTCCGCTTTTACGCCATTTTTCGCCCGCGCGTACCATTCTCCCCCGCCAAAGTTCCCGGTTTAGAGCCCTGTCCGTTTGGTCAAAGATTTTTTGGCGATGGGCCATCTTTTCTGAACTTTTGAAAAATGCCTTCGGTCGGAACAGGTAACCACGCCTGGAACGAGCGTTTCAAAACGCACTTGCACATGAAGGTTGCGGCTCCGCTACCAGGATGGATTTCGAAGCTTTCAAGGAGTTAACCAATGGAGTTGAAGACCATGAAGACCCAAACCTCGTTTTCCCACCTGCGCGGTCTGAAACTGGCCGCTCTCGCCATCGGCACCAGCTTCGTGCTGGCCGGTTGCGCTGGCAATCCACCGACCGAGCAGTACGCCGTGACTCAATCGGCGGTCAACAGCGCGGTCAGCGCCGGCGGTACCGAGTTCGCCGCCGTGGAGATGAAGCAGGCTCAGGACAAGCTGAAGCAAGCCGAAATCGCCATGCACGACAAGAAATATGATGAGGCCCGCACCCTCGCCGAACAGGCCGAGTGGGACGCCCGCGTCGCTGAACGCAAGGCTCAGGCGATGAAAGCCGAACAAGCTGTGAAGGATTCCCAGAAAGGTGTTCAGGAACTGCGTCAGGAAAGTCAGCGCACCGTGCAGTAAGCGCGCATCCCGACCGCAAGGCTGAAACTCTTATCGATAGAAAGGACGAACGATTATGCGTAAACAACTGATGATCCCCGCTCTCCTGGCCGCAAGCGTTGCCCTGGCTGCCTGCTCGACGCCGCCGAACCCGAACCTGGAACAGGCGCGCACCAACTACGCCGGGCTGCAGGCCAACCCGCAGGCCAGCAAAGTCGCGGCGCTGGAAACCAAGGATGCCAGTGATTACCTGGACAAGGCCGACAAGGCTTATCTGGACAAGGAAGACCAGCACAAGGTCGACCAGCTGGCCTATCTGACCAACCAGCGCGTGGAAGTGGCCAAGCAGACCATCGCTCTGCGTACCGCTGAAGCCAATCTGAAGAACGCCGCCGCCCAACGTGCCCAGGCCCGCCTGGACGCTCGCGATCAGCAGATCAAACAGCTGCAGGACAGCCTCAACGCCAAGCAGACCGATCGCGGTACTTTGGTGACCTTCGGTGACGTGCTGTTTGCCACCAACAAGGCCGACCTGAAATCCAGCGGTCTGGTGAACATCAACAAACTGGCGCAATTCCTTCAGGAAAACCCTGATCGCAAAGTGATCGTCGAGGGCTACACCGACAGCACCGGTACTGCGAGCTACAACCAGTCGCTGTCCGAGCGCCGCGCGACCTCGGTGCAGGTTGCACTGATCAAGATGGGCGTCGACCCATCGCGCATCGTCGCTCAAGGTTACGGCAAGGAATACCCGGTAGCGGATAACACCTCCGTCTCGGGCCGTGCGATGAACCGTCGCGTGGAAGTGACCATTTCCAACGACAACCAGCCAGTGATGCCGCGTTCGGCCGTGAGCTCGACCGCGCACTGATTCGCTGAGCGGTAAATGAAAAGCCCCGCCTGATTTGATCAGGCGGGGCTTTTTTGTCCGTCGCACATTTACTCTTCGAGCTTCTGCGGCGTCTCTTGGCCCATGCAGCGCACAGCCTTTTTCTGACTGTTGACCAGCACCCCGGTCAGGCCTTTCTGTTCGGTGTCGAACAGCACCAGCACGCCATCGATGCACTGCGCCACTTGCGGCGCCGGGGTCAGGGAAACTTTGTAGTCTTCGCCGGGAACGGTCTTGAGCATGGTGAATTCGTTGAGCAGCAACGCATCCTCGGGTTTGGCGAAGTGCAGGTAGCCGTAGTACCACAGGGCACCGACGGTGCCGAGGATGCTGCAGATGCCGGTGATGATCAGCGGGATGGCGTTACGTTCTTCACTCATTGCGGACTCTCTGGTGGTTCGTCTTCAGAATTCGGGGGTGTCGGATAATTCGGGATCTCGCCGAGGCGGCGCAGGCCGTTGAAGTGTTCGGGGTCGTCGAGGTAACGCAGCATCACCTGACGCCAGACCGGATCGCCGAAGGTCTGCACATGGCCGCCACGAGTCAGTTGCAGCACGCGCGGTGGCGGCGCAGCTTGATACAGACGGATGCCGTTGGAAAGGGGCACCAGCGGATCGTCGAGGCTGTGGAAGATCAGTTTCGGCACGCCGTTGAGCTGCGGCATCGCGTTGATCGCACTGTCGCCGTCCGGCACCAGCCACGACAACGGCACCTGAAACGGCCACGTCAGCCATGAGGTGCTGAGGGCGTATTGGCCGACGCTGCGGTAACTGGCGGGCACGCCGTCGAGCACCAGCGCCTTGAGCTGTTTTTGTCTTCCCGGATGTTGCACCAGCCAATGCACCGCCATCGCGCCGCCGAGACTCTGGCCCAGCAGCACCAGCGGTTTGCCTTTGACCTCAGGCGCCTTGTCCAGCCAGGCGAAGGCGGCATCGATGTCCTGATAGATCGCCGGCAGGCTCGGTTCGCCCTCGGACAAGCCGTAACCGCGATAGTCCACCAGCAGCACTTGATAGCCGTTTTTCGGCAACCACCAGCTTCCGCCCAGGTGCATCGGCAGATTCCCGCCGTTGCCGTGCAGGTGCAGGACCGTACCCTTGACCTCGACCCCGGGTTTGGCCGGCAGCCACCAGGCATTCAGCTTGAGGCCGTCGGCGGTGGTCAGGGTGACGGTGCGGTATTCGAGTTTGGCCTTTTCCGGGGTGAAGATCTGACCCGGTTCGGGGTAGAACAGCAAGGAGCTGCAACCGCCGAGGGTCAGGAGCAGGCAAAGGATGCCGAGGATTCTCATCCGGTGAAACCTCGCAGGGTTCGGATTCCCGCGCGCAGCGCGGGAATGATCAATGGGCCTACAGGATGTTGGAGTAATCGGCCTCGATCCGGTCCAGGCTCAAGTGGTTGAGGAAGTTGGAGAAGCACATCCACGCCGACAGCGCGTTCATGTCGCGGAACTGGTCCGGCAGGTACTTGGGCGGCACCACCAGGCCTTCGTCCACCAGCTGACGCAGGGTTCGCATGTCCTCAAGCGTGGTCTTGCCGCAGAACAACAACGGGATCTGCTCGAGCTTGCCCTTGCGCACGGCCAACTGAATGTAGTTGTAAACCATGATGAAGCCCTTGAGGTAGGACAAGTCTTTGGTGAATGGCAGACCGGTCGGCGTCGATCCACGGAAAACCCGACTGGCGTTGCCGTAGCTTTCCGCCATCTCGAAGCCCTGCTCGCGGAAGAACTCGAAAATCTGCAGGAAGTCCGCGCCCTCCTCGACCATGTGAATGGCGCGGGTGCGGTTAGTCAGTTTGCGCAGGCGGCTTGGGTAGGAAGCGAACGCGATGATTTCCATCAGGATCGCCAGGCCTTCCTGAGTCACCGTCGACGAGGGCGGGCCCTTGGACAGGAAGGTGCAGATCGGCTGGTTCAAGCCGTTGAGCGTGGTGCCGACGTGCACCAGGCCTTCGTGGACTTCCAGCGCACGCACGTCGCGGTCGTTGAACATCGCGTCGGTGCGGATCTTGATGTAGTCGGCACCCGCCGCCGCGTCGGCGACGATACCGTCGGACTCAAACACGCGGATGGTTTCTTCAGCCTCGCCGAACACCTTGTTCAGGCGGGTTTGCAACAGGTGAACGGCGTCCTTGGCGGTAAGGGTCTTCGGTTCGTCCTTCAGATCGCCACGACCGTCGATGTTGTTCAGATAGTCCGACATCATCAGGCCAAGGTCGGCCAGGGTCGGGTCACCGGCGTGGAACGCATCGGACGCGGCGCCGTACAGTTCCTGGGAAATCAGGCCGAAATCCTCGGTGCCGCGCGCTTCGAGCATGCGCACCACCATCCGGTATTCCTTGCACATGCGACGCATGATCTGGCCGACCGGGTTGAACTGGCCGAGCTGGCGGGTGATGTCCCGCTCGATGTTCTGGAATTCCAGCTTGACCTTGCTCGAATCAAAGGACAGCGGCCGGTTGAGGTAGTAGTCACGATCCACCGCCGGCAATTCCTTGCCCTTGGCCTTGAGGAAGCCCTTGCGGATGTTCTCGTCCCACTTGACCGCGTCGAGCACGCGGATCGGCGTCTGCGCCAGCACTATGCGATCGGACAGAATGCGTATCGTCTGCTGGTAATCGTCCACCCGAAACTCCTGTAGAAAACGTGACGAACTGAATTATTTGGCTTTGGCCTGATGCTGATAGCGCGCCGCTTCGACGAAAACGTCGGAATTGGCCGGGTCGTCGAGGTAAGCAAAGACCTTTTCAAGCGGGCTGTCGACCTGCACGCCCTCGCCGTCATCGGTCTGGAAGCCCTGGCCGTCGAGGGTCTTCTGGGCGATGGCCTGGTTGATCTGTTCGAGGTCGAGGTTGTAGATCACCAGTTCGCGCTTGTCGGTGATCTCGAAGCCGGCGATGGTGAAGTGCCCGCCGTATTGCGCCGGCACCTTCGCCGACAGATACCAGCGGTTGCCGTGGCGCGACACCGTGAACGGATAGGCTTCACGCTCGCGGGGTTTGGCCTTGAAGTACGCAACCGCCTGATAGCGATCGTTGCCCAGGCGCGTCAGCTCCAGATTCATCGGCTCGCCCCAGGCATTGGTGCTCGACCATTTGCCGAGCAAGCCCTTGGGCGCCGGTTCACTGGCGGGCAGCGGCTCGCGGAAGGTCACCAGACAACCGCTGAGCAGCAGGAACGACAAGGCGATCAGCACGCCACGCCAGGCTTTCATTCGACACTCCCTTGAACACCCGTTTCTTCTGATCGTTCCTACGCTCTGCGTGGGAATGCATACAGTGACGTTCTGCGTCACAGTGGACGCGGAGCGTCCATGGCGGCATTCCCACGCAGAGCGAGGGAACGATCAGGGTCGAGAATTACACCGACGCGAGTACCAGGTGCATATAGCGCGTCAGAATGCCGAGCATGTCCTCTTCAGCCAAAGGCTCGGCGTCGTTGAGCAGGCCCTGATATTCCATCCGTCCGATAATCGCCGTCAACACCTTGGCATCCTGCTGCGGCTCGCGCGAGCCCAATACCTGGAACAACTGGCAGGTGCCCTGCAAGAGAATCTGCTGATGGGAACGCACCAATTCCGCCAGACGCGGGTTGAGCAGCGCCTCCTGACGGAACGCCTGCTCGGCCATCAAATGCTCGCGACGGTTGACCAGTTGCCGATGCACGTAATCAGCCATCAACCGCGCGATATCGTCGGCCAGTTGTGAGCGCGACTCCGGGCTGCCGTCACCGCTGACCACCATTTCGCGCAGCAGGCCTTCGTTGTTGATCCACAGCTTGGCCATGTAGGCCGCACTGCGTTCGACGTACTGGGCGAAGGTATCGGTGAGCAGGTCATCGATGTCCTTGAAGTAATACGTGGTGGCCGACAGCGGCACACCGGCCTCGGCCGCCACCGCCCGGTGACGCACGGCCCGCACGCCGTCGCGCACGACAATGCGCATCGCCGCATCGAGAATGTCCTGTCGACGCTGTTCACTGCCCTGCCGGCTGGCCTTGCGGCCCTGGTACTGAACACTTTCAGCGACCGCAGTGGCGATTCCCGCTGCACCCTCTTGAGCCATTGCACCGATCACGACAGGCATACCTCTGTTGTTTTCTTCAAAATTAACCATTTGATACGTTTGTACCAGACAGGCAATAAAAAGCCGCCCATTTCAGGCGGCTTTTTTATTGAAACACTTACGCTTGTGGCCGCATGTGCGGGAACAGGATCACGTCGCGGATCGACGGGGAGTTGGTCAGCAGCATCACCAGACGGTCGATGCCGATACCTTCGCCGGCCGTTGGCGGCATGCCGTACTCCAGCGCACGAACGAAGTCGGCGTCGTAGTGCATGGCTTCGTCGTCGCCGGCGTCCTTGTCGGCCACCTGCGCCATGAAGCGCTCGGCCTGGTCTTCCGCGTCGTTCAGCTCGGAGTAGGCGTTGGCGATTTCACGGCCGCCGATGAACAGCTCGAAGCGGTCGGTGACGTTCGGGTTGTCGTCGTTGCGACGGGCCAGCGGCGACACTTCGAACGGATACTGGGTAATGAAGTGCGGCTGTTCCAGCTTGTGCTCGACCAGCTCTTCGAAAATCATCACCTGCAGCTTGCCCAGACCTTCGAAGCCCAGCACCTTGGCGCCGGCCTTCTTGGCGATGGCGCGCGCCTTGTCGATGTCGTTCAGGTCATCGGCGGTCAGCTCGGGGTTGTACTTGAGGATCGAGTCGAACACCGACAGGCGTACGAACGGCTCGCCGAAGTGGAACACCTTGTCGCCGTACGGCACGTCAGTGCTGCCCAGAACCAACTGCGCCAGTTCACGGAACAGTTCTTCGGTCAGGTCCATGTTGTCTTCGTAGTCGGCGTAAGCCTGGTAGAACTCCAACATGGTGAATTCAGGGTTGTGACGAGTCGAAACGCCTTCGTTACGGAAGTTGCGGTTGATCTCGAACACTTTTTCGAAGCCACCAACCACCAGACGCTTGAGGTACAGCTCTGGCGCGATACGCAGGAACATTTCCATGTCCAGCGCGTTGTGGTGGGTTTCGAACGGCTTGGCCGCGGCGCCGCCAGGAATGGTCTGCAGCATCGGCGTTTCGACTTCGAGGAAGTCGCGCTTCATCAGGAAGCTGCGAATGTGTGCGATCACTTGCGAACGGACGCGGAAGGTCTGACGCACGTCTTCGTTGACGATCAGGTCAACGTAGCGCTGACGGTAGCGCTGTTCGGTGTCGGTCAGGCCGTGGTGCTTGTCCGGCAGCGGGCGCAGGGATTTGGTCAGCAGGCGCACGCTGGTCATCTCGACGTACAGGTCGCCCTTGCCGGAACGGGCCAGGGTGCCTTCGGCGGCGATGATGTCACCCATGTCCCAGGTTTTCACCGCGGCCAGGGTTTCTTCGGACAGGGTCTTGCGGTTGACGTAGACCTGGATGCGACCGGTCATGTCCTGGATCACCATGAACGAGCCACGGTTGAGCATGATGCGACCTGCAACCTTGACCGGGATCGCAGCCTCTGCCAGCTCTTCCTTGGTCTTGTCCGCGTACTGTTTCTGCAGTGCTTCGCAGTAGTTTTCGCGGCGGAAGTCGTTCGGGAAGGCATTGCCCTTGGCGCGCTCGGCAGCAAGCTTTTCCTTGCGCAGGGCGATCAGGGAGTTTTCTTCCTGTTGCAGGGCCTGGTCGAGTTGTTGGTCGCTCATGTCTTTAAATATTCCATCACAGGTTCGTTGCCCCCGGGCCTTTCGGCCCGGGGATCGCCAGCAGGCTGGCTCCTACAGAGATCGAGTTGAATCAGCCGATCCTGTATTGCGTTTCTTACAGGCCCGATTTCAGGCTGGCTTCCAGGTATTCGTCGATGTCGCCGTCGAGCACCTTGTCGCAGTCACTGCGTTCGATGTTGGTGCGCAGATCCTTGATCCGCGACGCATCGAGCACGTACGAACGGATCTGGTGACCCCAGCCGATATCCGACTTGGTGTCTTCCAGCGCCTGGGACGCCGCGTTGCGCTTCTGCATTTCCTGCTCGTACAACTTGGCCCGCAGCATTTTCATGGCGGTGTCCTTGTTGGCGTGCTGGGAACGTTCGTTCTGGCAGCTCACCACGGTGTTGGTCGGTACGTGGGTGATACGTACGGCCGAGTCGGTGGTGTTTACGTGCTGACCACCGGCACCGGAGGAACGATAGGTGTCGATCCGCAGGTCTGCCGGGTTGATTTCGATTTCCACCTTGTCGTCGATCTCTGGCGAGACGAAAACTGCGGAGAACGAGGTATGGCGACGGTTGCCGGAGTCGAACGGGCTCTTGCGCACCAGACGGTGCACGCCGATCTCGGTACGCAGCCAGCCAAAGGCGTATTCGCCCTTGATGTGTACGGTCGCACCCTTGATCCCGGCGACTTCACCGGCCGACAGCTCCATGATGGTCGCGTCGAAACCGCGTTTGTCGGCCCAGCGCAGGTACATGCGCAGCAGGATGTTGGCCCAGTCCTGTGCTTCGGTGCCGCCGGAACCGGCCTGGATGTCCAGGTAGGCGTTGTTCGGGTCCATCTCGTGGCTGAACATACGGCGGAATTCGAGCTTGGACAGGGACTCTTCGAGACCTTGAAGGACTTCGACGACGTCGTTGACCGCGCCCTCGTCGTTCTCTTCAACGGCCATGTCCAGCAGCTCGCGGCAATCGGCCAGGCCACCGTTCAGTTCGTCGAGGGTATCGACGATCTGCGCCAGCGCAGCGCGCTCGCGGCCCAGTTCCTGGGCGTATTCAGGTTTGTTCCAGACTGCAGGATCTTCAAGCTCGCGATTGACTTCGATCAGACGCTCATGCTTTTGATCGTAGTCAAAGATACCCCCGAATAGTTTCGGAGCGCTCGGACAGGTCCTTGATGGTGTTCAGGATCGGGTTGATTTCCATGACGGGCAGCACTCGTTGGCGAACTTTTGAAAGCCGGCGAGTATAACGTAATCAAGCTGTCACGGCAGCCCGTCTGGCGGCTCTTGAGGCGAATGAACCCGATGGTTCATTCGATCCCCACCTGATTGCGCCCGTTGTTCTTGGCCAGGTACAGGCCACGGTCCGCCGCCGAGATCAGCAACCGGCAGTCGCTGCCCGACTCCGGCACCATGGTCGCCAGGCCGATGCTGATGGTCAGGCTCGAGCCTTCGGCCGGGGCATTGTGCGGAATCTTCAGCGCCGCGACCGTCTGGCGCAGCTTTTCCGCCACCAGTCGGGCCCCGCCAGGCGAAGTGTTCGGCAGCACCAGCGCAAATTCTTCGCCGCCATAACGCGCCGGCAGATCGGACGGCCGGGCGCTGGCCTCGCGGATCGCCGTGGCGACCTTGCGCAACGCTTCGTCGCCTTCGACGTGGCCGAAGGTGTCGTTGTAGGACTTGAAGTAATCGACGTCGATCATCAGCAGCGACAACTGGCTCTGGTCGCGCAGCGAACGGCGCCATTCCAGTTCCAGGTATTCGTCGAAGTGCCGGCGGTTGGACAGCCCGGTCAGGCCGTCGGAGTTCATCAACCGCTGCAGGACGAGGTTGGTGTCGAGTAATTGCTGCTGGCTGACCCGCAGCGCGCGGTAGGCCGCATCCCGTTGCAACAGGGTCATGTAGGAGCGCGAGTGATAGCGGATGCGCGCCACCAGCTCGATGTTGTCCGGCAGTTTCACCAGATAATCGTTGGCCCCGGCGGAGAACGCCGCGCTCTTGATCAGCGGGTCTTCCTTGGTCGACAGGACGATGATCGGAATGTCCTTGGTCGCCGGGTGATTGCGGTATTCGCGCACCAGACTCAGGCCGTCGAGGCCGGGCATCACCAGATCCTGCAGGATCACGGTCGGCTTGATCCGCACCGCATGTGCCACGGCAAGATGCGGGTCGGAGCAGAAGTGGAAGTCGATGTTCTCTTCATTCGACAGCCCACGGCGCACGGCTTCGCCGATCATCGCCTGATCGTCCACCAACAACACCATGGCGGCGTTCTCGTCGGTTTTGATGTCATCGATCTGTAAGTCATTCATGGGCGGTCACCTGAGTGCTGCGGGGGCCAGGATTGCGGATGGATGTGTTCATTTGGGGAAAATCTCCAGCAATCGTGGCGCTATCTTTTCCAGTGGACGGATTTCTACGGCCGCGTCGATGGCTGCGGCAGCCTTGGGCATGCCGTACACCGCACTGCTTTGCTGATCCTGCGCGATGGTCAGATAACCCTGTTGACGCATGAGCTTAAGCCCTTGCGCCCCGTCGCGTCCCATCCCTGTCAATAAAACCCCTACTGCGTCACCGTTCCAGTAACTGGCGACGCTTTCGAAAAACACGTCGATCGAGGGGCGGTAGATCTCGTTGACCGGCTCGGCGGTGTAGGCCAGCGTGCCGTTCTTGAGCAAACGAATATGGTGGTTGGTGCCGGCCAGCAGCACCGCGCCGGCCTGCGGCGGCTCGCCTTCGCGGGCCAGACGCACGTCCAGGCCGCTGGCGCTGGCCAGCCATTCAGCCATGCCGGCGGCAAACACCTGGTCGACATGCTGCACCAGCACGATGGCCGCCGAAAAGTGGCGCGGCAGGCCTTTGAGCAAGACTTCCAGCGCCGCCGGGCCACCGGCCGAAGAGCCGATCGCCACCAGCCGCTGGCGCGAGGCGGTACTGCGTGGTGTCGCAGGTGCCGGGCGTGAGCGGGCGGTTTTCTCGCCGATCAGCCAGCCGATATTGAGGATTTTGCGCAGCAGCGGCGCCGCCGCTTCCTGAGGATTGCCGCCGCCGATGGCCGGGGTGTCGACCACGTCCAGCGCGCCGTGGCCCATGGCTTCGAACACCCGGTGCACGTTCTGCTGGCGGTCCACGGTGACGATGACGATCGCGCACGGGCTCTCGGCCATGATCCGGCGGGTGGCCTCGACGCCATCCATCACTGGCATGATCAGGTCCATCAGGATCAGGTCAGGAGTGTTTTCGGCGCACAGGCGCACCGCTTCGGCGCCGTTGCTGGCGACCCACACCACCTGATGCGCCGGCTCGAAAGCCAGCGCCCGGCGCAGGGCCTCCACCGCCAGGGGCATGTCGTTGACGATTGCGATCTTCATGCCCGCGCTCCTCCGATGAGCTCAACCACCGCGTCGAGCAGGGCGTCGTCATGAAAACTGGCCTTGGCCAGATAATAGTCGGCGCCGGCGTCCAGTCCACGGCGGCGGTCTTCCTCGCGATCCTTGTACGACACCACCATCACCGGCAGCGATTGCAGACGGTTGTCGCGGCGCAACAACGAGACCAGTTCGATGCCGTCCATGCGCGGCATGTCAATGTCGGTGATCAACAGATCGAAATTCTCGGAGCGCAGGGCGTTCCAGCCGTCCATACCGTCCACCGCAACGGCGACGTCGTAGCCGCGATTGAGCAGCAGCTTGCGTTGCAGCTCGCGCACGGTGAGCGAGTCGTCGACCACCAGAATCCGCTTGCGCGCGGCTTCCGCGGCCTGATTACCGTGGCGAGCAATGCGCTCCAGACGCCCGGTATTGAGCAGTTTGTCCACCGAACGCAGCATGTCTTCAACATCGACGATCAGCACCACCGAGCCATCGTCGAGCAAGGCCCCGGCGGAAATGTCCTGCACCTTGCCCAGCCGTTCGTCCAGTGGCAGCACCACCAGCGTGCGCTCGCCAATGAAACGCTCGACCGCCACGCCGTAGATCGCATCGCGCTCGCGGATCACCACGACTTTCAGGGTCTCGCCGCTGTTCTGGCTGGCCGGACGTTGCAATAACTGACTGGCCGCGACGAGCCCGACATGCCGGCCTTCGTGCCAGAAATGCTGGCGCCCTTCGACCTGCACGATGTCCTCCGGCGCCAGATCGCACATGCGCTCGATGTGCGCCAGCGGGAAGGCGTAGGCCTCGTCGCCGACCTCCACCACCAGGCTGCGCACCACCGACAGGGTCAGCGGCACTTCGAGATAGAAACGACTGCCCTCGCCCGCCGTCTGCTCCAGCACCACCGCACCGCGCAACTGGCGGACCATGTGCTGAACAGCATCGAGACCGACGCCACGACCCGACACTTCGGTGACCTTGTCGCGCAGGCTGAAACCCGGCAGAAACAGAAAGGTCAGCAGTTCCTCTTCACTCAACTGGGCGGCGGTTTCCGCGGGCGACAACTGACGTTCGACGATGCTGCGGCGGACCTTTTCCAGATCCACACCATTGCCGTCGTCGCTCAGTTCCAGCACCAGGAGACCGGCCTGATGCGAGGCGCGCAGACGGATCAGGCCTTCCTCGGACTTGCCTTTGAGCAGGCGCTCTTCCGGAGTTTCGATGCCGTGATCGACTGCATTGCGCAGCAGGTGCGTCAGAGGTGCTTCGAGTTTTTCGAGTACATCGCGATCGACCTGAGTCTTCTCGCCTTCAATCTCCAACCGCACCTGTTTACCGAGGCTGCGACCGAGGTCGCGCACCATCCGCACCTGCCCGGACAGCACATCGGCGAACGGCCGCATGCGGCAGGCCAGCGCGGTGTCGTAGAGCACTTGTGCGCGCTGACTCGCTTGCCAGGCAAACTCGTCGAGTTCGGCGTTTTTCTCTGCCAGCAACTGCTGGGATTCGGCGAGCAAACGTCGCGCGTCTTCCAGCGCCTCTTGAGCCTCCAGGCTCAGGGCGTGTTCCTTGAGATGAACGTTAAGACTTTCCAGCGCCCGCAGGCCGTTGTTCTGCATGCGTTTGAGGCGCTGCATCGTGGCCAGGTGCGGCTTGAGGCGCTGGGTTTCCACCAGGGATTTGCTCGACAGATCGAGCAGGCTGTTCAGGCGTTCGGCGGTGACCCGCAGCACCCGCTCGCCACCTTCGGTGGTGCGCTTGCTCTTGCGAGGCGCGGGTTCCGGCTCGGCAACCTCGACCGGAATTTCAACCGGCGCCGGCTCAACCACCGGCGGCGGCTGAAGCTGCAACTCGGCCATCGGTGGCGCACTCGGAGCGGCGGGCACCACGGCCGGTGCCGCCGGGTCGAGCAAACCGCCCATCAACGCCACGTAAGCCTCGATGTCCGCCGGTTGCGGGCCATTGGCCGGGGTGGCGATGCGCATCAGCAAGTCGGTGCCCTGCAACAACGCATCGATATGTTCCGGGCGCAGGAACAACCGGCCTTCCTGCGCACTGACCAGACAATCTTCCATCACGTGGGCGACGCTGACGCCGCTGTCGATACCAACGATCCGCGCCGCGCCTTTCAGCGAGTGCGCCGCACGCATGCACGATTCGAGCTGATCGGCCTGGGTCGGGTTGCGCTCCAGCGCCAGCAGCCCGGCGCTGAGCACCTGGGTCTGGGCTTCGGCTTCGAGGCTGAACAGCTCGAGCAAGGAGGCGTCGCGCATTTGCTCGGGGGTCATGTGAGGCTCCGGGACACGGCGGACAACAGCTGTTCTTCATCCAGCCAACGCAGGCTGCGACCTTTGAAAGGCAGCACGCCTCGGGTGTATTTGGCGCTGGCCTGCGCGCCGGAACGCGATGCGGCATCGAGGATTCGCTCGTCGATGGCGTGAATCCCGTCGACCTCGTCCACCGGCACCACCACCGGCCCGCCCTGGGCCGAGATGATCAGCATGCGCGGCATGATCCGCGCGCGGGTCACCGGGGCCGCGTTGCTGTCGAGGTCGAGCAGTTCGACCAGCGACAGACAGGCCACCAGCGCCCCGCGCACGTTCGCCACGCCGAGCAAGGCTCGGGAGCGCTGGTGCGGCAGCGAGTGAATCGCCTGCAACGGCGCGACCTCCACCAGACTGCGCGTGGCCAGGCCGAGCCATTCTTCACCGAGGCGGAACATCAGCAGCGAACGGGTCTTCAGCTCGGTTTCCACCTGGGTTGCCACCGGATCGCGCTCGTCCTGCTGCAATGCATAGCGGTCGAGCAGACGCGTGGCGGCGACGGAATACACCGAGCAATTGCGGCAATGGATGTGCTCGTCCAGCAGCGGACAGGACTTGTCGCCGTGGATGCCGATGCGGTTCCAGCAATCGTCGATGGCCCGGGCGTCTTCGTGGGTGACGTTCAAGGTGTCGGACGGGATCATCGTTTACGCTCACTGTCGGCGGTGCGGTCGCTGCGGGCGGCGCGCTCCTGCAATCGTCTGGCGCCGGCCGTGTCGCCCTGGGCCTGCAGCAACGCAGCCAGGTGCATCAAGGCTTCGGGGTGTTGCGGTTCGAGGTACAGCGCTTTGCGGTAAAAGCCCTGGGCTTCGAGCGCGCTGCCGGCGACATCGCTCAGCAGGCCGAGCCAGTAGAACACCTGGGCCACCGGCTCATGGCTGCGCAAATACTGTTCGCACGCGGCCCGGGCCTCGGCACTTCTGCCTTCGTTGGCCAGGGCGGCGATGTTGGCCAGCAAGGTCGCGGCGTCGGGGTTGGTGCTTTTAGCCGTCGCGGGCAACGGCGTCACGCCAGCAAACGGACGGTTGCGCACCGGCGGTGGTGGCGTGCTGCGCAGCGGTTGGCGCACAGGTAACGGCAGCGGAATCGCGGTCGGCGCCGGCAACGGTTCGGGTTGTGGATCGCTGTGACGGCTGAAAGCAAAGGACTGTGGAATCCCGATCGAGCGCATGCCCAACCGCCCAAGCAGACTACCCTCGGCCGGGCCGATAAACAGCACGCCATCGACATGGGTCAGGCGCTTCAGCACCGCGAATACCTGCTGCTGGGTCGGCTGATCGAAATAGATCAGCAGGTTGCGGCAGAACACGAAATCGAACGGCGGCTCGTTGACCAGCAATGACGGATCGAGCACGTTGCCGACATGCAAGCGAACCTGCTCGCGGACGATTTCATTTACTCGATAACCCTCGTTCTCGGCGAAAAAATGCCGCTCACGAAAGTCCAGCTCCTGACCGCGAAACGAGTTCTTGCCGTACAGCGCACGCCGCGCCTTGTCCACCGACAACGGGCTGACGTCCATGCCATCGACCTTGAACTGATGGGGCTTGAGGCCCGCATCGAGCAAGGCCATGGCAATCGAATAGGGTTCTTCACCGGTGGAACACGGCAGGCTGAGGATGCGCAGCGCGCGCATGTTGCTCAGTTCACCCAAGCGTTTGCGCGCCAGTTTGCCGAGGGTGGCGAAGGATTCCGGGTAACGGAAAAACCAGGTTTCGGGGACGATCACCGCTTCGATCAGCGCCTGCTGTTCATCCCGCGAGCCTTGCAGGGTCTGCCAGTACTCATTGGCATTCACCGTTTGCGACAGGGTGATGCGCTGGCGCACAGCCCGTTCGATGATCGCCGGCCCGACCGAGGCGACATCGAGGCCGATGCGTTCCTTGAGAAAATCGAAGAAGCGCTGGTCGCTGCTCATGGCTGCTCCTCAAGCCGCGCCGGATCCAGCGGTGGCGTCGGGAACAGCAGCGTACGCACCGACTCGTCCAGCAAGTCGTTGACCCGCACCCACTGCACCAGCCCTTGGGCGTCTTCACGCACCGGGCCGAGGTACGGCGCCTGACGATTGTCGAGGCCGTACGGCCGGAAATCCTCCGGGTTGCAGCGCAGGGTGTCGGTGGCCTGCTCAAGGATCAGACCCAGCCATTGCGAGGCTTGCGAGTCATCCGCGCGGTAATGCACCAGCACCAGCCGTGTGCTGGTGCGCGCTTCGGCAGCGTGGCCGAAGGTCAGGGCACTGAGGTCGATCACCGGCACCACCGTGCCGCGATAGGCAAACACCCCCGCCACCCAGTGCGGCGCCCGGGCAATCGGCTTCAACGGCAGGCGCGGCAGCACTTCGGCCACTTCCGTGGCGCGCAAGGCGTAGCGTTCGCTGCCGATGCGAAACAGCAGGAACAGCGCCTGCTTCGCCACCGGTGCAGCGCTGCGTTTGGCGGTGATTTCGCTCATCAGACTTTGAATCGCGAAACGCCGCTGCGCAGGCCCACGGCCACCTGGCTCAGTTCGTCGATGGCGAAACTGGCCTGACGCAACGACTCGACCGTCTGGCTGCTGGCATCACCCAGCTGCACCAGCGCGTGGTTGATCTGCTCGGCACCGGTGGCCTGGGCCTGCATGCCCTCGTTGACCATCAACACCCGCGGCGCCAGCGCCTGCACTTGATGGATGATCTGCGACAGCTGCTCGCCGACCTGCTGCACTTCGGCCATGCCGCGACGCACTTCCTCGGAGAACTTGTCCATGCCCATCACCCCGGCAGACACCGCCGACTGGATCTCGCGGACCATCTGCTCGATGTCATACGTGGCGACAGCCGTCTGATCCGCCAGACGCCGCACTTCAGTGGCGACCACCGCGAAACCACGGCCATATTCACCAGCCTTCTCCGCTTCAATCGCGGCGTTCAGGGACAGCAGGTTGGTCTGGTCGGCGACCTTGACGATGGTCACCACCACCTGATTGATATTGCCGGCCTTCTCGTTGAGGATCGCCAGTTTGGCGTTCACCAGATCCGCCGCGCCCATCACCGAGTGCATGGTGTCCTCCATGCGCGCCAGGCCTTGCTGCCCGGAACCGGCCAGCACCGAGGCCTGATCGGCGGCGGTGGAGACTTCGGTCATCGTGCGTACGAGGTCGCGGGAGGTCGCGGCGATCTCGCGGGACGTAGCGCCGATTTCAGTCGTGGTCGCAGCGGTTTCGGTGGCGGTGGCTTGCTGTTGTTTGGAAGTGGCCGCAATCTCGGTCACCGAGGTGGTGACCTGCACCGACGAGCGCTGGGCCTGGGACACCAGCGAAGTGAGCTCGGTCATCATGTCGTTGAAGCCGGTTTCCACGGCGCCGAACTCGTCCTTGCGGTCGAGGTTCAAGCGGCTGCTCAGATCGCCGGTGCGCATGATGTCGAGGATCTGCACGATGCGGTTCATCGGCGCCATGATCGCGCGCATCAGCAGCAGACCACAGAACCCGGCGGCCAGCACGGCCACCAGCAGCGAGACGAACATGCTGACCTTGGCCGCCGCCACGGCCTCATCAATGTTGGCCATGGCCTTGTCAGCGACTTTCTTGTTCTCGCCAATGATGTCGTTGAGCTTCATCCGGCCCGAGTACCAGGTCGGAGTCAGTTGTTCGTGGAACAGCTTGACGGCGTCGGCTTCCAGATTGCGTTTGTGCAGATCGAGCACCGCATCCTGAATTTTCAGATAGGCGTCGTGATATTTCTCGAACGCCGCGAATTCGAGCTTGTCCTCGTCCGTCACCACCGTGCCACGGTAATTGGCCATCTGTTCCTGAAGCCGGGATTCGAAAGCCTTGTAATCGGCCGCATCTTCACTGCTGACGCCCTGCCCCTCCTTGAGGCCCAGCAGTTCCTGGGTCTGCAGGTAACTGTCGACCCACGCGCCACGAATCATCGAGCTGTAATAGACGCCGGGAATCGCGTCGTCACGGACGCTGTTTTCACTGGCCTCGATCTTCAGCAGCCGCGAATACGAGACGACCACCATCAGCAACATGATGGCGATAATCACCGCAAAGCTCGCCAAAATGCGTTGGCGCAACGTCCAGTTCTTCACAGTCAGTCCTCGGGCGGGTCGAAATGCGGGGGAGTATAGCTGAGGGCGGTGTTTCATTTATAAGACGGTTTGCCGCGCTCTGGCCTTCCGGCATTAAACGGGGTGGGCTCTGGACAGGGACTTTCAAGGAATCGGAGGGTGGCGTGCCAGTGACGCAATGGCAAAAAGGGGCGATGGATTGGCCATTTCGGGTTTAGATGATCTGCAGGCGCGGTAGCCATGTGCCATGGTGCGCAACTTCTTGCGCACTTGTTTCGCGAAATCGCCGCCTGACTTCGCTACAGCCCCCGGTTACCGTCGCCTGTAGCCGAGTGCGCAACTTCTTGCGCAGTACTGCGCAAGAAGTTGCGCACTTTTGCTTTCATTGCTGTTCAAAAAACGCTCAAACCCGCGGACCAGAGCGGCGAAGTCCCCGGCTACCGGGGACGTGGCAAAAGCTGGCACGCTCCTTGATAACAGTCAGCCACCCACCGGGCGATTTCGCCTCCCGGGCACCCTAACTTTATCCGCAAGGAGCACCTCCCATGGCAACACCAGCGTACATGTCGGTTACCGGCGAAAAACAAGGCCTGATCACTGCCGGCGCCTTCACCGCCGACTCCGTTGGCAACACCTACCAGGAAGGTCATGAAGACCAGGTCATGGTTCAGGCGTTCAGCCACGACGTGATCATCCCGCGTGACCCGCAATCCGGTCAGCCAACCGGTCAGCGTGTGCACAAGCCAGTGATCATCACCAAGGTCTACGACAAGGCTTCGCCACTGCTGCAAGCGGCTCTGACCTCCGGCGAGCGCATGAGCGAAATCGTTATCCAGTGGTACCGCACTTCGGCTCAAGGCACCCAAGAGCACTACTACACCACCAAACTGGAAGACGCGATCATCGTCGCCATCAACAACAAAATGCACAACTGCCAGGATCCAGGCAACTCGCACTTCACCCACCTGGAAGAAGTGCAGTTCACCTACCGCAAAATCACCTGGACCCACGAAGTATCCGGTACTTCGGGATCCGATGACTGGCGTGCTCCAGTCGTTTAATTACGGCTGATCGTTTCAAGCATCGGCCAGCTCTGCTGGTCGATGTTGTTTACGCCCCTCCAGAATTTCGCGTACGTTGACCCGCTTTGCGGGCGTCGACGAGCGCCGCTGTACAGCACGAGGAACAAGGGATGTTCGCGCCGGCCAATGAAACCCACTTTGCCCTGACCATCGAAGGTCTTTCCGCCGATTTTCAGGTATTCACCCTGACCGGCCGGGAAGCCATCAGCCAGCCTTTTGTGTTTGAGGTGGAGCTGGTCAGTGAGCAGCCGTCGCTGGACCTCGAAACCCTGCTGCACAAACCGGCCTTCCTGCAGTTGTCGCCCGACGGCAGCGGCATCCACGGCCTGATCTACCGCGCCGCGCAAGGCGATTCCGGCAAGCGCCTGACGCGCTACTCCGTGACCCTACGCCCGCAACTGGCGTATCTCGCGCACCGGATCAACCAGCGGATCTTCCAGAACCTCAGCGTGCCGAAAATCATCGGCAAGGTCCTCGAAGAACACGGCATCCAGGGCAACGCCTACGCCTTCCAGACCGGCTCGATCTACCCGGAGCGCATCTACTGCGTGCAGTACGACGAATCGGACCTGCATTTCATCCAGCGCCTGTGCGAAGAAGAAGGCATTCACTACCACTTCCAGCACAGCGCCACGGGCCACAAACTGGTGTTCGGCGATGACCAGACGGTGTTCAAGAAACTGGCGCCGGTGGCCTATCAGCAGGACTCCGGCATGGTCGCCAGCAACCCGGTGATCAAGCGCTTCGACCTGCGTCTGGAAACCCGCACCAGCCGCACCACCCGCCGCGACTACGACTTCGAAAAACCGCGCCTGACGCTGGAAAGCGAAAACCGCGGCGACGCCCTGCCCGACCTCGAGGACTACGATTACCCGGGCCGTTTCGTCGACCGCGAACGC
Organism: Pseudomonas paraglycinae; assembly: GCF_021601625.1. Lineage (GTDB taxonomy): Bacteria > Pseudomonadota > Gammaproteobacteria > Pseudomonadales > Pseudomonadaceae > Aquipseudomonas > Aquipseudomonas paraglycinae. The sequence continues at coordinate 249,659 of NZ_BQHR01000002.1, read as the reverse complement.
GGCAAACACCTGGCCAAACGCGCCCTCGAACGCCACCGCAGCGACTTCCAGCTCGCGGAAGGCAAGAGCGACCAACCTCTGCTGGTCAGCGGCCATTTCCTCGCGCTGAAAGAACACCCGAAGGCCAAGTGGAATGACCTGTGGCTGCTCACCGAAGTCCACCACGAAGGCAAGCAGCCGCAGGTGCTGGAAGAGTCGGTGACCAGTGACACCACCGCGCTGAAAGACGATTTCCATCAGGGTTACCGCAACCGCTTCCAGGCCACCCCGTGGGACGTGCCGAACCGCCCGCCCCTGCGCCACCCGAAACCGCGCATCCTCGGCAGCCAGAGCGCCGTGGTTACCGGCCCAAAAGGCGAAGAAATCCACTGCGACGAATACGGCCGCGTGAAAGTCCAGTTCCACTGGGACCGCGACGGCCAGGCCGACGACAAGACCAGCTGCTGGCTGCGCGTGTCTTCCGCCTGGGCCGGCGCCCAGTACGGCGGCATCGCCATCCCGCGCATCGGCATGGAAGTGCTGGTCACCTTCCTCGAAGGCGACTCCGACCAGCCGCTGATCAGCGGCTGCCTGTACCACAAGGAAAACACCGTCCCCTACGCCCTGCCGGCGAACAAGACCCGCACCACCTTCAAGACCCTGAGCTCGATGGGTGGCGGCGGCTTCAACGAGCTGCGCATCGAAGACAAGAAAGGCCAGGAACAGATCTTCCTCCACGCCCAGCGCGACTGGGACGAGAACATCGAACACGACCAGAAAATCCGCGTCGGCAACGAACGCCACGACGTCGTGGAAAAGAACAGCTACACGGAATTCAAGGCCGAAGAACACCACACCGTCTACGAAGACCGCAAAGTCGAAGCACGGGCCAACGACCACCTGACCGTGGGCGTGAACCAGCACATCAAGATCGGCACCGGGCAATTCATCGACGCCGGCCAGGAAATTCACCTCAGCAGCGGCATGAAGGTGGTGCTGGAAGCCGGGGCCGAACTGACGCTGGTCGGCGGTGGCAGCTTCATCAAGATCGATGGCGGCGGCGTGACCATGAGCGGGCCGGCGATCAACGTGAACTCGGGTGGTGGACCGGGGAGCGGCACGGGTGCGGCGCCGTTGATGCCGGGTGTGCTGAAGCAGGCGGATACTGACAAGGCGGGCCAAGTCGTCAAGCCTTCCCTCGGCGCCTTCAAGGCACAGTCAAAGGCAGGCGTGTTGTTGCCGACACCGTCATGTCATCTCGACGCGACCGGGTGCTGCCCGGTTCACCAGACGGGAGCGTCAGCATGATTACCTCTATCCAGTCGCCTTTCGAGCACCCTGCGGCAACCGGGGCAATGTGCCTGATTCTGGATCGAAGCTTTGATCCGGACCTGCTGAGCCACCTGTTTCAAGGAGAAGAACAATCCCGGCCCAGTTGCATTCCATTGTTTACAAACACGCCTTACGCCGAGCTCCAGCCTGCCGGCCCCTATGTCGTCATGTATCCGGAAAAGCAGGCGGCTGCGAATTACGCCAGCAAACTGCTGGAGCAATCCGATGCAGGGTGTGTCGCTTGGTTGAGTGATCCGGCCTTGCTGGATCAGGGCATTGAGCACTGGCGCAGTCTGCTGACCGTGCAAACCGATGAAGACCCTCAGCAAATGATGCGTTTCTATGAACCGCGCTGGCTGGAGCCTCTGCTACTCAGCCTCAGCGAAGCTGAAAAAGCTCAATTCATCGGCCCCTTCAGTGGCATAGCCTGGCGCAACGAGATCGGCTGGAGGTATTACGCCAAGTCGCCTCAAAGCGCTTCAACGGAAACTCAGGCTCCGGGCTGGCTGTATTTGAGCCAAGAGCGCCAGGCGCTGATCGAGCAGGGCCGGCTGAAGGTGATAGCGACTCGTTTTGCCGACGATTATCACGAAGTCTTGCCCACGGAGGACGCCGTCGAATTCGTCCACCGCCAATTGCTCGCCGGCCAGGACATGGGCTACGAGCAAATGGCCGACCAGGAGCGATGGCTTCGAGTCGCCATCCAGCGTGGGGACAGTTTCTGGGATCACTCACCGGCCGCCGAATTACTGGCGCGTGACGACGTCGCGCTGGGCGACAAGCTGATGCAATTGGAAAGCCTGTGAATCACAAGGACGATGCGCAATGAGCAACACCTACACCGTTAAGAGCGGCGACACTCTTGGCAGCATTGCCGCCGCCAACAAATGCTCCGTGGCGGATCTTCGGGGACTGAACCCGATCATCACAGATCCCAATCACATCAAGGTCGGCTGGGTACTGAAATTACCTGCGGCCAAAGCCCTGCCACCATCCAAACACGCCGACAACCAAAGCACGACGGCTGTCAAAGGTGCCGTCGAGTGCAAGGACGAACTGGTCGATGTCGTACACATCACCGGAGATGAACACTTTTACATACTGACTGAAAAAGAGTCGAAAGACCTCAAGCAGCAGAGCGACCTCGTCAAAAAACTCATGGACGAGCTGCATCAGAATCTGGCCAAGGCGACCGAAGCCAGCAAATGCGCCAAGACCAAGGATCCGCAGGCTGGCTGCTCCTGCTCGCGTTGTGTCAAAGATGACTGGAACGCCAAGGCCGAGGAAGCAGGCCTGCTGCAACGTTCCCCTCCCCCAGTGGAAAAACCGAAAACTGTCATCGAGCGAAAGGAGGATCTGCAAGGCCAACTGGCGACCGTGCAAAAGGCCCGTGACTGGTATCAGCGCTACAAGCCGCAGCCCGCGTTCGAAGGCAACTATCTGGAGACCAACTGGGAAGGCCTGCAAGCCAAAAAAGTTGCCGAGCTCAACGCGGAGATTCAGTCACTGCGCAACCGGATTGCCGCACAAAGCAAAGCTGAAGCCGGCGACAGCTCCACCAGTGCCAACGGTGCAGCACCAGACATCAAACATGGCAAAGGGAAAGCCTCTGACACCCAGAAAGGCAAGCAGGTCAAAACCGGGATTACGGTGGTCGAATACATTTCCTTCCGTGACCCGTCTCGCCGCCACTACATCCCGGTGCGCACCCGAGAACAACTCACCTGGAGTGTCAAAGTCCCTACCAGGGTGATGCAAGGCAAACCACTGGACAAGAATCTGGCCAAGGATCTGATCAAGGACATTCGTACGGCGGTCAATGATGGTCGCAAGACCAGCCCTCTGGGCAGCCTGGAAGCCAAATTCACATCGTGGACGAGCAAGGATGACAACCTGCTCAACGCTCTGCACAAAGAATGCTCCTGGACCTCCAACGAAGCGGACTCCGCGATGTACGCGGTGTCGGCCGAAGCCCACGCGTTCCGTTTCGCTGCCACGGCCAGTGCCGGTATCAACAGTTGGGAACCCGGCAAAGGCAACATCGAACTCGGCGTCAAAGGCAGCGCAGCAATCTCTCTGGCTGAAGGCTCCGTTGCACTCAAGAGCTACTTTCCCGACCAGGGTGGCTACGTGGTGCGCATGCCGTACCGCAATGCCGAAGGCAAGGAAGTGGTCAGCGACATCGGCATCTTCCGGCTCGACGGCAAGGTGGAATTGTCTTGCTTCCTTGGCGCCACCGCGCAAGGCCAGGCAGGTGCCAAAGCCCAATACAAACCCAAGGAAGCAGAAGCCTCCGGTGTGACCGCGCTGTTGAGTACGCCCGACCTGGCCGTCGACAAGAAACGCGGCGGCAGCCTCGGCCTGAAGGGCAACGCATTCGCGGGCGTCCAAGGTGGCGGAACCGTAACCGGAACATTGAAGTGGCTTGATTCCACCAAACAAGGCGTGGGCAAGATCACGCCCGGACAGGCGAATGACAGTGGGAGTACGGACTGGTCGAGTCTGGTGGAAATCAAGGCGGAGGGGAATGTCGCACTCGGAATCGGAGCGAGTTTTGATTTTGGTATCGAAATTCGCGCCGACCGGTTGGCAATTAATTGCAAGGCAAGCTTAGTTTTCGGACCGGGTGCAGGTGGTGGCTTTGGTACGTCGATAGACTTAGAAAAAATTGGTGATTTGATCTATGTCTTTTGCAACGCGCTATCAAAAGCAGACTTCCACTATCAGTTGGCGGTGAGTAAGGATGCCTTCAACTATATGGCAAGAGGAATGTTCAGAATAGCTACGCAGCCAGGCGAAGCATTTGATGAGGGCTTTCGGAAGATTGGACTTTGGTGGGACGATCGACAGGCAACTAAGGTAGAAGCCCAAAACCTCGCAAAATATCTAATCAACAACCAGGCCATTAAAATAAAAAACAAGAAAATACCACTTGAAATTTTACCACCTGAAACCATTGGCCCGATGCTTCATTTATTAACCGAAAGCTTTGTGGAAAGCTGGGCTGAAGACCAGGAAAAAGCTGCTGTATTATTACTTTCCCATCTACGCAGCTGGAGACACTTCATTGAGGTATTAGAATGCTGCTCAAAAGATGGCAGCAAGGTTAATGCAATGAAAAGCCTGAATCGACTAAACTCCTTACTTGATGGGAAGGAGCAGCAACAATTTAACCGTTTCATTGGAACGTTAGCAGTAAATACCGACAGCAGGGCGCAGGAATATGGAATGCTTGCGTGGAGCCCCGGCCAGCCTTGGCGTAAAGAAAAGACGTTGATAGCAGCAAGACGGAGCAGCCACTTTGACAATTTGGCTTAATTAAAGGCGCTTTCAGCGCCTTAACTTCTATACTAATTTAATGATACTGACTGAACAGCACATCGAAAACCTGCGTCACCCGTATGATATTTTTGCATTGGGCTCACAGCCCAGCGACGGACCATTGGCGCGGCAGATAATGGAGCTTCCAAGACCGTTGAGCCGCGCCTGATTTTTTGAGTACCAAATTCTGGTCCTTGCGGATTTTCAAGAGGAGAGACTTTGTAATAGTCTTTACCGTACCAGTCACTAACCCAATCAGTCGAGTTACCAGAAAAACCATATATCCCCAATGGATTAGGTGCGAAGCGATCCACTGGAAAGTTATTCTCCTCGTCTTCGACTGGAAAATTCCTCCCAAAGTCCAGACTTCCACTGTCCGTAGGAAACAAAAACTTTTTCCCACGACTGCGCGCAGCGTATTCCCATTGAGCTTCAGTCGGCAGCCCCACCGCATAGCCACTTAGGTCCCCCAGCCACTGGCAATAATCTCTGGCCTCCTGCCAAGTTTGAGTTGGCGCAGGTAAATTAGGCTGATATCTAAATTTTAAATCTTCACGCTCTCGGTACTCCTGATCGAATAGAGACTTTTTGTTTACAAAAAAATACAAATCAAAATCACCCAGAACCACTTGAAACTTAGAAATGTAATACCCACTCAGCACTACCGAATGCACAAAATCATCATCACTATCAGGACTTATACTGCAAAGCTGATCCGAATCTTGCCCGCATGGCCAAGCACATACATTTCTTTCGTCATACTCACACGCCCAGCCAAAGTCACCCATATCAAACTGGCCTCCCTCGACAAAAATCATATTATCAATCGACTGAACTACCATATTGAGTACTTTCCCCCGCAGTTCAGTGGAGAGATTCGGATAATTAGTCTTTATAGTTTCCGCGATCGATGCGACCTTTTCCGAACTGAGGCTCTTACTGACTGGCAGCGAATCATGTTCTGCTTTGCAGCCGAAAATTATAAAAAACACTGCAAAGACGAATACCCACCGACACAAAACTGACAACATCCTTATCATCCTAAAACATCTAAGAGCATCGCTACCGCCAGACCAACATTGTCATCTTCACCAATGCAAAAAACGCTTGAAAAAGCAGTCATTGCAGACGTCCCTCTGACTGAATAGCGCAGCGAAAACCAGTACCAGGATAATAGGCTTCCTGTTCTGGTTTATCCGGCCAGCGTCTAACTATAGATGCGGCGGACATTGGGCCTTCTGGATAGTAGGAGCCTCGCTTAACCTTATATGTACCTTTGTCCGGTCCTTGAGGATTTTCCACTGGTGACTGTCGGTAGTATTCCTCATCGTACCAATCATTAACCCAGTCAGTCGCGTTACCTGCAAGACTGTAAATACCCAGTGGACTGGGTGGAAATTTAGCAATTGAAAACGTTCTACCCCCTCCTTCCACAGGATAGTTTTTCCCAAAATTCAAACTACCTGTATCAGTAGGAAAAAGAATATGTTGGCCGCGATTACGGGCAGCAAACTCCCACTGCGCCTCGGTAGGCAAATCCACCGAATAACCGCTAAGACTGGCAATCCAGTGACAATAATCCTTGGACTCTTGCCAAGTTTTGGTAAATGCAGGCAAATCACGTTGATAGCGAAACTTCAAATCCTCACGTTCGCGTTTTTCAGCATCAAACAGAGGTTTTCCGTTTGCAATAAAGAACAAATCGAAATCACCCAGCGAGACTTGAAACTTTGAAAAATAATAGGAACTCAATTTGACCGGATGAACAAAGTCATCATCGCCAGTACTGCTGATATTACAAAGCTGGTCCGGATCCTGTCCGCAAGGCCAAGTACAAACATCCGTTTCGTCGTATTCACAAGCCCAGCCAAAGTCGCCCATATCAAACTGGCCACCTTCGACAAACACCATATTGTCAATCGACTGCACTACGGTGTTGAGGACCTTTTCACGCAGATCGGTAGAGAGGTCGGGGTACTTGGTTTTGATGGTCGCCGCAATCGACGCGACTTTTTCCGGTGTCAGGCTCTTGCTGACTGGCAATGGGCCGGATTCGGCCTCGCAGCCGGCCAGAAAAAATAGGGCCGGGAGGGCAAGCACAAACTGACGTAACACGGGCAATTTCCTTATAAGGTGCGTCAAAGGCCAAACCTTAACATCCCCTGCCGTATCTCACAAAAACCTGAATACCTCTGCTTACACCAAAGCCAACCCTTCCCTGCCTCTCCAGCTCAACCTTCAACCCCGGCCCCAGCTCAAATGCCGAGCCAGCTCATCCAGATACCACCTCTCCATTCCTATCATCACGCTCGGCACATACACCTCCCCTGCAATCTCCGGCGTGTTCGCCATGCGCAACGTCGGCAGGCTCAAGGGGTGATTGGGTTTGGTGTGATGCCAGGGTGTGAGTTGCTGATCATTGTCGAGTTTGGTGAATTCGTCGATCAGTTGACGTGCGTGACCATTGATGAGGCTGTCGGCTTAGTCAGCGGCCACAAGGACTTCGACGATAAAAAAGGTGACTGATTGACACATTTAAAATAAATCCTTCGCCTTTTGTTGTTTAAAGCGGCTTATCTGTTTGAATTGCACAGCGAAAACTCGTGCCCGGATAATACGCTTCCTCATTTGGATTCTCAGGCCAGCGCCTAACAACAGCAGCGGCCGACAATGGCGCCTCCGGGTAATTTGAGCCGCGCTTTACTTTCTGCTTCCCGGTTTCTGGGCCTTGCGGATTATCGACTGGAGAGTTTTCATAGTAGTCCTTGCCATACCAATCATTTACCCAATCGGTTGCATTGCCGGACATATTATAAAGACCTAGCGAATTGGGAAGAAACCTATCAACGAAGAACGTCTCCCCCACCCCTTCAATCGGAAAATTCTTACCGAAATCCAGACTTCCACTATTAGTTGTAAACAATATATGCGCACCCCGACTCCTGGCAGCAAATTCCCATTGCGCTTCGGTTGGCAGATCTACTGCATAACCACTAATACCACCTATCCACAAACAGTAGTCCTTTGCTTCTTGCCATGTCTTGGTCGGAGCAGGAAGCCTGGGAGAATACATACTCTTTAAATCTTCTCTCTCTCGAAATTTAACATCAAACACCTCCTTGCCCTGCGCTGTAAAAAACACATCAAAATCACGCACAGTAGTTTGATATTTAGAGAGATAGTAAGAGCTTAAATTTACCGAATGAACAAAGTCATCATCACCGTTACGACTGATTTGACAAAGCTGCTCCGGCTCTTGCCCGCAAGGCCACGTACACACATTTTTTTCATCGTATTCGCAAGCCCATCCAAAGTCGCCCATATCAAACTGGCCACCTTCGACAAACACCGTGTTGTCAATCGACTGAACTACAGTGTTGAGGACCTTTTCGCGCATCTCGCTGGACAGGTTCGGATACTTGGTTTTAATAGTTTCCGCAATCGACGCGACTTTTTCCGGTGTCAGGCTCATGCTGACGGGCAATGAGCCGGACTCGGCCCCGCAACCGGCCAGAAAAAACATGGCCGGGAGGGCGAGCACAAACTGACGTAACACGGGCAATATCCTTATAAGGTGCGTCAAAGGCCAAACCTTAACATCCCCTGCCCTGTCTCATAAAAATCTGAATTCCTCCGCTTACACCAAAGCCACCCTAACCTGCCTTTCCAGCTCCACCTTCAACCCCGGCTCCAGCTTCAACTGCCGCGCCAGTTCATCCAGATAGCTCTTCTCCATGAAGTTCTCCTCATCCACCAGCATCACGCTCGCCACGTACATCTCGGCCGCCATTTCCGGAGTGCTTGCCGCGCGGGCGACGTCGGTGGGGTCGAGGGGTTTGTTGAGTTCGGCGTGGAGCCAGTGCTTGAGTTCCTGATCGTTGTCGAGTTTGGTGAATTCACCTTCGATCAGTTGGCGTTCGCGGTCGTCGATGTGGCCGTCGGCCTTGGCGGCGGCGACCAGGGCTTTGAGGATGGCCTGGCTGTGTTGTTCGACTTGCGCCGGTGGCAGGCGATCGAGGGTTTGCGGTTCGCTTTGCGGGGCGGTGCCTTTCTGGGCGTTCCAGTTGCCGTAGGCTTTGTAGGCGATCACGCCGAGGGCGGCGAGGCCACCGTAGAGGGCGACTTTACCGCCAACCTTGCGCGCTTTTTTGCTGCCCAGCAGCAGGCCCATGGCGCCGGCCGCCAGGGCACCGCCGCCTGCGCCTGACAGCAAACCGCCAAGTGCGCCATTACTGGAAGATCCGCCCAGCAGGCCGCCCAAACCACCGGCCGCCGGTTTGTTCTGCGCCCCGCCTGCCTTGTTCTGTAGCAGATCCTGGCCGGACTTGAGGAGTTGATCGAGCAATCCACGGGTGTTCATGTTCCGTCTCCAAACTGGGGTTATCCGGATCAATAAGGCCCTCAGCCTAGTTCGAAAGTGCCCGTGACTTGGGTGCGAGTGTGCTTCCAGATGTTGCCTGGCCCACCGCAGCCCTTCGCGAAAATAGATATACACTCGAGGCAATCTATAAAAACCGCCCACCGGGTAAACCTTCCATGATGACCTTGCGTCAGATCCGCCATTTCATCGCCGTGGCCGAGACCGGCTCGATCTCCGCCGCCGCGCAAACCGCGTTCATTTCCCAATCGACCCTGACTTTGGCCATCCAGCAACTGGAGGAAGAGATCGGTGTCAGCCTGTTCAATCGCCACGCCAAGGGCATGACGCTGACCCATCAGGGGCATCAATTCCTACGCCAGGCGCACCTGATTCTGGCGACCGTGGACAACGCCAAACGCAGCCTGCAACAGAGCACCGATCAGGTTGCTGGGCAGTTGATTGTCGGGGTGACCAGTCTGGTGGCCGGTTATTACCTGGCGGATTTGCTGACCCGCTTCCAGCGCGCCTATCCCAATGTCGAGATCCGGGTGATGGAGGATGAACGGCCGTACATCGAGCATCTGCTGGTCAGCGGCGAGATCGATGTCGGTGTGCTGATCCTCTCCAACCTCGAAGACCGCCACGCGTTGCAGACCGAAGTGCTGACCCACTCGCCGCACCGTTTGTGGCTGCCGGCCCAGCATCCGCTGCTGGAACACGACAGCATCAACCTCGCCGATGTCGCCCGGGAGCCGTTGATTCAGCTGAACGTCGACGAGATGGATCGCAACGCCCAACGTCTATGGCGCGGCGCCGGACTGCAACCGAAGATCACCCTCAGAACCGCGTCCACCGAAGCCGTACGAAGTCTGGTGGCGGCGGGCCTCGGCGTTTCGATCCAGCCAGACATGACGTATCGCCCATGGTCACTGGAAGGCGACATCATCGAAGCCCGGCCAATTGCCGACCTCAACCAGACTCTCGACGTCGGTCTGGCCTGGCGTCGCGGCACCGCCCGCCCCGCGCTGGTCGATCCTTTCCTGACCGTGGCCCGCGAGCAGCCTCACGGCGGACGCAAGCCATCTATTTAATCGAATGCCACCTTCAGTATTTAGAATTTGTCGACCCCGGAGCCGCGCACTAGTCTTGCTGCATCTATAAGACGGTCGGCTCCCGGAACAGGGAGCAACATGGCCATACAAGAAAAGAGATCACGGAAAATGGCTGGCGCGCAGACCCACATGCACACCGCGTTGCTGATCGACGGCGAACTGGTCGCCGGACAGGGTTTTGTCGAACCGATCCTCAACCCGGCCACCGGCGAAGTCCTGACCCAGATCGCCGAAGCCAGCACCGAGCAAGTCGAAGCCGCCATCCTTGCCGCCCACCGCGCCTTTGCCGAGTGGTCGCGCACCACCCCGCAACAACGCTCGAATTTCCTGCTGGAAATCGCCAACGCCGTCGAAAAACACGCTGAACACCTCGCCCGTCTCGAAGCCCTGAACTGCGGCAAGCCGCTGCACCTGGCGCGCCAGGACGACTTGACCGCGACCGTCGATGTGTTTCGCTTTTTCGCCGGCGCCGTGCGCTGCCAGACCGGCCAGCTCAGCGGCGAATACGTGCCGGGCTACACCAGCATGGTGCGCCGCGACCCGATTGGCGTGGTCGCTTCGATTGCGCCGTGGAACTACCCGATCATGATGGCCGCATGGAAGATCGCCCCAGCCCTCGCCGCCGGCAATACGCTGGTGTTCAAGCCGTCCGAGCACACGCCGCTGTCGATTCTGGCGCTGGCCCCAGCGCTGGCCGAAATCCTGCCGCGTGGGGTGATCAACATCGTCTGCGGTGGCGGCGAAGGCGTCGGCAGTCACTTGGTTGGTCACCCGAAAGTACGCATGGTGTCGCTGACCGGCGATATCGTCACCGGCCAGAAAATCCTCCAGGCCGCCGCCAAAACCCTCAAGCGCACGCACCTCGAACTCGGCGGCAAGGCCCCGGTGATCGTGTGCAACGATGCCGATCTGAAAGCCGTGGTCGAAGGGGTTCGTACTTATGGCTATTACAACGCCGGGCAGGATTGCACGGCCGCGTGCCGGATCTACGCCCAGGCCGGGATTCACGACAAATTGGTCGCTGAACTCGGCGCGGCGGTCAGCAGCCTGCGCTTTGCCGGCAAACGCGATGCCGACAACGAAATCGGGCCGCTGATCAGTACCCGCCAGCGCGACCGCGTGGCCAGTTTCGTCGAGCGCGCCCTCGGCCAGCCGCACATCGAACGAGTGACCGGCGCGGCGGTGCATTCCGGCGCCGGGTTCTTCTATCAGCCAACGCTGCTGGCCGGTTGCAAACAGAGCGATGAAATCGTCCAGCGCGAAGTGTTCGGCCCGGTGGTGACCGTGACCCGCTTCGACGAACTCGCGCAAGCGGTGGACTGGGCCAACGACTCGGAATACGGCCTCGCCTCGTCGGTGTGGACCCAGAACCTGGACAAGGCAATGCAGGTCGCCGCACGCCTGCAATACGGCTGCACCTGGATCAACAGCCATTTCATGCTGGTCAGCGAAATGCCCCACGGCGGGCTGAAACGCTCCGGTTACGGCAAAGACTTATCCAGCGATTCGCTACAGGACTACAGCGTGGTGCGGCACATCATGGCCCGCCACGGCCAGCATCTCTGACTACGCTAATAACAAGCCGACCACGGCATGCTTCACCGCGTTCACAACTGCCCCGACCATAATTTAAAGAAGAGGGTTCACCATGTTCGTGCACAAGACCGCACTGCTCAGTGCAATCACCACGGCCCTGCTGGCCAGCGCCAGCCTGCAGGCCGCCGAGCCGCTGAAAGCCGTCGGCGCCGGCGAAGGCCAGCTGGATATCGTCGCCTGGCCCGGCTACATCGAACGCGGTGAAAGCGACAAGGCCTACGACTGGGTGACCGGTTTCGAGAAGGAAACCGGCTGCAAGGTCAATGTGAAAACCGCCGCTACCTCTGACGAAATGGTCAGCCTGATGGCCAAGGGCGGTTACGACCTGGTGACCGCGTCGGGCGATGCCTCGCTGCGGTTGATCGTCGGCAAGCGTGTGCAGCCGATCAACACTGCGTTGATCCCGAACTGGAAGTCCCTCGACCCGCGCCTGAAAGACGCGCCGTGGTACGTGGTCAAGAGCCAGACCTACGGCACCCCGTACCAGTGGGGCCCGAACGTGCTGATGTACAACACCAACGTGTTCAAGACCGCGCCGACCAGCTGGAACGTGGTGTTCGACGCGCAGAATCTGCCCGATGGCAAGCCGAACAAGGGCCGCGTGCAGGCCTATGACGGCCCGATCTACATCGCCGATGCGGCGCTCTATCTGAAATCCACCAAGCCTGAACTGGGGATCAAGGATCCGTACCAGCTCACTGAAGATCAGTACAAGGCTGTGCTGGAACTGTTGCGTGCGCAGCAGAAGCTGATTCACCGCTACTGGCACGACACCACGGTGCAGATGAGCGACTTCAAGAACGAAGGCGTGGTCGCGTCCAGCGCCTGGCCGTACCAGGTCAACGGCTTGATCAACGAGAAACAGCCGATCGCGTCGACCGTGCCGAAAGAAGGCGCCACCGGTTGGGCCGACACCACCATGCTGCACACCGAGGCCAAACACCCGAACTGCGCCTACAAGTGGATGGACTGGTCGTTGCAGCCGAAAGTCCAGGGTGATGTGGCGGCGTGGTTCGGTTCGTTGCCGGCGGTTCCGGCGGCGTGTCAGGGCAGTGAGTTGCTCGGCGCTGAAGGCTGCAAGACCAACGGGTTCGATCAGTTCGACAAGATCGCGTTCTGGAAAACCCCGCAGGCTGAGGGTGGGAAGTTTGTGCCGTATAGCCGGTGGACGCAGGACTACATTGCGATTATGGGCGGTAGATAAAACTTGGAACAACGCGGTCTGCTCCCTTTCCCCCTCGCCCCCCTGGGGGAGAGGGCTGGGCGGGCGGCGTGCCGATGAGGGGGTGGCTTTTGACTTTGCTTTTGAAATTGGAGCAATGGCTGAAATAGCTGCCCTCACCCCCCGCCCTCTCCCGGAGGGAGAGGGAGCTAAAAGCGAACCGCGTCGCCCTCATCAAACAGGTGAGCCAACACGGGCATACACCGCCAAACGATCCAGTTTTTTCAGAAGTCCAGGCAGGGCCGCTGCGACGGCCCTCGCCTTTTCGGAGCACCGCATCATGACGCTTGCAGTCCAGTTCACCAACGTTTCCCGGCAGTTCGGCGAGGTGAAGGCCGTTGACCGGGTTTCCATCGATATCCAGGACGGCGAGTTCTTTTCCATGCTCGGCCCCTCCGGTTCGGGCAAGACCACGTGCCTGCGCCTGATCGCCGGGTTCGAACAACCGAGCGCCGGCTCGATCCGCATTCACGGCGCCGAAGCCGCCGGTCTGCCGCCTTATCAACGCGACGTAAACACGGTGTTTCAGGATTACGCGTTGTTCCCGCACATGAACGTGCTGGACAACGTGGCCTACGGTTTGAAAGTCAAAGGCGTGAACAAGTACGAGCGCCACAAACGCGCCGAAGAAGCGTTGGACATGGTCGCCCTCGGCGGCTACGGCGTCCGCAAACCGGTGCAATTGTCCGGCGGTCAGCGCCAGCGCGTCGCCCTCGCCCGCGCCCTGGTCAATCGCCCGCGAGTGTTGTTGCTCGACGAGCCGTTGGGCGCTCTCGATCTGAAGCTGCGCGAACAGATGCAGAGCGAACTGAAGAAGCTGCAACGCCAGCTCGGCATCACCTTCATTTTCGTAACCCACGATCAGACCGAAGCGCTGTCGATGTCCGACCGCGTGGCCGTGTTCAACAAGGGTCGCATCGAGCAGGTCGACACGCCGCGCAATCTGTACATGAAACCCACCACCACGTTCGTCGCCGAATTCGTTGGCACTTCGAACGTGATTCGTGGCGATCTGGCGCGCCAGCTCAGCGGCCATCCGCAGCCGTTTTCGATCCGCCCGGAACACGTACGCTTCGCTGAAGGGCCGCTGGCCAGCCATGAAATCGAAGTCAGCGGCCTGCTGCATGATATCCAGTATCAAGGCAGCGCCACCCGCTATGAACTGACCCTGGAAAACGGCCAGACCCTGAGCATCAGCCAGGCCAACAATCAATGGATCGACAGCAGCGCGCAGCACCAGACCGGCCAGCGAATCAGCGCACGCTGGGCGCGGGAAGCGATGATTCCGTTGCACGACACCGTTGCGAGCGGGGTGTGACATGACCGCCCTCGCCCTCCCTCAATCGGCGCCTTTGCGCAGGTTTTCCAACCTGCTCTATCGCAAGCCGAATCTGTATCTGTCGATGCTGCTGGTGCCGCCGCTGCTGTGGTTCGGCGCGATCTATCTGGGCTCGCTGCTGATGCTGTTGTGGCAAGGTTTCTACACCTTCGACGACTTCACCATGGCGGTCACCCCGGACCTGACCCTGGCCAATTTCGCCGCGCTGTTTCAGCCGTCGAACTTCGACATCATTCTGCGCACACTGAGCATGGCCGTCGTGGTGTCGATCGCCAGCGCCATCGTCGCGTTCCCGATTGCCTACTACATGGCGCGCTACACCACCGGCAAGACCAAGGCGTTTTTCTACATCGCGGTGATGATGCCGATGTGGGCCAGTTACATCGTCAAGGCCTACGCCTGGACGCTGCTGCTGGCCAAGGGCGGCGTGGCGCAGTGGTTCGTTCAGCACCTGGGGCTGGAGCCGGTTCTGCAGTTCATTCTGGGGATTCCCGGGGTCGGCGGCAGCACCTTGTCGACCTCGCATCTGGGCCGGTTCATGGTGTTCGTCTATATCTGGCTGCCGTTCATGATCCTGCCGATCCAGGCCTCGCTGGAACGCCTGCCGCCGTCGTTGCTGCAAGCCTCCGCCGACCTCGGGGCCAAGCCGCGCCAGACCTTCATGCAGGTGATTCTGCCGCTATCGGTGCCGGGCATCGCAGCCGGTTCGATCTTCACGTTCTCACTGACGTTGGGCGACTTCATCGTGCCGCAACTGGTGGGGCCGCCGGGCTACTTCGTCGGCAGCATGGTGTACGCGCAGCAAGGCGCGATCGGCAACATACCGATGGCTGCGGCATTCACGCTGGTGCCCATCGTGCTGATCGCCATCTACCTGTCCATCGTCAAACGACTGGGGGCCTTCGATGCACTCTGACAAAGCATCCATAGGGCTGAGAATCGCAGCCTGGGGCGGGCTGGTGTTCCTGCACTTCCCGATCCTGATCATCTTCCTCTACGCCTTCAACACCGAAGACGCGGCGTTCAGCTTTCCACCGAAAGGCTTCACGCTGCACTGGTTCAGCGTGGCGTTTTCGCGGCCGGATGTGCTGGAAGCGATCAAGCTGTCTTTACAGATCGCGGCCATCGCCACGCTGATCGCGATGGTGCTCGGCACCCTCGCTTCGGCGGCGCTGTACCGCCGGGACTTCTTCGGCAAACAGGGCATTTCGCTGATGCTGATCCTGCCCATCGCACTGCCGGGGATCATCACCGGGATCGCGCTGCTGGCGACTTTCAAGACGCTGGGGATCGAGCCGGGGATGTTCACCATCATCGTCGGCCACGCGACCTTCTGCGTGGTGATCGTCTACAACAACGTCATCGCCCGTCTGCGCCGTACTTCGCACAGCCTGATCGAAGCGTCGATGGATCTCGGCGCCGACGGCTGGCAGACCTTCCGCTACATCATCCTGCCGAATCTCGGCTCGGCGCTGCTCGCCGGCGGCATGCTGGCGTTTGCGCTGTCGTTCGACGAAATCATCGTCACCACCTTCACCGCCGGCCATGAACGCACCTTGCCGCTGTGGCTGCTCAACCAGTTGAGCCGCCCACGGGACGTACCCGTGACCAACGTCGTGGCGATGCTGGTGATGCTGGTGACCATGCTGCCGATCCTCGGCGCCTACTACCTGACCCGGGGTGGCGAGAGCGTGGCCGGCAGCGGCGGCAAATGATTTCCCTGACCTTTCCCACCCTGAATTTGCAGTAGAAAGAGGACAACAACATGCAAACCAAACTCTTGATCAACGGCCAACTGGTCAACGGAGAAGGCCCGGCGCAACCGGTGCTCAACCCGGCGCGCGGCGAAGTGCTGGTGGAAATCAACGAGGCCACCGAGGCCCAGGTCGATGCCGCCGTGCGCGCCGCCGACAGTGCCTTCGCCGAATGGTCGCAGACCACACCGAAAGACCGTTCGCTGCTGCTGCTCAAACTCGCCGACGCCATCGAAGCCCACGGCGAAGAGCTGGCGAAACTGGAATCGGACAACTGCGGCAAACCTTACAGCGCCGCGCTGAACGACGAGATCCCGGCGATTGCCGACGTGTTTCGTTTCTTCGCCGGCGCCAGCCGTTGCATGAGTGGTTCGGCCGGTGGCGAATACCTGCCCGGCCACACCTCGATGATCCGCCGCGACCCGGTGGGCGTAATCGCCTCCATCGCGCCGTGGAACTACCCGCTGATGATGGTCGCCTGGAAAATCGCTCCGGCCCTCGCCGCCGGTAATACCGTGGTGCTCAAGCCGTCGGAACAAACCCCGCTGACTGCGTTGCGTCTAGCCGAACTGGCGTCGGATATTTTCCCGGCCGGTGTACTCAATCTGGTGTTCGGGCGTGGGCCGAGCGTAGGCAGCCCGCTGGTGACCCATCCGAAAGTGCGCATGGTCTCGCTGACCGGCTCCATCGCCACTGGTTCGAACATCATTTCCAGCACCGCCGACAGCGTCAAACGCATGCACATGGAACTGGGCGGCAAGGCGCCGGTGATCATCTTCGACGACGCCGACATTGATGCTGCGGTCGAAGGCATTCGTACCTTCGGTTTCTACAACGCCGGCCAGGATTGCACCGCCGCGTGCCGGATCTATGCCCAGCAAGGCATCTACGACAAGTTCGTCGAGAAGCTCGGCGCGGCGGTCAGCAGCATCAAGTACGGCTTGCAGGATGATCCGTCCACCGAACTCGGGCCGTTGATCACCGCCCAGCATCGCGACCGCGTGGCCGGGTTTGTCGAACGCGCCGTGGCGCAACCGCACATTCGTTTGATCACTGGCGGCAAGGCTGTCGAAGGCAACGGCTTCTTCTTCGAACCGACGGTGCTGGCCGATGCGCAGCAGGACGACGAAATCGTCCGCCGTGAAGTGTTCGGGCCGGTGGTGTCGGTGACCAAATTCACCGATGAAGCCCAGGCACTGGAATGGGCCAACGATTCGGACTACGGCCTGGCGTCCTCGGTGTGGACCGCGGATGTAGGACGCGCCCATCGCCTGTCCGCGCGGTTGCAATACGGCTGCACCTGGGTGAATACGCACTTCATGCTCGTCAGCGAAATGCCGCACGGCGGTCAGAAACTGTCCGGCTACGGCAAGGACATGTCCATGTACGGGCTGGAGGACTACACCACGGTTCGGCATGTGATGTTCAAGCACTAAAAGCATCGCTGGCAAGCCAGCTCCCACAGGGTTCAGTGCAGCTCTTGTGGGAGCTGGCTTGCCAGCGATGGCGTCACTCCGGTTTCAGGAAGAAAACCGGCATTACGCATCACCAGGCATTCAAAACAATAACTACCGATCCGGGCGGCGCTTACCAAGCCCCGCCACGGTTTCGGCCATCCGAAATCTGCCGATTTCACGGAGCAAACACACATGAGTGCATCACCCGATCTCTCAGCCGCCGTTGCCGACAGCGATGCCGAACAACTGCGCCAGCTGGGCTACACCTCCAACTTCAACCGCAGCATGAGCCTGTGGGAAAACTTCGCGCTGGGCTTCACTTATCTGTCACCGGTCGTAGGGGTTTATACCTTGTTCGGCCTGTGCCTGGCCGCTGGCGGGCCACCGATGTTCTGGGCCTATTTGCTGGTCGGTTGCGGGCAACTGCTGGTGTGCCTGGTCTTCGGCGAAGTGGTGTCGCAGTTCCCGATTTCCGGCGGCGTTTATCCTTGGGCGCGTCGCTTGGTGGGTAAGAAATGGGCATGGATGGTCGGCTGGATCTACTCCATCGCCCTGTGCGTGACCATCGCCGCCGTTGCGGTCGGCGCCGGCCCGTACCTCGCGGCCATGCTGGGTTTTGAGCCGAGTAACAACACCAACATCGTGATCGCCCTGGTGCTGACCCTGTTCGCCACCCTAGTGAATCTCAGCGGCACCAAAGTGCTGGCGCGGATCGCCATGTTCGGCTTCCTCTGCGAACTGGTGGGCGCGGTAATCGTCGGCGTGTACCTGCTGATTTTCGAGCGTCACCAGCCGATCAGCGTGCTGTTCAACACCTTCGATATCAGCGTCGACGGCTCCTACCTACCGGCCTTCCTCACTGCCTCGCTGGCCGGAATGTTTCTCTACTACGGCTTCGAAGCCTGCGGCGACGTGGCCGAAGAAACCCCGAATCCGAGCGCAAAAATCCCGGTGGCCATGCGCATGACCATCTACATCGGCGGCATCGCGGCGATGTTCGCTTGCCTCGCGCTGATCCTCGCCGTGCCGGACATGCAGGCGGTGATCAACGGCACCGACAAGGACCCGGTCACCACCATCCTCAACAACGCCTTCGGCCCGGTCGGCTCGAAAGTGGTGATGGGCGTGGTAATGATTTCCTTCATCTCCTGCGTCATCAGCCTGCAAGCGGCGGCGAGTCGTCTGCTGTATTCCTACGCCCGCGATGAAATGGTCATCGGCAGCCGACTGCTGAAAAAGATTTCTCCTACGACCCAGGTTCCAGTTGCCGCACTGTTCGTGTCCGGCGTCCTGCCCGGCCTGATCATCGCCCTCGGCTTCTTCCTGCAAGACGCCGTAGCGACCATCGTCAGCTTCGCCGCCATCGGCATCTACCTCGCATTCCAGATGATCGTCCTCGCCGCCCTGTACGCCCGCAGCAAAGGCTGGAAACCGAGCGGCAAATTCACCCTCGGCGCCTGGGGCTGGCCGGTGAACATCGGCGCGCTGGTGTATGGCGTCGGCGCAATCATCAACATGGCCTGGCCCCGCACACCGGATGCAGCGTGGTACATCAACTATGCGATGGTGCTGAGCACGGTGATCGTGATTGGGCTGGGGTTGATTTATATGTGGATTGGCAAGCCGTATGACCATGGGAAGGCGCCGGCTGGGGATGCCTGGAAAGTTAGTCGCTAAGAAAAACAGCCCCGGATTTATCACAATTTCGGGGCTGATTTCTTTCAGCGTCAGTTACTCGCTTCCTACAGACCGAACCCTCAGCATTCAGTCCCCTTTCCTACAAATGGCGTCGGCAGAGTAGACTTGGCGCCGCTAGCGCCTGACCGATAGGCTTTGTCCCGTTGCAGCCCAATTATTAGCTGAGGTCGAAGCCGGAAATCTGTCAACACGGTGTTTGCCCTTCATTGAACTGTGGTTATTCCGAACCTCAGTTCTGCGTTATGGCGGGCCGCGTGGCGCGGGCCTTCCGGGTTTGCCGTGTTGACGGGAAGTAACCCGACTTCGAACGCCACTCGGTTCGCCACCCAACTTGTCGAAGGGGTGGATGCAACCGCAGTATCCCCGGTAAGTCTCAAGAATGAAAAAGGGGCGAACTTCACAGTCCACCCCTTTGGTTTTTCACTTCAAAACCGCGAAACACTCCTCATCGCATCCACCAGATACCGCATCGCAATCCGGTCGCTCTCCGACAACTCCCGGTAACGCTCCACCAGTTTCAGTTCGTCAGGACTGAGCCGGCGTCTTCGCCGGACGTTGGTGAGGCAGGGAAAGATGCCCAACATTTCGGTGATGCCTTGTCCTTTTGTCATGGACGATGTCCTTTTCCAGTACGTCAGAAATTTTCGAAAACCGCATCGCCCTGCTCCTTTAAGCAGCGATTTGAGCCCTGCCGGTCGGATGAGTCGTGACCGGCGATGCCCATAGAATAGAAATTAAATCGGCGCTGAAAAGCTGTTTTTAGAGTAATTAGTCGAAAAAAGCAGATATGCCCTATAAATCAGAAAAGTCTGTGAGATAAATAACCGTAACGTCTTGTTTCATTGAGACGCTGTCGCCGTGCTATCAATGAATTTTGCAAAATCGGCGAACCGATTAAGCTAGCGGGCATCTGTTACTAGTCCGTAGCGTTTGGCCGAAGGCTTGTCCGAACCGTAATTTCTGATCCAGTACGTGCCAGGAACGGCGCGGGATTGTCCACGACAGGTTGTATTTATGCACCGCAGGAATTTGCTCAAAGCGTCCATGGCCATTGCGGCTTACACCGGCCTTTCCGCCTCCGGCCTGCTCGCCGCACGCGCCTGGGCCGCCTCTGGCGGTGCCGCCGACGGTGAAGCCCAGGCCTTCGACTTCGAGACGCTGAAGCGCCAGGCCAAGCAACTGGCCGGCAGCGCGTATCAGGACACCAAACAGGTGCTGCCGCCGACCCTGGCGACCATGACCCCGCAAAACTTCAACGCGATCCGCTACGACGGCGAGCATTCGCTGTGGAAGGAGAACAAGGGTCAGCTCGATGTGCAGTTCTTCCACGTCGGCATGGGTTTTCGCCAGCCGGTGCGCATGTATAGCGTCGATCCGAAGACTCGCACGGCCCGCGAGGTGCATTTCCGCCCTCAGCTGTTCAACTATGAGAACACCTCGGTCGACACCCAGCAGCTCAAGGGCGATCTGGGGTTTGCCGGTTTCAAGCTGTTCAAGGCACCGGAGCTGGATCGGCATGACGTGGTGTCGTTCCTCGGCGCCAGCTACTTCCGCGCGGTGGACGCCACTGGCCAATATGGCCTCTCCGCCCGTGGCCTGGCGGTCGACACCTACGCCAAGAAACGCGAAGAATTCCCTGACTTCACCAAATTCTGGTTCGAAACTCCGGATCAGAACGCGACCCGCTTTGTGGTCTACGCCCTGCTTGACTCGCCGAGCGCGACCGGCGCCTATCGCTTCGACATCGACTGCCAGGCCGAGCGCGTGGTGATGGAAGTCGACGCCCACATCAATGCCCGTACCGCCATCGAGCAACTGGGCATCGCCCCGATGACCAGCATGTTCAGCTGCGGCACCCACGAGCGCCGGATGTGCGACACCATTCACCCGCAGATTCATGACTCGGATCGTCTGGCCATGTGGCGCGGCAACGGCGAGTGGATCTGCCGACCGCTGAACAACCCGGCGACCCTGCAATTCAACGCCTTCGCCGACACCGATCCGAAAGGTTTCGGTCTGGTGCAGACCGACCATGAGTTCGCCAACTATCAGGACACCGTCGACTGGTACAGCAAGCGTCCGAGCCTGTGGGTAGAACCTACAACCGCATGGGGCGAAGGCTCCATCGATCTGCTGGAAATTCCTACAACCGGCGAAACCCTCGACAACATCGTTGCGTTCTGGACGCCGAAGAAACCGGTAGCGGCCGGCGACTCGCTGAACTATGGCTACAAGCTCTACTGGAGCGCCCTGCCGCCGGTCGGCACGCCGCTGGCGCGGGTGCATGCGACCCGTTCGGGCATGGGTGGATTTGTCGAGGGTTGGGCACCGGGTGAGCATTACCCGCCGGTCTGGGCCCGTCGCTTTGCTGTGGACTTCACCGGTGGCGGCCTGGATCGCCTGCCGCAGGGCACCGGGATCGAACCGGTGGTGACTTGCTCCAACGGTAAGGTGCAGGACTTCAGCGTGCTGGTGCTGGATGACATCAAGGGTTACCGGATCCTGTTCGACTGGTACCCGACCAACGACAGCGTGGAGCCGGTTGAGCTGCGACTGTTCATCCGCACCAACGATCGCACGCTGAGCGAAACCTGGTTGTACCAGTACTTCCCGCCGGCACCGGACAAGCGCAAGTATCCTTAATGATTCTCTGGCGTCAGATCGGGCCTCATCGCTGGCAAGCCAGCTCCCACATGGATATCGATTGATCACAGCGTTTGTGTACAACCGAAACCTGTGGGAGCGAGCTTGCTCGCGATGGCGTCAGTCCAGGCGACAGTAAAAGTGGATATCGTGAGGTTCGAGTGCAAACAACTCGGGATCCGGTTGTGCCAGCAACCGGCAGCCCTGGCGCTGGTAGAACTCCACGGTATTGCGCGACTCGGTCGCCGACACGTACAACGCCGCTGCACCGACCTCCCGACCATGCTCGCAGGCCAGGGCAAACAATCGCCCGCCAAGCCCCTGCCCACGCCAGGCACGGCTGATGTGCAGAAACTTCAACTGCCGCATGTTCAGACCCTGATTGTGAATAACCCGGTTATCCACAACCACCGCCGCCACCAGTGTCTCTCCATCGAAAATCCCGTGTAGCCACCCGCCGCTGCGCCAGCACTTTTCCAATACCCGCGCATTTTCCGCCGCCTCCCCTTCGGGCCAGCCGCGCATGTCGAAACGCGCCGGATACAGAATCAGCTCACCGTTTTCCACGCGATAGCACTCTTCGACCAGTTCACTGCGGTCGATCAACGCAAGCAGCGGCAAGTCCGATTCAGTCAGCTCTCGTTCGATCAACATTGCGATCCATTCCTTCGCGATTCCAAACGACAGGCAAGAAAAAACCCGCCGGTTCAATGGCGGGTTTTATAGGCTTTGCGACCAGTCGGAATCAATCCCGCAGATCAGACTCGTGAATCGGCTGATCCCGATGAGTCGCACGTTGATACTGCGCCGGCCACACCGCTTTGCGTCCGCCCAGGTCATCGTCGGCATGCAGCGGCCAGTAAGGATCACGCAGCAACTCACGGGCGAGGAAGATGATGTCGGCCTGACAGGTTCGCAGGATGTGCTCGGCTTGGGCCGGCTCGGTAATCATTCCCACGGTGCCGGTGGCGATGCCTGACTCCTTGCGTACACGTTCGGCGAAGCGCGTCTGATAACCCGGCCCCACGGGGATTTCGGCATTGACCGCCGTGCCACCCGATGACACATCGATCAGATCAGCCCCCAAGGCTTTCAGGCGTCGCGCCAGCTCCACGGTTTCATCCGGATTCCAGCCGTCCTCCACCCAGTCGGTGGCCGACAGGCGCACAAACACCGGCAGTTCTTCCGGCCACACCGCGCGTACCGCCTCGGTCACTTGCAGCACCAGACGAATGCGATTTTCGAACGAACCGCCGTACTGGTCGCGGCGCTGGTTGCTGAGCGGCGACAGAAACTGGTGCAGCAGATAACCGTGCGCCGCATGCACCTCGACCACACTGAAACCGGCGGTCAGCGCACGTTTGGCTGCGGCCACGAAGTCCTGAATGACCTGGGCGATCTGCCCTTCATCCAGTTGTTTCGGCTGGGTGTGTTGCGGGTCAAAGGCAATCGGCGAAGGCCCGACCGGCGTCCAGCCACCGTCCTCCGGTTTGACGCTGCCGTGCTTGCCGATCCACGGCCGGTGGGTGCTGGCCTTGCGCCCGGCGTGGGCCAGTTGAATGCCGGCCACTGCGCCCTGCGCATTGATGAAACGGGTGATGCGTTGCAGCGGTGCGATCTGTTCGTCGTTCCACAGGCCCAGGTCTTCGGCGGTAATCCGCCCGTCGGCCGTGATCGCCGTGGCTTCGGTGAATACCAGGCCAGCGCCCCCCACGGCACGGCTGCCGAGGTGCACCAGATGCCAGTCGTTGGCCAGGCCATCGACGCTGGAGTACTGGCACATGGGCGACACGGCGATGCGGTTGGACAGGGTCAGTTGGCGAAGGGTAAAGGGTTCAAGCAGCAGACTCATGGGGCACCTCTCAAATCAGTGGGCAGGCTCCAGGGTTCTGTTTGAAAAGTCGACGAGTGACAGGAAAAAGGTGCAGCACCCGCCCCCGCGGGCAAAAAATTCGACAAGACGTCACAAGGCCAATCAAGCAGTGCTTAGAGCCTAGTCGACATCCGGGGATGAGGGAGGGTTCAGAAATGAAACAGCACAATTGAAGCTTCCTGCGCCCCTTCAGTTAAGGGGCGCAAAGTCCTTTAGCGCGGTTCGATGTGGGCGATCATCAACTGCACGGTCTCATTGCCGCGAAACTCGTTGAGATCGAGCTTGTAGGCCAGTTCGACCCATTTGATCGTCGGGTTCGGCCAGATATCGCGATCGATGCCGAAGGCGATGCCATCGAGCTTCACCGAACCGCATTCGGTCTTCAGTACCACTTTCAGGTGCCGCTCGCCGACCACTCGCTGCTCGACCAACTGGAACACCCCGTGAAACAGCGGCTCCGGGAAATGCTGGCCCCACGGCCCGGCGTGGCGCAGGGCGCGAGCCAGTTCCAGATGAAATTCCTCGACCGCCAGCGTGCCGTCCGATAGCAGACGCCCTGTCAGATCTTCCTCGCGAAGTTGCCTACGCACTTCGGCGTCAAAGGCCTCGGCGAACAACGGAAAATTCTCCTGCGGCAAGGTCAGACCGGCCGCCATCGCGTGGCCACCGTACTTACTGATCAGATCCGGATGTTGTGCCGCGACCACGCTCAGCGCGTCACGAATATGGAAACCCTGCACCGAACGCCCCGAGCCCTTGAGCAGGCCGTCACCGGCATCGGCGAAGGCGATGGTCGGGCGGAAATACCGCTCCTTCATCCGCGAAGCCAGGATACCGATGACGCCCTGGTGCCATTCCGGATCGAACAGGCAAAGACCGAACGGCATCGACTCAACCGGCAAGTCCTTGAGCTGGGCCAGCGCTTCACGCTGCATGCCTTGCTCAATGGATTTGCGGTCCTGATTCATGCCGTCCAGTTGTGCGGCCATTTCCCGGGCCAGCGCAGGGTCGTGGGTCAGCAGGCATTCAATGCCCAGGCTCATGTCATCCAGACGCCCCGCCGCGTTCAGACGCGGGCCGACGATAAAACCGAGGTCGGTAGACGTAATGCGCGAAGCCTCACGCTTGGCCACTTCCAGGATCGCCTTGATCCCCGGCCGCGCACGTCCGGCGCGAATTCGTTCCAGGCCCTGGTGCACCAGAATCCGGTTGTTGGCATCCAGCGGCACCACGTCGGCGACGCTGCCCAGCGCCACCAGATCCAGCAGTTCGCCGATGTTCGGCTGTGGTTTGCTCTCGTACCAGCCGAGGCTGCGCAGGCGTGCGCGCAAGGCCATCAACACATAGAAAATCACCCCGACCCCGGCCAGCGCCTTACTCGGAAACTCGCAGCCGGGCTGGTTCGGATTGACCAGCGCATCTGCATGCGGCAGCTCATCGCCGGGCAAGTGGTGGTCAGTAATCAAAACCTTCAGGCCATGGCGCTTCGCGGCCGCTACACCTTCAACGCTGGAAATACCGTTGTCGACGGTGATCAACAGTTGCGGCTCGCGGGTCATCGCGACTTCGACGATTTCCGGGGTCAGGCCGTAGCCGTATTCAAAGCGGTTCGGCACCAGATAATCGACGTGCGCCGCGCCCAGCAGGCGCAAACCGAGCACGCCCACGGTGCTGGCCGTCGCGCCGTCGGCGTCAAAGTCGCCGACGATCAGGATCCGCTGACGCTGCTCCAGCGCCGTCACCAGCAGGTCCACCGCCGCATCGATCCCTTTGAGCTGCTGGAACGGAATCAACCGCGCCAGGCTCTTGTCCAGCTCCGCCTCGGACTGCACGCCCCGCGCCGCGTACAGGCGGGTCAGTAGCGGTGGCAGTTCACCGAGAAACGGCAGAGTGGCGGGCAACGGGCGAGGATCGATACGCATGGGGTGACAGAAGCTTCTCTTGAATACGTGGGATTTTTCGGGAGTAACGCGGACTTAGCCGCGATCGCCTTGCAGCCAGGTGAGCTGGACTTCGTGCTGGCCACGGTCGTCAGTGACGAAGATCGTGCCTTCGCTGATCATCACGTCCCACTTGATGACGCGGGGCATGTCCTGGGCCAGGGTTTCCAGCACTTCCTGCGGCACGGCGGCAATGTTGACGTTCTTCAGATTTTTGATCGCCGGGATCACCTTGCCTTCCCAGACACGCAGGCTGCCGTAGGCCAACAGGCTGGTGCGCTCGGTGCGACGGGAGCACCAGGTCAGGCGATCCGCGTCCGGCTGGCCGACTTCGATCCAGTGCAGGACACGATCATCCAGGCTCTTTTCCCACAGCGCAGGTTCGTCCACGTCCGACAGACCACGACCGAACGACAGTTGCTCGTTGTACCAGAGCGCGTAGGCCAACAGGCGTACGGTCATGCGTTCTTCGGTTTCCGAAGGGTGACGGGCGATGGTCTGCTTCACGTTCTCGTAGACGCTGCGGTCGAGATCGGTGAGGTTCAGTTCGAATTTGTAGGTAGTGGACGGCTGGGCCATGAACGGGCTTCTTGATACGAGGAAAGTCGGCAAGTCTAACCGATGCTGTAGGCAATCCACGAATTGATGGCGATCAACCTTGCGCGACTGACAGCCGGCTATGTTAAAACGCTGTATCTGCTCAGCCTTGTCCTACAGGATCTCGCATGCCGTTCGCCAACAAACCGCTCAGCGGTCTGAAAGTCATTGAATTGGGTACTTTGATTGCCGGGCCGTTTGCCTCGCGCATCTGCGGCGAGTTCGGCGCCGAAGTGATCAAGATCGAGTCGCCGGACGGCGGTGATCCGCTGCGCAAATGGCGCAAGTTGTACGAAGGCACCTCGCTGTGGTGGTTCGTCCAGGCGCGCAACAAAAAGTCCCTGACGCTGAACCTGAAACACCCCGACGGCTTGGCGATCCTGAAAAAACTGCTGGTTGAAGCCGACATTCTGATCGAGAACTTCCGCCCCGGCGTGCTGGAAAAACTCGGCCTGGGCTGGGAAACCCTGCATGCGCTGAACCCGAAACTGGTGATGGTGCGCCTGTCCGGCTTCGGCCAGACCGGGCCGATGAAAGATCAGCCTGGGTTCGGCGCGGTCGGCGAATCCATGGGCGGCCTGCGCTACATCACCGGTTTCGAAGACCGCCCGCCGGTGCGCACCGGGATTTCCATTGGCGATTCGATTGCTGCTTTGTGGGGCGTGATCGGTGCGTTGATGGCCCTGCGTCATCGCGAGGTCAACGGCGGTCTCGGCCAAGTGGTCGATGTGGCGTTGTACGAAGCGATCTTCGCCATGATGGAAAGCATGGTGCCGGAGTTCGATGTGTTCGGCTTCATTCGCGAGCGCACCGGCAACATCATGCCGGGCATCACACCATCATCGATCCACACCAGCGCCGACGGCAAACACGTGCAGATCGGCGCCAACGGCGATGCAATCTTCAAGCGCTTCATGCTGATCATCGGCCGTGAAGATCTGGCCAATGACCCGGCGCTGGCCAGCAACGACGGGCGCGACACCCGCCGCGATGAGTTGTACGGCGTGATAGACCGCTGGGTGAATTCGCTGCCGCTGCAAACCGTGCTGGACCTGCTGAACCAGGCTGAAGTCCCGGCCAGCCGGATCTTCAGCGCCGAAGACATGTTCAACGATCCGCAGTACCTGGCCCGGGAAATGTTCCTGCACGCCAAACTGCCGGACGGCAAACCCTTCAAGATGCCAGGCATCGTGCCGAAACTCTCTGAGACACCCGGCTCGTCCGAATGGGTCGGACCGCAGCTCGGTGAACACAATGCGCAGGTACTCCACGATCTTGGCTACGACGAGAAGCAGATCGCCCGGCTGCGCGAAGACGGAGCCATCTGAGCTGAATCGCCTGATGCCCTCGGCCTCGAACCGCGCCCACCATTGGTGGACCTGGCGGTTGTTCGGCCTGCTATTTCTGCTGGTGCTGCCGACGTGGGTGCAGGCCAAGCCGACGTTGATCTGGTTGCTGCGCGACCTGCCGCCACTGACGATCTTCGAAGGCCCGAAAAAGGGCCAAGGCGTTATCGATCAATTGATGCCGATGCTGATTGCCGGCATGCCGCAATACGAACACACCTTGATGCGGGTCAATCGCGCCCGTGGCACTCAAATGCTGCATGAACATCCCTTTGCCTGCGATCCGTCGCTGATCTGGAACAAAGAACGGGCACAGTGGATCGCGTTCTCCATCCCTGCGTTTCGCGCGGTCAGCAATGGTCTGGTGGTGCGTCAGAGAGACCGCGAAGTGCTGGAGCCGTTTCTGGTCGAGGACGAAGTCGATCTGTCGGCGTTTCTGGCCAACGGCGAGCGAAAAGTCGGAGTGGTGGCGGAACGCAGTTATGGCGAGTACATCGATACATTGCTGCATCAGGCACCAACCGGCGCGCTGACGCCGCACTACGGCAACGATGCGCTCAGCAGCCTGCTGTCGATGCAGCGTCTGGGGCGTTTGCAAGTGGTGCTGGGTTACTGGCCGGAGATCCGTTATCAGGCGCGGCAGGCCGAGATCGCCGAGGACGAACTGCTGTTCTTCCCGATTCGCGGCACGGGCAAGTACCTGTCGGGCCATGTCGGCTGCACCGACACCACGGCGGGTCGACAGGCGATCACGGAAATCAATCAGCTGTTACGCACCCTGCCCCACGAGCATCTCAACCAGCTCTACGCCGACTGGCTCGACCCCGAGAGGCGCCAGGATTATCTGGAACAGGCGCGGATTTTCTTCGAGCAACAGGCCGCGCAGTGAAATCCGGGCAAAAAGAAACCCCGAGAAGTGGGGAGACGACTCGGGGTTAAACGTGGTCTGTATCAAAGACCCGTAGCAGCAAGCGACAAGCACCGGAGCACAATGCTTGATCCTGCTGTTACGGGGTCTGACTGACTTGGGTGCAGGAAGGTTCCCACAAATGAAAAATCAGTTTCAGAGGGTCGGGTGCTTGTCGAGGGCTGCGTTTCGCAACGCCGCGATCACACAGGGTTCCAGCCGGCCTTCGGCAATCAGGATGTCACGGTGCAGGCCGTCGACCACATCCGTCAGCTGGCGCTTGTCGCTCAATTGCGCCTGATTGAATTCGCGCTCCACCACGATCGCGCCGCTGCCGTTCTTCAAGGTCACCAGGCATTCGCCATGGCGACCGCGAGGGGTCAACGTCACTTGATACGGGCTCAGAGCCTCACCGAGCAATAGACTGATACTTTCCATCTCGATCTCCACTCAATAGTCCGAAAACACAGTGTCTGGGGCGTGTTCACAGTAAATGACCACCGGCCCGAGAAGAAAGTTCTGCTTGTCACCGGCCTCTCCCGGAGCGTCACCGGCCTATCGGAGCATGCATGGTGAAGATGACAGAAAAATAACCGTGGGGGTCAAGCGTCGACGGAATGCCTGGGGATGGTCATGTAGGTGTCCAGCAGTGCCCTCATCAATACCGCCGAAACGGGAGTGTGCAGGCGGCCCAGCAATATGATCCGGTGCTCGCCCAGCAAGGTTTCCAGATCGTCCAGCAGGGTGGGTGCCACAGCCCCCAGCAGAATCAGTGCACGTGCTTCCTGCCGGTCGGCCATATGCCGGATCAGCGCCAGCCCGTCACCGTTCTGCAATTGTGGATTGCACAGGGTGATGTCGACGGCTCCGCGACGTTCCAGTGAGCGCTTTGCCGAGCCCAGCGACGGTGCGGTCAGAACATCGTAGATACCAATGGCGTTGAGCATCTGGTGCAACGCCATCAGCTGGAACGGATTGGGTTCTAGAATCAGGATCTTGAGCGAGCGCATGGGACGACCTCTGGAGCGACAATCGCGGATTCACGCCGCAGTGGCCTGTCACTCTAGGGCAGTGGTCCTAAGCCTCCCATCAGAAAAGGAATCGCTGCTTATAGGACTTTTCCCATCTTTAATGCAGACATCGACACCCGCTCTCCTTCCGCCGCTCGGTGATGTCCGTCCAGCCCCCGAGCAGGCCTCGCAGTTTTCCATCGACACTGTAAAACGGCACCGTCCATTGATAGATCTGACGGGGGCCGCTCTTGAACATCAGTTGCCGCTTGCTGAAGCGTGTTTTACGCGTACCCAGCTGCGCCATGAATTCGTCGTGCAGCATCAATGCCGTGGCCTGTGGAAGTGCATCGAACTCGAACAGCATCCGGCCCTGCACCTGCTCCTGCCGGACCGACAGCGCATCTTCGTAACTGCGGTTGCACATGATCAACCGACCCTGCAGATCGCGCACGAACACGGGGTCGGGCATCGCATCGATCAATGCATGTTGAAAGGCCAGTTGATCACCCAGATTCTTTTCGGCTGCCCGTCGCTGCTTCACTTCTGCCGCCAGTCGACGGTTCCACATCAAAGGCAATAGCCCGAACACGCCAAGCCCGCCCATCGCCCAGCAACCCCACTTGATCAGGAGCGAGCCGATCGAGGGTGTCGGCGCAGGAGAGACGCCATCCAGCCACTTCAGGCGCATGGAACGAAGCTCCGCCGCGGAGAAGGCGCCCAATGCCTTGTTGAGGATGCTCACCAGCTCGGGCAAGCCTTTGCGTACTGCCAGATGGTCGGCCTCCCACTTGCCCTCCACGAGACCACCGACCTTGAGCAGGCCGGAGGGAAACAGCTGAGCGCCGATCTCGTTTTCGATGGTGGCATAGGCCTCGCCACTTTCCACCAGCGCCCGAGCCTCGGCATAGGTCTTGACCGAACGAATCGGGATCGATGGGTAGTCGCGTCGAATGCTGTCCTCCAGCGCATGCCGGGCCGGCAGCACCAGGACTCGCTTGGACAGCATCTCGAGCGACCGTATTGCCGGTTCGCCTGAATGACCGACGAACACCCACCCTGCACCGCCGAACGCGTGACTGAAGTCCAGAAATGCCTTGCGCTCCTCGTTCATTGCCAACGTCGTGCTGATGTCGGCCACGCCACTCTGGAGCCGTTCCAGCATGTGGTCGGTGGAAAACGATTCCTGATGAACGAACTGCAATCCGGTCATGGCGCTGATGTGCTTGAGCACATCGTTGTTCAGGCCGCTCCATTGGCCATGTTCGTCCTGAAACAGATACAACGGGTATTGCACAGAGGCGACGGTCACACGAGGGTTATCTCGAATCCACTGACGCTCATGCTCATCCAGCTCGATGGGCTGAATAGCCTCCACCGTGTCGGGGTGTCTCGCCAGATGGGCGGCTTCGACCCACTGTGACAACCCGAAGCTCCCCGATAAAAACAACCAGCACAGGGCTGGTTTCAATCCTGAAAAAAACCGCATTGCCACATCCTTCGTCATCGACTCGCCCGTCCTTCGTGGGCGAAACGCGCGCAGTGTGGCATGCAAAAACAAGAAAGCCCGTCAGGAGACGGGCTTCAAAATGTGACAGCTTTGCGGTCTTAAAGAGGCTTGCCGCGGTTGCCATGCTGGCTGACAAAGGCTTGTACGGCTTTGAGCTCGTTCGCCAGCACAGTGCAGCGCTCTTCTCTCTCAAACAAATCAGAAAGATGTGCAGGCAGTTCGAGAGCTTTTCCTACACCGGCTTTCTCCACCGCGTCCGGGAACTTGACCGGATGCGCCGTGCCCAGAATCACCATCGGGATATCCAGGCTGCGACGACATTCACGAGCGGCCTTCACGCCGATGGCGGTGTGCGGATCCAGCACTTCCCCGGTCTGTTCGTAGACTTCGGCGATGGTTTCGCAGGTTTGCGCATCGTCCACAGCCAGCGAGTCGAACAGTTTGCGTGCCTCGGTCCAGCGTTCCTGTTCGACGCTGAAGCCGCCGCCCTGCTTGAACGTATCCATCAGCCCGGCAATCGCCGCGCCGTTGCGACCGTGCAGGTCGAACAGCAGGCGTTCGAAGTTCGACGAGACCATGATGTCCATCGACGGCGACAGCGTGGCGTGCAGGGTTTCCTTGACGTACTGGTTGCCGCTCATGAAGCGGTGCAGGATATCGTTGCGGTTGGTGGCGACGATCAACTGGTTGATCGGCAGGCCCATGTTGCGCGCCAGGTAACCGGCGAAGATGTCGCCGAAGTTGCCGGTCGGCACCGAGAACGACACCGAACGCGCCGGGCCGCCCAATTGCAGCGCTGCGTGGAAGTAGTAAACGATCTGGGCCATGATCCGCGCCCAGTTGATCGAGTTGACTGCCACCAGACGGGTGCCCTTGAGGAAGCTCTGGTCGGCGAAGCTGGCCTTGACCATTTCCTGGCAGTCATCGAAGTTGCCTTCGATGGCGATGTTGTGGATGTTCTCACCGAGAATGGTGGTCATCTGCCGACGCTGCACTTCGGACACACGGTTGTGCGGGTGCAGGATGAAGATGTCGACGTTTTCGCAGTGCTTGCAGCCTTCGATGGCGGCCGAACCGGTGTCACCGGAGGTGGCGCCGACGATGACCACGCGCTCGCCGCGCTTTTCCAGCACGTAGTCGAGCAAACGACCGAGCAGTTGCAGGGCGAAGTCCTTGAACGCCAGGGTCGGGCCGTGGAACAGCTCCAGCACCCATTCGTTGCCGTTCAGCTGACGCAGCGGCGCAACGGCGTTGTGGGCGAACACACCGTAGGTTTCTTCAAGAATCTTTTTGAAATCGGCGTCCGGAATGCTGCCGGTGACGAACGGGCGCATGACGCGGAAAGCCAGCTCGTGATACGGCAGGCCGGCCCAGGAAGCGATTTCTTCCTGGGTGAAACGTGGCAGGTTTTCCGGGACGTACAGACCGCCGTCGGTTGCAAGACCGGCCAGCAGGACGTCTTCGAAATTCAGGGCCGGTGCCTGGCCGCGGGTACTGATGTAACGCATGACTGACTCCAATGGAGAGTGTTCACGACACCGGCCCCGCTGGCGGGACCGGTGAAGGAGATCGGCTTAATTCAAGTGCTCGACGCGGATCCGCACAACCGGACCGACCACGCCCGCCAGCGCTTCGAGGGCGGCGATCGCATCGTTGATGTGCTGCTCCAGCACGCGGTGGGTCAGCAGGATCATCGGCACCAGGCCGTCGTGTTCCTCGACTTCCTTCTGCATGATCGACTCGATGTTGATGCCGCGCTCCGAGAGGATGCTCGCCACCTGAGCGAGTACACCCGGATGGTCCTTGGCCTGGATGCGCAGGTAGTAGGCGCTTTCGCAGGCTTCGATCGGCAGGATCGGATGGGCCGACAGCGAGTCCGGCTGGAAGGCCAGGTGCGGCACGCGGTTTTCCGGGTCGGAGGTCATGGCGCGAACCACGTCCACCAGATCCGCGATCACCGACGAAGCAGTCGGCTCCATGCCGGCGCCGGCGCCGTAGAACAGGGTCGAACCGGCAGCGTCACCGTTGACCA
The DNA here is from genome assembly GCF_021601625.1 of Pseudomonas paraglycinae. GTDB lineage: Bacteria > Pseudomonadota > Gammaproteobacteria > Pseudomonadales > Pseudomonadaceae > Aquipseudomonas > Aquipseudomonas paraglycinae. Next base: position 216,631 of record NZ_BQHR01000002.1, on the reverse strand, counting down.
TCACCGCGTTCATCACGCCGTTGACGTTGGCGATCAGACGATCGGCCGGGATCAGCGTCGGGTGTACGCGCAGCTCGATGCCGGCGGCGGTGCTGCGTGCCACGCCCAGGTGCTTGATGCGGTAGCCCAGCGCTTCGGCGTAGTTCACGTCGGCGGTGGTCAGCTTGGTGATGCCTTCGGTGTAAGCCTTGTCGAACTGCAGCGGAATACCGAACGCGATCGATGCCAGGATCGTCAGCTTGTGCGCGGCGTCGATGCCCTCGACGTCGAAGGTCGGGTCGGCTTCGGCGTAGCCCAGCGCTTGCGCCTCGGCCAGCACGTCTTCGAAGGTGCGACCCTTCTCGCGCATTTCGGTGAGGATGAAGTTGCCGGTGCCGTTGATGATCCCGGCGACCCAGTTGATACGGTTGGCGGACAGGCCTTCACGGATCGCCTTGATCACCGGAATGCCGCCGGCGACCGCCGCTTCGAATGCCACGATCACGCCTTTCTCGCGTGCCTTGGCGAAAATTTCATTACCGTGAACGGCAATCAGAGCCTTGTTCGCGGTGACCACATGCTTGCCATTCTCGATGGCCTTGAGTACCAGCTCGCGGGCAACGGTGTAGCCGCCCATCAGCTCTATGACGATGTCGATCTCAGGGTTCGTGGCCACTTCGAAGACATCGTTGGTAATCGCAATACCGGTCGTCTGGAACTGAGGCTTTGGCGTGCGCATGGCAATTTGTGCCACTTCGATTCCACGCCCGGCACGACGAGCAATTTCCTCGGCGTTGCGCTGAAGTACGTTGAAGGTTCCGCCACCGACGGTCCCTAACCCACAGATGCCTACTTTGACCGGTTTCACTGTGAACTCCCCATAAAACGGCCGACGCGAGGCCGGCCGTGAAAACAACCGCAGGTTCGCGGCTCTCTGTTGATGGCCCGGCAATCCTGCCGCCGGACCACGCTCGTCACACCAGGGCGTGACGATGCGAATTACTTCGCGCCCAGCGCCAGTTTGGCGACTTGTGGCGCAGGCTGGTAGCCCGGAATGACTTGTCCGTCAGCCAAAACGATGGCCGGCGTACCGTTCACACCGATCGACTGGCCTAGGGCGAACTGTTTGGAAACCGGGTTCTCGCACTTGGCGGCCTTGATTTCCTTGCCATCGACCATTTTGTCCATGGCGGCTTTCTTGTCTTTCGAGCACCACACGGCTTGCAGTTGCTCATCACCCGGCGAGCCGAGGCCCTGGCGCGGGAACGCCACGTAACGCACTTCGATGCCGCGCTTGTTCAGCTCGGGCACTTCGGCGTGCAGCTTGTGGCAATACGGGCACGTAGTGTCGGTGAAAACGGTGATGTGCGACTTGGTTTCGCCCACGGCCGGGTAAACCACGGTCTCGGCCACCGGAATCGCATTGATCAGTTTGGAAATGCCCAGGCGCTCGGTCTTCTCGGTCAGGTTGACCGGTTTGCCGTCCTTGAGCTGGAACATGTAGCCCTGAACGATGTACTGGCCGTCGGCGCTGGCGTAGAGCACGCGGCTGCCCTTGAGCTTGACTTCGTACAGGCCCGGCAGCGGGCTGGCGGTGATGGTGTCCACCGGCACGTCGAGCTGGAGGTTTTCCAGGCTTTGGCGAATCGCTTTGTCGGCCGCGTCATCGGCGACGGCAAAGGTGCTGACCAACGCAATGGCTGCGGCGGCGAAAATCTGGGTCAGACGCATGAGAACTCCTGAAGGCGGACAAATGGAACGATCAGAACGCCCGTGCCGGAACACCGGGTCATAACCGCCCATCGTGCAAACCGGCAAAGCCTACCACATAAGGCTCCCGTGGCCGAATGCGCCTGTCGCAAGACAAATGGCGCTCAGCCGCGCGGGTGATGTTTGGCATGCAGATCCTGCAAACGTGCCCGGGCGACGTGAGTGTAGATCTGCGTGGTCGACAGGTCGCTGTGGCCCAACAGCATCTGCACCACCCGCAAATCGGCGCCATGGTTGAGCAGGTGTGTGGCAAACGCGTGACGCAGGGTGTGCGGCGACAGCGATTTACCAATGCCGGCGACCTTGGCCTGATGCTTGATACGGTGCCAGAAGGTCTGGCGGGTCATCTGCTCGCCGCGCTGGCTGGGAAACAGCACATCGCTGGGGCGCCCGCCCAGCAGTTCGCCGCGACCGTCGCGCAGGTAGCGCTCGACCCAGACAATCGCTTCCTCGCCCATCGGTACAAGGCGCTCTTTACTACCCTTGCCCATCACCCGCAACACGCCCTGACGCAGGTTGACCTGTTCCAAGGTCAGGCTGATCAGCTCGGTCACCCGCAGCCCGCAGGCGTAAAGGACTTCGAGCATGGCGCGGTCGCGCTGGCCGATGGCTTCGCTGAGGTCTGGCGCCTTCAGCAAAGCTTCAACGTCGGCTTCCGACAGGGATTTGGGCAATGGCCGACCGAGTTGCGGCATATCCACGCGCAAGGTCGGATCAACCGAAATCAGTTTTTCCCGCAGCAGGTAGCGATAAAAGCCACGCACACCGGAGAGAAATCGCGCGGTGGAGCGAGGTTTGTAGTTCTGTTCCAGACGCCAGGCCAGGTGATCGAGGATCAACTCGCGACCGGCATTGATCAGTTCGAGACCTTTCTCCTGCAACCAGCCATTGAACAGCGCGAGATCGCTGCGGTAGGCATCGCGAGTGTTGTCGGAGAGACCTTTTTCCAGCCAGAGGGCGTCGAGAAACTGGTCGATCAGTGGGTGGTCGATGGCAGGCATGGGCGCTCAAGACACGCAGGCTTGGCACTGCGCGCAAATAAAGAGTGAACGGTTGAAATGGCCGCTAGTCTTTCATAGCCCGCTATTTCAAGGAACAGGGAGCTTCAATGAACGAGCAGCAAATTCTGTTGGCTTTCGGTGGTATCGGTGCCGCCGCGCTGGGTTGCCAATGGCTTGCCTGGCGCCTGAAACTGCCGGCGATTCTGTTTCTGCTGCTGACCGGCATTCTGGCGGGCCCCGTGCTGGGCTGGCTCGACCCGCAGGAAATGTTCGGCCCGCTGCTGATGCCATTGGTGTCGCTGGCAGTGGCGCTGATTCTGTTTGAAGGCAGCCTGACCCTGCATTTGTCGGAATGGCGCGAGATCGGCAGCGTCGTGCATCGGCTGGTCACCATCGGAGCGCTCTCGACCTGGGTAGTGATTGCGGTCGCGACCCACTGGCTGCTGGGCTTCGACTGGTTGCTTGCCATCCTGTTCGGCAGCCTGACCCTGGTTACTGGCCCGACCGTGATCGTACCGATGCTGCGGGTGGTGCGGCCTAAAGCTTCGATCGCGAATATCCTGCGCTGGGAAGGGATTGTGATCGACCCGATCGGCGCGCTGCTTGCGGTAGTGGTCTACAGCTTCATCATCGCTCGGGCCGAAGGCCATGGGCTGGAACAGAGCCTGCTGACGTTTGGCGGGGTGATTGTCTGCGGCAGCGCGTTCGGCGTCGCCGGTGGCTGGCTGCTCGGTACGATCATCCGGCGCCAATGGCTGCCGGAGTATTTGCACAATCTGGCATCGCTCGCCGCGGTGCTGGGGATATTCATCGCCGCCAACCAGGCCATGCACGAATCCGGGCTGCTGGCGGTGACGCTGATGGGCATGTGGCTGGCGAACATGAAGGGCGTGGATGTGCGGCACATCCTGCACTTCAAGGAAAACCTCAGCGTGCTGCTGATTTCCGGGCTGTTCATTTTGCTGGCGGCGCGACTGGATCTGAACGCGTTGATCGGTCTCGGGCCGCTGGTGCTGATTCTGTTGCTGGTGATCCAGTTGATCGCCCGACCGCTGAACGTGGTGCTAAGTACCGCCGGTTCGAGTCTGAGCTGGCGTGAGCGTGCATTGTTGTGCTGGATTGCCCCGCGCGGGATCGTCGCGGCGGCAGTCTCGGCGATCTTTGCGATTCGCCTGGATGAAGCGGGCCATGAAGGTGCGTTGTTGCTGGTACCGCTGACCTTCGCGGTGATCATCGGCACCGTCGTACTGCAAAGCGCGACTGCCCGGCCATTGGCCCGACTGTTGAAAGTTGCGGAACCAGCGCCCAGCGGCTTCCTGATCGTCGGGGCGAACGGGCCTGCGCGCCTGCTCGGCAAGTCGCTGCAACAGCTGGGCAGCCGGGTACTGCTGACGGATTCAAGCTGGGAGAACATCCGCGCGGCGCGCATGGATGGCTTGCCGACCTACTTTGGCAATCCGGCTTCGCAGCATGCCGATGCGCATCTGGACCTGGTCGGACTGGGGCATCTGCTGGCGCTGTCACCGTCGGGCGAACTCAATACGCTGGCGGCCATGCGCTTTCGCCATGACTTTGGTCATCAACGATTGTTCGGACTGGCCAGTGGTCAGGAGAGCCGACGCAGCGACAAGCACCGCGCCAGCCTCGAACATCGCGGCAATCAACTGGGGAGCGAGGCGCTGACTTACGCCAGACTCGCCAGCCAATTGGGCCAGGGCGCCGACCTGTACAGCACGACATTGACGGACGGGTTCGGCTGGGACGATTACCGGGCGCTGCATGGCAATCGCGCGACGCTGCTGTTCATGCGCGATGACAGCGGCTGGGTGCATGTCGTGACACCGGAAACCGTGTTGAAGCCGGGGCCGGGGTGGACGTTGCTGGCGCTGATTCAGCCGGAGAGTAGCAGCGCCTGATAGAACAAATCGCGGGCAAGCCCGCTCCCACAGTGTCCGTGTCGAACACAACATCAGCGGACAACACAAAATCTGTGGGAGCGGGCTTGCCCGCGAATGCCGCGGCTCGGTGTTGGATCAGGCCGCGAAACCCGGCAGCACCGGCACCGGACGCTTGTCATCATCGATGGCAACAAAGCTGAACTGCCCGTGAATGGCCTTCTCACGCCCGTCACAGCTCATGCTTTCGACGAACACTTCCACCTCGACCTTGAGACTGGTGTTGCCAACCTTGATCACCCGCCCGACCAGCTCGACGATGGATCCTGCCGGGATCGCGTGATTGAAGTCGATGCGATCGGTCGACACGGTCACCAGCGGCAAACGGCAAAACCGCGTGGCGGTGATGAACGACACTTCGTCCATCCAGGCCAGCGCGGTGCCGCCGAACAGGGTGTTGTGGTGGTTGGTGGTCGGCGGGAAAACCGCCTTGGTCACGCGGGTCACCGAGAGTTCGGTGCGGCGTTCGATTTCTCGCTCGCGAGGGGTCATGGGTCAGGCCTGGAACGGAATGCTGTGGATAAATTGCGGGCAACAAAAAAGCAGCCCGTAGGCTGCTTTTTTCTGCATCGGAAGCTGGACTTAAGCCAGTTTTTCCTTGATGCGAGCTGCTTTACCCGACAGGTCGCGCAGGTAGTACAGCTTGGCTTTACGTACGTCTCCGCGACGTTTGACAGCCATGCTGTCGATCTGCGGGGAGTAGGTCTGGAAAGTACGTTCTACGCCAACACCGTTGGAGATTTTACGAACGGTGAACGCACTGTTCACGCCGCGGTTACGCTTGGCGATTACAACGCCTTCGAACGCTTGCAGACGGGAACGATCGCCTTCCTTCACTTTCACCTGAACGACGATGGTGTCGCCCGGGGCAAAGGTAGGGATTTCTTTGGTCATCTGCTCTGCTTCGAGTGCAAGGATGATTTTGTTGGTCATGCTGTGCTCCTAAGGTAAATCGTCTGATCTACCATCGATACGTTGTTAACTATCGTCCCGCTCGCGGATGTATTCCTCGAGCAGCTTCTTCTCTTCTCCAGAAAGCGAGCGGCTTTCCAGAAGATCGGCGCGTCGTTCATAGGTCCTACCAAGGGACTGCTGTAAACGCCAACGCCGGATATGCGCGTGATTGCCACTCAGCAACACGTCGGGAACACGCTGATCCGCATACACCTCAGGTCGGGTGTAGTGCGGGCAATCCAGCAGACCATCCGTAAAGGAATCTTCCTCAGCGGAATCCGCATGCCCTAAAGCTCCGGGCAGCAGTCGTGTAACCGCATCGATCATGACCATGGCCGGCAGCTCGCCGCCAGACAACACATAGTCACCAATCGACCACTCTTCATCGACATGAGCATCAATAAAACGCTCGTCAATGCCTTCATAGCGACCGGCAATCAGGATCAACGCATCCGATTTAGCCAGTTCGCGTACCGCCGACTGAGTCAGTTGACGGCCTTGGGGGGACAGGTAAATCACCTTCGCCGCCTCCCCGGCTGCTGCCTTGGCCTGAACCAGAGCATCTTCCAGGGGCTTGATCTTCATCACCATGCCCGGACCACCGCCAAACGGGCGATCGTCCACAGTGTGATGCCGATCCGTCGTGTAATCCCGCGGATTCCAACAGGTCAGCTGCAAGAGCCCCTGTTTGACCGCACGACTGGTAATGCCGTACTCACTGATGGCCGAGAACATCTCGGGGAACAGCGTAATGACGTCTACGCGCAGGCTGGCCATTGCTTAGAAGTCCGCGTCCCATTCCACCCTCATCACGCCTGCCTCCAGGTCGATTGCCAGCACGCATTGCTCCGTATAGGGCAACAACCGCTCGCGATCATCCAGGCTGCCGACGCAGGGCTTGACCACCAATACATCGTTCGCGCCGGTCTCCAACAGGTGATCAACCTTGCCGAAGAATTCTTCGTTCTGGTTGATGACACTCAGACCCTGCAACTGGTACCAGTAGTACTCGTCGCCAGTCAGGTTGGGCAAAAGGCTTCGCGAGATGCAAATCTCGTAACCACTCAGAAGACGGGCTTCATCGCGATCGTCGAGGCCTTTGAGCTTGGCAACCAGATCCTTTTGAGTGGATCGGCCGCTGACCAGCTCGACCTGCTTTACCACGCCTTCGCGCCGAAGCGTCCAGTTGCGGTAGTTCAACAGGTTTTCAATCGGATCGGTAAAGGAAAAGACCTTCACCTCGCCGCGAACGCCGTGAACCGAAAAAATCTTGCCGACAACGATCAGGTCATCAGCTTTTTCTGGCGTCGCGCTCATACTGCTCAGGCTGCAGCCTTGGCAGATTCCTTCAGCAACTGAGCAACACGCTCAGAAGGCTGTGCACCAACGCTCAGCCAGTAGGCAACGCGCTCTTGGTTCACGGACAGACGAACTTCCTGACCACGTGCAACAGGGTTGAAGAAACCAACCTGTTCTTTGTGGGAACCGTCACGCGGGTTGCGGGAGTCGGTTACGGTCAGGTGGTAAAACGGGCGCTTTTTGGAGCCGCCAAGGGCAAGACGGATTGTTAGCATGTGAACATCGTTCCTGTAGTCGGTGCTGCAAATCTAAATGCACAGCGGGCATGGGTGCCCGAAAGGCCGCATATTCTAAGGAATATCCGGACTTTTGCAAATGACTTTTTCCGGCGCCTGTGGCATGCCGTGCAGATTTGCATATGGGGCCGTCGTTCAAAACGGCCGGTCAGCTCCCGCCGAGTGCGGGTTTGCTGTTGATCCTGCGTCCTTGCAGGGTCTGCGCCGGTGCGACGACCGGCGAAGTCTTTACATCTTCGGCATGCCGCCGCCGGGCAACATACCGCCCATGCCGCGCATCATTTTCGCCATTCCGCCCTTGGCGGAGAATTTCTTCATCATCTTCTGCATCTGCTTGTGCTGCTTGATCAAGCGACCGATGTCCTGCACCTGGGTGCCGGAACCCATGGCGATCCGGCGCTTGCGCGAACCACTGATCAGCTCAGGGTCGCGGCGCTCGGCCGGGGTCATGGAGTTGATGATGGCTTCCATCTGCTTGAACTGCTTCTCTGCGGCGTTCTGGGCGTTGCCCATTTGCGAGAGATTGACGCCGCCGATGTTCGGCAGTTTGTCCATGAGCCCACCTAGGCCGCCCATGTTCTTCATCTGTTGCAGCTGATCGCGGAAGTCTTCGAGGTCGAAGCCCTTGCCCTTCTTCAGCTTCTTGGCCAGTTTGTCGGCCTTGTCCTTGTCGAGCGTCGCTTCAGCCTGCTCGATCAGGCTGAGCACGTCGCCCATGCCGAGGATCCGCGAAGCGATACGCTCAGGGTGGAACGGATCGAGCGCTTCGCTCTTCTCGCCCATACCGATGAACTTGATCGGCTTGCCGGTGATTGCGCGAACGGACAGCGCGGCACCGCCACGGGCATCACCGTCGACCTTGGTCAGGATCACACCGGTCAGCGGCAGTGCATCACCGAAGGCCTTGGCCGTGTTGGCCGCGTCCTGACCGGTCATGGCGTCGACCACGAACAGGGTTTCAACCGGATTGATCGCGGCGTGCAGCGCCTTGATCTCGCCCATCATCTCTTCGTCGATGTGCAGACGACCGGCGGTGTCGACGATGACCACGTCGATGAATTTCAGTTTTGCTTCTTTAATAGCCGCGTTGGCGATGTCGACCGGCTTCTGGCTCAGGTCGGACGGGAAGAACGTCACGCCGATGTCGTTGGCCAGGGTTTCCAGCTGTTTAATAGCAGCGGGACGGTAGATGTCCGCCGACACGACCATGACCGACTTCTTCTTGCGTTCTTTAAGGAAGCGCGCCAGTTTGCCGGCGGTGGTGGTTTTACCCGCACCCTGCAGACCGGCCATCAGAATGACGGCGGGCGGCACGGCGCTCAGGTTCAGGTCTTCGTTGGCCGCGCCCATCAGGCTTTCGAGTTCGGCCTGGACGATCTTCACGAACGCCTGGCCCGGCGTCAGGCTGCGCGACACCTCGGTGCCGACAGCGCGTTCCTTGACCGAATTGACGAAGTCCTTGACCACCGGCAGGGCGACGTCGGCTTCGAGCAACGCCATGCGCACTTCGCGCAGGGTGTCTTTGATGTTGTCCTCGGTCAGTTTCGCCTTGCCGGTGACATGGCGCAGCGTCTGCGAGAGACGGTCGGTTAAGTTTTCAAACATTGCGCGATCCTTTCAGGCCCTGTGTAGACCGGGATAATGGCGGCCCAGACCGGAATCAACATGTGCTCGGCGAGCCTGCGGCGTGGGCAGGTCGCGGATTATAGCGAAGACTGCGTCTGGCGGACACCTCGCTGTCAGCTTGCCGGTCTTTCGTGCAATGGCGGTTCTATGCCAAACTCAGCCCCTTTCGGGCTTGCCTAACAGGATTTATGCTCCCCTTGTCACCGAGTTTGCTGACCACCCTCGCCGCCGCCCTTCTCTACGCCGCTGCGACTCTCTATCAGGGCACCCGCCTGGCCACTGGCGCCAAGGCCAACAAGCGCCTGCTGGTCTCGCTCGGCGTCCTCGCCGTGCTGGCCCACAGCGCCAGCCTGCTCACCCATTTATTGACGCCGATCGGTCTGGGCCTGGATTTCTTCAGCGCTTCCAGCCTGATTGCGGCGGCCGTCATTGCCCTGACCCTGCTGGCCTGCTCGCGGATCCCGGTGGAAAACCTGTTGGTGCTGCTGTTCCCGCTGGGTGCAATCACGGTGCTGCTGGCGCAATTCGCGCCGACCGGCACGGTGCAGGTCATCGATGAAGAACCGGGCATTCTCGCGCACATTCTGCTGTCGATCCTCGCCTATGGCATGTTCACCATTGCGGTGTTTCAGGCCTTGTTGCTGCTGGTGCAGGATCACCAGCTCAAGCACAAGCACCCGTCCGGGCTGATCAAGAATTTCCCGCCGCTGCAGACCATGGAAAGCCTGTTGTTCGGCTTCCTCTGGGCCGGCTGGACGCTGCTGTCGCTGTCGCTGATTTCCGGCTGGCTGTTCGTCGAGAACCTGTTTGCCCAGCACCTGGTGCATAAAACCCTGCTGGCCTGCCTGGCCTGGATCGTGTTCAGCGTCCTGCTGTGGGGCCGTAACCGGCTCGGCTGGCGCGGCCACAAGGCAATCCGCTGGACCCTCGCCGGTTTCTGCCTGCTGATGCTTGCGTATTTCGGCAGCAAACTGGTTCGTGAATACATCCTGCACATCTGACGGGCGGCATAAATGGACGGTTTGCCCATAGGGCCGATGCTCGCGGTATTTGCCCTGCTGATTCTCTGGTCGGGGCTGTTTACCGCCGTCGAAGCGGCGCAACAGCACCTGCTCGCGCAACGCACCGCCTCCCGCGCCAGCGACAAGCCGCTGGCAAAGCTCAGTTTCCCGCTCGAAAGCCTGATCCTCTGCAATACCCTGTGCCGCGCCCTCGCCGTCATTCTGGCCACGCTGCTGGCAATCTTTCTCTGCGAAGAAAACGGCCCCTGGGCGGCTTGCCTCGGTGCCGGCGCCCTGCTGCTGGTCTTTGCCGACTATTTCCCCCGCGCCCTCGCCCAGCGTTATCCGGATGCGGTGTTGGCGTTCGGCAATACGCTGCTGGCGGTCCCGCTGAAGGTGGTTTACCCGCTTGCCTGGTTGCTCAGCCGCATCAGTGGTTTGCTGATGCGCCCGTTCATTCGCAAGGCCCAGGTGGTGCAACAGAGCGAAGATGATGTGCCGACGGAGCGTCATGACGACCCGGATCATCCGGTGCGCCCACACCCGGTTTCAGGCATCCATGCGCTGGACAACATCACGGTCAACGACATTCTGGTGCCGCGCAGCGATGTCGACGGCATCAACCTCGACGATCCGATCGAAGAAATCATCGAGCAATTGCGCAAGAACCGGCGCACTCGCCTGCCGGTCTTCCACAGCGATATCAATCAGGTCGAAGCGGTGCTCAACACCCGGCAGATCCGTCACCTGCTGGACAATGGCAGCCTGACCCGCGAAGCGTTGCTGGCGGCCAGTTACGAGCCGTATTTCGTCCCTGAAAGCACCCCGCTGCAACTGCAACTGCTGAACTTCCACAAGCAGCAGCGGCGTCTGGGCATGGTGGTGGACGAGTACGGCGAAGTCCTCGGCATCGTCACCCTGGAAGACATTCTCGAAGAGATCGTCGGCGAATTCGAAAGCGAGCACAGCCTCGACAATCCGCACATCCACCCACAGGCCGATGGTCGCATGGTGATCGATGGCGCGGCGTCGATTCGCGAACTGAACAAATGCCTGGGCTGGCACCTGCCCAGCGACGGCCCCCGGACGCTCAATGGCCTGGTAACCGAAGCGCTGGAAACCATCCCGGAAAGCGCGGTCTGCCTGAAGATCGGCCGCTACCGGCTGGAGATTCTCGAAACCGAAGAGAACCGGGTGAGCAAAGTCCTGATCTGGCACACCACTTCGGCCCCGGCGCTGGCCACGGCGCGCTAGACAGCCCCTTGTTCAATCGTTAGCCACCTTCCTATAATCGCGGTGCTTACCCAAGCCCCGCCGAACCGCGTGCTTACCCCGCACCCGACAAATTCCGGCCGGTTCATTGGCAATATCCGCATCACACCGACGACTGTTCCTACCTGAAGCAGCGATCGCGCCTCATCCCACATCCCTGGGTGTTCGACCATAATAATTCGCTCCAACGGAGCTCATGACTGTCAGGGATCACCGCATGACGACCAGTACCGCTTACAGCGACACCACGCCTGCCCAACCGACCAACTCCGCCACCCGCGTGGCCACGGCGAGCTTCATCGGCACGGCCATCGAGTTCTACGATTTCTACGTCTACGCCACCGCCGCTGCGCTGGTGATCGGGCCGGTGTTTTTCCCGCAGACTTCCGGCACGGCGCAGATGCTCTCGGCATTCCTGACCTTCGGCATCGCCTTCCTCGCCCGACCATTGGGTTCGGCGCTGTTCGGCCACTTCGGTGACCGGATCGGGCGCAAATCGACCTTGGTGGCTTCGCTGCTGCTGATGGGTGTCTGCACCACGCTGATCGGCGTGCTGCCGGGTTACGACAGCATCGGGGCCTGGGCGCCGATCCTGCTTTGCGTGCTGCGCTTCGGCCAGGGCCTGGGATTGGGTGGCGAATGGGGCGGCGCGGCGCTGCTGGCCACCGAAAACGCCCCGAAAGGTAAACGGGCGTGGTTCGGCATGTTCCCGCAGCTCGGCCCTTCGATTGGCTTTCTGGCCGCCAATGGTCTGTTCCTGTCCTTGGCCATGACGCTCAATGACGAACAGTTCCGCAGCTGGGGCTGGCGGATTCCGTTCCTGCTCAGCGCCGTGCTGGTGATGGTCGGGCTGTACGTGCGCCTCAAACTCCACGAAACCCCGGTGTTCGCCAATGCCATCGCCCGTCAGGAGCGAGTGAAAGTTCCGCTGGTCGAGCTGTTCAGCCAATACTGGGCACCGACGCTGCTGGGCGCCGCCGCCATGGTGGTCTGCTACGCACTGTTCTACATCTCGACGGTGTTTTCCCTGAGCTACGGCGTATCCACATTGGGTTACAGCCGCGAGACATTCCTCGGGCTGCTGTGCTTTGCGGTGCTGTTCATGGCGGCTGCCACGCCTTTGTCGGCGTGGGCAAGTGACCGTTACGGGCGCAAGCCGGTGCTGATCGTCGGCGGTGTGTTGGCAATTCTCTCCGGGTTTCTGATGGAGCCGCTGCTGACTCAGGGATCGACCTGGGGCGTGGCGCTGTTCCTGTGCATCGAGCTGTTTCTGATGGGGGTGACATTCGCCCCGATGGGTGCGCTGCTGCCGGAACTGTTTCCGACGCATGTCCGGTATACCGGTGCATCGGCAGCCTACAACCTCGGCGGCATTGTCGGAGCCTCAGCGGCGCCGTTCTTCGCGCAGAAACTGGTGGCGATGGGTGGTTTGAGTTACGTCGGCGGGTATGTGTCGGCGGCCGCGGTGCTCAGCTTGATCGCTGTGCTGTGCCTGAAGGAAACGCGTAATAACGATTTGAATCAGGTGTCGTAAATGCCCTGATCGCTCCCGCCCGATGCGGGAGCGATCAGGTTGCGAGATTACAGCTCTACAACGACCGCCTGAGAAGCACGGGTCGCCTTGGCGCGAGCGGCTTCAATCGACTCGTCACGGGCCAGTGCAACACCCATGCGACGCTGACCATTGACTTCAGGCTTGCCGAACAGACGTAGCGCGGTATCCGGTTCGCTCAGTGCAGCGCCGAGGTTGGCGAATGCGGTCTGGGTCGACTGGCCTTCCACCAGAATCACCGCCGAAGCCGATGGGCCGAACTGACGGATCAGTGGCACCGGCAGGCCGAGGATCGCACGGGCGTGCAGGGCGAACTGCGACAGGTCCTGGGAAATCAGGGTTACCAGACCGGTGTCGTGTGGACGTGGCGACACTTCACTGAACCACACCTGATCGCCCTTGATGAACAGCTCGACGCCGAACAGACCACGACCGCCCAACGCTTCGGTCACGGCTTTGGCTACACGCTCGGATTCAGCCAGCGCCACCGGGCTCATGGCCTGTGGCTGCCAGGATTCCTGATAGTCGCCCTTCTCCTGACGGTGGCCGACCGGCGCACAGAACGTCGTGCCGCCGACGTGACGCACGGTCAGCAGAGTGATTTCGTAGTCGAAATCGATGAAACCTTCGATGATCACGCGACCTTTGCCGGCGCGACCGCCCTCTTGGGCGTAATCCCAGGCTTTCTGCACGTCATCGACGCTGCGCAGCAGGCTCTGGCCCTTGCCCGACGAACTCATCACCGGTTTTACGACGCATGGGAAACCCAGGTCCTGAACGGCCTTGCTGTAATCCTCGAAGGTGTCGGCGAAGTGGTACGGCGAAGTCGGCAGGTCCAGCTCTTCGGCGGCCAGGCGACGGATACCTTCGCGGTTCATGGTCAGTTGCGCGGCGCGAGCGGTCGGGATCACGGTGAAGCCTTCGGCTTCCAGTTCGACCAGAGTCGCGGTGGCGATGGCTTCGATTTCCGGCACGATGAAGTGCGGCTTCTCGGCTTCGATCACTGCACGCAGGGCGGCGCCGTCGAGCATGTTGATCACGTGGCTGCGATGGGCAACCTGCATGGCCGGCGCATTGGCGTAACGGTCAACGGCGATCACTTCAACGCCCAGGCGTTGCAGCTCGATCACCACTTCTTTGCCCAACTCACCACAGCCACACAGCAATACGCGGGTCGCGGTCGGCGACAATGGAGTTCCGATACGGGTCATCTCAGGTCCTCAAAGAAGCGGATCATCGAGGAAAGCAACGCCAGACGCGCTTTCCATGGGGAGAAAGCGCGGCATTTTACATGAACCTGAGGGTTTGGCTTCAGCCGGCGACAGCCTGTTTGCGTTCGCGCCAGGCCATGATCAGCCAGACCGCAGTCACACCTGCGAACTTCGAGGCCAGCGCGGTGATGAGCACCGGCGGCGTCAGCAGGTCGATCATGCCGAAGAAGATGAAGGTATCGAGGGGAATGCTCAGCGCCGAGCTGATCCACAAGCGGTCGCGCAACGGGCGCTTGGTGATGGTGAACACCAGCCAGTCGATGCACTCGGAGACCGCGAATGCCGTGGCGCTGGCCAGTGCAATCGACGGATCGGACGTGACATAGGACAGCACCAGCGCCGCCAGCATCGCCACAATCGCGCCGTGGCCGAAGCGGATTTGCACCATGTCGCGCAGCACGAACACCAGCCCACCCCAGGCCGACCAGATGATGTCCAGGTGCGGCGCGGTAGAGAAAGCGAAGTTGATCAGCACGACGCTGCTGATGTAGGCGATGAGGAAAATCATGGGCGTGACCTGTCAATTTGGCGCACAGGTTACTTCAGCCCTTCGATCACGCCAATCAAATCGGTTATTGCCCTGGCGTTTTGCCGATCATCCAGACCAGGCCACTGGCCTTCGCCCGCTCATGACAGAGCCCGAGGACAACCCGGCGTTCATCATTCGTCATCCGGCTCCAGCGAGTGATCTCCTCGACCGTACGCTGGCAACCGGTGCAAATGTCGTCTTCGTCCAGCGCGCAAATGCTCACGCACGGCGAGGCGACAGGTCTTTCCGGGGTTGTCATTCTTCCTGCTCGACCAGATCGCGCGCATAGCGCTGGGAGTTATGCACATAGTGCGCGGCACTGGCTTCGAGCATCTTCTTCTGCGGCTCGGTGAGTTCGCGCACGACCTTGCCCGGCGAGCCCATCACCAGCGAACCGTCAGGAATTTCCTTGCCTTCGCCGATCAGCGAATTGGCGCCGATGATGCAGTTCTTGCCGATTTTCGCGCCGTTGAGGATGACGGCGTTGATGCCGATCAGGCTGTAGTCGCCGACCGTGCAGCCGTGGAGCATGGCGTTGTGGCCGATGGTCACGCCGGTGCCGATGGTCAACGGATAGCCCATGTCGGTGTGCATCACCGTGCCGTCCTGCACGTTGCTGTTCTTGCCAATCAGGATCAGTTCGTTGTCGCCGCGCAACACGGCGTTGAACCAGACGTTGGCGCCCTCTTCCAGTTTGACCTTGCCCACCAGCACGGCATTGGGGGCGACCCAGCTCTGCGGATGGGTTTCGACACGGGCGTCGCCCAGGCGGTATTTCATCTTGTTTTCCTCAGAGCTCACGATGGCTGGCCATTCGAGCGATGGCTTCAGGTATTGATGAAGCTTTTAGGCGGCTGATGCAGGCAGATTTTGGCGTCATAGAGCAGGTTGATCAACTCGACGATCATGATCGCCGTCAGCCCCCAGATCTTGTATTCGCCGTAACGGTAGCTCGGCACGTACCAACTGCGACCCTGATAGTCGATGCGATGGGTGTGTTCGCGCGGATCCTTGCGGAAGAACTCCAGCGGCACACTGAACACCGCAGCGATCTCGGCATCATTGGCCTGGTATTCGACAAAATCGGGAATCACCCCGACATACGGCGTGACCTTGATGCCATGCAGGGAGATCAGCGGGCTGAGCGGACCGATCACTTCGACCAGTCCTGGCGGCAGGCCGATTTCCTCTTCGGCTTCACGCAGCGCGGTAAACACCAGGTCCGGGTCTTCGGGATCGCGTCGTCCTCCGGGGAAGGCGACTTCGCCGCCGTGGGTCGAGAGCCCGCTGGCGCGCAGGGTGAGGACAAGTTCGGGTTCGTCACTGCGAGTAATCGGCACCAGGACAGCGGCCTCGGGGAAACGCGTGTCGGTCTCCAGCGTGCGCGGCGTGTGATTGCTTACCCGGTGCAGTAGCTCGTCCAGCATAAGTGTTCTCGATCGGTGCCTTACCCTGCATCATGCACCAATCATTGCGACCGCCCAAGCCCCGAACGGCGGTCATGTCGCGAAACGACAACTTGCCGACTGACACCGCTGCACGCCAAGATAGGCGCAGCATTCAGGAACCCCAGCATGAAATTTTGCAGCCAGTGCGGCAACCCGGTGACCCAGCGCATTCCCGAAGGCGACTCGCGGCTGCGATTCGTCTGCGACAGCTGTCAGACGATTCACTACCAGAACCCCAATATCGTGGCCGGTTGCGTGCCGACCTGGGGCACCAAAGTCCTGCTGTGCCGCCGCGCCATCGAGCCACGCCTCGGTTACTGGACGCTGCCCGCCGGGTTCATGGAGAACGGCGAGACCATCGAACAGGCCGCCATTCGCGAAACCGCCGAGGAAGCCTGCGCCCGGGTGCGCAACCTGAGCATCTACACCCTGATCGACGTGCCACATATCAGTCAGGTGCATGTGTTTTTCCGCGCCGAGCTGGCGGATCTGGACTTCGCCGCCGGCCCCGAAAGCCTGGAAGTGCAACTGTTCGACGAGGAAGACATTCCGTGGGACGAGCTGGCTTTCCGTACGGTGGGCCGTACTTTGGAATGTTTCTTCGCTGACCGGCGCGTCGAGGTCTATCCGGTTCGCTCCGAATCGATTCCGCCGCTCGCCCAACCGGCCATTACTTGATTTCGACGGCGGCCGGCCGATAACCGGCTAACGCAGCACGCGACAGCGCCTGCACACTATCTATAAATAAAGTATCTGCTTCATTTCTGGGGAATCGTTTCAATGCGCTGGTTGCTTGCCCTGTTCTGCCTGTCGTTCGTCACCGTCTCCCAAGCGTCATTCGTGACCACCGTGACGCCTTCGAACACCCCGCTCATCGAAAAAGTACTGGTGCTCAAATCGGCCCATCAACTGCAGTTGATCGCCGACGGCAAGCCACTCAAGAGCTATCGCATTTCCTTGGGCAAGGGCGCGAAAAAAGGCCCGAAGCTGATTGAGGGCGACAAGCGCACACCGGAAGGTTTCTATTGGATCGACTGGCGCAAGACCAGCGACAAATTCAACCTGTCGATGCACATCTCCTACCCGAACATCAGCGACTCCGCCCGCGCCCGCCGCGAAGGCGTCGAGCCTGGCGGCATGATCATGATCCACGGCACGCCGGACTCCGAGGACAACCCGGAACAACTGTTCCATACCCTGGACTGGACCGATGGCTGCATCGCCATGCGCAACGTTGACATGCGCGAAGTCTGGAACCTGGTGCCGGACGGCACGATGATCGAAATCCGCCCCTGACTCTGTCATCCAGAGAGCACGCTCCCGAGGGGCCGCAAAACGGCCCTTCTCCCGACCATTGGTCGCCCGCAAAAAATAAATCAAAAAGATCGCAGCCTGCGGCAACGTCTGAACGGTGATACCACTTTCACCCGCCAGAACTGCCGCAGACGGCGATCTTTTGCTTTCCATAGCCCACCGCTAATACCACTTGAAGCCACCCGCCCTGAAACACCCGATTCCAAAGGACTACAGGCCCTTCCGCTGCGTTGACATGGTATGCAAGTGGTATTAGTTTTCGCCGAAACAGCGAGCGACAACAAACCAATATCAGCTCCGGAAGTGCCTTGCATGAACGACCTCCACGCCCTGCGCCCTGACGACTCCCAGCCGACGCCGCTGTACCTGCAACTGGCGCGCAACCTGGAAGCGGCGATCCATGCCGGCCAGTGGAAAGCCGAACAGGCGATGCCGTCGGAGCGCAATCTCAGCGAAATGCTGGGGATTTCCCGGGTCACCGCCCGCAAGGCGCTGGAAGTCCTGCTCGATCAAGGTCTGATCCGCCGCCTGCAAGGTTCCGGCACCTTCATCACTCCACGCCTCGAACAACCGCTGTCGCGTCTGTCGGGTTTCAGCGAAATGCTGCGCCTCAAGGGCTTCGTGCCCAGCTCGCAATGGCTCGAGCGGGAAATCACCCTGCCCACCCACGAAGAACTGATCCGCCTCGGCCTGTCGCCGAACGACAAGGTCGCGCGCATGAAACGCCTGCGCAAAGCCGACGACACCGTGATGGCCATCGAGATGAGCACCCTGCCCGCCTCGATCATGCCCAAGCCACAGGTGGTGGGCGATTCCCTCTACGAACACCTCGACAGCATCGGCAAACCGATCGTGCGCGCCTTGCAGCACATCCAGGCGATCAACGCCTCGGACGAGTTCGCCGCACTCGTCGGCATCGCCCCCGGCACCGCGATGCTGCTGATGACCCGGGTCGGCTACCTGGAAGACAACACGCCGATCGAAGTCACCGACACCTATTGCCGCAACGACTACTACGACTTTGTTGCAGAGCTTCGCCGCTGATCAGCAGCCAGGCCAAACGAGAGAAGCGAAATGTCTGAAGACAACATCCTCACCGCTGACGGCTGGATTCGCGGCCGGCTGATCCACGAACACGGCAGAGTCGTGTCGATCGAAGGCGTGCCTTGCGATCCGGCGACCAATGACTTGCCGTATCTGCTGCCGGGTTTCATCGACCTGCACGTCCACGGCGGTGGCGGCAAGGACATCATGGAAGGCGCCAGCGCGTTCGAGACCATCACCAAGACCCACGTGCGCTTTGGCACCACCTCGCTGCTGGCCACCACCATGACCGCGCCGAGTGCCGAGATTGCCAGCGTGCTCAAGGAGGTCGGCGAATTCTGCGAACAGCGTCCGAAAGGCGCCGCCCGAGTGCTCGGCGTTCACCTCGAAGGCCCGTACATCAATCCCGGCAAACTCGGCGCCCAGCCGAACTTCG
Organism: Pseudomonas paraglycinae; assembly: GCF_021601625.1. Taxonomy (GTDB): domain Bacteria; phylum Pseudomonadota; class Gammaproteobacteria; order Pseudomonadales; family Pseudomonadaceae; genus Aquipseudomonas; species Aquipseudomonas paraglycinae. The sequence goes on along the minus strand of NZ_BQHR01000002.1, from coordinate 197,884 downwards.
CCCACACCGCGTTGATGGCCGAAGTTGAAGAGTATCTGGCACTGGCGCCGATCCGGGTGATCACCATTGCCCCGGAAATCGCCGGCCATGACGGCTTGATTCGTGAACTCAGCAGCCGTGGCATCCGCATGCAGATCGGCCACACCCTCGGCAGTTACGAGGAAGGCGTCGCCGCCCTCGAAGCCGGCGCCACCAGTTTCACCCACTTGTACAACGCCATGAGCCCGCTGCATCACCGCGAGCCGGGCATCGTCGGTGCAGCACTGGCCCACGCCAAATTCGCCGAACTGATTCCGGACTTGCTGCACGTGCACCCCGGCGCGATCCGCGTGGCCCTGCGCTCGATTCCGTGCCTGTACTGCGTCACCGATTCCACCGCCGCCGCCGGCATGCCCGATGGCGAGTACAAGCTCGGCAGCCACACCGTCACCAAATGCCTGGGCGGCGTGCGCCTGCCCGACGGCACCCTGGCCGGCAGCACCCTGACCATGGATCAGGCCCTGCGCAATCTGGTGAAGATCGGCCTGCCGATCGCCGAGGCCTCGCAACGTCTTTCGCAATTCCCCGCCGACTATCTCGGCATCACCGAACGCGGGCGCCTGCAACCCGGCGCCTGGGCCGACTGCGTGCGGCTGGATCGCTCACTCACACTGACCGCCGTCATGGTCGAAGGAGAAGACATTGACTTCAAAAATGCTTGAGGAGGCGCTGTCCTCGTTCGAGGCCGTGCAAGCCCAACTGCAACAGCTCGACCCGCCAATGATCGAGATCGCCGGACGCCTGCGCCGTCAGCCACCGCAAGTGGCGATGACCGTTGCCCGTGGCAGCTCCGACCATGCCGCGAGTTACTTCGCCTACCTGACCATGCAGCAACTTGGCGTACCGGTGGCATCATTGCCGATGTCGGTGGTGACCATGCAACAGGCGCCGTTGAAGGTCAGCGGTCAGGTTGCGTTCGCGTTTTCCCAGTCGGGCCAGAGCCCGGATCTGGTCAACAGTCTGCGCCTGCTGCGCAAGCGCGGCGCCTTGAGCGTGTCGATGGTCAACGCCGCCGATTCGCCGCTGGAGGCTGCGTGCGAATTCAGCCTGCCATTGCTGGCCGGCACCGAAAGCAGCGTCGCCGCGACCAAGAGTTTCATCGCCACCCTCAGCGCCAGCGCCCGTCTGATCGCTCATTGGAAAGAAGACAGCGAATTGCTGGAAGCGCACAACGCCCTGCCCGAAGGCCTGCGCGAAGCTGCGCAACAGGACTGGAGCCTGGCCATCGACGCCCTGCGCGATTGCGAGCGGTTGATGGTGATCGGCCGTGGCGCGGGTTTTGCCATCGCCCAGGAAGCCGCGCTGAAATTCAAGGAAACCTCGGCGATCCAGGCCGAAGCCTTCAGCAGCGCCGAAGTCCGTCACGGCCCGATGGCCCTGATCGACGAACATTACCCGTTGCTGGTGTTCGCCCCGCGCGGTGCCGAACAGGCCGGTCTGCTGAGCCTGGCGGCCGAGATGCGTCAGCGCGGCGCCCGCGTTCTGCTGGCTGCGCCGGATGACGTGAGCGAGCGCGACCTGACCCTGAGCCGTGCCGAGCACCCGGCCCTCGATCCGATCCTGGCGATCCAAAGTTTCTACGTGATGGCAGCCGGTCTGGCCGTGGCCCGTGGCATGGACCCGGATCAGCCGCGACACCTGAGCAAAGTCACCCGTACGCACTGAGTCCGAACCGAACGTTTTCCTGATGAGACCGAGCCATGCACAACAACAATAAAGAGCTGACTTTAAGCGCCCCGCTCAGCGGCCCGGTGCTCACGCTCGCCAAAGTCCCGGACGCGGTGTTCGCCAGCGGCGCGATGGGCGACGGCATTGCCATCGATCCGCTGAACGACACCCTGTATTCGCCCTGCGCCGGCGTGGTGATTCACGTCGCCCGCACCGGCCATGCACTGACCGTGCGCGCCGACAACGGCGCCGAGCTGTTGCTGCACCTTGGTCTGGACACGGTGGAGTTGCAGGGCGAAGGCTTCTCGATGCTGGTCAAGGAAGGCGCGCGGGTCAGCAATGGCCAGCCGCTGCTGCGCTATGACCTGGACAAGGTCGGCCGCCAGTGCAAAAGCCTGGTCAGCCTGCTGATCCTGACCAACAGCCAGGATTTCCAGGCGCGCCCCATCACCCTGAAAACGGTGAAGGTGGGCGAGCCACTGCTGCACATCGTCGCTCGTCACAGCGCAGCGGCGAACACAGAGGAACTCGGCGGCCCGGAAGTTCACGGCCACGTGCAGGTCGCCCATCGCGGCGGTCTGCATGCACGCCCGGCGGCGTTGATCCGCCAGACCGCGCAAGGTTTCAAAAGCCATTCGCAGCTGCATTTCGCCGGCAAGTCGGCGCCGTGCAACAGCCTCATCGGTTTGATGGGCCTGGCGATTGGCGAACAGGACGAAGTGCAGGTCAGTTGCCAGGGCCCGGACGCACAGGCTGCGTTGCAAGCCTTGCTCACCGCACTGGCCACCGCCCTGCCGGAGGATCATCACGCCACCGCACCGGTTGCCGCCACCCCACGTAATCGCCCGGCCGAGGCTGGCGTGTTGCACGGTGTTTGCGCCGCACCGGGACTGGTGGGCGGGCCGCTGTTTCGCTTGAACGCGATCAGCCTGCCAGCCGACAGCGGCAATCATCAGCCCGAGCAACAACTACAGATTCTCGACACCGCGCTGAATCAGGTTCGCAGCGAAATCGACGGCACCCTCGCACAAGCAAAAAAACACCGCAATGCCGACGAAGAAGCGATCTTCGCCGCGCATCTGGCCTTGCTGGAAGACCCGGCCCTGCTCGACGCCGCCCGGCAATCGATCGAAATCGGCACGGCGGCGACCCACGCCTGGAGCCAGTCAATCGACGCGCAATGCGAGGTGCTGCAAAACACCGGCAGCCCGCTGCTGGCCGAACGCGCCAACGATCTGCGCGACCTCAAGCAACGGGTGCTGCGCGCCCTGCTCGGTGAGGCCTGGCATTACGACGTGCCGACCGGCGCCATCGTCGCCGCTCACGAACTGACGCCTTCGGATTTGCTGCAACTGAGCGCGCAAGGCGTCGCCGGCTTGTGCATGGCAGAAGGTGGCGCAACTTCCCACGTGGCAATTCTGGCCCGGGGCAAAGGCCTGCCGTGCATGGTCGCACTGGGCTCGGCGCTGCTCGATCAGACGCAAGGCCAATCGGTGGTCCTCGACGCCGACGGCGGGCGCCTCGAACTGACGCCGAATGCCGAACGTCTGGCCGAAGTCCGCCAGGCGCAGATCGACCGCCAACAACGTCGTGACGCCCAGCAAGCTCAGGCCCATCTGCCGGCGGAAACCCGCAATGGCGTGGCCATCGAAGTGGTCGCCAACGTTGCCTCCAGCCACGAGGCGGCCGATGCGTTTGCCAACGGCGCCGACGGCGTCGGCCTGTTGCGCACCGAGTTTCTGTTCGTCGATCGCCACACTGCGCCGGACGTCGAAGAACAACGCGCCGCCTATCAAGCTGTGATCGATGCCATGGGCGGCAAATCGGTGATCATCCGCACCATCGACGTCGGCGGCGACAAACAACTCGACTACTTGCCGCTGCCGGTGGAAGCCAACCCCGTACTCGGCCTGCGCGGCATTCGCCTGGCCCAGGCCCGCCCGGAAATCCTCGATCAGCAACTGCGCGCCCTGCTGCAAGTCAGCCCGTTGCAGCGCTGCCGGATACTGCTGCCGATGGTCACCGAAGTCGACGAACTGCTGCACATCCGCCAGCGGGTCGATGCGCTGTGTCTGGAACTCGGCATCAATCAACGTCCGGAAATCGGCGTGATGATCGAAGTCCCGGCCGCCGCCCTGCAAGCCGAACAACTGGCCGAACACGCGGACTTCCTGTCCATCGGCACCAACGACCTGTCGCAATACACCCTGGCCATGGACCGCGACCACGCAGGCCTCGCCGCACGGGTCGATGCCTTGCACCCGGCGCTGCTGCGCCTGATCGCCATGACCTGCGAAGGCGCGGCGGTGCATAAACGCTGGGTTGGCGTGTGCGGCGCCTTGGCTTCCGATCCGCTGGCGACGCCGGTGTTGATCGGCCTGGGTGTGAGCGAACTGTCGGTGAGCCCGGTACAGATCGGCGAAATCAAAGACCGCGTGCGCCAGTTGCACGAAGCCGAATGCCAACGCCTCGCCCGGGACTTGCTCAAGCTGAGCAGCGCCGCCGCGGTGCGTCATGCCTGTCATCAACATTGGCCTCTGCGCTAACAAAAACAACAAGGACAAACGCCATGTACCAACTCTTCATCGAAGGCCTGCAACGCCTCGGCCGCGCGCTGATGCTGCCGATCGCGATCCTGCCGATCGCCGGCCTGCTGCTGCGCCTGGGCGACACCGACCTGCTGAACATCGCGATCATCCACGACGCCGGCCAGGTGATCTTCGCCAACCTGGCGATGATCTTCGCCATCGGCATCGCGGTCGGTTTCGCCAAGGACAACAACGGCACCGCCGGCCTCGCCGGGGTGATCGGTTACCTGGTGATGATCTCCACCCTCAAGGTGCTCGATGCGAGCATCAACATGGGCATGCTCGCCGGGATCGTCAGCGGCCTGATGGCCGGCGCGCTGTACAACCGCTTCAAGGACATCAAGCTGCCGGAGTACCTGGCATTCTTCGGCGGCCGCCGCTTCGTGCCCATCGTCACCGGCTTCAGCGCGGTCGGCCTGGGCGTGCTGTTCGGCTATATCTGGCCGCCGATCCAGCACGGCATCAACAGCTTCGGGACGTTGCTGATGGAAAGCGGCAGCTTCGGCGCGTTCGTCTTCGGCGTGTTCAACCGCCTGCTGATCGTCACCGGCCTGCACCACATCCTCAACAACATGGCGTGGTTCGTGTTCGGCAACTTCACCGACCCAACCACGGGCGCGCTGGTCACCGGTGACCTGTCCCGCTACTTCGCCGGCGACCCGAAAGGCGGCCAGTTCATGACCGGCATGTTCCCGGTCATGATCTTCGGCCTCCCCGCCGCCTGCCTGGCGATGTACCGCAACGCCCTGCCGGAGCGGCGCAAAGTCATGGGCGGGATCTTCCTGTCGATGGCCCTGACCGCCTTCCTCACCGGCGTCACCGAACCGATCGAATTCGCCTTCATGTTCCTCGCACCGCTGCTGTTTCTGCTGCATGCGCTGCTGACCGGGTTGTCGATGGCAATCACCAACGCATTGAACATCCACCTGGGCTTCACCTTCTCCGGCGGTTTCATCGACATGGTGCTGGGTTGGGGACGCTCGACCAACGGCTGGCTGGTGGTACCGGTGGGAGTGGTTTATGCGGTCATCTATTACGCGGTGTTCGACTTCTGTATCCGCCGTTTCAACCTGAAAACCCCAGGACGTGAAGACGTGGCCGCTGCCGAGAAATCCGTGCTGACAGAAAACGAGCGCGCCGCTGCGTATATAAAAGCCTTGGGAGGTGCCGAAAATCTGCTCACCGTCGGCGCATGCACCACGCGGCTGCGACTGGAAATGGTCGATCGCAACAAAGCCTCCGATGCCGATTTGAAAGCTCTGGGCGCGATGGCCGTGGTACGTCCGGGCAAGGGCGGCAGTTTGCAGGTTGTTGTGGGGCCGATGGCCGACAGCATTGCCGACGAAATCCGCCTGGCGATGCCTGCATTGGGCCGAGCCGTAGTGGCTGCTCCTGTCGCCGTCGTCGAAACCAGTGAGCCCGTTGCGGTAGCCGCACCGCAGGCCCAGCAATGGCTGAGCGCCCTGGGCGGCAGCGACAACGTGCTGCAACTCGACTGCATCGCCATGAGCCGGATTCGCCTGCAACTGGCCGATGGCAAGGTGTTGTCGGAAAGCCGATTGAAAGAGCTGGGCTGTTTGGGTGTCAGCGCGCTGGAAGATGGCGTGTGGCACTTGCTGGTGGGCGAGCGGGCGCAGAGCTTGAGTGCGGCGCTGGAGGGGTTGGTTAATCGTAGTGAGGTGAGTGCGAAGGTTTAGGGCGACCTCTGAATCGATGGTTGGGGGGATTCGATGCATCTTTGTACGGTCTCAGAATTCCCCTCACCCTAACCCTCTCCCGAAGGGAGAGGGGACTGACCGCGTTGTTTGGGAGAGGTACGCCGACGTGACATACCGAGGTGAACTCGGGTTATAAAATGCATGCAACTCGAATTGTGCTTCCTCTACTTCCTTTGCTTCCTCCCCTTCTTCTGCTCCTTGCTCCTGCTCCTGCTCCTGCTCCTGCTTTCGCTCCCCACCACTCAACACGATGAGCGTTAGCTCGAGTAAGGCTTTTGACGTGCCGGCCCCATCGGAAGGCTGAGTGGAGGGATTTATCCGGGGGTGGGAGCGCAGCGACCGTGCGGCGAAGCCGCATGCATCGAAAGGAGGTGCAGCGAAGCAAACCGTAGGCGATGCCCCCGGATGAATCCCGGAACGAAGGAACACCGAGCCAAAGCGAGGTGCCGAACGCAGGGGCCCAGACCTTTGGTTACTTTGGGGCGTTTGCCAAAGTGACCCGCCGTAAGGGCGGAACCATAAGCCGCCGCACTCGAAGAAACGGATATACACCCAACCCAAACCCCAAAACCCAAACAACAAAAAACCCGCTGAAATCACTCTCAGCGGGTTTTCCATTTCAGCAGCCAAGGAAAATCAAAAATCCTCCAGCCGCCACACTTCATAAGCCGGCGTCTCGTAGGGATGGCTCAACTTAAGAGCCGCCACTACCGAGCGAATCAACTCATCGCCAACAACAAGCTCAACCTTCCACTCCTCGACCCGCTCAACCCGCCCCGCCTCACCAATGAACGGCTGACTGCCGTCCATAGGCTGAAACTGACCAGATCCAAGCACCTGCCACGCACAGTGGTCATAATCACCGATCCGCCCACCACCGGCAGCGAACACAGCATCCTTGACCACCTCGACATGACTGTCAGGAACAAAAAAAGCGAGCTTGTACACAGCGCTTAGTTCACCCACACACGAGCATTACGGAACATACGCATCCAAGGAGCGTCTTCGTTCCAGTCTTCCGAACGCCACGAGTTCTGCACGGCACGGAACACACGCTCCGGGTGCGGCATCATGATCGTCACGCGACCGTCGCGGCTGGTGAGACCGGTGATCCCGCGCGGCGAACCGTTCGGGTTGGCCGGATAGGCTTCAGTGACCTTGCCGTGGTTGTCGACGAAACGCATCGCCACGCAACCCGACAGATCGGCTTCGAGCAGTGCCTCTTCGCTTTCGAATTCGGCATGGCCTTCACCGTGAGCGATGGCGATCGGCATGCGCGAACCGGCCATGCCCTGCAGGAAGATCGAGTTCGATTCCTGAACCTGAACCATCGCCACGCGCGCTTCGAACTGCTCGGAGCGGTTGCGCACGAAGTGCGGCCAGAACTCGCTGCCCGGGATCAGCTCGTGCAGGTTGGACATCATCTGGCAACCGTTGCACACGCCGAGGGTGAAGCTGTCGTTACGCTCGAAGAACCCCTGGAACGCATCGCGGGCGCGACTGTTGAACAGTGCGGACTTGGCCCAGCCTTCACCGGCGCCGAGAACGTCGCCGTAGGAGAAACCGCCGCAGGCCACCAGACCTTTGAACTCGTTCAGGTCGACGCGGCCGGCCAGAATGTCGCTCATGTGCACGTCGATCGCGTTGAAACCGGCGCGGTCGAACGCGGCCGCCATTTCCACCTGACCGTTGACGCCCTGCTCACGCAGTACGGCAACCTGTGGGCGGATGCCTTTCTTGATGTAAGGCGCGGCGATGTCCTGGTTGACGTCGTAGCTCAGCTTGACGCTCAGGCCCGGGTTGTCTTCTTCCAGCAGCGCATCGAACTCTTGCTCGGCGCAGTCGGCGTTGTCGCGCAGACGCTGGATCTGGTAGCTGGTCTCGGCCCACTGACGTTGCAGCAGACGACGCTGGCCTTCGAACACGGTGTCACCGTTGAAGGTGATGTTGATCTGGCCGTTATTGATCGGCTGACCGATCACCGAAACGCAGTCGCCCAGACCGGCAGCGCTGAATTGGGCGAGGATGTCCGGGGTGGCGTCCTGGCGAACCTGGATCACGGCACCCAGTTCTTCGTTGAACAGGATGGCGGCGATTTCAGCGGAGCTTTCGGCAACGCTGTCCAGGTTCAGGCTCAGACCGCAGTGGCCGGCGAAAGCCATTTCCACCACGGAGGTCAGCAGACCACCGTCGGAACGGTCGTGGTAAGCCAGCAGGTGACCGTCGGCGTTGAGGCCCTGGATCACGGCGAAGAACGCTTTCAGGTCTTCGGCGTCGTCGACGTCCGGAGCCTGCTTGCCGAGCTTGCCGTGAACCTGCGCCAGGATCGAGGCACCCATACGGTTCTGGCCGCGACCGAGGTCGATCAGGATCAGGTCGGTGGTGCCCTTGTCCATGCGCAGTTCCGGGGTCAGGGTCTGACGGATGTCAGCCACTGGCGCGAAACCGGTCACGATCAGGGACATCGGCGAGGTGACGGTCTTGTCTTCGCCGTTGTCGTTCCAGCGGGTGGCCATGGACATCGAGTCCTTGCCGACCGGAATGGTGATGCCCAGCTCAGGGCACAGTTCCATGCCGACCGCTTTCACGGTGTCGTACAGACGCGCGTCTTCGCCCGGGTGGCCGGCAGCGGACATCCAGTTCGCCGACAGTTTGATGTCGGAGAGCTTGTTGATGCGCGAGGCGGCAATGTTGGTGATGGTTTCGCCGATGGCCATGCGGCCCGACGCCGGAGCGTCCAGCAGCGCCAGCGGAGTGCGCTCGCCCATCGCCATCGCTTCACCGGTGTAGACGTCGAAACTGGTGGCGGTGACGGCTACGTCGGCCACCGGAACCTGCCAAGGGCCGACCATCTGGTCACGGGCCACGAGGCCGGTGATGGTGCGGTCGCCGATGGTGATCAGGAAGCTTTTGCTTGCCACGGCCGGGTGGTGCAGAACGCGCTCGATGCTTTCGCCGATGTCGAGGTTCGACGGATCGAAGTCATCGCCCAGCTCGGCTTCGCGAACCACCGAACGGTGCATGCGCGGCGCCTTGCCGAGCAACACTTCCAGTGGCATGTCCACCGGGTTGTTGCCGAAGTGGCTGTCGGTCACGGTCAGTTGCGGCTCGGCGGTGGCTTCACCGACAACGGCGAACGGGCAGCGCTCACGTTCGCAGATCGCCTTGAAACGCTCGAAGTCGGCCGGGCCGACCGCCAGAACGTAACGTTCCTGGGATTCGTTGGACCAGATTTCGTGCGGGGCCATGCCCGGCTCGTCGTTTGGAATGTTGCGCAGTTCGAATCGGCCACCGCGGTCGCCGTCGTTGACCAGTTCCGGGAAGGCGTTGGACAGACCACCCGCACCCACGTCGTGGATGAAGCTGATCGGGTTCTTGTCGCCCAGCTGCCAGCAACGGTCGATGACTTCCTGGCAGCGACGTTCCATTTCAGGGTTTTCACGCTGAACCGAAGCGAAGTCCAGATCCGCCGAGCTGGTGCCGGTAGCCATGGAGGAAGCAGCGCCGCCGCCCAGACCGATCAGCATCGCCGGGCCGCCGAGGACGATCAGCTTCGAGCCGACCAGAATCTCGCCTTTCTTGACGTGCTCTTCACGGATGTTGCCCATGCCACCAGCCAGCATGATCGGCTTGTGGTAACCGCGAACTTCGTCACCGTGCGGAGTGGTGATCGACTGTTCGAAGGTACGGAAGTAACCGGTCAGGGCCGGACGGCCGAATTCGTTGTTGAACGCGGCGCCGCCCAGCGGGCCTTCGATCATGATGTCCAGCGCGTTGACGATGCGCTCAGGCTTGCCGTACGGCACTTCCCACGGCTGTTCGAAGCCAGGGATTTGCAGGTTCGACACGGTGAAACCGGTCAGGCCGGCTTTCGGCTTGGCGCCACGACCGGTTGCACCTTCGTCGCGGATCTCGCCACCGGAACCGGTGGACGCGCCCGGGAACGGAGCGATCGCGGTCGGATGGTTGTGGGTTTCAACCTTCATCAGGATGTGCACCGGCTCCTGCACCGCGCCGTACTGGCGGGTTTCCGGATCCGGGAAGAAGCGGCCGGCGACGTTGCCGACGATCACCGAAGCGTTGTCCTTGTAAGCGGACAGCACGCCTTCGCTGTGCATCTGATAGGTGTTCTTGATCATGCCGAACAGGCTTTTTTCCTGGCTCTCGCCGTCAATATCCCAACTGGCGTTGAAGATCTTGTGGCGGCAGTGCTCGGAGTTGGCCTGGGCGAACATCATCAGTTCGATGTCGTGGGGGTTGCGCTTGAGACCGTTGAAGGCGTTGACCAGATAATCGATCTCGTCTTCGGCCAGAGCCAGGCCCAGTTCGACGTTGGCTTTTTCCAACGCGGCGCGACCGCCGCCGAGGATGTCGATGGCAGTCAGCGGCTTCGGTTCGGCGTGGCTGAACAGACCGGCAGCCTGCTCGAGGTTGGCCAGAACGATCTGAGTCATGCGGTCATGCAGTACGTCTGCAATCTGCTGCGCTTCGGTTTCGCTGAACTGACCGGCCACGTAGAACGCGATGCCGCGCTCCAGGCGCTGGATCTTGCTCAGGCCGCAGTTGCGGGCGATGTCGCTGGCCTTGCTCGACCATGGCGAGATGGTGCCGAAACGCGGCAACACCAGGAACAGACGACCGGTCGGCTCTTGAACCGGAACGCTTGGACCGTACTTCAGAAGGCGCGCAAGCACCTGCTGTTCGTCGCCGGTCAGGACGCCGGTGACTTCGGCGAAGTGAGCGAATTCAGCATACAAGCCACTGACAGCCGGAACCTTCTGGCTCAGTTGCTCAAGGAGTTTGCTGTGGCGAAAGGCAGAAAGGGCAGGAGCGCCGCGCAGGATCAACATCTTCGGGACAGCCTCGGGAAGGGGTGTGCTTTGAGGCCGTGCATTCTAGCCTAAACCGCCCTCAACATCACCCGAAACGCTACGCACGGTTGCACCCGGATGTCGAGTGGTGTTCCTGCCTTGAGGGTCAAATTTATGGGGTGTTGGAACGCGGGTTATTTTTTCTGTCACAAAATGCCTTTCGGGCCCATTCCTGCGGGGTTTCGAGAGGTTTTGTGATCCCTAGCAGACAACCCCGCAACTGTCGAGATATGGCGCCCGTTGTCCTTTGCGTATACTGCGCACATGTTTTCCCCAACGGCTTTGCGTCCGCGGTACGCCAAATGGCTGATCGCTACCGGACTCTTCCTGATGCTCAGTGGCTGTGTTGATAAACCCAACACACTCGAGCGCGTAAAGGAGGATGGCGTGCTGCGGGTGGTCACCCGAAACAGCCCCGCCACCTACTTTCAGGATCGCAGCGGTGAAACCGGCTTCGAATACGAGCTGGTGAAGCGCTTCGCCGACGATTTGGGGGTCGAGCTGAAGATTGAAACCGCCGACAACCTCGACGACCTGTTCAACCAGGTCGGCAAGCCGAACGGCCCGGTACTGGCCGCCGCCGGCCTGGTCAGCAGCGAACAGCGCAAGAAACAGGTGCGTTTCTCCCGCTCCTACCTCGAAGTCACCCCGCAGATCATCTATCGCAACGGCCAATCTCGTCCTACCGACGCCGGCGATCTGGTGGGCAAGAAGATCATGGTGCTCAAGGGCAGCACCCATGCCGAACAACTGGCGGAGCTGAAACAGAAATATCCTGGCATCCAGTACGAAGAATCCGACGCCGTTGAAGTGGTCGACCTGCTGCGCATGGTCGATGAAGGTCAGATCGACCTGACCCTGGTCGATTCCAACGAAGTGGCGATGAACCAGGTGTATTTCACCAACATCCGCGTGGCCTTCGACCTCGGCGACGCGCGCAGCCAGAGCTGGGCCGTGGCCGCCGGCGAAGACAACAGCCTGCTCAACGAGATCAACAGTTATCTGGACAAGGTGCAGAAGAACGGCACCCTGCAACGTCTGAAAGACCGCTATTACGGCCACGTCGACGTCCTCGGCTACATGGGTGCCACCACCTTCGCCCAGCATCTGCAGCAGCGGCTGCCCAAATACGAACAGCACTTCAAGGCCTACGCCAAGAAAGAGAAAGTCGACTGGCGCCTGCTGGCGGCGATCGGTTATCAGGAATCACTGTGGCAACCGGCGGTCACCTCGAAGACCGGCGTGCGCGGGCTGATGATGCTGACCCAGAACACCGCCCAGGCCATGGGCGTGTCCAACCGCCTCGATCCGAAGCAGAGCATCATGGGCGGCGCCAAGTACCTGGCCTACATGAAGGATCAGCTCGACGAGTCGATCCAGGAACCGGATCGCACCTGGTTTGCTCTGGCGGCCTACAACGTCGGCAGCGGTCATCTGGATGACGCGCGCAAACTGGCGGCCAAGGAAGGGTTGAACCCGGACAAGTGGCTGGATGTGAAAAAGATCCTGCCGCGCCTGTCGCAGAAGCAGTGGTACAGCAAGACCCGCTACGGCTACGCCCGGGGCGGCGAACCGGTGCATTTCGTGGCGAACATCCGTCGCTACTACGACATCCTGACGTGGGTGACCCAGCCGCAGCTTGAAGGCGATCAAGTGGCCGAGGGCAACCTGCATGTGCCGGGGATCGATAAATCGAAACCGGCTCAAGAGCCCGCCCCGCTTTAACCCATCCCCAATACAAATGTGGGAGCAAGTTTGCTCCCACAGGATGTTGAAACTTAGTGTTTGGCAGCCGCCAGAATCAACGCCTTCATCTCCGACACCGCCGACTTGAAGCCGACGAACAACGCGTGCGCCACCAGTGCGTGACCGATGTTCAGCTCGTTGATGCCCTTGATTGCGGCAACCGCCTCGACGTTGTGATAGTGCAGGCCATGGCCGGCATTGACGATCAGGCCCTGGGCCAGACCGAAGGCCACGCCGTCCGCCACACGCTTGAGCTCTTCAGCCACTTCGGTTGGTGTTTCGGCATCGGCGTAACGCCCGGTGTGCAGCTCGATAGCCGGGGCACCGACGCGCTTCGACGCAGCGATCTGCCGCTCGTCGGCGTCGATGAACAGCGATACCTCGCTGCCGATCTTCGACAGACGCTCGACAGCCGCCCTGATCCGCTCTTCCTGCCCCGCCACATCCAGACCGCCTTCGGTGGTCAATTCCTGACGGGTTTCCGGCACCAGGCAGATGTGCGCCGGACGAATGCGCTCGGCGAACGCCATCATTTCTTCGGTGACGCCCATTTCGAAGTTCATGCGGGTTTGCAGCACGTCCTTGAGCAGCAGCACGTCGCGCTCCTGAATGTGCCGGCGGTCTTCGCGCAGGTGCACGGTGATGCCGTCGGCGCCCGCCTCTTCCGCGTCCAGCGCAGCCTTGACCGGATCCGGATAGCGCGTGCCACGGGCCTGACGCAGGGTGGCGACGTGGTCGATGTTCACGCCAAGAAGAATGCGATTGCTGGTGGTCACGGATGCGCTCCTGAATGGAAAGATTCGGCGCACAGCATACGGCGAGATCAGGGCTTGCGAAACAGCTCGCGACTGACGAGGGGACGACCGCCCAGATGCACGGCCAATGCCTGGCGCATCAAGCGCTTGGCGGCGGACAGCGCGCCCGGTGCCGACCAGTCGGCTTCGGCCATGGCCAGCAGTTCGGTGCCGTTGAACAGGCCGGGTTGCAGCAGATAGACCCGTTCGAGTCCGGCATCCACCTGCAAGCGATAGAGACCGTCCGCAGCGACAGGCTCGTCGTTGATGTCGGAATTCAGGGAAAAGCCATAACCAAGGTCGTCGAGCAGCCGCCATTCGAAAGAACGCAGCAACGGTTCCAGCGGCCGGCCTTCGGCCAATGCCAGCAAGGTCGCGGCGTAATGATCGAACACCGCCGGGTGCGGATCTTCGGCGGGCAACAGGCGGATCAAAAGTTCGTTGAGATACAGGCCGCTGAACAGCGCCTCACCGACCATCCACGTTGCGTTGCCGACGCTTTCCATGCGCCCGACGTTCTTCAACTCACCCTTGCCGCGAAACTCCACTTCCAGCGGCACGAATGGCCGCGCCAATGTCCCGGCCTTGCCCCGCGCACTGCGCAACACCGCCCGCAGCCGACCTTGCGGCGTGAGGAAGTCCACCAATGCGCTGGTTTCGCGGTAGGCGCGGGAGTGGAGGACGTAGGCGGGTTGGGCGGGAGGCGCTTGAGACATGGACTTCTCGTTGAGGGAAACGCGGTTTACTCATCACCCAAAACCAATGTGGGAGCGAGCTTGCTCGCGAAAGCGGTGCAACAGTCAACATCTATGCCGAATGTTACATCGTCTTCGCGAGCAAGCTCGCTCCCACAATGGATCGATGTATTGCTTTACAGGTCGCCGTAACCCAGCGAACGCAGCGCACGCTCGTCGTCGGACCAGCCGCCCTTCACCTTGACCCACAGATTGAGCATGATCTTGGAGTCGAACAGCAGCTCCATGTCCTTGCGCGCCTCGGTGCCGATGCGCTTGATGCGCTCGCCCTTGTCGCCAATGATGATTTTCTTCTGGCCGTCACGCTCGACGAGGATCAGCGCATGGATGTGCAGCGTCGCACCCTGCTGCTTGAACTCTTCGATTTCCACAGTGATCTGGTACGGCAGCTCGGCGCCGAGCTGGCGCATGATCTTCTCGCGCACCAGTTCGGCGGCGAGGAAGCGGCTGCTGCGGTCAGTGATCTGGTCTTCCGGGAAGAAGTGATCGTTCTCCGGCAGATGATCGGCGATGACCTTTTCCAGCGCATCGAGGTTGTGCCCGTGTTGCGCCGAGATCGGAATGATCTGCGCGTTCGGCAGCTGTTCCTGCAACCACGACAGATGCGGCATCAGCTCGGCCTTGTCTTCGATGCGGTCGGTCTTGTTCAGTGCGACGATCAGCGGACCAGTCACGTACTGCACGCGCTCCAGCACCATCTGGTCTTCTTCGGTCCACTTGGTGCGGTCGACCACGAAGATCACCACGTCGACGTCTTTCAACGCCGCCGAAGCGGTCTTGTTCATGTAACGGTTCAGGGCCTTTTCGCCACCCTTGTGCATGCCGGGGGTGTCGACGTAGATCGCCTGCACGTCGCCCTCGGTCTTGATCCCGAGCATGTTGTGGCGAGTGGTCTGCGGCTTGCGCGAGGTGATCGCCAGCTTCTGGCCAAGGATGTGGTTCAGCAGCGTGGACTTGCCCACGTTGGGACGGCCGACGATGGCAACATAGCCACAGCGCGTTGCGTTTGTATCAGTCATTGCCATTCTCCACACCCAGGGCAATCAGTGCTGCGGCGGCCGCTACCTGTTCGGCAATACGACGGCTCACACCCTGACCCCGGCTTTTTTCATTCAATAGGACAACTTCGCACTCGACGAAGAAGGTACGGCAGTGCGGCTCGCCCTGGATATCCACCACTTCGTAGCGCGGCAGTTCGCAGCCGCGCGATTGCAGGAATTCCTGCAGGCGGGTCTTCGGATCCTTGTTGGTATCGACCAGCGTCAGACCTTCGAACTCGCCGGCCAGCCAGGCCAGTACACGTTCGCGGGCGACTTCCATGCCGGCGTCGAGGTAGATCGCACCGATCAGCGCTTCAAGGGCGTCGGCCAGAATCGACTCGCGACGGAAACCGCCGCTCTTCAATTCGCCGGACCCCAGACGCAGGTAATCGCCCAGATCGAAACCGCGGGCCAGCACCGCCAGCGTCTCACCTTTTACCAGCCGTGCGCGCAAACGCGACAACTGGCCTTCGCGAGCCAGCGGGAAACGGTCGAACAAGGCTTCGCCGGCAACAAAGTTGAGGATCGCATCGCCGAGGAATTCCAGACGCTCGTTGTTGCGTCCGGCAAAGCTGCGGTGCGTAAGGGCCAGGACCATCAGTTCCTGGTCCTTGAAAGTGTAACCGAGCTGACGCTCGAGGCGGCTTAGAGAAACGCTCACGGTTTACCCACGCTGAGTTCGTGGCTGGATTCCACTGCCATCGCCGAGATACGGCGCAGGCCTGGGACAATTAACGCTGTGTTCAAAAATGACGTCCTGAATATCGTGGCTTCATGCCCCGGAGCCGGTTGTGCCGACACCAGAAATGCATTCGGCGCTGTGGTCAACAGCGCCGTGTTTGTTTACTTGATCAGGCCGACCCGCGAGAAGTTCGGCAGGTGGCTGAGTTTCGGTTCCGGCCAGCTCATCCAGACCGCGAAGGCCTTGCCGACGATGTTCTGGTCGGGAACCATGCCCAGCAGATCCTTGGGAATGTTCGGATCATCCCAGTAGCGACTGTCGTTCGAGTTGTCGCGGTTGTCGCCCATCATGAAGTAATGCCCGGCCGGCACGGTCCAGGTATGGTCCGGTGTGGCGCGGTAGCGGCTCATTTCCTTGCGGATCAGGTGCTCGGCGACGCCGAGTTTTTCCTTGTAGAGTTCCGCGCTGCCCAGCGTGCCCGGCTCGGAGCCGACCAGTTGCTCGGCAATCGACTCGCCATTGACGAACAGTCGCTTGTCGGCGGTGTACCGCACGGTGTCACCCGGCAGGCCGACCACACGCTTGATGTAGTTGACGTTCGGGTCGCTCGGGTAGCGGAACACCATCACATCGCCGCGCTGCGGGTCACCGACTTCGATGATCTTCTTGTCGATCACCGGCAAACGGATCCCGTAGGAAAACTTGTTCACCAGAATGAAGTCGCCAACGTCCAGGGTCGGTTTCATCGAGCCGGACGGAATCTGGAACGGCTCCACCAGGAACGAACGCAGCACCAGCACGATGAACAGCACCGGGAAGAACGACTTGCCGTACTCGACCAGCAGCGGTTCCTTGTTCAGCTTCTCGACCACCACCACATCAGGCTGGCTGACGCTGCCCTGATAGGAGGCGATGGCGGCACGCCGACGCGGTGCCAGGATCAACAGATCGAGCAACGCCAACAGACCGCAGACGAACACGGCAATGACCAGCAACAGCGGGAAATTTAGTGACATAGGACCTGACTATTCCAACCTGAGCACGGCGAGGAAGGCTTCTTGTGGAATTTCCACGTTGCCGACCTGTTTCATGCGTTTCTTACCGGCCTTCTGCTTCTCAAGCAGTTTTTTCTTACGGCTGACGTCGCCGCCGTAGCACTTGGCCAATACGTTCTTTCTGAGTGCCTTGACGGTTGTCCGGGCGACGATCTGACCGCCAATGGCAGCCTGGATGGCCACGTCGAACATCTGACGAGGAATCAGTTCTTTCATCTTCTCGGTCAACTGGCGACCTTTGAAGTGCGAATTGTCACGGTGCACGATCAGCGCCAGAGCGTCGACCTTGTCGCCGTTGATCAGCACGTCCAGTTTCACCAGATTAGCCGATTGGTAACGATCGAAATGGTAGTCCAGCGAAGCATAGCCGCGGCTGGTGGATTTCAGACGATCGAAGAAGTCCAGCACCACTTCGTTCATCGGCAGGTCGTAGGTCACTTGCACCTGATTGCCGAGGAACAGCATGTCGACCTGCACACCGCGCTTCTCGATGCACAGAGTGATGACGTTGCCCAGATGCTCCTGCGGTACCAGAATGTTGGCGCGCACGATCGGCTCGCGCATGTCTTCGATTGACGAGACATCCGGCAGCTTCGACGGGTTGTCCACGTAAATCGTTTCACCGGTTTTCAGCACCAGTTCGAAGATTACCGTCGGCGCCGTGGTGATCAGGTCCAGGTCGTACTCGCGCTCCAGGCGCTCCTGGATGATTTCCATGTGCAGCATGCCGAGGAAGCCGCAACGGAAGCCGAAGCCCAGCGCGTCGGAGCTTTCCGGGGTGTATTGCAGCGACGAGTCGTTCAGGGTCAGTTTCTGCAGCGCTTCGCGGAAGTCCTCGAAGTCGTCGGAACTGACCGGGAACAGACCGGCGTAAACCTGCGGCTGGATGCGTTTGAAACCTGGCAGCACCGGAACGTCCGGGGTGGAGCTCAAGGTCAGGGTGTCACCGACCGGCGCACCGTGAATGTCCTTGATGCTGGCAATGATGAAGCCCACTTCGCCGGCCTTCAGGTCAGCAGTGGCGGTGTGTTTCGGATTGAACACGCCAACGCTGTCGACCAGATGCACCTTGCCGGTGGACTTGACGAGGATCTTGTCGCCCTTCTTCACGCGGCCGTGACGCACGCGCACCAGGGAAACAACGCCCAGGTAGTTGTCGAACCAGGAGTCGATGATCAACGCTTGCAGCGGATCTTCGATGTTGCCGGTCGGCGCAGGAATGGTCGCGACCAGACGCTCGAGCACTTCGTCGACACCCAGGCCGGTCTTGGCGCTGCAGGTGACGGCGTCGGTGGCGTCGATGCCGATGATCTTCTCGATCTCGTCCTTGACGCGATCGGGCTCGGCCTGTGGCAGGTCGATCTTGTTCAGGACCGGCATGACCTCGAGGCCCTGCTCGATGGCGGTGTAGCAGTTGGCAACGGATTGGGCTTCAACGCCCTGCCCCGCATCGACCACCAGCAGCGCACCTTCACACGCGGCCAGGGAACGGCTGACTTCGTAGGTGAAGTCGACGTGGCCCGGGGTGTCAATGAAGTTCAGCTGGTAGGTGACGCCATCTTTGGCCTTGTAATAGAGGGTAACGCTGTGGGCCTTGATGGTGATCCCGCGTTCGCGCTCCAGATCCATGGAATCCAGTACCTGGGCTTCCATTTCACGCTCGGCCAGGCCACCGCACATCTGGATGAAACGGTCAGCCAGCGTCGACTTGCCATGGTCAATGTGGGCGATGATGGAGAAATTGCGGATATGACTCAAATCACTCACGGATCAACACTCAAAAAGGCTGCAGGCTTGGCCCGCCGAAAAATAGCCGGGAATTGTACCTGATACACGGCGCAAGCGTCACGTTCGCCTGTCACCCGGATTGCATGCAAAAACGCCCCGATCTGATGACCGAGGCGTTTTCAAGGCTAAAGAGTGGGTGAAACCTTGTTCATCAACCGGCTCGACGCAACAGCCAGACACCCGCCAGCGCACACACGCCAGCCGGCACCAGCACCGCGAACAGCGGCGAGAAGCCGAAGACCAGACTGGATGGACCCAGCAGATCCTGAACGATGCGGAAGGTGAAGCCCACCAGCACACCGGTGAAAACCCGCTGACCGAGAGTCACCGAACGCAACGGACCGAAGATGAAGGAAATCGCCATCAGCACCAGCGCGGCGGTCACCAACGGCTGCAACACCTTGACCCAAAATGCCAGCCAGTAACGACCGTTGCTCAGGCCCTGATCGGCCAGATAGTGGATGTAACCCCACAGACCGGTGATCGACAGCGATTCCGGCGCCATCACTACAGTGCTCAGCAATTGCGGGCTCAGCGAGACATCCCAGCGCTCGACCGGCGTATTGACCACTTCAGTGCTGCGCTCGTGGAATTTGGTGGTGGTCACGTCGGTCAGCTGCCAGTGATCGGTGTCGAACTCGGCGCGTTTGGCGAAGCTCGAGCTCAGCAGGTGACGCTCTTTGTCGAAGTGATAACGGGTCACGCCGTACAGGCGACCGTTGGGCTGTACGGAGTTGATGTGAATGAACTCCTCGCCTTGACGGTGCCACATGCCGTGCTTGGCGCTTTGCGCGTCGCCGCTGCCTTGCGCCAGCGAACGGTTGGCCTGGGCCATGCTTTCGGTGGCCGGTGCCACGTACTCGCCGATCAGCACGCCGGCCAGCATCAGCACCAGCATCGGCTTCATCACCGCCCAGACGATGCGCCCGATGGAGACACCGGCGGCACGCATCACGGTCAGTTCACTGCTGCTCGCCAGACTGCCGAGGCCGATCAGGCAACCGATCAGCGCCGCCATCGGCAGCATGTCGTAGAGCCGACGCGGCGCGGTCAGGAGCACGAAGCTCAGAACGTCGACCAGGGTGTAGGTGTCACTGACGTCGCCCATCTCGTCGATGAACGCAAACAAGGTTGCCAGGCCGAGAATGATCGCCAGCACTGCGATGATCGCCATGAACACGCTGCTGCCGATGTAGCGGTCGAGTTTAACCACGGGCCACCTCCAGCGCTGCGCTGCGACGGCTCGCCAGTTTCAGGCGCAGAGGTTCCCAGTACAGCAGGCCGAGGCCGATGACCAAGAAGATCGCGTGGACCCACCACAAGCCGAGCGCCGGTGGAATCTTGCCTTTCTCGAGGGCGCCGCGGGCGGCAATCAGGATGGTCAGGTAAGCCATATAAAGAAGAATCGCCGGCAGCAGCTTGAGGAAACGCCCCTGACGCGGATTGACCCGCGACAGCGGCACCGCCATCAGGGTCACGATGAACACCAGCAACGGCAGCGACAGGCGCCATTGCAGTTCGGTTTTCGAGCGGATGTCATCGCTGCCCAGCAGAGACGAGGTCGGCATGGCGTCACGGTCGGTGACTTCCTCGCTGACATCCGGCTTGGGCAGCAGCACGCCGTAGGTTTCGTAGTGGATGGCGCGATAGTTGGCCTGACCCGGGCTGCCGTCGTAGCGGTAGCCGTTGTCGAGGATCAGGTAGCGGTTGCCGTCGGGACGCACTTCCTGACGCCCCTTTTCCGCCACCAGCACGGAAATCCCGCGATCTTTCTGGTTGGCGCCGAGGTTCTTCTGCGAGATGAACACGCTGCCAAGATTGACCCGATCATCGCTCAGGGTTTCGGTGTAGGTCACCCGCGTACCGTCGCGCAGGGCCTGGAAGCGGCCGGGCTCGAGGGTGTCGAACTCGGTCAGGGCGTCCTGCTTGTTCAGCAGCAGCTGGAACTGGTTGGCGCCTTGCGGGGCCAGGCTCAGGCTCAGCCATGCAACCACCAGCGCCACCAGGGTGGCCGGAAACAGAGTCATGCGAAACAGACGCTGCTGGCTCATGCCGGTGGCCGAGAGCACGGTCATCTCGCTTTCCAGGTACAACCGGCCGTACGCCAGCAGGATCCCGAGAAACAGGCCCAGCGGCAGGATCAGTTGCAGGAAGCCCGGCAGACGGAAGCCCATGATCAGGAACAGCGATCCCGGATCGAGCTGGCCTGCGGCGGCCTGGGCAAGGTATTTGATGAAGCGACCGCTCATGATGATGACCAGCAGCACGGCGCTTACCGCACTCAGGGTCAACAGGACTTCGCGGGACAGATAACGGAAGACGATCAAACCAGACACTCCAGGGTTGTCAGGCTAAGGCGGCCAAACAAGCAAACGTATCGACGGGCCCGCAAGGCAGAGCCGTCGAAAAAAGATGCGGCATTATCCTGTGATTGAGGGCGCCTGTCACTGCGCACACTCACGCAAGCGTGCAATCCGTTGAAGATCGTACAACCGAGGGTTGTCAGGCGCGGTGAGCGAGGTTCAAACTGCCGCCTCTGTCGCAGGCGCTGGCCTGCGCCTCTTCTCTCTATAAGCAGGCGACGGCGGGCACCGTCGAACGCCTGCGTGTTGACCATTCATTCAGGGATCCGGACATGGAACTGGTTGTAAAAAGCGTTAGCCCAGAAACGTTGAAAACCGCCACCCTGGTGGTTGCCGTCGGCGAAGGCCGCAAACTCGGTGTTGCCGCCAGGCAGGTCGACGAACTGAGCGGTGGCGCCATCAGCGCCGTGCTCAAGCGTGGCGATCTGGCCGGCAAGGTCGGCCAGAGCCTGTTGCTGCACAGCCTGCCGAACCTGAAAGCCGAACGCGTGCTGCTGGTCGGCGTGGGCAAGGATGAAGAGCTGGGCGACCGTCCGTTCCGCAAGATCGTCGCCGGCATCCTCAACACCCTTAAAGGCCTGGCCGGCAGCGATGCCGTCCTGGCACTCGATGAAATCATCGTCAAGAACCGCGACAGCTACGGCAAGACCCGCCTGCTGGCAGAAACCCTGGTCGACGGCGAATACACCTTCGACCAGTTCAAGAGCCAGAAAGCCGAACCGCGCGCCCTGAAGAAGATCACCCTGCTGACCATCAAGGCCGCTCAGGCCGAAGTGCAGCGCGCCGTGAACCACGCCACCGCGATCGCCAACGGCATGGCGTTCACCCGTAACTTGGGCAATCTGCCGCCGAACATCTGCCATCCGACTTTCCTCGGCGAGCAAGCCAAGAACCTCGGCAAAGAGTTCAAGGATCTGAAAGTCGAAGTCCTCGACGAGAAGAAGATCAAGTCGCTGGGCATGGGTTCGTTCTACGCCGTCGGCCAGGGTAGCGCCCAGCCGCCGCGCCTGATCGTCATGCAATACAACGGCGGCAAGAAATCCGAGAAGCCGTACGCGCTGGTTGGTAAAGGCATCACTTTCGACACCGGCGGCATCAGCCTGAAACCGGGCGCCGGTATGGACGAGATGAAGTACGACATGGGTGGCGCCGCCAGCGTGTTCGGTACCCTGCGCGCCGTGCTGGAACTGAAACTGCCGATCAACCTGGTGTGCATCCTGGCCTGCGCCGAAAACATGCCAAGCGGCACCGCTTCGCGTCCGGGCGACATCGTCACCACCATGAGCGGCCAGACCGTGGAAATCCTCAACACCGACGCCGAAGGCCGTCTGGTGCTGTGCGATGCCCTGACCTACTCCGAGCGCTTCAAGCCGCAAGCGGTAATCGACATCGCCACCCTGACCGGTGCCTGCGTCGTTGCGCTGGGCGCCCACACGTCGGGCCTGCTGGGCAACAACGACGAGCTGATCGAGCAACTGCTGAGCGCCGGCAAGGCTGCCGACGACCGCGCCTGGCAACTGCCGCTGTTCGATGAATACCAGGAGCAGCTGGACAGTCCGTTCGCCGACATCGCCAACATCGGCGGTCCTAAGGCCGGCACCATCACCGCTGCCTGCTTCCTGTCGCGCTTCACCAAAAACCTGAACTGGGCGCACCTGGACATCGCAGGCACCGCCTGGACCAGCGGCGGCAAGGACAAGGGCGCCACTGGCCGTCCGGTTCCGCTGCTGACCCAGTACCTGCTGGACCGCGCCAAAGCCTGAAACCGATGACTGCGAGCGGCGCCTCTCTTGAGGGGCGCTGCTTGCAGCTCAGGAACCGCAATGACCAAAGTCGACTTTTACATCCTGCCCAGCGCCGATCCTTCGGCTCGCCTGGACTTTGCCTGCAAGCTCACCGATAAAGCCTGGCGCATGGGCCATCGCATCTACCTGCATTGCAGCGATGCCGCCCAGCGTGATGATCTCGATGCGCGACTGTGGGCGTTCAAGGGCGAAACCTTCGTGCCTCACGGCCCGGCTGAAAGCGAACCGGAAGGACTGATCGTGCTGGGACTGGGCGATGACTGCGGCCAGCACACAGACTTGCTGGTCAACCTCGACCTGAAAGTCCCGGTTTTCGCCAACCAATTCGCCCGGGTGGCCGAGGTGGTGGTGGAAGATCCGGCGATCCGCACTGCGGCGCGGGAGAGTTTCCGTTTCTACCGCGAACAGGGCTATCCTCTGCAAGACCACCGTTTACAGCGACTCTGAGTACGCCGATGGACACTCCAAAACCGCTGCAAAAACCCACGCACCTGCTGGATGACCTCGAGTCGATCCGCCAGTTGCTCGGGGATGACAACCTGCAACCGCCACTGCTGACCGACACGGTCGATGATGGCGAACAGGAACAGATTCCGATGTTGTTCGATTCGGTCGACAACACACCGCAAGCCGTCGAGGCTGCACCCGCGCCAACGCCTGCTCCGCAACCTGCTGCTGCGCCTGTGGAGAAAGGCCCCGACGCTATCCTGCACCTGGACAGCGAACTGCGCGCCGCGGCGCAATTGATCATGCAGGACGTGATCGACGACTTCGCTCCGCACATCGAAACCGAAATCAAACGTCGCCTCGAGGCGCGGATGGAACGGCTTCTCGGCCAATACGAATAATCCCCCAATCTCCTGTGGGAGCTGACCTGCCAGCGATAGCATCACTGCGGTTTTCCAGAAAAACCGCGGCGCCTGCATCGCTGGCAAGCCTGCTCCCACATTTAAGTCTCCACCCGGACCGCCCCGCTCGCCCTGCGCCCCATGCCCCGCTATACTTCCCGGCTTTTCCTGAATAAATGCCAATAGGGTCCCGCCGCGCATGGATAAGACCTACCAGCCGCACGCCATTGAAACTTCCTGGTACAACACCTGGGAGTCCGAGAACTACTTCGCCCCGCAAGGCGCGGGCGACTCCTACACCATCATGATCCCGCCGCCGAACGTCACCGGCAGCCTGCACATGGGTCACGGTTTCAACAACGCGATCATGGACGCCCTGATCCGTTTCCGCCGCATGCAGGGTCGCAACACCCTGTGGCAGCCGGGCACCGACCACGCCGGTATCGCCACGCAGATGCTGGTGGAGCGTCAGCTTGAAGCCCAGGGCCAGAACCGCCACGATCTGGGCCGGGAAAAATTCCTCGAGAAAGTCTGGGAGTGGAAGGATCAGTCCGGCGGCAACATCAGCCGTCAGATCCGTCGCCTCGGCTCGTCCGTGGACTGGAGCCGCGAGCGCTTCACCATGGATGACGGCCTCTCGGAAGCCGTTAAAGAAGCCTTCGTGCGCCTGCACGAAGACGGTCTGATCTATCGCGGCAAGCGTCTGGTCAACTGGGACACCAAGCTGCACACGGCGATTTCCGACCTCGAAGTGGAAAACCACGACGAGAAAGGTTTCCTGTGGAACCTGAAATACCCGCTGGCCGACGGCGCGAAAACCGCTGAAGGCAACGATTTCCTGATCGTCGCGACCACCCGTCCGGAAACCATGCTCGGCGACTCCGCCGTCGCGGTGAACCCGAACGACGAGCGCTACAAAGCCCTGATCGGCAAGTTTGTCGAGCTGCCGCTGGTCGGCCGCCGCATCCCGATCATCGCCGACGATTACTGCGATCCTGAATTCGGCACCGGCTGCGTGAAAATCACCCCGGCCCACGATTTCAACGACTACGAAGTCGGCAAGCGCCACAACCTGCCGCTGCTGAACATATTCGACAAGAACGCCAACGTGCTGCCGGCAGCGCAAGTGTTCAACCTCGACGGCACGCTGAACGACAGCATCGACGGCAAGATTCCGGCCGAATACGCCGGTCTCGAGCGTTTCGAAGCGCGCAAGCAGATCGTTGCCGCATTCGACGCCGCCGGCCTGCTGGTGAGCGTCGACGACCACAACCTGAAAGTACCGAAAGGCGACCGCTCCGGCACCGTCATCGAGCCGTGGCTGACCGACCAGTGGTACGTTTCCACCAAGCCGCTGGCCGAGCCTGCGATTGCTGCCGTTGAAGACGGCCGTATCCAGTTCGTGCCGAAGCAGTACGAAAACATGTACTTCTCGTGGATGCGCGACATCCAGGACTGGTGCATCAGCCGTCAGCTGTGGTGGGGCCACCGGATTCCGGCCTGGTACGACGAGTCAGGGAAGGTCTACGTCGGTCGCGACGAAGCCGAAGTGCGCGCCAAGCACAACCTCGGTCCGGACGTTGCGCTGCAACAGGACAACGACGTTCTCGACACCTGGTTCAGTTCGGGCCTGTGGACCTTCTCCACCCTGGGCTGGCCGGAAAAGACCGAGTTCCTGAAGAAATTCCACTCCACCGACGTGCTGGTCACCGGCTTCGACATCATTTTCTTCTGGGTTGCCCGGATGATCATGCTGACGATGCACCTGATCAAGAACGAGGACGGCACGCCGCAGGTTCCGTTCAAGACTGTTTATGTGCACGGCTTGGTGCGTGATGGCCAGGGCCAGAAGATGTCCAAGTCCAAGGGCAACGTCCTGGACCCGCTGGACATCATCGACGGTATCGAGCTCGAAACCCTGGTGCAGAAACGCACTTCCGGTCTGATGCAGCCGAAACTGGCGAAGAAGATCGAGAAGCAGACCCGCGACGAGTTCGCCGACGGCATCGCCAGCTACGGCACCGACGCCCTGCGCTTCACCTTCTGCTCGCTGGCGTCCACCGGCCGCGACATCAAGTTCGACATGGGCCGCGTCGAAGGCTATCGCAACTTCTGCAACAAGATCTGGAACGCCGCGCGTTATGTTCTGGACAAGGGCGAAGACTGCGGCCAGAACGGCGAAGCCTACGAGCTGTCGCTGGCGGACCGCTGGATCATCTCGCAACTGCAACGCACCGAAGCCGAAGTGACCCGTCAACTGGATCAGTTCCGTTTCGACCTGGCGGCGCAAGCGCTGTACGAGTTCATCTGGAACCAGTACTGCGACTGGTACCTGGAACTGTCCAAGCCAGTGCTGTGGGACGAAAACGCGCCGGTCGAGCGTCAGCGCGGCACTCGCCGCACGCTGGTTCGCGTACTGGAAGTGGCGCTGCGTCTGGCGCATCCGTTCATGCCGTTCATCACTGAAGAAATCTGGCAGCGCATTGCGCCGCTGGCCGGCATTCAGGGCAAGACGATCATGCTGCAAGCGTGGCCGGTGGCCAACGAAGAGCGCATCGATCCGGCGGCCGAAGACGACATCGAATGGCTCAAGGGCCTGATGCTCGGCACGCGTAACATCCGTGGCGAAATGAACATCGGCCCGGGCAAACCGCTGCCGATCTACCTGAAAAACGTCACCGCTGAAGACCAGCGCCGCCTGACCGAGAACGAAGCGCTGCTGAAGAAGCTGGCGCGTCTGGAATCGATCACCGTACTGGCCGCCGGCGAAGAAGCGCCGCTGTCCGCGACCGCGCTGGTTGGCGAGATGGAAGTGCTGGTACCGATGGCCGGTCTGATCGACAAGAACGCCGAGCTGGCGCGTCTGGACAAGGAAATTCTGCGTCTGCAGGGCGAAGTCCAGCGGGTTGGCGGCAAGCTGTCCAATGCCGGTTTCGTTGACAAGGCCCCGGCCGAAGTCATCGAGAAGGAACGCGCCAAACTGGCCGAAGCCGAACAGGCTTTGGCCAAGCTGGCCGAGCAGCACGCGCGGATTGCCAGCCTGTAACGGCAAATCGCACTGAAAAAGGGAGGCCCGCAACGGCCTCCCTTTTTTGTGCCCGGCACTTTTCCGGCCAACAACACGGCTCCCTGTGGGACAATGGCTGCCACTTTCAGCCCTACCCGAATCGACCACGCCCATGAACGCCCCACGCACACCGAAACCTGCGCGCAAGAAGCCTGACTCCGCCACCCCGGCCAAGCCCGTGGCGCCGCGTAAAGAGGCCAGCCTGCACCCGCGCAATCGCCATCAGGGTCGTTACGACTTCCCGGCGCTGATCAAGACCACGCCGGAACTGGCGAAGTTCGTGATCACCAACCCGTACGGCAAGGAAAGCATCGACTTCGCCAGTCCCGATGCAGTGCGTGTGTTCAACCGGGCGTTGCTCAAATCGTTCTACGGCATCCAGCATTGGGACATCCCGGCCGATTATCTGTGCCCGCCGGTGCCGGGCCGCGCCGACTACATCCACTTCCTGGCTGACCTGCTGGCCAGCAACAACGACGGCGTGGTTCCGCGCGGCGCCATCGTCAACGTGCTGGATATCGGCATGGGCGCCAACTGCGTGTACCCGCTGATCGGTAACAGCGAATATCGCTGGCACTTCCTGGGCTCGGAGATCGATCCGACCGCCGTGGCTGCTGCCAGGGCCATCGTCCAGTCCAACGACTTGAACAAGGTCATCCAGCTGCGCCAGCAGGAAAACCGCAAGCACATCCTGATCGGCCTGCTGGAGCCCGGCGAGCGCTTTGACCTGACCATGTGCAACCCGCCGTTCCACGCGTCGATGGAAGAAGCCACCAAGGGCAGCGAGCGTAAATGGCGAGCCCTGGGCAAGGCCGATCCGAAACGCAAACTGCCGGTGCTGAACTTCGGCGGTCAGTCGGCCGAGCTGTGGTGTGAGGGCGGCGAAGCGCGTTTCGTGACGCAACTGATCGCCGAAAGTGCGAATTTTGCGCACAAGGTGTTGTGGTTCAGCACCCTGGTCTCGAAAGCTTCGAACCTGCCTGCCATCGAAACCGCACTGAAAAAGGCCGGCGCGCTGGAAAGCCAGGTGGTGGAAATGTCCCAGGGGCAGAAACAGAGTCGCTTCGTCGCCTGGACCTTCCAGACCAAGTCCGAACAGCAGATCTGGCGGCGCGAACGCTGGGTTCGCAAGTAAGACGTTTCAACCGGGGCGGCGCTTGAGCGCAAAGCAGCCGCCGCCACTGCTGAAACACAATCGGCAGGCACAAAAAAACCGTGCCCGGATCGCTCCGGTGCACGGTTTTTTTATCGCTGCGTCTTACTTGTTCACAGCGTCGGTCAGGCCTTTGGCCACAACCAGCTTGATCACTTTCTTGGCAGGGATTTCGATGGCAGCGCCAGTCGATGGGTTACGGCCAGTGCGGGCAGGACGCTCGGTCACTTTCAGCTTGCCGATACCTGGCAAGGTGATTTCGCCGCCGTTTTCCAGCTGATCGGCAACGATTTGGCCCAGTTGGTCCAGAGCGTTACGCGCGGTGGTTTTCGGCGCGTCGATAGCTTCAGCGATGTCGGCGATCAGTTGGTCTTTAGTAAGAGCCATGTAGTGTTCCTTCCCTATCAAATTCATATGGATTGCAGAGTGCAGTGTCAGCCATCGAGCCCGATCTTCTGGATCTGGCACCCTCGGCGATAACCACGACGAGTCGGGGTTATAGATGCCGAAATCAAGGTTTGGTTCGACCTGACAAAAGCTGAATGCATGCTTGTCGCGGTGACTTCGCACAAGACCGGGCAAAACTAGCACAGAGACAAGGAAATATCCGCCTCTAGCTAGCCAAATGGTCAGGTTTATTGCGCTAAATCGGTAAATAAATGCATAAGGGCCGTCGGGTGACCCGGATTTGCCCTTCACCCCGCGCCAAATCCAGTGGTTGCGGTACACTGGGCGCTTTTTCGGGGGAGCCCGCCCTCCTCCCTTCCACCAGCCGAGAAGCCTATGCCGATCCGTCATTGCATCGTCCATTTGATCGACAAAAAACCCGACGGCACACCCGCAGTCCTGCACGCCCGTGACTCCGAACTGGCTGAGTCCGCAGCCATCGAGAACATGCTCGCCGATCTCAACGAGAGCTATAACGCCAAACAGGGCAAAGCCTGGGGCCTGTTCCATCCGGAGTCCGGTGCGTTCCCGTTCAGCGGCTGGCTGAAGGAGTACATGGAAGGCGGCAAGGACTTCACCGCGTTCAGCAAAGTCGCGGTCGAACACCTGCAAAAGCTGATGGAAGAGTCGAACCTGTCGGTCGGCGGCCATGTGTTGTTCGCCCACTATCAGCAAGGCATGACCGATTACCTGGCCATCGCCCTGCTGCACCACAGCGAAGGCGTGGCGGTGACCGATCAACTGGACGTGACCCCGTCGCGCCACCTCGACCTCGGTCAACTGCACCTGGCGGCGCGGATCAACGTTTCAGAGTGGCAGAACAACAAGCAGTCCAAGCAGTACATCTCGTTCATCAAGGGCAAGAACGGCAAGAAGGTTTCGGAGTACTTCCGCGACTTCATCGGCTGCCAGGAAGGCGTCGATGGCCCGGGCGAAACCCGCACCCTGCTCAAGGCCTTCAGCGACTTCGTCGAGAGCGAAGACCTGCCGGAAGATTCCGCCCGCGAGAAGACCAAGACCCTGGTCGACTACGCCAGCAGCCAGGCCAAGCTTGGCGAACCCATGGGCCTGGAAGAACTCTCGGAGCTGATCGACGAAGAGCGCCCGAAAGCCTTCTACGATCACATCCGCAACAAGGATTACGGCCTGTCGCCGGAGATTCCGGCGGATAAACGCACGCTCAACCAGTTCCGCCGCTTCACTGGTCGCGCCGAAGGCCTGTCGATCAGCTTCGAAGCCCACCTGCTGGGCTCGAAGATCGAATACGACGAAGAGGCCGGGACGCTGGTCATCAAAGGCCTGCCGACCTCGCTCACCGATCAGTTGAAGCGTCGCAACTGATGCTCGGCAATGTGCTGAAAAAGGTTCTGCTGGTTCTGCTGGTGGTCGTGGTCTATCAGAACTGGGGCAAGATCGAGCGGCTCTTCAACCCGTCGCAGATGGCGTCCGAGCAAGTCCGCGCCAACGCCCATGTCGTGCTGTACGCCACGGACTGGTGCGGCTACTGCAAGCAGACCAAGCGCTTTCTCGATCAGAAAGGCATTCCGTTCAAGGAATTCGATATCGAGAAGGATGCCGAGGCACGCAAGGCGTACGAAGCGCTGGGCGGACGCGGGATTCCGCTGATCGACGTCAATGGCACGTTGATTCGCGGGTTTGATCCGGACGAGATTCTCGCTGCACTGAAATGAACGAGGGAGCCAATCGGCTCCCTCAGTTGTTTCAGCGTTTCTCGATTCGGAAACCGAAACGCGGGAAGTGCACATGCACCAACCCGCCTCGCTCGTCTTCACGGCGCAGGATTAGCTCCTCGCGACCGGCAAACACCAGCTCACCGGCCACCGGATCAACGCCGTAGTCTGTCGCTGCGATCAGCACCTGCTGACCGGCCACGAACCCGTTTGGATCAGTGAACTCTTCGTCCGGCAACGCCGCTGGCTTCGAACAGCGCACGATATCCAGTGCTTCTTCGGAGCTCATCTCGCTGGCCGCGCCATGGCCAAAACCGAGCACACGCCCCAGCCAAGCCGAGACCGCCGGATAAGCATCCACCAAGGGCGCCGTCACGTGCGTGGCCTTGAGGAACCACAGCGGATGGGCCATGGCGAAGTCGGCAATCGACGGCTCGCCGAACAGGAAGTCACCGTCTTCGCGCTGCAACTGTTGCTCCAGACGCGCCATGAGTGTCGGCCAATTGTGCTTGGCCTGCTCCGCTGAAAGCTTGGTTGCGCTGCCACCACTGAACAGTCCGGCCCGATCGGCAAGGAACGCCTTGATCGCTTCCGGCGGCAATTTGCCGAAACGCACTGCCACCGATTCCGGCTGGAACACCAGGCTCACCGCGTGCTGGAACACCACCGAATCGGCCCAGGCGGCAAAACTGGCGGCAATCATTTCCTGACCTTCCGGGAAGAACGAAGGCTGAGCCTTCTCCTGCTCGAGGCGGCGGGCGATCAGCGCGGTGTCGCAATAGATGTCGGCGCCGATCTGCAGCACCGGAGTCTTGCGGTAGCCACCTGTCAGGGCGGTCAGGTCCGGTTTCGGCATCACCGGCGAGATGTGCACCGAGCGCCAGGACAGGCCCTTGAAACCCAACAGCAGCCGGGCCTTTTCGGCGAATGGAGAGGTCGGGTAATGATGCAGAATCAACTCGGACATGCTCGGCTCCGCCGCACAGAAAGTGAGCCAGCAGCTTAGCGCGCAATTCGTTCGCAGCCTACGGATCCGGCTGATGGGAACTGATCAGTCAGGTTGATAATGGGCGCAAAGGCGAATAGTCTTCAGCTGCGCCAGTGTATCCAGTGAGATGCAATAACCCCCGGCCGCAAACCGAGGTTTATAGAAAAAACCGCCTGCAAGGGCGGTTTTTTCTTGCCTGTCGTTTATGCAACGTGCCGCCTCCACGAGAGGGATATCTAAAAGTTCGAGGACTCATTCAGTCGTGCCGATAAGACGCCACCAGACACTCCTTCGCACTCTTCCTGAGCTTCTTGATCAACCGCTCCTGGCGCAACGCATCACCCTTGTCGCGACAACGCTCGGTGTAGACCAGCGCCATCGCCGGGCTTGAGAGAAAGAACCGTGCGCCCTTGCCGCTCTGGTGCTTGGCGAAACGGCGCACGGGATCATCGCTGATCCCGCAGTACAGCGAACCGTTGGCGGCGCGTACGAGGTAGACGAACCAGGACTTGCTCACTGGAACGTCGGCATCGAGAGGATTTTCGCTAAGGCTGGTCACGGGACAATTCAGGCGTAAGGAAAACAGGCCGCGATCTTATCAGCGACTCGCCTGAAATGCCTTCAGCCCTTTCAGCGCCTGGGCGCGGACGGCGTTGCGCACCAGCGGCGTCCAGCCAAGGAGCAGGCCCTTGAAGCCCAGCGCCTGGCGCGACCAGCGCCACAGGTCGAAGTAGTCGTGGTGTTCGCAGATCTTGCCGTCACGGAAGACGAAACGTGCCTGGATGTCGTTGATGACGATGTTGCCGGTCTGGCTGAACAGGTACGTCGCTACCCAGTGGGCGCCGCCGCTGCGCTCGTCGGCGCGGACGTTGTCGAAGGTCAGGGAGAAGTCCTTGGCGCGGGTAGTGAGCATGCGCCACATGTCGCCGGCATCGCGGCCGCGCAACTCGCCGAAGGCCGGATCGCTGAACACTACGTCGTCGGTGTAGCAGGCGGCCATGGCCTCGGCGTCGAGGCGCTGGAAAGCCTGGTAGAAACGGGTGATCAGGGCGCTGTGGGCTTCTTCACTCATGGGCAATCTCCAGGAAAGGTACAGATTGCCAGCACGATAATCCGCAAACGCCCGAAACACTATCGGCATTCGCATTCCGAATACCGACAGTGTGTGCGTATCAGACCTTTTCGCTGACCACCTGCACGTACAACGCACGTCCGGCACCGAGGCCGGCGAGGATTGCCCCGGCACCGATAATGCCGAAGATCCAGCCCACGGCGTTCCAGCCTCCGGTCCAGTCATGCACCACGCCGACCGCGAACGGCCCCATGGATGCGAGGGTGTAGCCGAAGCCCTGGGACATGCTCGACAGGTTCGCCGCGACATGGGAATCCCGTGAGCGAAGCACGATCAGGGTCAGCGCCAGGCTGAACGTACCGCCCTGCCCCAGGCCCAGCAGGATCGCCCAGCCCCACAACCCTTCGATCGGCGCATAGAGGCAACCGAACAGACCGCCGAGGGTCAGCGCCATCACCACCACGATCGCCAGCCGCTGATCCTTGCCGCGCGTGGCCAGCCACGGTGCCGCCAGGGAGCTGGCGAGCTGGATGATCACCGAACCGGACAGCACCAGGCCGGCCTGGGTCGGCGTCAGCCCGCGACCGATAAGGATCGACGGCAACCAGCCGAACACGATGTAGGCCAGCGACGATTGCAGGCCCATGTACAAGGTCACCTGCCAGGCCAGCGGATCACGCAACAGACCACGCACTCGATACGCGACATTGTGCGCGCCGTGCTTCTGGCCGATTTGCGGCAGCCAGAACACTGCCGCCACCAGCGCCGGAATCACCCAGAAACCCAGGCCCATGGCCCAGCTGTGGTCGAAGTGCTCGCTCAGCGGCACGGTGGAGCCCGCCGCCATCGCCGCGCCCAGACACAGAGCCATGGTGTAGACACCGGTCATGGTGCCGGCATGCTTGGCGAAGTCACGCTTGACGATGCCCGGCAGCAACACGCCGATGATGCCGATGCTCGCGCCGCCCAGCACGCTGCCGGCGAACAGACCGATTTCACCGAAATTGCTGCGCAGGATGATGCCGCCGGCCAGTGTCAGCAGAATTCCCAAGACCACCCGCTCGGCACCGAAACGCCGCGCAAGTATCGGGGCCAGCGGAGCGAACAGACCGAGGCAAAGCACCGGCAACGTCGTCAGCAATCCTGCCTGAGCAGCTGACAAGCCAAGGCTTTTCGACACCTCACTGAGCAGCGGCGCCATGCTCGACAGCGCCGGTCGCAGGTTCAGCGCCACCAGAATCAACCCCAGCAGCAACAGCCACGGGCGACGCACCAGCGGATGGCTTTGCTGCACCTGCTCGTCATCGGCTTCGGCGTCGATCAACAACTCCTCGAGCTCGGCGGTGCGTTTGGGGGCGTTGACGGCTTCGGGGCGGGACATGGTTTTCTCGGTTTCAGGGTTCATTGATCAATTGCCTCGACAGGGCTTTGGCCCGCTCCGGATCGCGCTGCTCGACGGCCTCAAGCAAGGCGACGTGCAAATCGAAGACTTCCTGTCGACGGGGGACGATGTTCAGGGTCTGGCGCAATTGCGCGCCAACGATGCTGGAAAAATAGCGATACAGCTCGCTGAGGGTCGGGTTGTGCGCGGCATCCACCAGACGGCGGTGGAAGACCAGATCGCAGCGGATGTAACTGTCGAGGTCGCCGTGGTAGTGGCTGCCGGCGACACCCAGCGCCTCGCGCAACGCGACGAGGTCTTCATCGGTCCGGCGCAAGGCCGCCAGGCCGATGGCCTCGACTTCAAGGATGTGCCGGGTTTCCCGGGCCTGGTCCAGCGAGCATTTGGACAGCGCCTTGAGCGTGTCCATCGGATCGACCACCGCCCGCAGGTAACTGCCGTCACCCTGACGGATTTCGATCAACCCGGAAAACGCCAGCACCCGCATCGCCTCGCGCACGGTGTTGCGGCTGATGCCGAGCTCGGCGCACAGCTCGGGCTCGGTCGGCAAACGCTGACCGACCTGCCACGTGCCATCGGTGATGCGTTGTCGCAATTGATCCAGGGCCTGATCGACTAGGGATCGTTTTATCAATAATGAGTTTTCTGACATGAAATTCGCCCTGTCATCCAATCATGGGATGAATTTGCTGACAGGGTAGTCAGATTGTTCAGCCGGGGCAACCGACAAAATCCGGGCAAAAATAAACCCGGAACTCAGTCCGGGTTTATTTCAACGCCCGATCAGGATCAATGCAGAATCTGACTCAGGAACAGCTTCGTCCGATCATTCTGCGGATTGTCGAAGAAGTCGTTCGGCGCCGCCTGTTCAACGATTTCGCCCTTGTCCATGAAGATCACGCGGTTGGCCACGGTGCGGGCGAAGCCCATTTCGTGGGTCACGCAGAGCATGGTCATGCCGTCTTCGGCCAGGCCGATCATGGTGTCGAGTACCTCTTTCACCATCTCCGGGTCGAGTGCCGAGGTCGGTTCGTCGAACAGCATGATTTTCGGTTTCATGCACAGCGCGCGGGCGATCGCCACACGCTGCTGCTGACCGCCGGACAATTGCCCCGGGTACTTGTGCGCCTGCTCCGGAATGCGTACGCGTTCCAGGTAATGCATGGCGATTTCCTCGGCTTTGCGCTTGGGCATCTTGCGTACCCACATCGGCGCCAGGGTGCAGTTCTGCAGGATGGTCAGGTGCGGGAACAGGTTGAAGTGCTGAAATACCATGCCGACTTCACGGCGAATCGCTTCGATCTGCTTGAGGTCGTTGGTCAGCTCCACGCCATCGACCACGATGCGGCCCTGCTGGTGCTCTTCCAGACGGTTGAGGCAGCGGATTGTGGTGGACTTGCCGGAACCCGACGGGCCGCACAGCACGATACGCTCGCCCTGACGCACGTTGAGGTTGATGTCTTTCAGCACGTGGAACTGGCCATACCACTTGTTCACGCCCTGCATCTGAATGATGCCTTCAGGGCCCACTGGCTTTTTGATTGCTTCGCTCATCGAAAAAACTCCTAACGCTTGTGGCCAGTGTCGAGCTTGCGTTCCAGGTGCATGGAATAGCGCGACATGCCAAAACAGAAAATCCAGAACACCAGGGCGGCGAACACGTAGCCTTCGGTGGCCATGCCCAGCCATTTCGGATCGGCAGCGGCTTGCTTGACGCTGTTGAGCAGGTCAAAGAGGCCGATGATGATCACCAGGCTGGTGTCCTTGAACAGCGCGATGAAGGTGTTGACGATGCCGGGAATCACCAGCTTCAGGGCTTGCGGCAGAATCACCAGGCCCATGGCGCGCCAGTAACCGAGGCCCATCGCGGCCGCGGCTTCGTACTGACCTTTGGGGATCGCTTGCAGACCGCCGCGCACCACCTCGGCGACGTACGCCGACTGGAACAGGATCACGCCGATCAGCGCCCGCAGCAGCTTGTCGAAGTTCATGCCTTCGGGCAGGAACAGCGGCAGCATCACCGAGGACATGAACAGCACCGTGATCAACGGCACGCCGCGCCAGAACTCGATGAAGGTCACGCAGACCACTCGGATCGCCGGCATGTTCGAACGCCGGCCCAGCGCCAGGACAATCCCCAGCGGCAATGCACCGGCGATGCCGACAGTGGCGATCACCAGGGTCAGCATCAGACCGCCCCACTGGCTGGTCGCCACGGTGTCGAGGCCGAAGACGCCGCCATGCAGCAGGCACCAGGCAACGATCGGGTAGACCACCAGGAAGCTCAGGCCGTATACCGCCTTGTGCGCCACGCGCTTGATGAACAGTGGCGCCACGCCGATGACCGCCAGCCACACGGTCAGGTCCACGCGCCAGCGCAGTTCCGGCGGGTAGTAGCCGTACATGAACTGGCCGAAACGCTGCTGGATGAAGACCCAGCAGGCGCCGTCCTTGGTGCAGTCGGCGCGGGTGGTGCCGACCCAGTTGGCATCGATGATCGCCCAGCTGAGGATCGGCGGAATCACCAGGTAGATCAGGTAGAACGCGAACAGGGTCAGCAGGGTGTTGAGCCAGCTGGAGAACATGTTCGCGCGGATCCACGCCATCGGGCCGAAGACCTTGGCCGGCGGTGGCATGTCGGGTTTGAAAGTATGAGTACTCATGCGCTATTCCTTACCGCTCGATCAGCGCGATGCGCTTGTTGTACCAGTTCATCAGCAGGGAAATGCTGATACTGATCGCCAGGTACACGCTCATGGTGATGGCAATGACTTCGATCGCCTGACCGGTCTGGTTCAGCACGGTGCCGGCGAACAGCGAAACCATTTCCGGATAACCGATACCGGCCGCCAGCGAGGAGTTCTTCGCCAGGTTCAGGTATTGGCTGGTCAGCGGCGGGATGATGACCCGCAGCGCTTGCGGAATGATCACCTTGCGCAGAGTCGGGCCGTTGCGCAGGCCGAGCGAATGCGCCGCCTCGGTCTGGCCGTGGCTGACCGACTTGATGCCCGAACGCACGATCTCGGCGATGAACGCCGCGGTGTAAACCGTCAGCGCCAGGGTCAAGGCCAGCAGTTCCGGAATCAGCACCCAGCCACCGACGAAGTTGAAGCCTTGCAGCTTCGGCATTTCCCAGTGCACGGGGGCACCGAAGATCAGCGCGCACACCGCCGGGATCACCAGGAACAGCGCCAGGCCGGCCCAGAACTTGTGGAACGGCTCGCCGGTGGCTTCAAAGCGCTTGTTGGCCCAGCGGCTCATCAGCACGATGGCGACGATGGCCACCACGATGCTGACCATGAACGCCCAGAAGCCGTCGGCCATTTGCGCGGCCGGCATGTTCAGGCCACGGCTGCTGACGAAGAAGGTATCGCCGAAGTTGTGGCTGTTGCGCGGCCCCGGCATGGTCAGGAACACCGCGAAGTACCAGAACAGGATCTGCAGCAGTGGCGGGATGTTACGGAAAACCTCCACGTACACCGTTGCCAGTTTGGAAATGATCCAGTTCTTCGACAGGCGCGCGACGCCGACGATGAAGCCGAGGATCGTGGCCAGGATCACACCGATGAAGGTCACCAGCAGCGTGTTGAGCAGGCCGATGACAAACACCCGGGCATAACTGTCCGCTTCGGTGTAGGAGATCAGGTGTTGAGCGATGCCGAACCCGGCACTGCGCTCCAGAAAGTCGAACCCCGAAGTGATACCCCGGTGTTGCAGGTTGGTCTGGGTGTTATCGAACAGATACCAGCCCAGGGAGACCACCGCCACGATGGTGATGATCTGAAATACCCACGCACGCACTCGTGGATCGCTGAGGCTGAGCCTCTGCTTTGGTGCGCCGATTGAATTTTGCATGAAGTGCCCCGGAAATAATGGAACAGAACGTCACCCGGCAGTTGGCCTGCCGGGTGACAGAACCATCAGCGCACTGGTGGTGCGTATTGAATGCCGCCGTTGTTCCACAGCGCGTTCAGGCCGCGGTCGATTTCCAGCGGAGTGCTCTTGCCGAGGTTTTTCTCGAAGATTTCGCCGTAGTTGCCGACTTGCTTGACGATCTGTACGACCCAGTCCTTCGGCAGTTTCAGGTCTTTGCCGTATTCGCCGTCTGCGCCGAGCATACGAGCGACATCCGGGTTCTTGGTCGCTTTGGCTTCCGCTTCGACGTTCTTCGAAGAGATGCCCGCTTCTTCGGTGTTCAGCAGCGCGTAGCCAACCCAACGCACGATGGCCAGCCACTCGTCGTCGCCGTTACGCACGACCGGGCCCAGTGGTTCCTTGGAAATGGTTTCCGGCAGAACCACGTAGTCCTTCGGCGAAGCCAGCTTGCTGCGCTGGGCGAACAGCTGGGACTTGTCGGAGGTCAGCACGTCGCAACGACCGGATTCCAGCGACTTGGCGCTTTCATCGGAGGTGTCGAAAGTGATCGGGGTGTATTTCAGACCGTTGCCGCGGAAGTAGTCGGAAACGTTCAGCTCGGTGGTGGTACCGGCCTGGATGCAGATGGTTGCACCGTCCAGCTCTTTGGCACTCTTCACGCCCAGCTTGTTGTTTACCAGGAAGCCGATACCGTCGTAGTAGGTAATGAAGCCCGGGAATTTCAGCCCCATGCCCGCGTCACGGGAGCTGGTCATGGTGGTGTTGCGCGACAGGATGTCGATCTCGCCCGACTGCAGCGCGGTGAAACGCTCCTTGGCGTTCAACTGACTGAACTTGACCTTGGTCGCGTCGCCGAACACGGCAGCCGCCACAGCGCGGCAGACGTCAGCATCGATACCCACGATCTTGCCGGTGGAATCCGGAACCGAGAAGCCTGGCAAGCCATCACTGACGCCGCACTGCACGAATCCTTTCTTCTTCACTGCATCCAGGGTTGCACCCGCCTGAGCGAACCCGCTGACACCCAGTACTGCAGCAGCAGTCACGATCGCCAGAGTGGATTTCAACATCTTCATTCAAACCTCCAGTTTTGCTCTTGTTGTGTCGGAGCTTGAGTCCAGTCGCACCCTTTTGAGGCGTTGTTGACCCGTGTTGGCTTTTTTTGGGGTCAACCGACGCAGGACCTTCGCTATGAGTCTAGTAGGAGAAAATCCACATCATGGACAACTCACTTCTCACCAGTCGGCCGAACGGGCGGTAGCCCTTTCACGTTCGCTAAGCCCGTTGCGGCCATTGGCGAACATCCATCACCGGATTCTTTGCTATCCCGTCGCCAGGCGTTCACTGATAGTGTTACCGCCAGGCGCGAGATCGATTGCACGACTACCTCATAGCAAAGCCCGTACCACACCGGCAGCTGAAGCGGTTGAGTGACAGGTCAATAGCAAAACTTGCAGCCTTGCGACATCTTCTTAACGGATCAACCGGGCGCGCACGCAAATCACGCACTCAATGAGAGCGCCCGCACACAATTGGAGCAGCCATGACCGAGCCCTTGATTCTTCAGCCTGTTAAGCCCGCAGACGCCTGCGTGATCTGGCTGCACGGCCTCGGCGCCGACCGCTACGACTTTCTGCCGGTGGCCGAAGCGCTTCAGGAAAGCCTGCTGAGCACGCGTTTCGTCCTGCCCCAGGCGCCGACCCGTCCGGTGACGATAAATGGCGGCTATGCCATGCCGAGCTGGTACGACATCAAGGCGATGAGCCCGGCCCGGGCGATCGACCGCGATGAGCTGGAAGCGTCTGCCGACCGCATCATCGAATTGATCGAAGAACAGCGAAGCAGCGGAATAGACGCCTCGCGGATTTTCCTCGCCGGGTTCTCCCAGGGTGGCGCCGTGGTCTATCACACCGCGTTTCTGAAATGGCAGGGGCCGTTAGGCGGGGTGCTGGCATTATCGACATACGCGCCGACGTTCAGCGATGAACTGGAGTTGTCCGCCAGCCAGCAGCGGATTCCGGTGCTGTCGCTGCACGGCCAGTTCGACAACGTGGTGCAGAACTCGATGGGACGCACGGCTTATGAGTATCTCAAGGCCCATGGTGTCACCGTGACATGGCAGGAATACCCAATGGAGCACGAAGTGTTACCCGAAGAAATTCGCGACATCGGCACATGGTTGAGCGAACGCCTGCGCTGACAATTGCGACAGGGGTCGCCCTTTGATCATCCCACTACGCCGCGCCCGTTTCTTGCATTACACTGGCCGGCGTACATTCCTTAAACAATTGATGAGATGACCGTGCTCAAAGCACTCAAGAAAATGTTCGGTAAAAGCGAGGCTGAGCAGCTCGCGCCAGTCCCCACTGCGCCGTCGCACGCCCCCGGTCATCGCAGCGATGCCAGCCAGGCCGACCGCCAGACGCCCGCCACGACGCCCAAACGCGAACCGAAACCCGCTCCAGCTGCCGTGCCCGCCACCGAGCCAGCCCGCAGCGAAGCACCAAAACCGGCCAGACCACGTCGCGAACCCAAGCCCAAGGCGCCGGTGATTCCCTGGAAACTCGAAGACTTCGTCGTCGAGCCCCAGGAAGGCAAGACCCGCTTCCACGATTTCAAGCTCGCCCCGGAACTGATGCACGCCATCCACGACCTGGGTTTCCCGTATTGCACGCCGATCCAGGCTCAGGTGCTGGGTTACACCCTCGCCGGCAAAGACGCCATCGGCCGCGCCCAGACCGGCACCGGCAAGACCGCCGCGTTCCTGATCTCGATCATCACCCAGCTGTTGCAGACCCCGCCGCCGAAAGAGCGCTACATGGGCGAGCCACGGGCGCTGATCATCGCGCCGACCCGCGAGCTGGTGGTGCAGATCGCCAAGGACGCCGCCGACCTGACCAAGTACACCGGCCTCAACGTCATGACGTTCGTCGGCGGCATGGATTTCGACAAGCAGCTCAAGCACCTCGAAGCGCGCCATTGCGACATCCTCGTCGCGACCCCGGGCCGCCTGCTCGACTTCAACCAGCGCGGTGACGTACATCTGGACATGGTCGAAGTGATGGTGCTCGACGAAGCCGACCGCATGCTCGACATGGGCTTCATCCCGCAGGTTCGTCAGATCATTCGCCAGACCCCGCCGAAAAGCGAACGTCAGACCCTGCTGTTCTCCGCGACCTTCACCGATGACGTGATGAACCTCGCCAAGCAGTGGACCACCGATCCTGCGATCGTCGAAATCGAGGTCACCAACGTGGCCAACGAAAACGTCGAACAGCACATCTACGCGGTGGCCGGTGCCGACAAATACAAACTGCTCTTCAACCTGGTCAACGACAACGGTTGGGAGCGTGTGATCGTGTTCGCCAACCGCAAGGACGAAGTGCGCCGTATCGAGGAACGCCTGGTGCGTGACGGCATCAACGCCGCGCAGCTGTCCGGCGACGTGCCGCAGCACAAGCGGATCAAGACGCTCGAAGGCTTCCGCGAAGGCAAGATCCGGGTACTGGTCGCCACCGACGTGGCCGGTCGCGGTATCCACATCGACGGCATCAGCCACGTGATCAACTTCACCCTGCCGGAAGTCCCGGACGACTACGTGCACCGTATCGGTCGTACCGGTCGTGCTGGCGCCGA
Source organism: Pseudomonas paraglycinae (assembly GCF_021601625.1). Classification (GTDB taxonomy): domain Bacteria; phylum Pseudomonadota; class Gammaproteobacteria; order Pseudomonadales; family Pseudomonadaceae; genus Aquipseudomonas; species Aquipseudomonas paraglycinae. The sequence continues at coordinate 156,792 of NZ_BQHR01000002.1, read as the reverse complement.
CGGTGTGTCGATCAGCTTTGCCGGTGAAGACGACTCCTATCAGTTGCCGTCCATCGAAGAAAAACTCGGTCGCAAGATCAGCTGTGAAACGCCGCCGACCCATCTATTGCGGGCGGTTGAGCGCAAGCGTCCACAGTAAGCGACGCCATAAAGAGAAGCGCAGCCGGCAACGGACTGCGCTTTTTTTTCACCCGGATATTGTTCAACAAAACTAAAAGTCCATAATGGACAAATTAGTTTAGAAACAGTCTCCGGAGTCTGACATGTCCAGTACGCCTTACGTGATCGACCAAACCCAGGCCCGCGAGCTGTTGGCCCGGATCGATGTGCCGCAGATCCTGCGCAAGCTGTTCCGCGATCTGGCGGCCGGGCATGCGGTGCAACCGGCGCAGCAACTGGTGGAATTCCCTCAGGGTGCCGGGGACTTCATCAACTATCTGGGCGTGCTGGCGGAAGACGGCGTGTACGGGGTCAAGACTTCGCCTTACATCGTTCGCGAACAAGGCCCGCTGGTGACCGCGTGGACACTGCTGATGTCGATGCAGACCGGTCAACCGCTGCTGCTCTGCGATGCCGGCGAACTGACGACTGCCCGCACAGCTGCGACCACCGCCGTGGCGGTCGATGCCCTCGCCCCGTTAAAGGCCGCGCGCCTGGCAATCATTGGTAGTGGCAAGGTCGCCCAGGCGCACCTGCATTACGTCAAAGCGTTGCGCAACTGGCAGAGCATCAGTGTGTACTCGCCGACCTTGAGCGAAGACCCGGCCACCGCCCGCCAACTGCAAGCCCTCGATCCACGGGTGAACATCGCCGACAGCCGCGAAACCGCCATCGCCGAAGCCGACGTGATCATGCTCTGCACCTCGTCCGCAGGCCCCGTGATCGACCCGGCAACCTTGAGCAAACCGGCGCTGATCACCTCGATCAGCACCAACGCACCGCGCGCCCACGAAGTGCCGCCGCAAAGCCTCAACGACATGCAGGTGTTCTGCGACTATCGTCTGACCACCCCGGGCTCGGCCGGCGAGATGCTGATCGCCCGCGAACAACATGGCTGGGACAACAACGCGATCCTCGGTGACCTGGCGGATCTGCTCAGCGAAAAAGTGCAGCGTCCCGATTACAACCGTCACGTGTTTTTCCGCTCCATCGGTCTGGGCCTGGAAGACATCGCCTTGGCCAACGCCGTCTATCAATTGCAGCGCTGACACCGGAGATTTTCATGAGTCATGCAGATTTCATCATCATCGGCGGCGGGATTGCCGGCGCGTCCACCGGTTTCTGGCTGTCGCAGCACGGCAAGGTCGTGGTGCTGGAGCGCGAGTCGCACCCGGCCTATCACTCCACCGGGCGTTCGGCTGCGCTCTTCACCGCCGCTTATGGCACTGCGCAGGTCCGGGCGCTGACCCTGGCCAGCCGCGAATTCTTCGACCATCCGCCCAGCGGCTTCTGCGAGCACCCGCTGCTGACCCCGCGCGGGGAAATGACCGTGGACTTCACCGGTGACGTCGCCGAGCTGAACAATCAATACCTCAGCGCCAAAGCCACGGTGCCGGAGATGCAGTTGCTCAGCGCGGATGAAGCCTGCGCGCGGCTGCCGATCCTGCGCCGGGAAAAAGTCCATGGCGCGATCTACGACCCGACCGCCAGCGACATCGACACCGACGCCCTGCATCAAGGTTATCTGCGCGGCATCCGTCGCAACAACGGCCAGGTGCAGACCGATTGCGAAGTGCTCGGACTGAGCCGGGACGCCGACGGCATCTGGCATGTGCAGACCAACGGCCAGACCTTCAGCGCGCCCATCGTGATCAACGCAGCAGGCGCCTGGGCCGACAAGATCGGTGCCCTCGCCGGCGCCAAGCCGCTGGGCCTGCAACCGAAACGCCGCGCGGCGTTCATCTTCGCCGGCCCGGAAGGCGTGGACATTCATCACTGGCCGATGCTGGTCAGCCTCGACGAATCCTTCTACATGAAGCCCGACGCCGGGATGTTCCTCGGCTCACCGGCCAATGCCGACCCGGTGGAGCCCCACGACGTGCAGCCGGAAGAACTGGACATTGCCATGGGCATTTACCAGATCGAGGAAGCGACGACGCTGACCATCCGCCGCCCGACCCGCACCTGGGCCGGCCTGCGCAGTTTCGTCACCGATGGAGATTTGCTGTCCGGCTTCGATCCTCAGGTGCCGGGGCTGTTCTGGGTCGCGGCCCAGGGTGGCTACGGCATCCAGACTTCGCCGGCGATGGGCATGGCCAGCGCGGCGCTGGTACGTGGCGAATCGTTGCCCGACCATCTCAAGCAATTCGGCCTGACCGCCGCCATGCTCGCCCCTGCCCGCCTGGCCTGACCGTCCGCCCGGATGACGCGCCCGACGGATTGCGGCACACTCGCAACGCCCCCGGATCACGGGGGCGTTGACGTTGCCTGGAGCTCCACAGTTATGACCGCCCCCGAACACACGCCCGAGCTGAATGACGCCGCGCTGGACAACTACCACGCCATCGCCGACGCCATTGCCACGCTGTTCTTTCCCCACGCCGAAGTGGTGCTGCACGACCTGCGCACGCAGAAGGTCGACTACATCGCCAACAACCTGTCGAAACGGGTGATCGGCGATGAATCGTCGCTGGAAGACATGCTCAGCGACGACGTCAGCGAACGGAACATCGGTCCGTACGAAAAGCTCAACTGGGACGGCCAGAAGATTCGCAGCCTGAGCACCGTGCTGCGCGACAGCGAAGGTCATCCGCTGGCGGTGCTGTGCATCAATCTGAATATTTCGCTGTTCGAAAATGCCAAGGCTGCGCTGGACCTGTTCCTCTCGCCGAGCAAACTGATCCCGCAACCGGACTCGCTGTTTCGCGATGACTGGCAGGAGCGCATCAACACTTTCCTGCACGCCTGGCTACGCGAGCGGCAACTGAGCCTGAATTTGCTGACCCGCGATCACAAACGCGAACTGGTGCTGGCGCTGCACGCCGAGGGAGCGTTCAAGGGCAAGAGCGCCTCGAACTATGTAGCCAATGTACTGAACATGGGGCGGGCGACGGTGTACAAGCACTTGAAGGAATTGAAGGGCTGAAACCGTGCAGCCTGCGAAGGCTGCACGGTCTTCAGACTCAGTCGCCGTAGATGTCCGACTTGAAGTACTTCTCGGAAATTTTCTGATACTCGCCACTCGCGCGAATGCCGTCGATGGCAGTGTTCAACTGGCTGACCAGTTCGGTGTTGCCCTTGCGCACCGCAATCCCCGCGCCCTCGCCCACGTATTTCGGATCCTTCAGCTCAGGCCCGACGAAGGCGTAACCCTTGCCGCGCGGCATCGACAGGAAGTCGGTCAGCGGGATGGTGTCGGCGAAAATCGCATCGAGACGCCCGGCCGCCAGGTCCATGTAGATTTCTTCGTTGTTGCCGTAGCGCTTGACGTTGATGCCCTTGGGCTCGAACACCTCGGTGGCGTAACGGTCGGTGGTAGTCGCACGCTGCACGCCGACGGTCTTGCCCTTGAGGCTGGCGTACTGGTCATCGACGCTCGCGCCTTCCTTCATCACCAGCCGCGACGAGGTGAAATAGTACTTGTGGGTGAAGTCCACCGACTTCTTGCGGTCTTCATTGATGGTCATGGACGACAGCGCCATGTCGATTTTCTTCACTTTCAGGGAAGGAATGAGACCGTCGAACTCGCCCTCGACCCACACGCACTTGACCTGCATCTGCGCGCACAGGGCATTGCCGATGTCGTAGTCGAAACCGACGATTTCACCCTTGTCGGTCTTCGAGGCGAAGGGCGGATACGCCGCTTCGATACCGATGCGCAGGGTTTTCTCGGCGGCGAACGCGCTGCTGCACGCCAACAGGCTCAGCGCCAGACCGGTGATGAGGGGGAATTTCTTCATGTTCGTTCTCTCGCGGGTTGTTGTTGGTTTGGCAAGACAGAAGAAAAAGCTGAAACGGGGAAAAGACCTTTTTTGTACTTGTAAATCCATACTGGACTTTTACGTACAAACCGTCAATTGGACAAACACCATCGGCGTCAGCCGATGGTCGGGAGTCGAGGGAGATAGGCTGGGGAGAGGAGTTACTGCTTCCAGCGATCCGCCGCCGCATGATCGCTGTCGCGACCCTCGACCCAGCGCGGGCCGTCGCTGGTGTTCTCTTTTTTCCAGAACGGTGCGCGGGTTTTCAGGTAATCCATGACGAAGGCGCAGGCGTCGAATGCCGCCTGACGATGGGCACTGGCGGCGGCGACGAACACGATCGGCTCGCCCGGTTCCAGCGCGCCGATGCGGTGCAGCACTTCCAGTTTCAACAGCGGCCAGCGCTCCTCGGCTTCAACGGCGATCTTGCCGAGGGCTTTTTCGGTCATTCCCGGATAGTGTTCGAGGAACATCCCGGCGACATCGAGGCCATCGTTGAAGTCGCGCACGTAACCGACAAAACTCACCACCGCGCCGACCCCGACATTGGCCGCGTGCATCGCGTTGACTTCAGCGCCCGGATCGAACGGTTGGGACTGCACCCGAATGCCCATGTCTCAGCCTCCGGTCACGGTAGGAAAAAACGCCACTTCGTCGCCATCGACCACCGGTTCGTCGAGCTGGCAGAGGTCTTCGTTGCGCGCGCACATCAGGTTCTGTTCGCTCAGCACCTCGGCGCCCTCACGCTGCGCCAGCAACGCACGAACGTCATCGACGGTGGCGAAATCACCTTCGACCTTCACCGAATCCACGCCCAGCGCCTCACGGTAACGGGCAAAAAACTTCACGGTCAGGTTCATGGCTGCTCCGCCTGGAAATGCCCGCTCTTGCCGCCAACCTTTTCCAGCAGACGTACGCTTTCGATGGTCATGCCACGATCCACGGCCTTGCACATGTCGTAGATGGTCAGGGCGGCGACGCTGGCGGCGGTCAGCGCTTCCATCTCGACGCCGGTCTGCCCGGACAATTTGCAGCGAGCCACGATGCGCACCGCGTCATCGCCTTCGGCACTGAGTTCGACCTTGACGCCGGTCAGCATCAACGGATGGCACAGGGGAATCAGGTCACTGGTTTTCTTCGCCGCCTGAATGCCGGCAATGCGCGCCACGGCAAACACGTCGCCCTTGGGATGGCCACCGCTGACGATCATCTGCAGGGTGTCGGGCAGCATGCGCACCAGCGCTTGGGCCGTCGCTTCACGGAACGTCACGGCTTTTTCGGTGACGTCGACCATGTTGGCGCGACCTTGGGAATCGAGATGAGTCAGCACGGGATTACTCCTGATCAGGAGCGTCGATTGTAAACCTGGGGGTCAGAATTGCGCACATAAAAAACCGGGCGACTTTGCAGTCGCCCGGTTCGGTTTGACGGTTACAGATGCGATTCGGCGTATTCGGCCAGGATCGAGCGAGGCACCCCTTGCAGGGTGATGTGCACACCGTTGGGGAAATCCTTGAAGCGTTCGGTCAGGTAGGTCAGCCCGGAGCTGGTCGCGGACAGGTAAGGGGTATCGATCTGTGCCAGGTTGCCCAGGCACACCACTTTGGAACCGGCGCCGGCCCGGGTGATGATGGTTTTCATCTGGTGCGGCGTGAGGTTCTGGCATTCGTCGATCAGGATCAGGCTCTGCTGGAAGCTGCGACCGCGAATGTAGTTGAGCGATTTGAACTGCAACGGCACTTTGCTGAGGATGTAGTCGACGCTGCCATGGGTGTTTTCGTCATCCATGTGCAAGGCTTCGAGGTTGTCGGTGATGGCGCCCAGCCACGGCTCCATTTTTTCCGCCTCGGTGCCGGGCAGGAAGCCGATTTCCTGGTCCAGGCCCTGCACGCTGCGGGTGGCGATGATGCGGCGATAGCGCTTGCTGACCATGGTCTGCTCGATCGCCGCGGCCAGCGCCAGAATGGTTTTACCCGAGCCGGCGGCGCCGGACAGGTTGACCAGGTGAATATCCGGATCCAGCAGCGCGTACAGCGCCAGGCTCTGGTAGATGTCCCGTGGCTTGAGGCCCCAGGCTTCCTGATGCAACAGCGGTTCCTGGTGCAGGTCGAGGATCAGCAGCTTGTCTTCTTCGATCTCCTTGATCCAGCCGACGAAGCCCTGCTCATCGATGATGAACTCGTTGATGTGCACGGCAGGCAGGTTGTCGATCAGCTGTACCTGATGCCAGGTGCGGCCGTGGTCCTGACGGGTTTCGACCTTGCTCACGCGGTCCCAGAAGGAGCCGGTCATGTTGTGATAGCCGTTGGGCAGCAGGGACACGTCGTCAACCAACTGGTCGGTGCTGTAGTCCTCGGCGTCGATCCCGCAGGCGCGCGCCTTGAGGCGCATGTTGATGTCTTTGGTAACGAGCACCACCGGTTTTTTCGGGTCGCGGGTATGCAGGTCGATCAGCTGGTTGATGATTTTGTTGTCGTTCAGATGCTCGGGCAGAATCAGGTTCGATTCGGCCTGCTTGCTCATCAGAATCGACAGCAAGCCCTTCGGGCCGCCCTTGCCGCGCTGGATCGGCACGCCCTGTTCGACATCATCGGGTGAAGCATCGCCCAGGGTCTTGTCGATCAGCCGGATAGCCTGACGGCATTCGGCGGCCACGCTGTGATGCCCGCTCTTGAGCTTGTCCAGCTCTTCAAGCACGGTCATCGGGATCGCGACGTGGTGTTCTTCGAAATTCAGCAGGGCGTTTGGATCGTGAATCAGTACGTTGGTATCGAGTACATAAAGGATTGGCTGGTTGGAGGAAGGGCTACGTCCGTGATCATCCATACTCGGTCACCTTTGTGGGAGCCATTCGACGCAATACCTCGGCGGTGCTGCGCCTCGAAGTGACTGCCGAATCCACCTGCACAGCTTTTGTCGGGATAGCAGGTGAACCGCACACAAAATGGGTCTTGGAAGACGCCACCTGTGTTGCAGGTTTCGGCGGTCTGACTTCGTAATACTCCAAAACCCGTGACAGAAAAAAGCACTTTGACGCTTTTTTGAAGTTTATTTTGCAAAGTGACGAAAAGCCCTTGGCGGACCGCCCTGCCCCCGTTAGAGTCGGAAGTCCGCCTGCATCGAATTCTGCAAAAAATTCATCCCAAGCCCAATGTTTCCGGGCTCTTGCCGTTTTTCAGCGAAACGCGTCCTGACAGTCTTCCCAGCCGATGCCGCTTTGCGCGGTTTGCGTGATCAGCCACGGCAACGCGGTCTTTACCGCATCCTGCTTCATGTTGAAATTGATCACCCCGTGCCGCCACAGCAGCATCAGGGTCAGCACCCGCTGCGCGCTCGGAGCGCCCTTGAGCTTGCCGGCGCCGTCCTGGGCATCGATGTCCCACAGCGCCACTTGCAGGCCCTGGCTGTTGAAAAAGCTCCGGGCATCGCTACGACGTTGCCCTTCCGGTGGACGGAACAGCGGCACGTAGTTCTCCGGCAACTTGTTCTTGACCAGATCGGCACTGCGCCGCACCGAATCCTGCCAGTCCTGCCAGTGGCTGTGGGAGCGGAACTCCCAGCCCTGCACGCCGACGCACTGCTGCGAAAACGCCGCTTGCAGGCTGCTGACGGAACGGTCGGCCAGCCGCGCCTGAACATCCTTGCCCAGCATGAAAAAGGTGCCGCTCAGGTTCGACTTGCGCAGGTACTCGGCGAGCCAGTCGGTGTTGTCCGGTTGCAGGTTGGCGGCGCTGTCGAAACTCAGCAGAAACAAGCGATCGTGCATGTCGTCGCCGTTGCGCTCGTAGTCTCCGAAATGATCGAGTTCGCTGCTGGTCTGCGGCGACAGCGCAGCCTTGCGCATCAGCTCATCGAGGTATTGCAGGTGGAAGATCCGGCTCGGCTCGGCCCACTTGGTGTAATAGCTTTCGTCGCTGACCACGAATTTGGCGGCCTGCTCGCGCAGGGTCGGCAGGTCTTCGACGAGGAAGCAGAACGAGGCGTCCTGATCGCAGCTTTGCTGGGCAAAGTTGTAGTTGGCCAGCAGCCGCTGCCACAGGCGCTCGCGCAGGCTGTTGATTGCATCCAGATTGACCGTGCGCAGCCCCAGACGCTGGGCGAGCGCCGCTTCGTCCAGCGCTTCGGTGCCGAGCAGGCCGCGGGCGAACATCAGGATTTCCGCCCGCGAGGCGACATCGAACAGGGTCGGATTGTCGAGTTTTTCCGGCCAGCTGCCGCGATCCAGCGTCGCGATATCGCCCGGCGCCGCAACGGCACCGACGCTCAACAGCCATGCGGTGAAGAAAAGAACAATGCGCAAAGGGTGTCTCCATAACAAAACCCGCGCCGCACTATAGCCGATCCGGCTCGTAAACCGCCGATCACCTATGGACGCGATAGCTGGAGTCATCCGCCCCAACCCCCTAGAATCGCCCCCACGATTAAAGGAGACGACTTCATGCTGATGGTGATTTCCCCCGCCAAGACCCTCGATTACGAAACACCGCCGGCGACCCAGCGCTTCACCCAGCCGCAATACCTCGACCATTCCCAGGAACTGATCCAGCAACTGCGCGAGCTGAGCCCGGCGCAGATCAGCGAACTGATGCACGTGTCCGACAAGATCGGCGGTCTCAACGCCGCGCGTTTCGGCAGCTGGACACCGGCGTTCACCCCGGAAAACGCCAAACAGGCACTGCTGGCCTTCAAGGGCGACGTCTACACCGGACTTGATGCCCAGTCGTTCAGCGAAGCCGATTTCGACTACGCGCAACAGCACCTGCGCATGCTCTCCGGCCTTTACGGCCTGCTGCGGCCGCTCGACCTGATGCAGCCGTATCGCCTGGAAATGGGCACCAAACTGGCCAACGCCCGTGGCAAGGACTTGTACGCCTTCTGGGGCACGCGCATCAGCGAATGGCTGAATGAAGCGCTGGCCGACCAGGGCGACGACGTGTTGCTGAACCTGGCGTCCAACGAATACTTCTCGGCGGTCAAACGCACAGCCTTGAATGCGCGGATCATCAACACCGAATTCAAGGACCTGAAAAACGGCCAGTACAAGATCATCAGCTTCTACGCCAAGAAAGCCCGGGGCCTGATGAGCCGCTTCGTGATCCAGGAAAAAATCAACGATCCGGCCCTGCTCAAGCAGTTCGATGTGCAGGGTTATCGCTACAGCGCCGAGCAATCGAAACCGGATAATCTGGTGTTTCTACGCGATCACGCCCCCGAATAAAGCATGCCTAATGCACGACTCTTTATATGAAGAGTCGTGCAGCTCGCACGATGTCAAAAAACCCCCGCCACATTTCGCCATTTTACTGGCGCCAGAAAAACATCCCTGTCTTTTCTAAGATTAGTTTCACTCGACACTGATCATTTTTTTCAGTAGTGGCACCTAAATTTTTTCACCGTAGTGGCACAAAACTATCTAACGTGATTTTTCGCCTGTTATTAAAGGTCGAAAACGAAATTGCTATCAAATTGATACTGGTGCCATCTCCGACAATATTTCAAGAAATTTCAGATTTCGCGATGAGCGGACAGGAACTTCGTCCGAATGCATAGCTCATACCACCGGTAACGATTCTCGCCGAGTTTGTACGAGATAACTTACGCGGAGCAGATAGCCATGTAACCAAGTTGTCACAGCAACTTGTCTAGATGACTAACTAGTCTCAAAGCAGACGATGGACAGGAGATACGCACCATTAATATCCCCTACAAAGGCCATGGCCGCGCCCTTATAAACGTGCTCACCTGAGCACCCAACCGCTTGATTTACGGGACTTTCATCCTGACATCGAGCGCGCAAGACGATTGCACAAGAGTCTTCTCCAAAGAAGATCGGCTGCATAACAGGGCACGTCATAACAACAAGGCCTGGTTGCGCACATCTTGAGTGCACTTATTTAGACACTCGGAACTTAAGTATGCCTGCACACGGCATTGTGGCGCCTGTATGCCGCACTTTCGAGTGCACTAATGAACGCTGAACACCATTAACTCCGGCCCTCTAAGGCCTGATATATACAGAGGTAATTGCGATGCGCATCAGCATATTTGGTTTGGGTTACGTTGGCGCAGTATGTGCCGGTTGCCTGTCTGCTCGGGGCCACGACGTAGTGGGCGTCGATGTTGCCAAAGACAAGATCGACATGATCAACGCTGGCAAATCTCCCATTGTCGAACCGGGCCTGGGCGAGTTGCTGGCACAAGGTATTCAGACCGGTCGTCTGCGCGGCACGACCAACTTCGCCGAAGCGATTCGCGACACCGACCTGTCGATGATCTGCGTCGGTACGCCGAGCAAAAAGAACGGCGACCTGGAACTGAACTACATCGAAGCGGTATGCCGCGAGATCGGTTTTGTCCTGCGTGAAAAGTCCACCCGCCACACCATCGTGGTGCGCAGCACCGTATTGCCGGGCACCGTGGCAAACGTTGTCATCCCGATCCTCGAAGACTGCTCCGGCAAGAAAGCCGGCGTTGATTTCGGTGTCGCCGTGAACCCTGAGTTCCTGCGTGAATCCACCGCAATCGCCGACTACGACCTGCCACCGATGACCGTCATCGGCGAGTTCGACAAGGCGTCGGGTGACGTTCTGCAATCGCTGTACGAAGAACTCGACGCACCGATCATCCGCAAGGACATCGCCGTCGCCGAGATGATCAAGTACACCTGCAACGTCTGGCACGCCACCAAAGTGACCTTCGCCAACGAGATCGGCAACATCGCCAAAGCTGTGGGCGTCGATGGCCGCGAAGTGATGGACGTGGTCTGCCAGGACAAGACCCTCAACCTGTCCCAGTACTACATGCGCCCGGGCTTCGCCTTCGGCGGTTCGTGCCTGCCGAAAGATGTGCGCGCCCTGACCTACCGCGCCGGTTCCCTGGACGTCGAAGCGCCGCTGCTCAACTCGCTGATGCGCAGCAACGAATCGCAAGTGCAGAACGCCTTCGACATCGTTGAAAGCCACGACAAACGCAAAGTCGCCCTGCTCGGTCTGAGCTTCAAGGCCGGCACCGACGACCTGCGCGAAAGTCCGCTGGTGGAACTGGCCGAGATGCTGATCGGCAAGGGCTACGACCTGAGCATCTACGACAGCAACGTCCAGTACGCTCGTGTCCACGGCGCGAACAAGGACTACATCGAGTCGAAGATCCCGCACGTATCGTCCCTGCTCAATTCGGACTTCGATTCGGTGATCGACAACTCCGACGTGATCATCCTCGGCAACCGCGACGAGAAGTTCCGCGCCCTGGCCGAAGAAGCGCCGCAGGGCAAGCAGGTGATCGACCTGGTGGGCTTCATGTCCAAGGCCACCAGCGCTGGTAGCCGTACCGAAGGGATCTGCTGGTAACGCAGCAGCAAGCCTCGAGCTTCAGGCCGCACGCCGTGAATCGGCGGGCGGCTTGAAGCCCCCATCACCTTCGGATGACGGTCATGTCCAAGCTCAAACATTTTTTTCTGCAATCCGCCGGCTGGCTTTTGTTTCTGAGCCTGCTGATGGGCCTGGCCCTGATGCTGCCCACGTCCACATTCGACTCCGAGTCGAAGGACTTCATTTTCCTGATTGGCGCCGTAGGTATCTGGCGCTATTCGATGGGTGCCACGCACTTTGTACGCGGCATGATTTTTCTCTACATCGTCTACCCGCACCTGCGCCGCAAGGTTCGCAAGCTGGGTAAAGCGGCGGACCCGTCGCATGTGTTTCTGATGGTCACCAGTTTCCGCATCGACGCGTTGACCACCGCGCAGGTTTACAGCTCGGTGATCCGCGAAGCCATCGACTGCGAACTGCCGACCACCGTGGTCTGCTCGATCGTCGAAATGTCGGACGAGCTGCTGGTCAAGGCACTGTGGGCGCGGATGAATCCGCCAGACCGGGTGAAACTCGACTTCGTGCGCATTCCCGGCACCGGCAAACGCGATGGCCTGGCCTATGGTTTCCGCGCGATCTCCCGTCACCTGCCGGACGACCGCGCCGTGGTGGCCGTGATCGACGGCGACACCGTGCTCGGCGAAGGCGTCGTGCGCAAAACCGTGCCGTGGTTCCAGATGTTCGGCAACGTCGGCGGCCTGACCACCAACGAATTTTGCGAAGTGCGCGGCGGCTACATCATGAGCGAATGGCACAAGCTGCGTTTCGCCCAGCGCCACATCAACATGTGCTCGATGGCCCTGTCCAAACGCGTGCTGACCATGACCGGCCGCATGTCGGTGTTCCGCGCCACCGTGGTCACCAACCCGGAATTCATCGCCGACGTCGAAAGCGACTCGCTGCAACACTGGCGCCTGGGCCGATTCAAGTTCCTGACCGGCGACGACAAGTCGAGCTGGTTCAGCCTGATGCGCCTGGGCTACGACACCTTCTACGTGCCGGATGCCGCGATCAACACCGTTGAACACCCGCCCGAAAAGAGCTTCATCAAGGCCAGCCGCAAACTGATGTTCCGTTGGTACGGCAACAACCTGCGCCAGAACTCGCGAGCGCTGGGCCTGGGTGTAAAACGCCTCGGCGCCTTCACCTCGGTGGTGCTGTTCGACCAGCGCGTATCGATGTGGACATCCTTGCTCGGCCTGACCGTGGCGATCATCGCCAGCTTCAAGTACGGCACCGCGTTCATCCTGGTTTACCTGCTGTGGATCGGCATCACCCGTCTGATTCTGACGCTGTTGCTGTCCTGCTCGGGCCACCGGATCGGTCCGGCCTACCCGGCGATTCTCTATTACAACCAGATCGTCGGCGCGCTGGTGAAGATCTACGTGTTCTTCCGCCTCGACCAACAATCCTGGACCCGACAACCCACTTCCCTGACCCGTGATCTCGCCAGCTTTCAACGTTGGTTCAACACCTGGTCGTCTCGGACCATGACCTTCTCCGCCGGCAGCATTTTCGTCGCCGTGCTGCTGATGATGGTCTGACCTGCCCCTATTGAATTAACAAGGAAATCGCCCCCATGAATACCGCCGTCAACGCCAACGTAGTGCATGAATCCGAAGCCCAGCGTCAGCACGCCCGGGTCAAAATCCCGGCCAAGCTGCGTTTCTTCGGCCCCGACCGGACTCCGGTTGAAGCGCGGGTCCTCGACCTGTCCGCCGGTGGTCTGGCGTTCAACGCCGGACAACTGCCGCTGACCGTCGGCGAGGTGTACAAGGCGCGTCTGCAGTTCGTCATCGACAACCTCGGCCTGGCCATGGACGTTGAACTGCAAGTGCGCTCCTACGACCGCCAGACGGGTCGTGCTGGTTGCCAGTTCCAGAACCTTGAACCGCAGGACATTTCGACCCTGCGTCACCTGATCACTTCGCACCTGGCCGGCGACATCGTCAGCATCGGTGAAGTGCTGGCGACCCTGCAGCGCGACAACTTCACCAAGGCGCGCAAGGTCAAGGACGGCGACTCCGGCATGACCCCGTTCGGGCGTCTGAAAGCGGTGACCTTCAGCGCCGGTATCTTCGCGGTCGGCCTGGTGGCGGCGGGTTTCATTTTCAAATCGGTGTACAGCATGTACTTCGTCAGCCACGCCCAGGCCGGTCTGGTCAGCGTGCCGGGCATGAACATCACCATGCCGCGCGACGGCACCGTGCAGAGCCTGGTGAAGTCCGACGGCGTCGCCGCAAAGGGCGCACCGCTGGCGACGTTCAGCACCAGCATGCTCGACGTACTCAAAGGTCACCTGGAAGAAGATCAACTGTCCCCGGCCAAGGTTGAAGAACTGTTCGGCAAGCAGATGACCGGCACCCTGACCTCGCCCTGCGATTGCACCGTGGCCCAGCAACTGGTGGCCGACGGTCAATACGCGAGCAAGGGCGACGTGATCTTCCAACTGGTGCCGCGCAACACCCAGGCCACCGTCGATGCGCGCTTCTCCTATCGCCAGTTCGGCGACGTGCGTCCGGGCACCCCGGTGAGTTTCCAGATCGCCGGCGAAGACAAGACCCGCACCGGCAAGATCGTCAGCAGCACCAGCCTGAAAAGCGCCGACCTGTCCTCCGACATCCGTGTGCAGATCCAGCCTGACGAGCCGCTGGACAGCCGCTTCGCCGGCCGCCCGGTGGAAGTCAACAGCGACCGTGGTCCGAACCTGAACTGGCTGATCGACAAAGCCATGGCTGCCGGTCTTTAAGTCGAGGACATGCCCGTGACGAGCCCTATCAGAATCCTGCCGGTCCCGCTGACGCTGGCCATGGCAATCGCCCTGGCCGGTTGCGCCGGCCTGCCCGACCAGCGTCTGGCCAACGAAGCGCTCAAGCGCGGTGACACCGCGACCGCCGCGCAGAACTACCGTGCGCTGGCCGATCTGGGTTACAGCGAAGCCCAGGTGGGCCTTGCCGATATCCAGGTCGACAGCCGCGATCCGGAACAAATGAAACAGGCCGAAGCCACCTACCGCGCCGCCGCCAGTGTTTCGCCGCGTGCCCAGGCCCGACTCGGTCGTTTGCTGGTGGCCAAGCCCGGTTCCACCGAAGCCGAGCATCAGGAAGCCGAAAGCCTGCTGAAGAAAGCCGCCGCCAGTGGCGAAGGCAACACGTTGATCCCACTCGCGATGCTGTACCTGCAATACCCGCACAGCTTCCCGAACATCAACGCCCAGCAGCAGATCGATCAGTGGCGCAAATCCGGTTACCCGGAAGCCGGTCTGGCGCAGGTGCTGCTGTATCGCACCCAAGGCACTTACGACCAGCATCTGGATGACGTGGAAAAGATCTGCAAGGCTGCAATCAACACCACCGACATCTGCTACGTCGAGCTGGCCACGGTCTATCAGAAACGTGGCGCGCCGGAGCAACAGGCCGAGCTGATCAAGCAGCTGCAGGCCGGTTACAGCCGCGGCACCGTCAGTGCTCAGCGGGTGGATTCGGTGGCCCGTGTGCTGGCCGATTCGACCCTGGGCAAGACCGACGAAAAAACCGCGCAGTCGCTGCTCGAACCGATCGCTCCAGGCTACCCGGCGTCGTGGGTCACCCTCGCGCAACTGCTCTACGACTTCCCGGAACTGGGCGACGTCGACCAGATGATGAAGTACCTGGACAACGGCCGCGCCGCCGACCAGCCGCGCGCCGAGCTGTTGCTGGGCAAGCTCTACTACGAAGGCAAACTGGTCCCGGCCGACGCGAAAGTCGCCGAGGAACATTTCCAGAAAGCCGTCGGCCGCGAAGTCGCCGCCGACTACTACCTCGGCCAGATCTACCGCCGTGGCTACCTGGGCAAGGTCTATCCACAGAAGGCCCTCGACCATCTCCTGACCGCTGCGCGCAACGGCCAGAACAGCGCCGACTTCGCCATCGCCCAGCTGTTTTCCCAAGGCAAGGGCACCAAGCCCGACCCAGTCAACGCTTACGTGTTCAGCCAGTTGGCCAAGGCGCAAAACACCCCGCAAGCCGATGAGCTGGCGACCACCCTCGCCGCCCAGCTGCCGCCCGAGCGCTTGGCCGAGGCCCAGCGCCTGCTGCAACAGGAACAGGCGACCCGTGGCGCCCTGAGCCAGAACACGCTGCAACTGCACGCCCTGCAAGAAGAAGACGGCGAGGAAAAATTATGAAATTGAATCCCTTTGTGAAGGCCGGCATTGGCCTCACGTTCGCGCTGATCTGGTCTTGCCCGACCCTGGCCGCGATGACTGAATCGAAGAACTTCGGCCTCGAAGTGAAAATCACCGGCCAGTCCGAAGACGACCGCGACCTCGGCACCGCCAGCGGCGGCGACGTCAACGGCCTCGGCCTCGACCTGCGTCCGTGGGTCTATGGCGAAAGCGGCGCGTGGAGCGCCTACGCCATGGGCCAGGCCGTGACCTCGACCGACATCATCGAGACCGACACCCTGCAGCAGTCCGACAGCGAAGGCACCCAGACCACCGACAACGGCGACCGCAAGACCAAGAAAAACTACCTGGCGATGCGCGAGTTCTGGGTCGGCTACAGCGGCCTGACGCCCTACCCCGGCGAGATCCTCAAGTTCGGTCGCCAGCGTCTGCGCAATGACGACGGCCAGTGGCGCGACACCAACATCGAAGCCCTGAACTGGACTTTCGACACCACCCTGCTGCGGGCCAACGCCGGTGTTGCCGAACGCTTCAGCGAATACCGCACCGACTTGAAAGAGCTGGCACCGAAAGACAAGGATCGCCTGCACGCCTACGCCGATGCTGCTTACCAGTGGACGCCGGGCAACTGGGTCGGGATTCGCGGCCACCACACCCATGACGACGGCAAGCTCGACTATCCGGAGCCGGGCGTGGCCGGCGATTCGCTGGACAAGAAAGAAAACGGCGACATCAGCTGGCTCGGCCTGACCGCCGACAGCGACGCCTACAACTGGCGCAACACCAACACCGTCAACTACTGGGGCAGCATCACCGGCATGAGCGGCGACCGCGACACGGTCAACGCCCTCAACGCCGATGGCACTCGTCCGGCGCAAGCCAAGCGCAGTGACAACGTCGACGGCTGGGCCACCGACATCGGTGTGCGTCTGCGCCTCGATCCGCAATGGCAGGTCGGTGCGGCCTATGCCCGCGCCAGCGCCGATTACGAACAGAACGGCCTGGAAAGCAACCGCTCGAACTACACCGGTACTCGCTCCCGCGTTCACCGTTTCGGCGAAGCCTTCCGTGGCGAAATGAACAACATGCAGACCGCCACCCTGTTTGGTTCCTGGATGCTCAACGACCAGTACGACGCCAGCCTGATCTACCACAAGTTCTGGCGCGTGGACGGCAACAAGCCGGTGGGCAGCAACGGCATCAACGCCGTGGAAAACAACACCGACGACGTCACCGGCGCGATCCTCTCCAGCACCTCGCTGCCACTGCAGGACGGCAACAAGGATCTGGGCCAGGAAATGGATCTGGTGGTCACCAAGTACTTCAAGCAAGGCTTGCTGCCGGCGGCGTTGAGCCAGTCGATCGACGAGCCGTCGGCGCTGGTACGTTTCCGTGGCGGTGTGTTCAAGCCGGGTGATGCCTATGGCAGCCAGGTTGATTCGTACATGCACCGCGCGTTCATCGACGTGATCTGGCGCTTCTGATGCTGACCGCCAAGGGAGTGCCCGACATGAACAGTGCCCGCAAAGGCTCAATCAGCCTGCTGGCCGGCGCGATGCTGCTGGCCTCGGCCGGCGCCTTCGCCAGTGTGGAACCAGCCAAGCCGGTGACCACTGCCAAGGAGCTGCAACAGGCCAAGACCTACACCGTCAGCAGCGCGCCGACCGAAGCGCTGGAACTGGCCAAGCCGAAATTGCCCGACCTCTCCGGCTACACCGCCGAAGCCGCCGCCGCGAAAATCGTGCGCAGCAAACCGGGCAAGATCAGTGTGCGCCGGATGATGCAGGAAGACGCCCTGAAGGACTTCATCGGCGGCGACAACAAGATGGCCGAATGGGTGGTGCGTCAGCACGGCATCCCGCAGGCGATCTTCGTCGACGACGGCTACATGAACCTGAAAGAGCTGGCGCAGAAGCTGCCGAAGCAGTACTTCAGCGAAACCTCGCCGGGCGTGTATCTGGCGAAGTTGCCGATAGTGGTCGGCCGCAAAGGCATCCTCGAAATCGACGGCCAGACCCAGGAATTGCGCCTGTCCCAGGAGGCCGGTTCGTTCCTGGTCAACGACGGCCAGCTGTTCGTGCGTGACACCAAGGTCACCGGCTGGCGCGAGAAGGAAAACGGCCCGGCGACCTTCCGTTCGCCGAAGGAATTCCGCCCGTTCCTGCTGGCCTGGGGCGGCACCGAGACCTACATCGTCAACAGCAAGATGGCCAGCTTCGGCTACGCCAACAGTAAGTCCTACGGCGTGAGTATTTCCCAGTACACGCCGAACATGGCCAAGGTGCTCAAGCGTCCCGAGCCGACCGGCTGGATCGTCGGCTCCGAGTTCTCGGACATGTGGTACGGCTTCTACTGCTACGAGACCCGCGACTTCGTGGTCAAGGGCAACACCTACAAGGACAACATCGTCTACGGCATCGACCCGCACGACCGCTCCCACGGCCTGATCATTGCCGAGAACACGGTGTACGGCACGAAGAAGAAGCACGGGATCATCATTTCCCGTGAGGTGAACGACAGCTTCATCTTCAACAACAAAAGCTACGACAACCACCTCTCGGGGCTGGTGATCGACCGTAACAGCGTCAACAACATCATTGCCTACAACGAGATCTACAAGAACCACACCGACGGCATCACCCTCTACGAGTCCGCCGACAACCTGCTGTGGGGCAACAAGGTCATCAGCAACAAGCGCCACGGCATCCGCATTCGTAACAGCGTGAACATCCGCCTCTACGAAAACGTCGCCATGGCCAACGGTTTGACCGGCGTCTACGGGCACATCAAGGACCTGACCGACACCGACCGTGACATCAAGCTCGACCCGTTCGACGCCCAGGTTTCGCTGATCGTGGTCGGCGGTGAACTGGCGGCCAACGGCAGCGGCCCGCTGTCGATCGATTCGCCACTGAGTGTCGAGCTGTATCGCGTGTCGATGCTGGCGCCGACCAAATCCAGCGGCATCAGCTTCAACGGCATCCTTGGCGAGCGCCAGGATGAAATTCTCGACCTGCTGGTGCGCCAGCAGAAAGCCGTGCTGATCGACCCTGTCGAACGCCAGACCGAATTGCAGGACTGAGGATAATTTTATGCACCCACACCTGATCAAATTACTCAGCCTGTCGGCCCTGACCGTGGGCATTCTGGCGGCCAGCAACGGCGCCCGCGCCGATGAAGTCCAGCCGCCGAAATTCACGGCCGAACCTTGCTGCAGCCTGTGCCCGGCCGCCCATGACGCGAAGAACTACACCACCCGCTACCAGCAGAACTTCACCACTCTGGTGCAGGCGCAGGGCGACTGGTTGTTCCGGACCCAGGAAGACCTGCGCACCGAGTTCAACACCACCCCGGCCGGCTACAAACGCCTGCAACAGCTGCACGATGCGTTCAAGGCCAAAGGCGTCGAACTGGTGATCGTCTACCAGCCAACCCGTGGTCTGGTGAACCGCAACAAGCTCAACCCGGCAGAAAAAGCCGCGTTCGATTACGAGAAAGCACTGGGCAACTACAAGACCATGCTCGGCCGTTTCGCCAAGATGGGTTACGTGGTGCCAGACCTGTCGCCGCTGACCAACGAGTCGCTGCCGGACACCCTGCCCGCCCACGATTTCTACTTCCGCGGTGACCAGCACTGGACCCCTTACGGTGCCCAGCGCACGGCGAAAATCGTCGCCGAGAAGGTCAAGCAGATCCCGGCTTTCGCCGACATTCCCAAGCGTGAGTTCGAAACCAAACGCTCCGGGCGCATGGGCAAGACCGGCACCCTGCACAACATGGCCGGGCAACTGTGCGGCACCAGTTACGCGATCCAGTACATGGACCAGTTCACCACCGAGCCGAAAGGCGAAGCGGGTGACGGCGATCTGTTCGGCGATTCCGGCAATCCGCAAATCACCCTGGTCGGCACTTCGCACAGCGGCAAGAACTACAACTTCGCCGGTTTCCTTGAAGAAGCCATCGGCGCCGACATTCTCAACGTCGCGTTCCCCGGCGGCGGTCTGGAAGGTTCGATGCTGCAGTACCTGGGCAGCGACGAATTCCAGAAGACGCCGCCGAAAATTCTCATCTGGGAATTCTCGCCGCTGTACCGCCTCGACCAGGAAACCATCTATCGCCAGATGATGGCGCTGCTCGACAACGGCTGCGAAGGCAAAGAGGCGCAAATGTCCGCCAGTACCACGCTCAAGCCGGGCGGCAAACAAGAACTGCTGGTCAACAGCGAGAACCTGAACCTGCAGAACAGCAGCCATCAGGTCGACATCCGCTTCGCCGACACCTCGGTGAAAACCCTGCAAGCCACCCTCTGGTACATGAACGGTCGCCACGAGGACATCAAGATCGAGAAACCGGAAACCTCCGACACCGACGGTCGTTTCGCCTTTGAGTTGCGCACGGACGAAGACTGGGCCTCGCAAAACCTGCTGGCAGTCGAAGTCCAGGGCCCGGAAGCGGGCACCGCGCCACAGAAAGTCGAAGCGAAAATCTGCAAACGCAACGTATTCCCGGGCGCTGGGCCACAAACCGCTCAGGTCGGGCAATGAGGTCTGCTATGCGAAATCCGAAACTGAAAACTCTTTTGGCGCCGACGCTGCTCGGGCTGGCGATCTTCGCCGGCACCGCGCAGGCCGCCGCGCCGCTGCGTCCTCCACAGGGCTACTTCGCGCCTGTGGATAAATTCAAGACCGGCGACAAGAGCGAAGGCTGCGATGCAATGCCGACGCCCTACACCGGGCCACTGCAATTTCGCAGCAAATACGAAGGCTCGGACAAGGCCCGCGCGACGCTGAACGTGCAGTCGGAAAAAGCCTTTCGCGACACCACCAAAGACATCACCACACTTGAGCGCGGCACTGCCAAACGGGTGATGCAGTTCATGCGCGACGGTCGTCCGGAACAGCTCGATTGCACGCTGAATTGGTTGACTGCCTGGGCCAAGGCCGATGCGTTGATGTCGAAGGATTTCAACCACACCGGCAAGTCGATGCGCAAATGGGCGCTGGGCAGCATGGCCTCTTCGTACATTCGCCTGAAGTTCTCCGACTCTCATCCGCTGGCCCAGCACCAGCAGGAAGCCCAGGTGATCGAAGCCTGGTTCAGCAAAATGGCCGATCAGGTGGTCAGCGACTGGGACAACCTGCCGCTGGAAAAAACCAACAACCACTCGTACTGGGCAGCCTGGTCGGTGATGGCGACGTCGGTCGCGACCAACCGCCGCGACCTGTTCGATTGGGCAGTCAAGGAATACAAGGTCGGCGTCAATCAAGTCGATGCCGACGGTTTCCTGCCGAACGAACTCAAGCGCCAGCAACGCGCCCTCGCCTATCACAACTACGCCCTGCCGCCGCTGGCGATGATCGCCAGTTTCGCCCAGGTCAACGGTGTGGATCTGCGTCAGGAAAACAACGGCGCGCTGAAACGTCTGGGTGACCGGGTGTTGGCCGGGGTGAAAGATCCCGAGGACTTCGAGAAGAAGAACGGCAAAGAGCAGGACATGACCGACCTGAAACAGGACATGAAATTCGCCTGGCTTGAGCCGTTCTGCACCCTCTACACCTGTTCGCCGGATGTGATCGAGAAGAAGCACGGCATGCAGCCGTTCAAGACCTTCCGCCTCGGCGGCGACTTGACCAAGGTCTACGACCCTTCGCACGAGAAAGGTAACAAGGGCAGTTAGTCGCTGATCGGCTGATCGTTCCCACGCTCTGCGTGGGAACGATCGCAGGACTGTTTCACCCCTCCAACACCACGGGGGGTTTGGGGGGGCTTTGGCCCTTGACTGTTGGTTCAAACATGGAGAGATCGGGATGGTATTTTCATCCAACGTGTTCCTGTTTCTGTTCTTGCCGATCTTTCTCGGCTTGTACTACCTGAGCGGGCAACGCTATCGCAACCTGCTGCTGCTGATCGCCAGCTACGTGTTCTACGCGTGGTGGCGGGTGGACTTCCTGGCGCTGTTCGCCGGCGTCACCCTGTGGAACTACTGGATCGGCCTGAAAGTCGGCGCCGCCGGCGTGCGCAGCAAACCGGCCCAGCGCTGGCTGTTGCTCGGTGTGGCGGTGGACCTGTGCATCCTCGGCTACTTCAAGTACGCCAATTTCGGCGTCGACAGCATCAACGCGATCATGACCTCGATGGGGCTTGAGCCGTTCATCCTCACCCACGTACTGTTGCCGATCGGTATCTCGTTCTACATCTTCGAGTCGATCAGCTACATCATCGACGTCTACCGCGGCGACACTCCGGCCACCCGCAACCTGATCGACTTTGCAGCGTTCGTGGCGATCTTCCCGCACCTGATCGCCGGCCCCGTGCTGCGTTTCCGTGACCTGGCCGATCAGTTCAACAACCGCACCCACACCCTCGACAAGTTCTCCGAGGGCTGCACGCGGTTCATGCAGGGTTTCATCAAGAAGGTCTTCATCGCCGACACCCTCGCCGTGGTGGCCGACCATTGCTTCGCCCTGCAAAACCCGACCACGGGCGACGCCTGGCTCGGCGCACTGGCCTACACCGCGCAGCTGTATTTCGACTTCTCCGGTTACAGCGACATGGCCATCGGCCTGGGCCTGATGATGGGTTTCCGCTTCATGGAAAACTTCAAGCAGCCGTACATCAGCCAGTCGATTACCGAGTTCTGGCGCCGCTGGCACATCAGCCTGTCGACCTGGCTGCGTGACTACCTCTACATCACCCTCGGCGGTAACCGTAAAGGCACGCTGATGACCTATCGCAACCTGTTTCTGACCATGCTGCTCGGTGGTCTGTGGCACGGCGCGAACATCACCTACATCGTCTGGGGTGCGTGGCACGGCATGTGGCTGGCGATCGAAAAAATGCTCGGCCTCAACACCGCGCCGCGCAGCCTCAATCCGATTCGCTGGGCGCTGACCTTCCTGCTGGTGGTCATGGGCTGGGTGATCTTCCGCGCCGAGAACCTGCACGTTGCCGGCCGCATGTACGGCGCGATGTTCAGCTTCGGCGACTGGTCGCTGTCGGAACTCAATCAGGCCAGCCTCACCGGCCTCCAAGTCGCGACCCTGGTTGTGGCTTACGTGACTCTGGCGTTTTTCGGCCTGCGCGATCTGTACACCAATCAGCCGCCTGCCAAGAGCAAACCTGAGGTCAACGTCGAGGCCAATGGCCCGGCCACAGCGACTCCGGGAATGATCAAGGCAGCCCCGGGCGAAAACCCGGCGAGCATCCACGAGCCTGGCTACACCGTCGGCGTCGAAGCCCAGGTGCAACCGGCCTACTGGACCGCGGACTGGTCGCGCTACGTGATGCGCGGGTTGATCCTGCTGCTGTTCATCGCCTCGATTCTCAAACTCTCGGCGCAAAGCTTCTCGCCGTTCCTTTACTTCCAGTTCTGAGGGATCTGACATGACCCGCTCATTACGCATCTTCTACATCGCGCTGTTTCTGGTGACCCTGCTGGTGCTCGGTCTGTGGTCGGTGCGCAGCTTCTTCGGCTTCAGCACCAACGCCGATGCGACGGTGCTCAACGGTCGCTGGACCAAAGCCGTGGAAACCCACTACGACGACGAATTTCCGATCAAGCGCCTGGGCACCAACCTCTGGGCCGCGCTGGATTTCAAACTGTTCAACGAAGGTCGTCCGGGCGTGGTGCTCGGTCGCGATCAGTGGTTGTACAGCGATGAGGAATTCAACCCGATCGTCAACGAAGAACTGAACCTGCAAGGCAACTACGCGCTGGTCGAAGGCGTGCGCCAGACCCTGAAAGAGAAAGGCGTGAAACTGGTGATGGCGATCGTGCCGGCCAAGGTTCGCCTGTACCCGGAACACCTGGGTGAAGTGAAACCGGCGAGCATCCACGCCAACCTTTATCAGGACTTCCACGCCCGTGTCGCGGCAGACAAGATCCTTGCCCCCGACCTGCTCGGCCCGCTGCAAGCGGCCAAGCAGAACGGTCAGCAAGTGTTCCTGCGCACCGACACCCACTGGACACCTGAAGGCGCGGAAATCGCCGCCAACACCCTGGCCAAGACCATCGCTGACAAGTTCCCGCTCAGCGGCGAGCCGCAGCGCTTCGTCACCACCCCGGCGGAGAAGGTCACGCACAAGGGCGACCTGCGTCTGTTCCTGCCGCTGGATCCGCTGTTCGAAAACCTGATGCCGGCCAAGGAGCCGCTGCAAAAGCGCAACACCGTGGCCGTCGAGCAACCTGCCGGGAACGACGCCCTGTTCGCCAACAGCGAAGTGCCGGTCGCCCTGATCGGCACCAGCTACAGCGCCAACCCGAACTGGAACTTCGTCGGTGCACTCAAGCAAGCGCTGCACAGCGACGTCGTCAATTACGCCGAAGACGGCCACGGCCCGATTCTGCCGATGCTCAGCTACCTGAAAAGCGATGACTTCAAGAACAGCCCGCCACAGGTGCTGATCTGGGAGTTTCCTGAACGATATCTGCCTGTGAACAACGAAATCGGCGACGCCGACCCACAGTGGGTCGCAGAGCTTAAACAAGCCGGCGCGCGCCAACAAAACGTAGCTGTAAACACTAAATCCGAGACGCCCGATCGGGCGCAAAACTGAAAGAGAGGTACACCATGACTTTCACTACAACTCCTCGTCGTCTCGCCAAACGCTTCGCTCTGGTTGCGGGTCTGAGCGTGCTGTCGGTCCAGGCCTTCGCCGGTGGCGACGCTGCGCTGTACGGCCCGACTGCACCGAAAGGCTCGACCTTCGTGCGCGTCTACAACGCCAGCAACGCTGAAGTCAGCGCCACCGTCGGCAGCACCAATCTGAGCGACGTCGCGCCGCTGGCCAGCAGCGACTTCAGCTTCATGCCGGGCGGCGACTACAGCGCCAAGGTCGGCAGCCAGACCCTGCCGGTGAAACTCGCCGGTGACCATTACTACACCCTGGTCAACAACGCTTCCGGCGCGCCGCAACTGATCGAAGAACCACCGTTCAAGAACAAGCAGAAATCCCTGGTGCGCGTGCAGAACCTCAGCGACAAACCGCTGACCCTGAAGACCGCCGACGGCAAGACCGACGTGGTGCCGAACGTGGCCGCCAAGGGCCGTGGCGAGCGTGAAATCAACCCGGTGAAAGTCAGCCTGGCGCTGTACGAAGGTGACAAGAAAGTCGGCGACGTGAAACCGGTCGCCCTGGAGCGCGGTGAAGCAGCCGTGCTGTACGTCACCGGCAACGGCAGCAACCTGTCGCCAGTCTGGGTGAAACGCCCGGTGTCGACTCGCTAAGCACATGAAACCGGGCAGCCGTCGCTGCCCGGCACGGAACAACAACAAGAGTGAAACGACACAGCGTTCGTGCCTCTAACCAATCGATTTTATGGAGTAAACAATATGATTCCGGTGATCTTGTCAGGTGGTAGCGGCTCACGTCTTTGGCCGCTTTCGCGCAAGCAGTTTCCCAAGCAATTCCTCGCCCTGACCGGCGAACACACGCTGTTCCAGCAGACCCTCGAGCGTCTGGTGTTCGAAGGCATGGACACCCCGATCGTGGTCTGCAACAAGGATCACCGCTTCATCGTCAACGAGCAGTTGGCCAGCCGCAATCTGGAATGCCAGCGCATCCTGATGGAACCGTTCGGTCGCAACACCGCGCCGGCCGTGGCGCTGACCGCGATGATGCTGGTCAATGAAGGTCGCGACGAACTGATGCTGGTGCTGCCGGCCGACCACGTTCTGGAAGACCAGAAAGCCCTGCAACGCGCCCTGGCTCTGGCCACCGTTGCCGCCGAAAACGGCGAGATGGTGCTGTTCGGCGTACCGGCCACCAAACCGGAAACCGGTTACGGCTACATCAAGTCCACCGGTGATTCGCTGCTGCCGGAAGGCGTCAGCCGCGTCTCGCACTTCGTGGAAAAACCCGACGTCAAACGCGCCACCGAGTACGTTGAGTCCGGCGGTTACTACTGGAACAGCGGCATGTTCCTGTTCCGCGCCAGCCGCTTCCTCGAAGAGCTGAAAAAGCATGATCCGGACATCTACGACACCTGCCTGCTGACCCTCGAGCGCAGCCAGCAGGATGCCGACACCGTCACCCTGGACGAAGCCACCTTCGCCTGCTGCCCGGACAACTCCATCGACTATTCCGTGATGGAAAAAACCCAGCGCGCCTGCGTGGTGCCGCTGACTGCCGGCTGGAGCGATGTCGGCTGCTGGTCGTCGCTGTGGGAAGTCAACGAGAAGGACGCCAACGGCAACGTCAGCAAGGGCGACGTGGTGATCCAGGACAGCAAGAACTGCATGATCCACGGCAACGGCAAACTGGTGTCGGTGATCGGTCTGGAAAACATCGTCGTCGTCGAAACAAAGGACGCCATGATGATCGCCCACAAGGACAAGGTTCAGGGCGTCAAGCAGATGGTCAACACCCTCAACGCCCAAGGCCGCAGCGAAACCCAGAACCACTGCGAGGTGTACCGTCCGTGGGGCTCGTACGACTCGGTGGACATGGGTGGCCGCTTCCAGGTCAAGCACATCTCGGTCAAGCCGGGCGCGTGCCTGTCGCTGCAGATGCACCACCACCGCGCCGAACACTGGATCGTGGTCAGCGGCACCGCCGAAGTGACCTGCGACGAGAACGTGTTTCTGCTCACTGAAAACCAGTCGACCTACATCCCGATCGCCTCGGTGCATCGCCTGCGCAACCCGGGCAAGATCCCGCTGGAAATCATCGAAGTGCAGTCGGGCTCGTACCTGGGCGAAGACGATATCGAGCGCTTCGAAGATATCTACGGTCGCTCTACCCCGATCGAACGCGGCGTGTCGGTGAAAACCATCGCGCAGTAAGCGTTCCGTAAAACAAGAAGTCCCCGTCCAGCCCGCTGCGTCCCCTATCCGCAGCGGGTTGGGCGGGGGCTTTTTTTTTCGCCAACCGCCTCCAGGCTTAGGTAGGATGAACCTTCCCTGCCCACGAGGTTTCGCGACATGTTCATCGGCGTCTTGCTGGTCATCACCTGGCTGATCCTGCTGTTGCGCTACCCGGCCAAGGCCTTGCCGGTGTCCATGGCCGCCGCCGTTGGCCTCGGGTTGGTGGCGATGTGGGTGGTGTGGCTGGACAACCGCGAGGTCAAGCAACTGGCGCGCCTGGAACTGCGCATCGTCTATGCCCCCGAACACTGCCCCGCCGACCGCCCGCTGCTGCTCAAGATGAACAACGGCAACGACGTGCCGCTGACCGAACTGCGCTGGCGCATCGCGGCGTACGCGCCGGGCGACACCGTGAACCTGGCCGACAATCAATACGCCGCCCCGCGCTATCGCGGCCCCGGCGAATTGCAGCCCGGCGGCAATTGGGAAGACTGCCTGCCGATGCCGCCGTTGCGCCCCGGTTATCGCCCGCAAACCCTGGAGTTTCGCGCCGAGCGATTGCAGGGTAGTTTCTCCGACTGATCCCTCCCCTCACACTTTGCACAAGGAATGCGCCATGCCCGTTGCGTTGATTACCGGTTGTTCCAGCGGCATCGGCCGCGCCCTCGCCGATGCCTTCAAAGGCGCCGGCTACGAGGTCTGGGCCAGTGCGCGCAAGGCTGAAGATGTCGCGACACTCGGTGCGGCCGGGTTCACGGCGGTGCAGCTCGACGTCAATGACAGCGCAGCGCTGGAACAACTCGCCGAACGGATCAACCAGCAACATGGCGGCCTCGATGTGCTGATCAACAACGCCGGTTACGGCGCCATGGGGCCGCTGCTCGACGGCGGCGTTCCGGCCATGCAGCGCCAGTTCGAAACCAACGTGTTTTCGATAGTCGGCGTGACCCGCGCGCTGTTCCCGGTACTGCGCCGGGCCAAGGGCCTGGTGGTGAATGTCGGCAGCGTCTCCGGGGTTCTGGTCACGCCATTTGCCGGCGCCTATTGCGCGTCGAAAGCGGCGGTACACGCGTTGAGTGATGCGTTGCGCATGGAGCTGGCGCCGTTCGGAATTCGCGTGCTGGAAGTGCAGCCGGGGGCGATTCAATCGAGCTTCGCCAAGAATGCCGGGCATGAAGCCGAACAACTGATCAACGAACAATCGCCGTGGTTTCCGTTGCGTGAAGGCATTCGGGCGCGGGCCAAGGCCTCGCAGGACAAACCGACCCCGGCCAGCGAATTTGCTGCCGAGCTGCTCAAGGCTGTGCAGCAGAGCAAGCCGCCACGCCTGATCCGCATCGGCAATGGCAGCCGGGCGTTGCCGCTGCTGGCGACGTTGCTGCCGAAAGGGTTGCTGGAATCGACGTTGATGAAGCGCTTCGGCTTGCGCGGGCAACTCTGAAACCGCGTCAGCCCCATCGCGGGCAAGCCCGCTCCCACAGGTTTTTGTGTCGTACTGGATATCTGAATGCCACGCTAAACCTGTGGGAGCGTGGCTTGCCCGCGATGGCGCCAGTGCAGACACCGCAGAGCTTCACCCCCAGCCTTTCATGAAATCAATGAACGCCCGCACCTTCAACGGCAGGTGCCGGGTGTCCGGGTACAACGCGTATACCCCTTGCTGGGCGAAGCGGTAATCCGGCAGCAAACGCTGTAACCGACCGGCGTCGAGGTCTTCCTGAATCAGCCACTGCGGCAGAATCGCCACGCCTTGCCCGGTCAATGCAAAGGCACGCAGGGTCGCGGAGTTGTCGGCAACAATGGCAGTGGTTCCCGGTTTTGGCTGGTAGACATGCTCGGTGCCGGCCGGGTCGCTGACCGTCATTTCCGGCACTCGCCCATGCCCGAGCGTCGGCATCGACTCCAGCACCGCCAGCGTATCGACCGGCACAAATCGCTCGATCAAACCCGGCGCCGCCACGGCAAACACCTCGAACGTCGACAACTGCACCGCCCGCAGATTGGAGTCGTGCATGCGGCCCAGACGAATTGCCATGTCAAAGCGTTCGGAGATCAGATCGGCATGGGTCGAGGACGTGGACAGGTGAATGTTCAGTTGCGGTTGCTGCTGTCGAAACACCTCCAGCGCCGGCACCACCTGAGCCAGCGCGAACTCCACGGTCGTGGTGATGCGCAGGGTGCCCTTGAGTTGCGAGTGCTCCGAACGCGCTTCCTCGATGGCCAACCGTGCTTCGTCCAGCGTGCGCAGACAGCGTCGGTAAAAACGTTCGCCGGCATCGGTCAGGGCCAGTTGCCGGGTGTTGCGGGTGAGCAAGGTGACGCCCAACTCTTGCTCAAGACGTTTGAGGTTGAAGCTCACCACCGCCCGCGTCTGCCCCAGCGTATCAGCGGCGGCGGTCAGCGAGCCGGCCTCGACCACGGCCTTGAAGGTATCGAATCGATCCAGGCTGACCATGTTCGCAGCGCTCCCTGTCAAAATTATTTTGACAAACTAGCAGCCAAACCAGCGTATTTCTATCGCCACCAACGCCCTACCCTGCACGCCTCATCACAGGGAAGCTGCCATGGCCTATCGCTCGAAAGTCGCGCTGGTGTATCTGTTGGGGTTCGCCCTCGACCTGCTGAACATGTTCGCCGCGAGCATCGCCTACCCGGACATCGCGGCGCAGTTGCACGCCTCGGTGACGCAACTGGCCTGGATCACCAACGCCTACATGCTCGGGCTGACGCTGATCATTCCGATGAGCGTGTGGCTGGCTGCACGGGTGGGCGAGCGGCGGCTGATCCTCGGTTCGCTGCTGGTGTTCGGGATCGCCTCCGGGCTTATCGCTCAGGCGGCTTCGATTGAAAGCCTGATCGGCTGGCGACTGCTGCAAGGGCTGGGTGGCGGGTTACTGCTGCCGGTCGGTCAGGCCTTGGCCTATCGGGAGTTTCCGGCGACACAACGCGCGCACTTCACCGGTGTGGTTTTGCTGGTGGCGCTGATGGTGCCGGCCCTGTCGCCGGCGGCTGGAGGCTTGATCGTTGAGGCATTGTCGTGGCGCTGGATTTTCCTTCTGAACATGCCGGTGGCGCTTTTCGCTTTCGGCCTGGGCCTGCTCTGGTTGAAAGCGGATCAGGCAGCGAGTGAGCGCCCGACACTGGACGCCCGCGGCCTGCTGCTGGCGGTGGCAGCGCTGAGTCTGTTGCTGATGGCCGTCAGTCTGGCGAGTGCCCCCGCAACCCGACATCTCGCGGGCGGTGTCCTGCTGCTCAGCGTCATCACCTTGTGGATCTACCAGCGCGATGGCTGGAACAAACCGGGTGCAGTCCTTGATCTTCAACTGATCAAGAACCCGTCATTGCGCCTGGCGATGCTGATCTATCTGTTCGTGCCCGGCATCTTTACCGGCACCAACATGATTGCCGTGTTGTACCTGCACGATCTCGGTTTCGGCGCAGCACAGACCGGGGCGCTGATGCTGGCCTGGGCGGCGGCCTCGGGCGTGGCGATCATGCTGGGTAAACGCAGCTTCAACCGGATCGGTCCCAAGCCGTTGCTGATTGTCGGCATGCTGCTGCAATGCCTCGGCATCGTCGTGCTGATGCAGATCGATCAACCCGCCAGCGGCCCGTTGATCCTCGCCTATGCCCTGATGGGACTGGGCGGCAGTCTGTGCAGTGTCACCGCGCAGACTCTGGCATTTGTCGGCATCACGCCGGAGAAAATGGGCCACTCCAGCGCTCTGTGGAATATCAACCGCCAGCTCGGCTTCTGCCTCGGCGCGGCACTGCTCAGTTCATTGCTTGGCGCCTTGGGAGCCAGCGGATTCAAATACTGCTTTCTCGCCGCTGCACTGCTCACGCTGTTGCCGATAGCCGCCGTGCTGCGTTTCGACTCGACAAAAGTGCTCGCCCTTCTGCGCTCACCTCACCTTCAGGAAAAATCCATATGACTGACTACACCGACTATTTTGACGAAGTGATCCGGGCCCATGAGGCCATCGAGCGATGGTTTGCCGTGGAGGAAGAAGAGGCAGCGCTGGAGCGATTGCTGACGCGGTTTTCGCCCCGGTTTTCCATGGTGACGCCGCTGGGGCGAGTGCTGGATTTCGAGGCCTTGCGTGCGCTGTTTCAAATGGCCGGCGGCAAGAAGAGCGGGTTCAGGATCGAGCTCGACGAGCTTCAAGGGATCGCATTGCATGAAGGCGGCGCGACGGTGAGTTACCGCGAACAGCAGACCGATGCGAGCGGATTGCACACGGATCGGCGTTCAACCGTGGTATTTGAAAAAACCGAATCCGGACGGGTGATCTGGCGGCATCTGCATGAGACGTTTTGCCAGGGCTGACACCGTCCGGTTATGGCGAGGGAGCCTGCTCCCTCGCCAAAGGATTACTCGGCAGCCTCCTGCTTCACAACAACGGTGCAGGTAATCCCCGCTGCCAGCAATACACCTTCAGGCACTTCATCGATGTGTATCCGCACCGGCACTCGCTGGGCCAGACGCACCCAGTTGAACGTCGGGTTCACATCGGCGATCAGCTCGCGGCTTTCCGGGTTGTCGCGGTCGTAGATGCCACGGGAAATGCTCTCCACGTGGCCCTTGAGGACTTCGCCGCTCATCAATTGCATGTCGGCTTTGTCGCCAACGCGCACGTGGGGCAGCTTGGTTTCTTCGAAGAAGCCGTAGACCCAGAACGAGTTCATGTCGACCACGGCCATTTTCGCTTCGCCGATGCGCGCGTAATCGCCGCGATGGACGTTGAGGTTGGTCACGTAGCCGTCCACCGCCGCCCGCACTTCGGTGCGTTTGAGGTTGAGTTCGGCGGCTTCCAGTTGCGCCTGGGCCTGTTGGTAATCGGCCAGTGCGGAGTCGGCGATGTTGCTGGCGTCGTCGCGGTTTTCCTTGGAGATCACCAATGCGTCCATGTCGGCGCGGCGATGGGCGTTGACCCTGCGCATCTCCCACGTGGCCTTGCGCGAAGCCACCAGCGACTGCGCCTGTTTCACCGCGAGGCGATAGTGCTCGGGGTCGATCTGCATCAGCAGATCACCTTTTTTTACCAACTGGTTGTCGCGCACCGGCACGTCGACCACTTCACCGGTGACGTCGGCCGCAACGTTGATGATGTCGGCGCGCACCCGACCGTCGCGGGTCCACGGGGTGTTCATGTAGTGCTCCCACAACGTGCGGCCGATCCACAACGCCAGGGCCAGCACCAGCAGGGTCGCGAGCAGGCTGAAAAACTTTTTCATCGGGACAATTCTCAGACTCAACGGTAGACGGTCAGCGCCATCGCGCCGAACAGACAGGTAAACAGGCTCAGGCGCAACAGCGCCGGGTGCCAGAAGAAGCGGTACAGATCGAACCCCGACAGAAACCGGTCCAGCGCCCAGGCCAGTGCCGCAGCGACGAAAAACATCAGGGTCATGGTCGGCATGTACACGCCGTGGAAGTCGATTTCACGAGGCATGGGCAAGTCCTTCGGGCTTGGCGATGGCATAGGCGGCGAGTGGCGATTGCGGGTCGAGCAACGAGGTGCGGATGAAGTGCAGGTAACTTTTCACCCGCCGCAGCGCCGAGGTATCGAAGTGCGGGGCGAACGGCTCGTCAGTGGCGGCGACCCGGCTGATCGCGTGATCGACCGCGACCAGCGCACGTTCGAGATTGCTCGAATTCGGTTGCAGGAACAGCCGCACCAGCGAGCGGCCCATGACCCGGATCGCCTGACGCCATGGCTGCGATTCGGCATACGCCGGATGCACCGGCAGGATCGCCTGCTCCTTGCGCAACTCGATGATCGCGTGGCCGACTTCCAGCACCACGAACATCCAGCGCAGCAGGTTTTTCTGCACCAGCGGCTGACCGGCCGCCAGGCCATAAGCCTGATGCATCAGGTCGCGGGTACGGCTTTCGAAACTCGACGCCAGGCCCTTGAGTTTGCCGCTGATCGCGTACACCACTTGCCCGCGCAGGTCCTGCTCGAGACGCTGCCACAACCAGCGGCTGTTCGGCGGCAGAATGATCGCCCCCGCCGCCGCGCAGACCAGCATGCCCATGACCATGGCGATGTAGTCGTTGATGAAGGTGTAGGGGTTGTAGATCGTCAGGTTGTCCGGCACCGAACCGGTGCTGAAAAAGATCAGCAGACCGAGGCCGACGCCGGCGTATTGCGGCCGCGATGCGAGGAACGAGCCGAGCACGATCACCGGCGCGAGCATCACGCACAGCAGCGGAAAACCGTCGATCCACGGGAAGATGAAAAACATCTCGACGAAGCCGATCAGCGCCCCGAGGAACGTGCCGCAGGCCATCTGGAACGCCATGCGTTTCGGGTTCGGCGTCGCCGCCGACAGGCCAACAGTGGCAGCGGCAATCAGAGTCATGGTCGCGCCGCTCGGCCACGCGGTGGCGACCCAGTAACTGCCGAGCACGACCAGAATGAACGCGGCACGAATCCCCGAAGCTGCCGCCGCCCACCAACTGGTCTGCGGGGTGAACGGCTCGTCCCAGCGCTCGCGTTCGTGGCTGTGATCGGCCAGCGAGGCGTGGGTCTGTGCATAACTGTGCAGGTCATCGACGAAGCGATAAAGCAACTCGTATGCAGTGTGGAAATCCAGCTGCTCGGCGTCGCTCGGCTCGCTCTCCTGAAAGATCGCCCGCAGGCTGCGCACCCGCGCCGGCAAGCCTTCCTTGTAGGCCGCGAGCGCCAGCACCAGACGCGCCGCATCCGGGCTGGTCAGCGCGCGGCCGCTGAAGCCGTCGAGCACTTCGGCCAAATCCTGCAGGCCCGGTTTGATCGCTGCTTCCACATGGTCGGCGCCGTTGCGGCGCAGGCGTTCGAGCAACTGGTGCAAGGCGTTGAACCGGGTGGTAATGCCCATGAACTCGCTGTTCAGGCGACTGAGCCGACCGTTGCGCCGACGCATGTGCGGGTCTTCGAACACGGTCACGCTGCGCAGCCCTTCCAGCCCCACTGCTTCGGCGATGAAGCGCACGTTGCTGGCCTCGAACGACTCCGGTTTGCTGCGCCCGCGCAGGCCATCGGTGACGAACAGGGCGAACACACCGAAGCGCTGATACAAGGCGTTGCGCATCGCCGCGCTGGCGGTTTGCGGCAGGATCGCGGCGCTGACCAGGGTCGAGCAGAGAATCCCCAGCGAGATTTCCAGCACTCGCCACACCGCCGCCATGAACGCGCCGTCAGGATGGGCCAGCGCCGGCAGGCCTACCATCGCAGCGGTGTAACCGGCCAGCACAAAACCGTAGGCGCGGAAGTTGCGGCAGCGGGCGGCGCCGGCCGAGCAGATGCCGACCCAGATCGCCAGCGAACCGAGAAACAGTTCGGTGTTCTGGGCGAACAGCGAAATCAGCGTGACCATCATCGCCGACCCGGCCAGAGTGCCGAGGAAGCGATAGAAACTCTTGGCGAACACCTGACCGCTTTGCGGCTGCATGACGATGAACACGGTGATCATCGCCGTGCGCGGTTGCGGCAATTCCAGGCGCATCGCCAGCCACAGGGTCAGGAACGCGGCAATCAACACCTTGAAGATGTAGACCCAGGTCACGCCATCGCTGCGCGCCCAGTCGAAGAAACCCCGGCGCCATTCCAGGGAGTAGAGCCAGCGCAAAGGTGCGGGCAAGGGAGTCATTAAGTCTTGCTCAGTGGTCGAGGGCTTGAAGAAGGGCCGGGGTTTTCGGTGCAGCGGTCTGCTCGGCTGTCGGTACGTCTTTACCCGCACCAAGGCCACCACCCAATGCCGTCACCAGTTCCGCATGGGCACTCAAGCGCGCCGCCTGCACCTGCTGCTCGACCTGCTGCTGTTTGAACAGCAGGGTCTGGGCGTTGAGCACGTTGAGGTAATCGGTGAGGCCGCGCTGGTAGGCGATCATCGCGATGTCGTAAGTCTTCTGCGCGGTGGCAACCGATTCGGCGGCGAACGTCTGCTGCTTGTCCATCGACTCGCGGCGGATCAACTGGTCCGAGATGTTCTTCAGCGCATTGACCAGTGTCTGGTTGTAATGCGCGACGGCGATGTCGTAACCCGCCGAGGCTTCACCGAGTTCGGCGCGCAGTCGCCCGCCGTCGAAGATCGGCAGCGAGATCGCCGGCCCGACGTTGTAGTTGAGCTTCTTGCCGGTCAGAAACTCCAGCGCCCCGCCGCCGGTGGCCATGTAGCCGAGGCTGCCGACCAGATCGACGTTGGGGTAGAACCCGGCATGCGCGACCTCGATCCCGCGCGCCTGCGCCGCCACTTGCCAGCGACTGGCGACCACGTCGGGACGCTGGCCGAGCAGTTCAGCAGGCAGTGCCGACGGCAGTTTCAACGCCGCGCCGAGGGACAGGGTCGGACGCTGCAACTGCGCACCGGCGCCCGGGCCTTTGCCGGCCAATGCCGCGATCTGGTTGCGGCTCAGAGCGATCTCTTCGTCCAGCGCATCCAGTTGCCGATGGGTTTCCGGCAATGGGGTTTCGGCCTGACTGACTTCGAAGTGCGTACCGATACCGCCGTTCAGGCGTTTCTGCGCCAGCTCGAGAATCTGCTGTTGCTGCTTGAGCGTCGCCGCCACGATGTCGCGCTGGGCGTAATGCAGCGACAGCTCGATGTAGGCGCGCACGATGTTGTTCTGCAATTCGAGCTGCGCCTGACGCGCCTCGGCCGCGCTCATGTGCGCCAGATCGACGGCCCGCTCGGTGCTGTTGCTTTCACGCCCCCAGAGGTCGAGGGCATAACTGAAACCCAGCGCGGCGTTGTTGTCCCAGGTGGTGCTGTTGGCCAGCTCACCGGGACCGTAGAACTGGTCGGTCGGCCAGTTGTGGCGCTTGAGGGTCGACTCGCCATTGATCTGCAACGACTCGGCGGCTTCGGCGACACCGGCCAGTGACCGGGCCTGACGCACGCGCGCGGCGGCCATGGCCAGGGTCGGGCTGCCTTGCACGGCAAGGTCGATCCAGCGATTGAGTTGCGGGTCACCGTAGACTTGCCACCATTGGGCGGTGGGCCAGTTTGCGTCACGGGCGGCGTGGGCGATGGCCTCGTCGGTGGCCAGTTCATTGGCCTCCAGAGCCTTGCCCTGCGGGGCAATCCCTCCGGTTCCGATGCAGCCGCCAAGACCTAACGAAAGAGCCAGAACACTGAGCGGCAAAAGCGCTCTGTTGATGCGACGCGGCACTGCTGCGAATTCCTGAGGTGGGAGATGTTTCGAGGTGGGCGCAATTCTAGGGGGGTGCCATGACGGCGATAAGCTGGGAATCCTGTGAATCTTTGTTACCGTTAACGAGATAATCCCTTGGTCGGGGGTCTCAGCCCCTGAAACTTCGTGTCACAATTTGCCATCTCCCTTGAGAGCACCCCATGGACACTTTGCAAAACATGCGCGCCTTCAGTTGTGTAGCCGAAGCCGGCAGCTTCACCGCCGCCGCCGTGCAACTCGACACCACCACCGCCAACGTCTCGCGCGCGGTCTCCAACCTTGAGGCCCACCTGCAAACCCGCTTGCTCAACCGCACGACCCGCCGCATCGCCCTCACCGAAGCCGGCAAGCGCTACCTGCTGCGCTGCGAGCAGATCCTCGCCTACGTCGAAGAGGCCGAAGCCGAAGCCAGCGAAGCCCACGCCCGCCCGGCCGGACAGTTGAAAGTGCACACCATGACCGGCATCGGCCAGCACTTCGTGATCGACGCCATCGCCCGCTACCGCAAGACCCACCCGGACGTGACCTTCGACCTGACCATGGCCAACCGCGTGCCGGACCTGCTCGACGAAGGCTACGACGTGTCCATCGTCCTCGCTCGCGAGTTGCCGGACTCGGGCTTCGTCTCGCAACGCCTGGGCATCACCTACAGCATCGTCTGCGCCTCCCCGGCCTACGTAAAAGCCAACGGCTGCGCACAAAAACCCAGCGACCTGCTGAACCACGCCTGCCTGCGCCTGGTGAGCCCGGTGATCCCCCTGGAAAAATGGGCCTTCGACGGCCCTGACGGCCAGGAAATGGTCACCATCAACAGCTCACCTTTCCTGGTGAACTCCGCCGACGCGATGAAAAGCGCGATCACCAGTGGCATGGGTGTCGGTGTTTTGCCGGTGTACGCCGCGATTGAAGGCTTGCGCAATGGCTCGCTGGTGCGGGTCATGCCCAACTACCGCTCGCAGGAACTGAACCTGTACGCGATCTACCCGTCGCGGCAGTACCTGGATGCGAAGATCAAGACCTGGGTTGAATACCTGCGTGGATCGTTGCCGGAGATATTGGCGGGGCATCAGGCGGAGTTGGCGGCTTATGAGATGAGTGGGAGTCTGGCGGGGGTGCGGGTGGCGAATTGAGTTGGCCGGTCTGAAAAATGGGGGAATACGGAGGGCGCCAACCCCTCACCCTAGCCCTCTCCCAAGGGAGAGGGGACCGACCGAGTTGTTTGGGAGAAGTACGCCGATATGACACACCGAGGTGAATTCGGGTTTTAAAAAAGCACACATTCCGTCTCTGCTTTGGCTTCCCACCACTCAACACGATGAGCGTTAGCTCGAGTACCGCTTTTGACGTGCCGGCCCCATCGGAACGAAGGAACACCGAGCCACAGCGAGGTGCCGAACGCCGGGGCCAAGCCTTTTGCTTACTTTTTGCTGGGCCGGCATTCCGGCGTTTGAAAAAGTGAGCCGCTGTAAGAGCGGAACCGCCAGCCGCAACACCCGAAAAAACGGATATACACCCAAACCCCAAAAGCCTGATCGGCCCAGAGGCCGCCAAGACAACCCCAAACAGAAAATGTTAGCTTGCTTGGCAATAAAGCCCCGAAGCCGAGCCCATAGCGATGAAAAAAACAGTTTTGGCCTTCAGCCGCATCACCCCCCCCATGATCGAACGCCTGCAACAGGACTTCGACGTCATCGTCCCCAACCCGAAAAACGGCGACATCAACGCCCAGTTCAACGAAGCCCTGCCCCACGCCCACGGCCTGATCGGCGTCGGTCGCAAACTCGGCAAAGCCCAACTGGAAAACGCCGCAAAACTCGAAGTCGTCTCCAGCGTCTCCGTCGGCTACGACAACTACGACCTCGCCTACTTCAACGAACGCGGGATCATGCTCACCAACACCCCGGACGTCCTCACCGAAAGCACCGCAGACCTGGCCTTCTCCCTCATCATGAGCAGCGCCCGCCGCGTTGCCGAACTGGACGCCTGGACCAAGGCCGGCCAATGGCAGGCCAGCGTCGGCGCACCACTGTTCGGTTGCGACGTACACGGCAAGACCCTGGGCATTGTCGGCATGGGCAACATCGGCGCCGCCGTCGCCCGTCGCGGACGCTTCGGCTTCAACATGCCGATTATCTACAGCGGCAACAGCCGCAAGACCGAACTGGAACAGGAACTCGGCGCGCAGTTCCGCAGCCTTGACCAACTGCTGGCCGAAGCCGACTTCGTCTGCCTTGTGGTACCGCTGAGCGAAAAGACTCGCCACCTGATCAGCCATCGCGAACTGGCGCTGATGAAACCCGACGCGATTCTGGTGAACATCTCCCGTGGCCCGGTAGTCGACGAGCCGGCACTGATCGAAGCACTGCAGAACAACCGCATTCGCGGCGCCGGCCTCGACGTCTACGAGAAAGAACCGCTGGCCGAATCGCCGCTGTTCCAGCTGAAAAATGCCGTGACCTTGCCGCACATCGGCTCGGCCACCAATGAAACCCGCGAAGCCATGGCCAACCGCGCACTGACCAACCTGCGCAGCGCCCTGCTCGGCGAGCGACCGCAGGATCTGGTCAATCCGCAGGTCTGGAAAGGCTGACAAAAAAAGGGGCAGACGTCGCCAAACGTCTGCCCCTTTTACTGCCAGAACACTCAGGCCAGTTTGCCGTGACTCGGCATTACCGGCGCCTTGGGTTTGCGGAACACCAGCACATTGCCCAGCATCACCAGCACCAGTCCGGCCAGTGCCGGCGCCGTCCATTGGTAGCCTTCGGCAAACGCCGAAACATTCAAAGCCACCACCGGGAACAGTACCGTGCAATAGGCTGCGCGTTCAGGCCCCATGCGACCGACCAACGTCAAGTACGCGGTGAAGCCGATCACCGACCCCGGAATCACCAGATACAACAATGCGCCGATGTAGCGCGACGTCCATTCCATCTCGAACGGAATGCCGTTGACCAGGCACCACACCGACAGCATCGCCGCGCCGTAGGCCATGCCCCAGGCATTGGTCGTCAGCGGCTTGAGACCGGCCTTCTGTTGCAGGCTCGAGAGCATGTTGCCCGCCGAGAAACACAAGGTGCCGCAGAGTGCCAGGCCAAGGCCGAGCAGGGTTTGCGGACTGGCGTGATGCCCGGCCAGCTCCGGCCAGAACAACAGCCCCAGACCAAACAACCCCAGCGCCCCGCCCATCAGCACATTGCGCGCGATCCGCTGACCGAAGAACACCCGTGCATTCAGCGCGTTCCACAACGTTGCCGTGGAAAACACCACCGCCACCAGACCGCTGGGAATCCATTGGCTGGCGGTCAGGAAACACATGAAATTGACACAGAACAGGCACAAACCCTGCGCAACGCAGATCAGATGCCCGCGCCGGTTCATCGGTTGCAGGCGACGGCTGAGCAGCAACAGCGCAAACAACACCAGCGCGGCGAGACCGAAGCGATAGACGATCGACACCGGAATCGCCACCACGCCCAGTTGCCATTTAAGGGCGATCCAAGTGGTGCCCCAGATCAGCACGGTCAACAAATACAACGACAGGTTCATGGCAGACACTCCTTGATTGGGTTTCAGTGTCCGCCCGCGCCCTCGCCCCTCGCTTGCATAAACTTGCGCTTTTGTCGGCGCGCAGGCTGGCAGCGCGAAAGCTACGGAGTAGGATGCAAGGCGTTGAAGAGAACCGACCATGGCCGCCATCGATACCCTGCAAGTCTTTCAAGCCTTGAACAGCTCGCCCAACGCATGCCTTGTGCGCAGCGCCGAGCTGGGGGACGGCCTGTCCGCAGCCTTGTGGACCAACCACCACGACGCCCGCGACTATGACGCGCCGAGCCATCACACGCTCTCCTGCTACATCGCTGGCGGCACCGGCACGTTCCGCCGTGGCGCCCCCGGAAACAAAGGCAGTCCGGACAAGTTGTGCATCCTGCCAGCCGACCACGAGTCGGGGTGGGTGATCAATGGCGACATTCGCCTGGCCCACCTGTATTTCAGCGCCGAACAATTTGCCTTGGGTTGCGTCACGCTGCTGGATCGCGAGCCCCGGGAAATGCAGCTGCGCGAGCAGACTTTTCTGGAAGATCCACAACAGGCCCGACGGTTTCGCCAGTTACTGACCTTGAACTGGGACGAGCCCGGCGAGCGTTTGCTGACCAGCAGCCTGGCCCACGAACTGATCAGCCATACCTTGCTGAGTCAGGTCGGCGTACGCCAAGGCTTGCGCCTCAAGGGTGGACTGGCGCCGCATCAGCGTCGGCAACTGGTGGAATTCATCGACAGCCAACTGGCCGAGCCGATCAGCCTCGGGCAACTGGCGGGATTGTGTGCGTTGTCGGAATACCACTTTGCGCGGATGTTCCGGGTGAGCTTCGGTCTACCGCCGCATCAGTATGTGCTGGCACGGCGCTTGAGCCGCGCGCGGGAGTTGTTGCGCGGGACGACGTTGCCGTTGGGGGAGATTGCCCTGGCGTGCGGATTTGCCAGTGCCAGTCACTTCACCAACCGCTTTCGCCAGGTGCTGGGTGGAACGCCCGGCGAGTATCGCCAGGCGTTTTTGCGCTGATCAGAACTCCAGCGTGCTCGACAACGAAATCTGCCGCGAGTCACCCATCGACACGAAGAACCGGCTCGCCGCCGAAGTGTAGTAAGTGCGGTCGAACAGGTTCTTCACGTTGAGCTGGAACTTGACCTTCTGCCCTTCAACCTTGGTGTCGTAAGTGGCGAACGCATCGGCCACGGTGTAGCTCGGCAGCTCGAAATCATTCACCGCGTTACCCGCTCGTTCACCGACATACCGGGCGCCGGCGCCGACCCGAAGCTGATCGCCGCCGATCACGCTGCCGAAGTCGTAGACCGCCGACAGCGAGCCGGTATTCTTCGCCACGTTTTGCAGCTTGTTGCCTTTGTAGTCCGGATCTTCCGTGACCTCGGCGTCGGTATAGGCGTAACTGCCGATCATGCTCCAGCGGTCGCTGAGCTGGCCGGTCAGATCGACTTCCAGGCCACGGGAACGCACTTCACCGGCAGCGCTGTAAATCGTGGTCGGGCCTTCGGCGTTGGCCACCAGCACGTTGCGTTTCTTGATGTCGAACAGCGCGATGTTGCCGGTGACACGCCCCGGAATGTCGAGGCGTGCGCCCAGCTCCCAGGACTTGGCTTCTTCCGGCGCAATGCTGCCGTCGAGCACGGTACTGCTGCCGCTCAGCGGAGCGATGGTCGAGTTGGGTTTGAACGATTCTGTGTAACTGCCGTAGAACGACAACGCGTCGGTGTAGCGATACACCAGGCCTGCACGCGGCACCCACTTCTGGCCGTTGCTGTCGGTGTTGGCCTTGAACGGCACGCCTTTGCCGGCGTACTGGTCGTACTCCTGGAAGCGCCCGCCGGCCACCAGAATCCACTGGTCGTTGAGGTGGATCGAGTCCTGCAGGAACACCGAATCGCTGCGCAGTTCGTCGGTCTGCGCACTGTCCGCCGGGCTGACGGTGGTGCCTTCGACTTCGCGGCCGTAGACCGGGTTGACGTAGCTGAAGGTGCTCAGGCTTTTCTGGCGGATCAGGTCGGCGCGGTAGATCTTGCGATACTCGTCGTCGACACCGAACACCAGATCATGCTGCATGCCCAGAACGTTGACCTTGCCTTCGAGGCTGGCGGTGGTGAAACGGTCGGTGCTGATCGCGCCCTGGGTGCCGTCCATGCTGCGGGTCAGGGTGCCTTTTTTGGTGTCGATCGCCGTTACGCGGACTTGGCTGGCGTCGTAGGTTTCGCGGTTCCAGCTGTAGCCGAAATGGGCTTTCCAGTCGTCGTTGAGTTCGTGGTCGACCTCGAAGTGATAGAGGTCAGAACGCCCTTCCATGTCGTTGAATTTCTCGTCGAGACGTTCGTTGCGCGAGATATCCAGCGGATGGTTGGTGCGTGGATCGATCAGGGTTCCACGATCGAATGGGGTCAGGAATTCGCGGTGCTCGTAAGCGAACAGCAGCTTGGTGCGCTCGCCATACCAGGCCAGCGACGGCGCGACCAGAGTTTCACGATGCGTGCCGAAGTTGCGCCAATAATCTTCGTCTTCATGGTCCAGCACCATGCGATACGCGAGGCCGGAATCCCCCAGCGCACCGGTGCTGTCGAACGAGCCGCCGCTGCCATTCTTGCCGTCGCCGTAGGTCGAGCCGCGCAGGGTCAGGGCGTTGTACTGGGCCAGCTCAGGCTTCTTGCTGACCATGTTGACCACGCCGCCCGGGTCCTGAATCCCGTACAACAGCGAGGCCGGGCCTTTGAGCACTTCGACACGATCCACGGTCGCGTTCATGCCACGGCCCTGCACCACCGGCATGCCGTCGCGCATGATCGAGCCGTTGCGGTTATCGCCGAAGCCACGGGTCATCACCGAGTCCTGGGTGCTGCCCAAGGTGTTGCCTTGGGTGATGCCGCTGACGTTGGCCAGTGCGTCATCGAGGTTGCGCGGAGCCTGATCGCGAATGACCTGGGCCGGAATCACGTTGACGGTCTGCGGGGTTTCCTGAAGCGAAGCGGAAGAGCGCATCACCGAACTGGTTTCCGGTGGCTGGTAGCTCATCGGCTGGTTGACCACCGAGGTGATGGTGGTCGCGCCCAGATTCAACGCACCTGCGGTCGGTTGCGGTTCGAGCGCCAGGGTATGGCTGTCGGTGCGGCGGAAGGTCAGGCCGGAGCCTGTGAGCAGACGTTGCAGCGCCTGTTCGGCACTCATCTGGCCGTTGATCGCTGGAGCGGTCAGGCCATACGGCGCCTCATCGGTGTAAACCACGCTCTGGCCGGTGACGCGGCTGAAATCGCTCAGGGCCTGAGGCAAGGGCTTGGCGGCCAGGGAAAAACTGAACTGCTTTCGTGGCTGACTGCTGACGGATTCAGCGGCCAGCGCCACGCTCACCGGC
Organism: Pseudomonas paraglycinae; assembly: GCF_021601625.1. Lineage (GTDB taxonomy): Bacteria > Pseudomonadota > Gammaproteobacteria > Pseudomonadales > Pseudomonadaceae > Aquipseudomonas > Aquipseudomonas paraglycinae. Next base: position 114,443 of record NZ_BQHR01000002.1, on the reverse strand, counting down.
AACAGGGCCAATGCCGAAAAACTCAAGGCCGAAACGCCTAACCACTGTTTGACCGAACCCGATTTTGCCCTGGACTTCATTGCTCATGACCTGTGTAGAACCGCAGCGGATGCGAATGACTCGCACTTTCTGTCACTACACGAATGGCGTCCGGGTTTACCTCACCACAAAGTTGAAAATATTTTCAGCGCAGGATGATCAGCTTGCCCAAGACCTGATGCTGCTCGAATCCCAACACCCCTTGCAGCGAGTTCAACACTGCCTGCGGGTCCTTGCTCGGAAAGCTGCCGCTGACCTTGCGCGCCGCCAGTTCGTCGTTGAGCAACACGATCCGTCCGGGGTAATAACGCCGCAGATCCTGCACCACATCGGCCAGTGTCGACTTGTAGTAAGTCAGCCAGCCCTGGCGCCACGCCAGTTGCGCTTCGCTGTCCACTGCATGCAGTTTTTCCGCAGTGCCTGCGCCGTACGCCACTTGCTGGCCGGCGGTGAGAATCTGCTGTTCGGTACCCCGCGCCGCCGTCACGCCGACGCGCCCTGACAGCACAGTGACTTGTGCGCCATGGGGTTGCAGGCGCACTTCGAACTGAGTGCCGAGCACCCGCGCCTGGCCCTTCTCGGCCTCGACCACAAAGGGATCGCCCGTGTGAGTCACGCTGAAAAATCCGGCGCCGCGGCGCAATTGCACATGCCGCTCGCCATGACTGAAATCCACGGCGATGGCGCTGTCGGCGTCCAGCGTCACCTGCGATTGATCGGCCAGGATCACGGTGCGGATCTCGCCCGGTGCCGACACGTAATCGGCGCCCAGATCATCGACCCAGCGCTGCGGCTGCCAACCTGTGCCGAGGCTGATCATCAACAACAGGCAGGCCGCCATGACCAACGCGCCGGCCCAACGCCGGATCTGTGGACGACGCGGCCGGTCCATCGCATCGAGCAATCCCTGCAACGCCAGCGCGTCTTCGTCGGCCAAGGTGCGCGCCGGCCCTTCGCTCAATTCCCACACCACTTGCGCCTGGGCGTAGGCCTCGGCGTGGGCCGGATCAGCGTGCAGCCATTGACTGAACGTCAGTTGATCACCGGTGCTCGGTCGGTCATGCAGCAGGCTCAGCCAGGCGAACGCGGCCTGTTCCTGAGCGGGCGTCGGGATGACGCGGTCGGTGTGATTCACGGTGCTTTCCATGGCAGGCGTGGCGCGGGTTCGCGCAGGCTGGCCTTGCAGGCCTCGAGGGCGCGCATCATATGTTTTTCCACGGCGCTTTGGGACAGGCCCATGGCTTTGGCGATCTCGGCGTACTTGCGCCCGTGGATGCGATTGAGCAAAAAAATCTGCCGCGTGCGCTCGGGCAGCGCGCGCAACGCCGCTTCGACATGGCGCAAATCGTTGCCTGCTTCAAGTGCGGCTTGCGGTTCGCTGGCGCTGCTGTCCGGCTCCTCCGGTTGCCAGCCTTCGTTGACCCGCACCCGCGCGCCTTCGCTGCGCAAATGATCGATGGCGATATTGCCGGCGCAGCGCAACAGATAAGTGCTGAGTTCTTCGACCTGCACCAGCGGTCGACGCCAGAAACGCAGGAACAGATCCTGCACCAGATCCGCCGCCGTCGCCCGGCAGCCAACGCGCCGGTTCACCAGCGCTTCCATCTGCGAACGCTGGGACAGGAACACCTGAAGAAAATGCGCACGGGCGCCATGGGGTTCGTCGTCGCGATGCTCGGGAGGATGGCCGATCAGCATGTCAGTTCAAGGCCCACGCAGCGACCGGGCTGGCGAGCAGGCTCAGTCCGGCCATGGTCAATGCCAAACGTGGTCGATAGGGCAACAACAGCACCAGAGTCAGCGCGCTGAGCATCAACACCGCGCACCAGTCGACCAGACCAAAACTCCAGCCCTTCATGAAAACCGCCGCCCAGAGCGACAGCCCCAGCAACATCCAGCCTGCGAGCTTCAGACCTTGCCGACGGCGGGCCGAAGGTTTGTGGCCCAGTAGTTCTTCGTGATGCCGGGGCATCGCCAGGCACAGCGCGGTGAAAGCGGAATAACAGAGCAACAGCGCCAATAGCATTCAGTTCGCCCCTTGCTCGAGGGTGATCGGCCGGGCCTTTTCGCGGGCGGGTTTTTTCACGCTGACGGTGTGCCCGGCGCGCTGCATTTTTCGGGCAGCCCAAGCGAGGAAAAGGCCGCTGCCCAGACACGTCAAGTCGAAACCGGCCAAGGCCCAGTCGCCTTCGGGCACTGTCACGCCGAGGTGATACGGGGAGGTCAAACCGTTAAGAACCGGAACCGCAACGAACAGTGCAGCCCCCAGCGACAGCTGTTCGACCCAGGCCTTGCGTCCCGGGCGCAACATCGCATGCACCACGCTCAAGCCCCAGGCGATGAAGAACGCGTTCACTTCCCAGTCGGCACGCCCGGCCAGATTCACCGGCAGCAGACGATTGGCCCAGAAGAACACCGCCACTGCTGCCATCAGTCCGGCCATGCTGGCAATGTTCAGTACTTGCACCAGCCGCAACTCGAACGGCATCACACCGCTTTTGGCGTGTTTGAGCTGACGCTTGCCGAGCCAGATCACCAGCCCGGTGCCGATCATCGCCGTGCCCGCCAGACCACAGATGAAATACAGCCAACGCAACACCGGCCCGGCAAAGTGCCCCATGTGCAAACCGTAGAAACTGCCTGCCACTGCCATCGCCATCGGCTGTTGAGATGGGGTGCCGATGATTTGCCCGCTGACGCCATTGAAAGTCACCGCGCTGCCGGCATCGTTCACCACCCGGTCGGAACCCGCACGGGACATCACCACCGAGGCGTTGGCATCGCCCGGATTGTTCACGCTGATACGCCCGACATGTCCACCCGACCATTGCTCGCTGGCCGACCGCAACAGTGGTGCCAGCGGTGCCAGTGTCGCCGGTTGACCGGCAGGCTCGGGAACGTTGGCGGCGGGAAACACCTCGTCGTAAAACGCCCGGACATTGTTGCCGTACGAAGCCAGAATGCTCGCCGGCATTACCATCGACATGAAGATCACCAGACTGCTGTAGGTGATCATCAGATGAAACGGCAGCACCAGCACGCCCACCGCGTTGTGCCCGTCGAGCCACGAACGCTGGCCCTTGCGGGGGCGGAAGGTGAAGAAGTCCTTGAAGATTTTCTTGTGGGTAATGATCCCGGTGATCAGCGCAACGAACATCACCATGGCGGCAATCGTGGAGAGCCAGCGCCCCCACGGATAAGGCATTTGCAGCTGGAAATGGAAGCGGTAGAAGAACTCGCCGCCCATGCTTTCCCGAGCCTGCACTTCGGCGCCGGTTTGCGCGTCGAGAGTCTTGCTGATGAACTGGCCGCGCTCGCCGGGCCTGGCCGGGGCCGGTTGCCAACGCACACCCAGGCCAGGATCGCGGGCATCAGGCAGGTCGATCAACCAGCGTGAAGCACCGGCCGCGTGCTGTTGCAGGTAGGTTTGCGCCAGGGTCAGGCTGGCCTCGGCATTCAACGGGCGGGCGGGAATTTCCGGTTGCATCCAGTGACTGGTTTCATCCTTGAAATAGGCCAGGGTTCCGGTGAGGAAAATCGCAAACAACAGCCAGCCGAAAATCAGCCCGGTCCAGGTGTGTAGCCAGGCCATCGCCTGCCGGAAGCCCTCTTTCATGCCAGACCCAGACCGCGCGCAGCGCCGGAAACGGTGGCCAGAATCACGCTCGGCACCAGCAAACCGACCCACGCCGACCATGCGCTGCGACAGGCGAAACACCAGAGCACCGCCACCAGATAGACCAGGAACGAGACGGTCATGCCGGTGACCACCGCTTCGGCACGGTTCAGCGGCAACCACAGCGTCAGCGTGACACTGGCCAGCGCCGCGACCAGATAGCCGCCAAACACCGCCGCGAGCACTCGCGACGTGACGGCCAGACGATAGGACATGGGAAGAGCGGCGAGTTTGGCTTTCATGTTTCGACCCTGAAACGGTTAACGCCCGATCAACAGACCGAGACGACAGGCATGCGATATTAATGATAAATATTCTCATACGCAAAAGAGTCTGATTGCCGGGCATCACTGACAGCCCTACAATGCGAACCATTCTTGTTCTCTAACGCATCCCGCATGCGCCCGGAGTAATGCCGTTGTCGTCCGCCCATCCTGTCGAATCGCTGTATCAGGCCCACCACAGCTGGCTCACCGGCTGGCTGCGGCGCAAACTCGGCTGCCCGGACAGTGCCGCCGATCTGGCCCAGGACACCTTTATCCGGGTGCTGACCGCCCGCGAGCCGCCGGTGATCATCGAGCCGCGCGCATTCCTCACCACCCTGGCCAAGCGCGTGCTGTTCAATCATTACCGCCGCCAGGACCTGGAGCGCGCCTACCTCGACACCCTCGCGCAGATGCCGGAAATGGTCGCGCCTTCGGAAGAAGAGAAAGCGATCATCCTGCAAACCCTGATGGAGCTGGATCAGTTGCTCGACGGTCTGCCGCGCGCGGTCAAACGTGCATTTCTGCTGGCGCAGGTCGATGGCCTGACCTATCCGCAGATCGCCGCCGAACTGGGCATTTCCGTGGCGACGGTCAAACGCCATCTGAACAAAGCGGCGATGCGCTGCTACTTCGCCCTGTGAACCCGCCGATGGATTTTTCCGCGCAGGTCGCCGAACAGGCGGTGCACTGGTTGCTGGAAATGCAGCAAGGTCAACTGAGCCCGCGTCAGCAACAAGCCTGGCAGCAATGGATCGACGCCCACAGCGAACACCGCCGTGCGTGGGAGCACATTCAGCGAGTCAATTCGCGGTTGCGCGGGTTGTCGTCGCCACTGGCCCACGCCGCGCTGAATGCGCCGAAGTCAGGCAGCCGTCGTCAGGCGCTAAAGTTGTTGCTGATTCTCGGCGCTGGCTCGGCGGTCACCTGGGGGATGCGCGAGCACAATCCGTTGCCATCGCTGCTGGCCGATTACCGCAGCCCGGTTGGTCAACGCCGCAAGATCTCGCTCGGCGCTGGCGGCCAATTGCAGCTCAACACCGCCAGCGCGGCGGATGTCCGGGGCGATGGCCTGATCCGCCTGCTCGAAGGCGAAATGCTGCTGACCGCCACTCAATCCTTCGAAGTGCAAACCGCCCAAGGCCTGTTGAAAACCCAGGGTGCGCGGATCAACGTGCGGCAGTTTGCCGACCGTACACAGATCGCACTGTTTGAAGGTCGGGTCGAGTTGAATGTGCAAGGTCGCGCGCCGATGCTGCTGCCGGTCGCCCGACAACTGAGTTTCAGCGCCACCTCCATCAGTGACGCCAAACCGCTGGACGCCAACAGCGGTGCCTGGGCTGACGGCATGCTGGTGGCCGCGCACATGCGCCTGGGCGATTTCCTCGATGAACTGGGTCGCTACCGCCGCGGGCAGCTCCATTGCGATGCGAAAGTTGCTGAATTGCTGATCTCAGGGACTTATCCACTGGACGACAGCGAGCGGATTCTCGATCTGCTGGAAATCAGCCTGCCGGTGAGAGTGAAGCGTTTTACTCGCTATTGGGTGACGGTCGAAGCCAGAGCCTGATCGCTCCGCGCCCCTGTAAAAAATAAATGAGCCGTTTTTCAGATCTGGCGTGACAGAGAAGGAAAGCCCCCCCTTGATTCAACCTTCTCAGGACCGTCCTCCATGCACCCCACCCGCCTCACGCCGCTGGCCCGAACCCTGCGCAACCTTGTCCTCGGCGCCAGCCTGAGCTTCAGCGCCCTTCCCCATGCGCTGGCTGCCGACACCAAGGCTTACCACATCGCCCCGTCGTCGCTGGAGAATGCCCTCAACCAGTTCGGCCGCGAAGCCGGTGTGCTGATTTCGTTCGGCTCGCAGGTTACCAGTGGTGTGCAAAGCCGTGGCCTCGAAGGTAGCTACACAACCGAGCAAGGTCTGAATGCACTGCTTGAAGGCACCGGTCTGCAAGCTCGCGCCGAAGGTGGAAATGCCTTCAGCCTGCAACCGTCGAACGACAGCGCCCTGGAGCTGGACACCTCGAAAGTGGTCGGCGACTGGCTCGGTGAAGCCGCACAGGTCAACGTCTTCGAACATCCCGGTGCCCGTGACGTGATCCGCCGCGAAGAGTTCGAACGCCAGGGCGCGACCCAGGCCCGTGATGTGCTCAACCGCATTCCCGGCGTCAACGCCCCGGAAAACAACGGCACCGGCAGCCACGACATGGCGCTGAACTTCGGTATTCGCGGCCTCAACCCGCGCCTGGCCGCACGTTCGACGGTGTTGATGGACGGCATTCCGGTGCCGTTCGCGCCTTACGGTCAGCCGCAGTTGTCGTTCGCGCCGATCAGCATGGGCAACATGGACGCCGTGGACGTGGTGCGCGGTGGCGGCGCCGTGCGTTACGGCCCGCAGAACGTCGGTGGCGTGGTCAACTTCGTGACCCGGGCGATTCCGGACGAGCCGACCGTGAAAGGCGGTTTCCAGACCGAAACCAGTCCTTCTTCCAGCCATGACGGCTTCAAGACCAGCGCCAACCTGCTGGCCGGCGGCACCAATGCCAACGGTCTGGGCGGCGCGTTGCTGTACTCCGGCACTCGCGGTGGTGACTGGCGCGAACACAGCGATACGGAAATCGACGACCTGATCCTCAAGGGCAAATACCAGCTCGACGAGGCCAACAGTTTCAACGCCATGGCCCAGTATTACGAAGGCAAGGCCGACATGCCCGGCGGCCTCAATGTCGCCGATTACGATGCCGACCCGTATCAGTCGACCCGGCCGAAGGACCAGTTCTGGGGCCGTCGCACGATGTTCAATTTCGGCTATCGCTATCAGGAAGATCGCCGCGAGTTCACCGCCAATACCTTCTTCACCAAGACCCTGCGCAGCGGCTATCTGGATCAGGGCACGTTCCTGTCGCTGTCGCCGCGCGAATACTGGGTTCGCGGTCTGGAAACCCGCTTCGCCCAGGGCTTCGATCTCGGCGCCACCAGCCATGAAGTCGGCGTCGGCTATCGCTACATCAACGAAGCCGGTCACGAACTGCGCTACCGCACGCCGATCGCCAGCAACGAATACCCGACCACCAACAGCCGCAACGACCGCGACACGCGCGGCGGCACCGAGGCCAATGCGTTCTTCGTCGATGACCGGATCGACATCGGCAAGTGGACCATTACGCCGGGCGTGCGCTACGAGATGATCGAGTCGCAGCAGACCAACAACCTGACCAACGTCAAATACAAAGGTGACTACAACACCGCGCTGCCGGCGCTGAACGTGCTGTATCACCTGACCGACAGCTGGAACCTGTACGCCAATACCGAAGGCTCCTTCGGCAGCGTGCAATACAGCCAGATGCCCAACCGCGTGAGCAGCGGCGAAGTGAAACCGGAGAAGGCCCGCACCTGGGAAGTCGGCACCCGTTACGACAACGGCGCGCTGCGAGCCGAGATCGGCGCGTTCCTGATCAACTTCGACAACCAGTACGAAAGCAACCAGACCAATGATTCGGTGATCGCACGTGGCGAAACCCGCCATCAGGGCATCGAGACCAGCGTCAATTACGCTCTCGACGACTTGAGCCCGGCGCTGGCCGGCTTCGATGTCTACGCCACTTACGCCTATGTCGACGCAACCATCCGCGAAGACGGGCCGAACAAGGGCAATCGTGTGCCGTTCTCGTCCAAGCACAAAGGCACAATCGGCGTCGGTTACACCGAAGGGCCGTGGAAACTCAACCTGGACAGCAGCTTCCAGAGCGACCAGTTCGCCGACAACGCCAACACCTCGAAAGAAAGCGCCGACGGCAGCACCGGCAAGATCCCGGGCTACATGCTGTTCAGCAGCCGCGCCGGTTATGACTTCGGCCCGCAGCTGTCGGACCTGAACGTGGCGGTGGGGGTGAAGAACATCTTCAACACCCAGTACTTCACCCGTTCGTTCGATGACAACAACAAGGGCAAATATGTCGGTGAGCCGCGCACGGTGTACGTGCAGACCTCCGTCGCTTTCTGACCCCCGCTGAAAACAGAAAGGGCCTGCAATTGCAGGCCCTTTCTCATTGGGTGGCTTGGAAAATCAGCGCATCAACTGTTGATCGCTGCCTGTTCGTTCTCGTCAAACTCCTCCGCCAACAGCTTGTCATTGGCTTTGCTTGTGAATGGCACCACGGCGGCTCGCGGTTTGCCGCGCAGTTTGCCAAACAGGTGCTCCAGCGCGTGCTCCAGTTTTTCGGCTGCACCATCGATCGCCTGTTCCAGCGAATCGGCTTTGTGGGTGACGGAAATCGGTTGATGGCCTTTCGGCCGCGCTTCCAGTTGGCAGCGCAAGTCATGGGGACCCGGCTTTTCACCGTTCTCGTCGCTCAGATGGACTTCGACACGGGTCAGGTCTTCCTCATAACGGTCGAGCGTGCTCTCAATTGTGGTGCGTACCCACTCCTCCAGTCGTTTGCTGCTTTGAATATGGTTGTCGCTGTTGACTTGGATTTGCATAGTTCATCCCTTATTTCAGCTAGCTCGCAAGAGGCCTGGAACAGGATTTCGTGACCTCTTGATTACAACAATCGGCCCGCCGGACGAACATTTCAACCCCTTAAAAAAGATAAATATTCATTCGCAAAAAAAGCCGGACAACCGAGTAAAGCGCTGGTAAGGTCGGGAGTTGGGTCGCCCCGCCCCTCCGAAAAATCTGCTCACAATTGGCCATCACCCAACGGGTGCAGGCTGCGGAAAATCCCCGCCTCTTCCACCAGCCAGTCATGCACCGCACGCACGCCCGGATGGCTCAACGCCCCCGGCGCGTAGAGCAATACATAGCGTTTGTGATTGGGCACCGAAATCCCGAATGGCACGATCAACGTCCCCCGCTCCAGCTCATCGTTGAGCAACGTGCGTCGGGCAATCGCCACGCCCATGCCGGCAATCGCCGCTTCGATGGTCAGGTGGTTGCGATTGAACGTGTGCCCGCGCCGCACATCGGCACCCTCGAAACCGATGGCATTCAGATAAAACTCCCACTCCGCGTATTCATAGCTGCCGCGCCAGGCGGTGATGTCATGCAACAGCGGGAAGTGCACCAGATCCGCCGGCCCGTGCAGCGGCGGCCGCCCGCGCAACAGACCCGGCGCGCACACCGGGAAAATCTGCTCGTCGAGCAAGGCTGTGGATAACAGGCCCGGATAACTACCGTCGTTCAGGTCGATGGCCAGGTCGAAATCCCCCTCATGCAATGGCACGCTGCTGTCCTCCGCCACCAGCCGCAACTGGATGTCCGGGTAACGCTGTTGCAGACGCGGCAGGCGCGGGGTCAGCCATTTGCTGAGGAACGATGGAATCGAGCGCACCCGCAGAATCCCGCTGATCATCCCCGCATCCAGCCGACGCAATTCCGCGTCGATGCTGCCGTAAGCCTCGTTGACCGTGATCGCCAGTCGCTGCCCTTCCGCGCTCAGCTCCACACCGCGCGCGCGGCGATGAAACAGGCGAAAGCCAAGACGTTCTTCCAGCTGTCGGATTTGCTGACTCACAGCCCCCGGGGTGATGTGCAGTTCCTCGGCACAACGGGTGAATGACAGGTGCCGCGCGGCACAGGAAAACACCTGCAGCCAGACGTAAGTCTGGGCGTGCAATTGACGACTCATGGTTTAGTCCTGCTAAAGGCTTACTTAGGAAGTTTCGTTAGTCACGTTGAAGCGAGGTAGGCAGTATCGCCGACATTGCGCTTGTCCTACAAAAAATGGCAGCGATTCCTACTCCATTGCTTGTAAGGGTTTAGCATGGCTATCAGTGTTTTCGATCTATTCAAAGTCGGCATCGGCCCGTCCAGTTCCCACACTGTCGGCCCGATGCGCGCTGCGGCGACCTTCGCCCAGGCGCTGATCGACCAGCATTTGCTGAACGATGTGCAGCGGGTGGAAATCCGTTTGTACGGCTCGCTTTCGGCCACCGGCGTCGGCCATGCCACTGACCGTGCAACGGTCATGGGCCTGATGGGCGAATGGCCGGACAGCATCGATCCGTCGACCATCGAGCCACGCATCCAGCAACTGCGCGAGACCGGCCAACTGTCTCTGGCCGGTGAACGTTCGATTGCCTTCAACTGGCAGCACGATCTCCTGCTGCTGGACGAGAGCCTGCCCTACCACCCGAACGCCATGTCGCTGACAGCCTTCGGTGCATCCGGGCAACTGTTCGAGCAAACGTACTACTCGGTCGGCGGCGGTTTCATCATCGAAGCGGCCGAAGCGGAATCGGGTGTGGCGCCGGCCGGCGACGTCGAGTTGCCTTACGAATTCTCCAGTGCCGTCGAACTGCTGGCGCTGTGCAAGCAGCACAACCTGCGGGTTTCCGAACTGATGATGGCCAACGAACGGGCCTGGCGCAGCGACGCCGAGATCCGCAAGGGCCTGCTGCACATCTGGTCGGTGATGCGCGAGTGCGTCGAGCAAGGCCTGCGTCACGAAGGCGTCCTGCCAGGCGGTCTGAATGTTCCCCGTCGTGCGGCGAAATTGCACCGCAGCCTGCTGGAAATCGGCAAGCCGAACGTCATCAGTTCGACCCTGTCGGCGATGGAGTGGGTCAACCTGTTCGCCCTCGCCGTCAACGAAGAGAACGCCGCCGGCGGGCGCATGGTGACCGCGCCGACCAACGGTGCCGCCGGGATCATCCCGGCCGTTCTGCACTACTACATGAAATTCAATCCAGACGCGTCCGACGATGACGTGGTCGCCTTCTTTCTGGGCGCGGCAGCGGTGGGCATCCTGTGCAAGAAAAACGCCTCGATTTCCGGCGCCGAAGTCGGCTGCCAGGGTGAGGTCGGTTCGGCCTGCGCGATGGCCGCTGCAGGTCTGGCCGATGTGCTCGGCGCCACTCCGGAGCAACTGGAGAACGCCGCCGAAATCGGCCTGGAGCACAACCTCGGCCTGACCTGCGACCCGGTCGGCGGGCTGGTGCAGGTGCCGTGCATCGAGCGCAACGCCATCGCTGCGGTGAAGGCGATCAACGCCACGCAAATGGCCCTGCGCGGTGACGGCAAACACTTCATTTCCCTCGACCGGGTGATCCGCACCATGCGCGATACCGGCGCCGACATGCATGACAAATACAAAGAGACTTCACGGGGCGGCCTGGCCGTGAGCTGGGTGGAGTGCTGAGGAGTACTCCCTGACCGCCCGTAGCACGTGAGCCCGAGCAAGAATAATAACGAGGCAAAAACGATGACCGATGTACGCACACCTGCTGCCGAAAATCCCGCTGTAGACCGCACACGCAATAACGAAATCGCCCACAAGGGCTGGAGCAAATTCGACACCACCTGGATGCTCGGCCTGTACGGCACGGCCATCGGTGCCGGCACCTTGTTCCTGCCGATCAACGCCGGTGTCGGCGGCTTCTGGCCGTTGCTGATCCTGGCGTTGCTGGCGTTCCCGATGACCTTCTTCGCACACCGGGGCCTGACCCGCTTCGTGCTGTCGGGCCGCTCCGGTGACATCACCGAAGTGGTGGAGGAACACTTCGGCATCGGCGCCGGCAAGCTGATCACGCTGCTGTATTTCTTCGCGATCTTCCCGATCCTGCTGGTGTACAGCGTGGCGCTGACCAACACCCTCAGCAGCTTCCTCGAACACCAGTTGCACATCGCCCCGCCGCCACGTGCGGTGCTGTCGCTGGCGCTGATCCTCGGCTTGATGGCCATCGTCCGCTGTGGTCAGAGCGTGATCGTCAAAGCCATGAGCGTGCTGGTGTATCCGTTCGTCGCCGCGCTGCTGTTGCTCGGCATCAGCCTGATTCCGAACTGGAACGGCGCATTCTTCGCCAGTGCTCAAGAACCGATGGAAATGTCGGTGTTCCTCAAGACCCTGTGGCTGGCGATCCCGGTGATGGTGTTCTCGTTCAACCATTCGCCGATCATTTCCGCCTTCGCCGTCGAGCAGAAACAACGCTACGGCGACCAGGCCGAACGCAAGAGCAGCGGCATTCTCGCCATGGCTCACGGCATGATGGTGGTGACGGTGATGTTCTTCTGCTTCAGCTGCGTGCTGGCACTGTCGCTGGCGGATCTGGCAGCGGCCAAGGCGCAGAACATTTCGATCCTGTCGTACCTGGCCAACCACTTCCAGACTCCGGTCATCGCTTACGCCGCGCCGCTGATTGCGCTGGTGGCGATCACCAAATCCTTCCTCGGCCACTACATCGGCGCCAGCGAAGGCTTCCAGGGCATGATCGTCAAAAGCCTGCGCAGCCGTGGCCGGGTGATGTCGGCGAGCTGGCTGAACCGTGCGACCGCGCTGTTCATGATCCTCAGCTGCTGGGCCGTGGCGACCTTCAACCCGAGCATCCTCGGCATGATCGAAACTCTTGGCGGGCCGGTGATTGCCTGCCTGTTGTTCCTGATGCCGATGTACGCGATCCGCCGCGTGCCGGCCTTGCGCCAGTATTCGGGCCAGGTATCCAACGTATTCGTGGTGCTGATCGGCCTGATTGCACTGTCAGCGATCATCTACTCGGTTCTGCCCTGAAACGGGCCGCAAACGAAGAAGGCGAGCCATGGGCTCGCCTTCTTTTTGGCCGGTTTCATTGTTCGACAATATTCCCGGCATGTCCCTTGCTACATCGCTGAAGGAGACAGGACCACGGAAAGGCCAATGGTCAGGTTTGGCGAACCAACCCGATCAAGGCCGGTCAACAACTGCACGTTCAATCAGGCGGTGACGCATCATGGACAATCCTTTTCAGATCATTACCGATGCCTTCGCGCCGGACTATCAGATCAACCTGAGCATTCAGGGCCTCGACGGCAGCATCATGCTGACCCTCTCCAATGGCGGCCGGATCGTCGCCAAACGGATGATCAGCGCCGAACAGCGCAACGATCCCAAGCGCCTGAAGCGCCTGGTTCAGAGCATTCAATTCGGCATCGCCATCGAGCAGGGTCACAGCGCCATGGCGATCCTCGATGCCATGACCCGCGGCGACGGAATCGCTCCGCCACCGCGTCAGGCCAAACATCAGCCCCGGCCAGCCGCCGGCCTTTAAAGTTCGCCTTTCTCCACTTCCGGATGTTCACTGGAGCCCGTACCGATCTTGCGGTGCGGGTTCTCGATCTTCACCGAAGGGAATTGCGACGAAGCGTAACGCACCACCAGGATCGAGAACGCCAGCAGCAGAATCCCGCCGCACAGGTAGATGATGCCCATGTCCGGCGGATTGTGGTGTGAGACGTTGGAGATCAGCAGGCGCGTCAGTGCCGTAATCGCCACGTAGATCAGGAAGCGCACCGGCATGTGGTTGGTCTTGAAGTAAATCCCGACCATCGCCCCCAGTTCCAGATAGATGAACAGCAACAGAATGTCATCGATCTTGATATGCCCTTCCTCGAGCATCCCGAGAAACTCCATCACCGCCGCCCAGGCGGTTACCGCACCAATGGCGAACAGCGCCAGGTAGTGGAAGGTCTCGACGAACAGGTTGCCCAGGGACTCGGCCAGTTGATGCACGTTTTGCCGCAGTTTCTCGGCCCAGTTGATTTTCACGTTGAAGATTCCTTAGCCCGGTTCGAGCGGATGTTGCTTGCTGGACGTGACGGTTATTGCACACGTACGCAGATGCATGCAGAAAAGAGGCCACGCCATCATGGCGAGGCGGCGCGAAACCCGCGCCGTGGCGTTTGGTCGCACCTGTGCGCAGGTATCGGGCTGACAAAATCCGAATCCGGTCTACATTGAAAAGCCACTACCCAAAGCGCAGGGATTCGCTTATCCTTTTCGCTGTATATAGATACAGTAGTCGCAAAGACAACTTAATGTGAAGGCATGTGAGGTGGTGAATGGCCGTCGAAGTGGTATACCGCAGCAGCCGAGATCTGGAGCGCTTGTTCATGGATAAAGCCGAAGCTGACCGTCATGACAAAATGCTCGAACTGGCCGAACTGTTGGCCGAAGTGCTGGAAAAAGCCGTTCCTTCGTTGAGCGAGCAGCAAGTGGAAGAAGTCGGGATCTTCATGGCGAAGAACCGCGATGTGTTCGCCCGGGCGTTCAAGAGCCAGCCTGATGCACTGTCGGAGCTGATCAACGCACCGGCGGCACCGGTTGTGGCAACCGAGCCGGCAGACGTGGCCGAACCGGCAGAAGCGCCAGCCAAACCTGCCAAAGCGGCGAAGGCTGCGAAGTAAGCGACACTTGGATTGAAGCCTCTGAATTGAATAGCCCCTGAGTTGAAAGACTCGGGGGCTTTTTCATGCCCGGACAAACCTCAGCGGTACAACACCTTCTCCGCCAGCTCGTCCGCCACCCGCGCGGGTGAACGTTTTTCCGCCTGGGCGTGGGCGAAGACTTCAGTCAGGCGCGAACTGATCTTCGACAGGTGCGCGGTGATGGTCGTCAGTTCTTCGCCCCGATGCTTGAGGGAAACGTAGATCAGACCGCCGGCATTGATCACATAATCCGGCGCATACAGGATTCCGCGCCGTTCGAGTTGATCGGCGACATCCAGGTGCGTCAGTTGATTGTTGGCCGAGCCTGCCACCGCCGAGCAGCGCAACTGGGTGACCGTGTGGCTGTTGAGCACACCGCCCAAACCGCACGGCGCGAGGATGTCGCACGGCGTGCTGAGCAACGCGTCGTTGGCAATCGGATGGGCGTTGAGCTGTTCCATCGCCAGTTGCACCTTGCCGTGGTCGATGTCGCTGACCAACAGTTCGGCACCGGCTGCGTGCAGCTGTTCAGCGAGGGCATAACCGACGTTGCCCAGCCCCTGAATCGCCACGCGCAAGCCTTCGAGGTTATCGCTGCCCAGCCGCGCCATGGCCGTGGCGCGAATCCCGGTGAACACACCCATCGCCGCATGCGGCGCGGGGTCGCCAGCCGAAGTGGTGCTGGTGACATGCTGGGTCTGCTGGGCGATGCAATCCATATCCGCCACTGACGTGCCGCTGTCGATGGCAGTGATGTAGCGCCCGTCGAGCTGATCGATGCAACGGCCGAAGGCTTCGAACAAGGCGCCGCGGTTTTCGACATGGGCCGGCCGCACGATCACGGCCACCCCACCGCCCTGGGCGAGACCAGCCAATGCGGCCTTGTAGCTCATGCCCTGGGCCAGGCGTATGGCATCCTCGACCGCGGATTCGTCGTTCGGATAGGCGAGATAACGACACCCGCCCAGGGCTGGCCCGAGGCGACTGTTATGAATGGCAATGACCGCCTTCAATCCGGACACCGGATCAACGCTAAGGTGCAGCGATTCCAGGCGAGTGCTTTGCATGAGAGCGAACATCGGCAGGCTCCCGAATCACTTCTGGTAGACGCCAGTATAGGCTTGCGCCTGAAAATTGCTGAAGCGCACGGGAATAAGGCCCGACAGCGACCAATGCGTTGCGGCATAACCCGATGGCAGAGCGGCCCGGCACTGGACGAATGGCAAAGACGGGGCTAAAACGAGGCATGCCCCGGAGATTTAGATGAGTCCGCGCCAACGTTTCTTCGAGTGTCTGCACCGTTCACCGCCCGCGCTGTTCGAAGCGGCGTTGTGGATGGCTGCCGAGCACGACAAACAAGCCGATCCCGAAGCGCTGTTGCAGGAATTCAAGGAACTGCAGCAGCGGGTCAGCTATGGCTTGCCGTTGCTGCCGGTCAGCGAGCTGGCGCAACCGTTGCTGCGACGCATGACCGATCTGGGGTTTGCCCAGGATGATTTCGTACCGCTGCGTCCGCAGGCCGCAATGGTGCACAAAGTCATGCAGACCAAACGCGGCCAGCCGCTGGCGCTGGCATTGATCGCCCTGGAACTGGCTCGTGGCCTGGAGATTCCGCTGGTGGGCGTGAACTTCCCCGGGCATTTCCTGCTGAAGGTTCCCGGGGCCGATCACCTGCTCGATCCGTGCGGCGGACGGCGCCTGTATCCGAACGACTGCCGCGAACTGCTGCACCGCCAGTACGGCCATCAGATGAAACTCAACGCCGACCACCTGCTGACTGCCGAACCGATGCAGATGCTTCAGCGTCTGTCACGCAACCTGCGCCAGCTGCACCTGACCCACGACGACTTCATCGCGGCGCTGATCGATGCCGAGCGCGTGCTCGAACTGGGCAACGCCAGCGCCGCCGACTATCTGGCCCGGGCCAGTCTGTACCAGCGCCTCGATTGCCCGAACGCCGAGCGTTTCGATCTGGAGCACGCGCTATTGCTCAGTGACGACCCGATTCAGCGACTTCGCCTGACGGAACGGCTGGGGCATCTGCCACCGAACTCAGTCGTCCACTGATCCCTTGTGGGAGCGAGCTTGCTCGCGAATCAGGCGACACGGTCGATCAGTCAAACCGCGTTATCGTTCTTCGCGAGCAAGCTCGCTCCCACAGGATTTTGCGCAAGCTGCGAAGGCGAACGCACCTGAATGATCAGCAACGCCGCAATCACCGCCGGAATCGCGCAGAAGAAGAAAATCTGCTCCACCGGAATGTGCATCGCCAACAACAGGCTGCCGAACAGCGGCCCGAGAATCGAGCCGAACCGCCCTACTCCCAATGCCCAGCCGGTGCCGGTGGCGCGCACGTGCGCCGGATAGAAATTGCTGGCGAACGCGTTGAGCGTCAGTTGCCCGCCGATGATGCAAAACCCCGCCGCAAACACACAGGCCACCAGATAACGCGGATTGTCGTGATTCAGCCCCAGCAGGATCGTGCACACCGCCGCGCCAGCCAATACGCCGGACAACAGTCGTACTTTGCTTTTCAAACGGTCGGCGAACCACGCCATGCAAATTGCGCCGAGCGTGCCGGCGAACAGGAACATCGACGTCACCAGGTTCGCTTCATTGAGTTTCAAGCCACTTTCCAGCAGCAGCGACGGCAGCCAGCTGATCATGAAATACAGCAGGATCAGGCTGACGAAAAACGTCGCCCAGATCAGCAAGGTCGGGCGTGCGTAACCGTTGCGGAACAACTCCACCACGGTCAGTTTGCTGCCCTGCTCGCGTTCGTTCTGCTCGACCGATGCGGCCGGTGGCTGCCAGTCCGGCAGCATCCGCGCGGTGACCTTGCGCAGGCGTGCGTAGGGCGGCGCGTCACGCAGCAGTCGTGGCAAGGATTCCGGCAGCATCCACCAGAGAAACGGAAACAGCAGCAACGGCGTGACACCGCCGGCGAGGAACACTGCCTGCCAACCGAAACGGTCGATGAAACCGGCCGCGACAAAACCACCCGCCGCACCGCCGAATGAAAAGCCGCACGCCGCCAGCGTGACCATCAACGTGCGCAGGCGAGGCGGTGAATATTCCGACATTAACGCCATGGCGCTGGGCATCGCGCCGCCCATGCCGATGCCGCAGATGAAGCGCGCGATCATCAGGGTATTCAGGGAATCGGCGAACACCATCAGCACGGTGAGACTGGCGTAGATCAGCACGCAGGCGAGCAGAATCCGTCGAACGCCGAAGCGGTCGGCCAGCGGCGTCACGGCGAGAGAGCCGAGGGTCAGACCCAGCAAGTTGGCGCTGAACACCGGGCCGAACGCGGATTTTTCCAGACCCCAGTCCTGCGCCAGCGCCGGCACCACGTAACCGAGCACCTGGGCGTCATAGCCGTCGGTGACCAGCAGCAAGGCAAGAAGAATCAGGAGTAACCACTGAAAGCGGGACACAGGACGGGCGTCGAGTGCCGCCCGGAAGCTGGCAATCTGGTTGTGCATCGCAAGGTACCTGTTTTGTTTTTATGATTTTTTGCGGGTAACCGGAATGGCTCCCGTGCGCTGCACGGGAGCCATCAAACGCTACTTCGGTGTGTCCGGCTGATTCGCCGGATGCGCCGCAATGAACGCCGGATGCTCAGCGGCCAACGCGGCCACCCGACGAATCCGTGGATACGCCTCCAGCGAAACGTTGAACCGCTCGGCCGCGTACAGCTGTGGAATCAGGTACACGTCCGCCACGCACGGCCACTCGCCGAAACAGAAGCCGCTGTCGCCGATCAACTGCTCCACCGTCCCCAGCCCCTGACTGATCCAGTGGCCGATCCACTCGTTCACCTGCGGCTCGTCATGCCCCAGACCGCGCAGGCGATTGAGCACGCTGACGTTGTGCAACGGATGCACATCGCAGCCGATCACCGCCGCGACGCCGCGCACCTGGGCGCGGGCAACAAGGTCTTCGGGCAGCAACGGCACCTGTGGATAACGTTCCTCCAGATACTCGATGATCGCCGGCGACTGAATCAGCAACTTGCCGTCATCAGTGCGCAGCGCCGGCACCCGGCCCTGCGGATTGATCGCCAGATACGCCGGTTGCCGATGCTCACCGCAGGGCGGTGCGATCAGGTTGACCGGCAACGCCTGATAGTCGAGGCCCTTGAGTGCCAACGCGATCCGCACCCGGTACGACGAGGTGGAACGGTAATAGGTGTAGAGATCCATGAGCCGCTCCTGTCAGCGCGCCGCCAGCACGGTGCCACGGCATTCGCCGAAACCGATCGAGGCATAACCTTCGCGTGCGCAGCGGGCGCGCAGGATGATTTCGTCGCCATCCTCAAGGAATTTGCGCACTTCACCGGACGCCAGTTCGATCGGCTTTTTACCGCCCTCGGTGATTTCCAGCAGGCTGCCGAACTGACCGTTTTCAGGGCCGGACAAGGTGCCCGAACCGAACAGGTCACCGGCCTGCAACTGGCAGCCGTTGACGCTGTGGTGCGCGACCATTTGCGCGACAGTCCAGTACATGTAGCGGGTGTTGCTCAGGGTCAGGCGATGGGCCGGCAGGTTCTGTTCGCGCATTTTCTCGGTGAGCAGCAGCACTTCCAGCTCGATGTCGAAACCACCACCCTCCTGATCACCTTTGTCGAGCAGGTACGGCAGCGGCTGCGGATCACCTTGCGGACGCGCCGGTTGCGCAGTGCGGAATGGCGCCAGCGCTTCGGCAGTCACCACCCATGGCGAAACACTGGTGATGAAGCTCTTGGACAGAAACGGACCGAGCGGCTGGTATTCCCAGGCCTGGATGTCACGGGCCGACCAGTCGTTGAGCAGGCAGAAACCGGCGATGTGTTCAGCGGCGTCACCGATGGCGATCGGCTCGCCCATCTCGTTGCCCTGACCGATCCAGATCCCCAGTTCCAGCTCATAGTCCAGCCGTGCGCACGGGCCGAAGGTCGGCTCGGTCGCGCCGGCCGGCAGGGTCTGGCCTTTCGGGCGGCGCACGTCGGCACCGGAGGCGCGCACGGTAGACGCACGACCGTGGTAGCCGATCGGCACGTGTTTGTAGTTCGGCAGCAGCGGGTTGTCCGGACGGAACAGTTTGCCGACGTTCTGCGCGTGTTCGATGCCGACGTAGAAGTCGGTGTAGTCGCTGATGCGCGCCGGCAGGTGCAGCTGGCAATCGGCAGCCAGCGGCAGCAGTTTCACGCCCTGGGCTTCAATGTTGCCGCGATGAGTGCTGCCCTCGCTGAGCAGTTCCAGCAGACGTTCGCGCAAGGCAACGCGGGCGTCGCGGCCGAGTTCGAAGAACGCGTTCAACTGACCGCCGCGCATGGCTTCGACGGCACTGCGCGCGACGCCGTCGAACAGACCGGCCTCCAGCGCCACTTGCAGATCGAAGATGTGTTCGCCAATCGCCACGCCCGCGCGCGGTGCCGAGCCGTCGATGCTGAACACGCCCAGCGGCAGGTTCTGCAGCGGGAATTCGGTGTGGTCGTTGGCCGAAGCGACCCAACTGCGGGTGATGGAATTCTGAGTCATGGGTTATCTCCGGGTCGGGTCGAACGTGGCGGGCAGCGTGGCCCAGCAGGCGTCGTAAGTGGATTGCAGTTGCGGGCAGTCGAGGGCGAAGCGGCTTGGGCGCAGCACCTGGCTGGTCTCGAACATGAAGGCCATGGTGTTGTCGATCTTGGCCGGCTTGAGGTCCGCGTTGATGGCTTTGGTGCAGGTCTCGCCGTCCGGGCCGTGGGCGCTCATGCAGCTGTGCAGGGACGCGCCGCCGGGCAGGAAGCCTTCGGCTTTGGCGTCGTACTCGCCCTGGATCAGGCCCATGAATTCGTTCATCAGGTTGCGGTGGAACCACGGCGGACGGAAGGTGTTCTCGGCCACCATCCAGCGCGGCGGGAAGATCACGAAGTCGAGGTTGGCCAGGCCGTGGACGCTGGTCGGCGAGGTCAGCACGGTGAAGATCGACGGATCCGGGTGATCGAAACTGACGGTGCCGATGGTGTTGAAGCGGCGCAGGTCATATTTGTACGGCACGTTGTTGCCGTGCCAGGCGACCACGTTCAGCGGCGAGTGATTGAGTTCGGTGCCCCACAACTGGCCGAGGAACTTCTGCACCAGGGTGGTCGGTTGTTGCAGGTTTTCGTAGGCAGCCACCGGGGTCAGGAAGTCCCGCGGATTGGCCAGGCCGTTACTGCCGATCGGCCCCAGATCCGGCAGACGCAATGGCGCGCCATGGTTCTCGGCGACGTAGCCGCGCGCTTGCGGATCTAGCAGTTCGACGCGGAATTTCAGGCCCCGTGGCAACACGGCGATTTCCAGCGGCGCCACTTCCAGTACACCCAGTTCGGTGGCGATGCGCAGGCGCCCGAGTTGCGGCACCAGCAGCAGCTCGCCGTCGGCGTTGAAGAAAACGCGCTCCATCGAACGGTTGGCGCAGTAGTGATAGATGCTGATGCCGGCCGGTTTTTCGGCGGCGGAGTTGGCCGCCATGCTCACCAGACCGTCGATGAAATCGGTCGGTTCGGCCGGGATCTCCAGCGGGTTCCAGCGCAGGCGATTGGGGGTCACTTCACCCAATGGTCCGCCCGCCAGTTGCCGCTCCAGTTTGACGAATGCCGGGTGATTGGCCGACGGCTGGATCCGGTACATCCAGGTGCGCCGCGCTTCACTACGGGTCATGGTGAACGCGGTGCCGGAGAACAGTTCGGTGTACAGACCGTAAGGGGCTTTCTGCGGGGAGTTCTGGCCGAAGGGCAGTGCGCCGGGCAACGCTTCGGAACTGAATTCATTGCCGAAACCGGACTGGTAAGCCAGGGCTGAATCGAGGTTCATGGAGCCTCCTGAACAGGGCGTCGGCATGGCCGGACGCTCTGGATCGGAGGTCTTGGCACGCCGGGGTTATTTTTATCGTAATTCAATTACGCATAACGTAATTTGCTCGCTATCCAGCGTCAAGCTATAAAGACGCCCATTCGTTCCGGGACACGCCAGCACCATGGAAAAAACCAGCGACAGCAACGGCAAACAGAAAGTCCGCTCCGCCGAAGTCGGCACCGACGTCCTCAAGGCCCTGGCCGAGTTGTCGCCGTCCACTTCGCTGTCGCGTCTGGCCGAACATGTGCAGATGCCCGCGAGCAAGGTTCACCGTTATCTGCAGGCCTTGATTGCCAGCGGTTTCGCAGAACAGAACACTGCCACCAACCACTACGGTCTCGGCCGTGAAGCGCTGCGCGTGGGCCTCGCTGCTCTGAACAGTATGGACGTGCTGAAAGTCGCCGCTCTGCCGCTGGCCGAGTTGCGCGACGAACTCAACGAAACCTGTTTCCTGGCGGTGTGGGGCAATCAGGGCGCGACCGTGGTGCACATCGAACCGGCGGTGCGCGCGGTGACGGTGGTGACGCAACTGGGCTCGGTATTACCGTTGCTCAGTTCCTCCACCGGTCTGGTGTTCGGCGCTTACCTGCCGCACCGGGAAACCGACGAATTGCGCGAACAGGAAATCGCCAGCGGCGGCCATCCGCTGGCAGACGAAAAAGCCTATGCGGCGTTGTGCGAGCAGATCCGCGAACGCGGTCTGCATCATGTCCACGGTTTGCTGATGCCCGGCGTCGATGCCTTGTCGGCACCGGTGTTCAACGCCCTCGGGCAGGTCGCGGCGGTGTTGACCATCGTCGGCCCGACCTCGCTTTTCCACGCCGACGAAAACGGCCCGGCGGCGCAGCGGTTATTGGCTGCGACGCGGGCCGTGAGCTGGCGGATGGGTTATCAGCCAGATTGATGAGGCAAGGGGTCAGCCGATGATTCGGGTTTTACTGTCCGCGATCACATAGGGAGAAGCCACGGCGGTGACATAACCAATGCCCACTGGCACCCCGGTCGCGGTCGATACGATCTCGGAAATATCCTTGACTCGCGACAGCAGCCCCACCGCCGAAACAGATCCGCCAACGCCAGCCACAATCCCCACATACAGGAGAATGGAGCTTCTCCAGGCCGAGGCGAGATGGTTCTTGCCGGCTTCGTCATCCCCCAGGCTGTAGGCAACGATGCCCTGGACGATCGACCGTGTGATGCGCACGATGCTGTTCACCAATCCCACCGGCGGGACAAACAGCGAGACGATATCCACCGCAAGCTCGGTGATCACCATGACCGTGTTCCAGAAACGCTCGGCAGGTGTGGTGGTTTGATAGTCAACGTCGCTGAGCACACGGGAAATCATGCTGTCGAATTCGAACTTGAAATGGGTCACGACAGAACTGTTGTTCAACGCCGGGGTTGGGAGAGCGCCTGACGCGTTCTGGCAGCGAATGACAAAGTTCTGTACGACACTCCTGTGTTCGAGCCTGGTCAGTGCAATAACGTGATTTCCCAGGTCGGCGTCCTTGAGCCCCAGTGTCAAGGACTCCAGCGGACGGAAACTCATGCCATCCGGAGCCTTCGGAACATAGACCAGCAGCTGCAGTTTCCCTGCCACCCGGCGTCCAAACGTATAAGCGCCCTCGATGCGTCGCCCTTCAAGAACCAGCGTGTAGATACCGTCCTGCGGGGTAGTGCCCGGCTTGAACGGATCCAGTTCATGAGGACGGTCATGATCGAGCCCGTCGACCAGTCCCGCCAGCCAGTTGAACTGTTCGGCGGACAAAGAGCCCTGCATCTTCTGGGTCAATGCCGCCCTGAGCATTTCGTTCTGCTTGAGCTTGCAGAACAGTTTCGCCTTGAGATCCAGCGACGCGCCGTTGGCGAAACGGTCGACCAGATGCCACTCATACATCATGCCCGGCCGCAAACCGATCAACGATTTGACGACCGTCGCATTCAGACCGCCCAGTGAAGAACCTTCCCTGGAGACGAATGCCACCTGATCATCGTCTGGCCAAAGCTGCCATTGAATGAAGAGATGGGTGAGCGTCATCCAGTCCTGCCCTTTCACCTTGACATCAACGCGATCAGGATCGATCAACGGATGGTTCGGGTCAGAACGACGCAGATGGCTGTTCAACCGTTCCATCACCTGGTCTCGTGAAAAAGAAACCAACGTGGGGATATTAAGCTCCTCTTTCGAGAGTTCGTAGAGCGCCCTGAAATCCGTGTTCAATCGGGTAAGCATCTCGCGATCGCGCGCCGCCGCACTCCTGTACCAGGCAGGAGTAGCCACCTGTTCCTCGGCAATTTCCCAATCGATGATTTCATGAATGGCCCCCATCAGCGGCCCGTCTTCGTGCCCCCGGTTCCACTCCACCAGGGTGACACCGCCCCACCACCATGGCTGAAACACAGGGCCCGGTTCGTCATAAGAGAGCTCGTCTTTCACGAAAGCTGCGCGGTCCTTGCTGAAAGCCTGACCGGTCAGGAACTCACGATCACGTGGCTCGAATCCCCAAGAGATGAACTGGCGCTTCAACCCCGTCAGATCGGAGAATTCGTACCACTGCTGCCCGGTCGGGGCACCCGGCGCATACAGCACATGTAATTGACGGTCTGGCGCAGCTCCCCTTGCACGAAACGCAATCATGTCCCTGAACGGCCTGTAGCGCTGACGAAACGCAACGCCAAACGCTTCGACTCCCGGGTCGCCATACAGATACCGCTGCACCATGTTCTGTGCTTGCGGGCCGATGTGTTTTTGCAGGACGGCGGCGAAGTGGCTGAGCGCAATTTCCTGCCCCAGGACTTCGCGCATGGCTTCGCGGATCCGCGCCTGTGCGAATCGCTGATTGCGCTCACTGGCATATTGCACACGCAGATCAAACTGGCGGATGGCGAGTTCGATACTGGAAGCCGTCAGTCGCGGATTGTTGTGAAAGGCTTCGAGCTTGATCGTGTAGGGAGCCGCCGTGTCATGCACGCCGTACATGAACAACTGCGTCAGGGTTTTACGCTCGACATGTTCGATACGCCGAGTGCCCATGCGCAACGAATGTTGCACTGTCACCCAGACAGTATCAGGGTCCACTCGCCGGGTATCGCCCGCGCTGATGTGGGTTTCGACAGCACCGCGCACGTAGTCCTGAAAAGAAGATACCCCTTCCATGGCCTCATGCAGGCACACCTGCCCCCTGAGCAGTTCCTTTTCCAGAGAGGCGAACATTTCCTGATGGTTGGCGGTGGCATCCTTCAACCATTGCGGCCGGGCGTTTCGGTTCATCAGGGCCAGTAGTCTGGCGACCCGCCCCCGGGCAGCGTCGATGACCGCCTGCTGCTGAAGGGCGCTCTCGACCGAACGCACGAGAGCAGGCCGATCCCCGCCCGGCGCCTGTAACCGGCGAAGATGGTAAGCAACGTCGCGTTGTTGTTTTTCAAGAAGCTGGGCGGTGAGGGTCTGGAAGATTTCGCCTTGAATGTTCAGGTAACGGATATCCGGAACGCTGCCGACCTGCTCGGCATCTTCCTGTGAAACGCTCCTGAGCAGTTGTGCCCGGGTTTCTGCATTGCCCAGGCGTTGCTGCAACGCTTGATGCATCAAGGCGGCGGTGCGGAATGTTTCCAGGCCGTTCACGGAGGTGTAGAGCACTACCCATTCGTCATCGTCCAGAACCAGTTCGGGGATAGAGCGCCCCGTGAGGTAGGTGACAAAGCAGCCGGCCAGCGTTGCGAATCGACCATTTTCCAGTTGCAGTGAAAGACTGTAGGCCGGAGTCAAAGATGTGCCCTTGATAAAAACGGCATAGCTTTCCTCTACCTCCGGCCGAACGCCTTGCATCTGCACCGTCGCACCCAATTCCTGCCAGAACAGCGCTGCATGGACATCCTGCAGCTGACGCCGGCGCGAAGCCAGCTCGCGCCCCTTGTCGTCCTTCCCCGAAGAAGCTGCCCAGTATTGCGCCAGCAAAGGTGTGTATTTCTGCGCCAGCGCCCCCAGCACATTACCGATCAAGGAACCGACGGCGACCACATCCAGCCCGTGAATCCGGTCCTCTTCATCCGTGGAGTCAGGCCAATCGAAGACGCCGTACAGACTGGCGTCATAGACGGGCGCATTACCGGACATCAGGCACTGCATGAACACGTCCATCAACAATCCGGTCGGTTGCGGATTCACAATCCCTGGACGCTGGGCGGTAATGTACGTTTTGCTGATATAGATATCCGGCGATAACTGTTGAAGTTCCTTTAACACCAGATCCTGTAAAAGCGATTTGAACGACGGTAGTGCACCCAGTAAACCTTCCAGGTCGTCCCTGTGCTGATTGATTTTATTCAGATACTTTTCCGCCGAGAAACTTTCCACTGCGCTCATGATAAAACTCCGTTATTACACGTATTAACAGGACGACAAAACATCGCCCAAGCTGTGCAAACAACTTAACCGGAGCAAAACCAACAAAAACACCCACTATCCTTTGCAAGACATTTAAAGGATCAAACTTAAAAAAAACCAACACACTGATTAAATGACGATTAACAACATAAACCCAGCATTCTAGCGCGCGCCACGGCATGCGTACGGCGTTCGACGCCCAACTTTGCATGAATCCGCCGGACATGAGTTTTAACGGTATGCAACGAGATGAACAACTTGTCCGCTATTTGTTTATTGGAACTTCCCGCCGCAATCAACCCCAACACTTGCGACTCTCTCAAACTTAATGAATTTTCACTCTCGCCACTTTCAGAAAACTGATGTCCGGATAATGATTCAGATCGAATAACCGTCGCGGCATCATCGAACTTCATGACCAGGCACTGCAAGTTGAACTGGCAGGCCAGCATGCGGCCCTTGTCGAAATACTGCCGGGCAGATTCCCGATCATTGAGAATTGATGCCACCTCGCTCATTGCCAGCAGCAACTCGGTTTCCAGAACAATCATCCGGCAAGACCGAGCCTGCTCGAGCAGAGACTGCAATCGCAGCACGGGCTGCTGCGTCTGCCCCAAACGGGTCTCGGCCAGAATCAGCAAACACTCGATACGCGGAATCAGTTCCAGCGTTGCCGGCGGCGCCTGCCGTGCCCGCGGGCCACGATAATGCCTGAGCACTCGACTCAACGCTTCGCGAGCCAGTTCTGGCCGCCCTTGTTGCAGCCAGAATTCACTGCTGAGCTGCAGCAGAACGCCGCGATAGACCGTGTCCGGAATCTGCCGCTGCTGCATGAGCCGCTCGGCATCACGCAGACGCATGAACGCCTGCGGGTAATCGCCCTGATCGGCGGCCAGTTGCGCCTGCCCCAAAAAGCCATAAAGCACCCGCTTGTCAAAGCTGCACAGGCAATCGTCGAGCCCTTGTTGAAAGAATCCGGCGGCCCGATCCTGCTGTCCCATGCTCAGCGCCAACCGCCCGCGACGCAGGGCAATACGGCCCAGCAACGGCGTCGGCCGCTCGACAGACAAGCCGAGCATGTCGCAAAGATTGGCCAGCAATTCTTCGGCACGAGCCGACGCGCCCCGTTGCTCCAGCAGTTGGGCGTGATCCAGTTCCAGCAACGCTTCGAACAGCAATGAACCCTCAGCCCGGGCCAGGCACAGCGCTTCACGATTGATCGAATGAGCCAGCTCCAGATCACCGCACAGCAACGCCTGCTGAGTGCGGCCCGACAGGCACAAAAGACGCGCCGCCCAGGCCTGCGGCGAAAGATCGTTCAAGGCCTGCTCGAAATGCTCGCGCGCCTCGTCCATGTGCCCCTGCAAATGCAACAGCCAGCCTTGCTGAGCCTGCCAGCGGGCGATCAATTGCCGTTGCTGTCCAGCTGACGGTGGCGGTAAAAAACGCGACAGTTGCCCGATGCAATCCGCCGCTTGAGTAAATCGTCCGGCGAACAGCAGCGCTGCCGTGATCAGCCCGACCAGTTGCGCCGAACCCAGCAGCAATTCCTCGCCGCGCTGCTCGTAGAGACGCAGTAGCAACACAACAGTCTGCTCCTCGAACAGGTGCTCGAAGCTGAAGTGTTGGAGCAGGCTCACCGCGACCTCGTACTCTTCGGCCAGCAACGCCTGTTCGAAGGCGCATTTCCAATGCTGCCCGGCAGCAAACCATTGGCAGGCCCTGCGATGCCAGGAACGTCCGGCCGACCAGGGTTCGTCGCGCATCAGACGCGATAGCGGAGCGCACACCTGCAACCAGTCCGGCGATCCTTGCCAGGGTTCGATAAAACACCCGAGCGTTTGCAGCGTGCGCATCCACTGCGCCCCTTCGCCGGCACCGAACAGGTGATCGCACAGACTGGCGTTGAACCGCGGCAAATGTGCCAACACCCGCCAGGCCTCTGCCAGCTCCGGGCTCAAACCACTGAACAGTTCGTGTTGCAGATAGTCCAGCAAGGTGTCCATGCGTTGCTGCGGCAAGGTCTTTTGCGACCAGTCGCATTTTTGCATCAACAGGATCCGCACCCCGGCGCACCACCCACCGCTGCGCTGGAGGATTCGCCCGGCTACGTCGTCGGCCTGGGCTGGCGGAAGGTGCCGCAACAGTTGCGCGATCTCGCCACGACTCAACGCCAGCGCCGCGCGTTCGCATTCGTACAAGGCATCATCGAGCAGCAGGCGAGGCCAGTTGCATTGCGGGCGCCGACGCGTGCCGATCCACCAGGTGACGGCAGGGCTGGCAAGCGCCAGCAGGCGGTCGAGGAGCGCATCCAGCGCCGGATTTTCAACACGGCAGTAATCGTCGAGAAACACCCAGACCGGCGAGGACCGGCGCGCCAGTTCATTTAGCAACGACGACTCATCCGCCGCTGCCAGCCCCAATGCCTGCGCCAGTCGCTCGCAAAATGCCGCGACACTTATCGACATGCCCACCAGCGGCAGCCAGCACACCGTACATTCGAGGGGCGCCTGCAACAGGCATTCGGTGAACAGCGTGCTCTTGCCACTGCCGGCCGGTGCGCAGATCAGCCGGACCCGTGCCGAGGACTCCAGCAATGATGCAGTCAGACGTGGACGTGGAAGATGATGAGCCGAGAGTCTGGGCAAGAATCCCGGACGATCCGGAGCGTGGGTCATGGCGGTCATCGGGTACGCCTTTTTATCGTTGTACGCTCACCCTAGTCCTCTCCCCGGTGCTTGTTGACGAGTATTCAGTACGCTGATTGGCGCCCATAAAAAAGGCGACCGTATGGTCGCCTTTTGCCTTGCCAATGTATCGAAACCCTTACCTCACGCCCTCGGCGCGCAGGGCCGACGGGGTGTAGTCGGCGGCCTTGGCTTCGAAGCCGAATTCGAAGCTGTGCTTCTCTTCGTTCTTCATCCCCAGGGCAATGTAGCGGCCGGCGATGATGTCGTAGAGCGCTTCGAGGGTGTAGGCCTGGGCCTGGTGATCGTAGTAGTACTGCGCGTGTCCCTCGGCCACTCGCCACAGCTGCCCGCGACCGTCGTAGTGATCGGCCAGCGCCACTTGCCAGCTGTCCTCGTCGATGTACATGTGGCGCTTGGCGTAGATGTGCCGCTCGTTCGGTTTCACCGTGCCGACCACTTCCCAGACCCGGTGCAGTTCATAGCGGGTCAGGTCCTGGTTGATGTGCCCCGCCTTGACGATGTCGTCGTACTTGAGACTCGGCGAGTCGAGCTTGTAGCTGTTGTACGGAATGTACATTTCTTTCTTGCCGATCAGTTTCCAGTCGTAGCGGTCCGGCGCGCCGGAAAACATGTCGAAGTTGTCCGAGGTGCGCAGGCCGTCGGCAGCGGTGCCCGGCCCGTCATAGGCGACCTGCGGCGCACGCCGCACCCGGCGCTGCCCGGCGTTGTAGATCCATGCCAGGCGAGGTTCCTTCACCTGATCGAGGGTCTCGTGCACCAGCAGCACGTTACCGGCCAGACGCGCCGGCGCTGTCACCGACTGTTTGAAGAAAGTCAGAACGTTGGCGGCTTTTTCCGGATCGAGATCCTTCATCAGTTGCGGCACGGCGATCTCTTCTTCAAAGCGGATCGGCGTGTAGCTGCCATTGGTTTGCGGGGTCACCTGCGTGATGATCCGCCGCAGGTTGCCGCCGTGATAACGGGTGATGTGGTTCCACAACACCTCGACGCCATTTTTGGGAATGGGGAACGCGTAGTAGCGGTTACCGGTGAAATTGGCCAGTCCGTTGCCGTCGTTGATGCTGGTGACGTTCAGCGCGCTGCGTTTGGCCGATTCGTAGATTTCCGGCGGCACGGCCACGGTGCGATGGGTCGGGTAGACCGGGATCTTGTACGTCTCGGGGTAGCGCTTGAACATCGCCACCTGGCCGTCGGACAGTTTGTCCTTGTACTTATCGACGTTGGCGGCGGTGATGGTGAACAGCGGTTTTTCACTGGCGAACGGGTCAGCCAGAAAGCCCTTGCCGTCGACCGCACCGGCGTTTTTCGGGATACCGCCGGTCCAGGCCGGAATCGAGCCGTCGGCGTTGCCGGCCTTCTCGGCGCCCAGCGGCGTCAGGCTGGTGCCAAGCTTGTTGGCTTCGTCCGGCGACACCGCCGCGATCACATTGGCGGCCAGCAGGCTCAGGGCCAGGACACCGCATTGCAGAATCATCTTGCGCATTGCATTCATCCTTCTCGGGCAGATCAGAAGTTCACACCGAAGCTCAGGGCCACGAAGTCACGGTCTTCGAGGGTGTTGTAGTCACCGCCGAAAAAATCGGTGTAACTCAGGCTCGCGGTATAGGTGTTTCGGTAGTCGGCATCGACCCCGACGCTGACGGCTTTGGCGCCTTCGTTGAACAGACCGTTGGGGCCATAACCGGCGACGTCGTGGGACCAGGACAGGTTGGGCTTGAGGTTGATCCCGCCGATCACGTTGGCGTAATCGAGGATCGCCCGGGCGCGATAGCCCCAAGAGGTGGAGGTGACGAAACCGTCGGTGTCACCGCCGAAACCGTACTGGCCGTAGACCGAGTCACGGCCGTAACGCAGTTTGCTGCGCGACTCCAGGCCACCGACCCGCACCACCGCCGCTTCGCCGACCAGGGTCAGACGCTGAGCGCCCCAGACCTGATCGAAAAAGTGCGTCAGCGTGCTCTGGATCTGGGTCACTTCCTTGCGTCGGTAGCCCTTGTTGTCAGCACCCGGCGAGGTAACCAGCGGCGACGCGGCACCGCCGGCAATCGGATTGAGCAGCGCAAGGGTCAGGTCATTGGTGTTGACCTGCACCGGCGCGTTGGGGCGGTAGCTGATCTCGCCGGTCCAGGCGGTGCCGGTCGGCAGCGTGGTAGAGAAACTCGCGCCATACAAGCGGATGTCTTCCGGGTATTCGAGGTAGTACTGACCACGCCCGAGCATCACGCTTTGCGCCAGTCCCGATCCACTGCCGGGCGCCAGCCGGTTGGCGATCCCGACCATGCCCGGCAAGGCCGCGAGGGTCGACAGGCCGGCGGTGCTGGTGCCAACCGTCGGCGTGCGGCTGTGATAGTTCATGAAGTAGAGGCCGTACTCGGTGTCATCGCCGAGCCAGCGCAACGCCGTGCCCCATTGCCCGGAATCCCGCGCATCGCGGTCGCCGCCACGGGGCACGATCACGCCTTCGCGGGTCACCTGGATCGGCTGGCCAAAGGCTGCCGCCAGCGGCGCCAACGGGGCGATCGCCGGGCTGCCGACGGTGTAACCGTTGTTGCAACCGTCCGCCGCCACGTCGACACCGAAGAAGGTGCCGCAGTTGTCGAGGACGGTCTGATCCCATTCCAGTTGATAGAAGCCTTCGACCGTCAGTTGGTCGGTGAGCCCCTGAGAGGCGAACAGCATGTTCACCGGAATCAGCCCTTCCTTGATCTCCGCACCTGGCCGGCGAAACGCCGAGACGTCGATCGGGTTGATGCTGTTGATCGAGTTGCCGATGAAGGTACTTTCGCCCCAGCTCACTACTTGCTTACCGGCACGCACGGTGCCCGGCAGGTCGGCGATGGAGTAGTTGTGATAGACGAACGCATCGAGAATCTGCGCGCCGGAAGACTTCGCGCCTTCTTTGCGACCCTTGTCACTGATCTGTTTGAACTCGCGGTCTTCGTCCTTGAGTTCGAAGTCGTACCAGTACTTGCCGCGCACGAACACACCGGTGTCGCCGTACTTCAGTTCGAGGTCGTGGATGCCTTTGAAGATCTTGGAAAAGGTCTCGCCCTTCTTGAAGTTCAAACGCCCGTCATCACCGGTGGAAGACTGGCCGGTCCCGCCGTTGACAGTCCCCACCAGCGACTTGTCGGCATCGCGCATGCCCCAGCTCGCACCGACCGACAGCGACGAATCGAAGGTGCCTTCGATTTCCCCGATATTGAAAGCGACCGCGTGCGCCTGGGCACAGCAACCCAAGGCCACCGCAGCGGCAAGCGCGTGCGGTGTGAAGATGGCGCGCATTGTTGTTTTTGTCATGCGTCTTCCCCGGTGAGTGACAGAAGACCCCACCCTACTGCCGCCACGCAGGGACGATAAGCGCACCAAGGAGGTATTCACACTGTCGCTCAAAAGGATGAATCCCCGCCTGCAGCAAGGCTTTGCGCCCGCCATGAACAGGCTGGATGGATCACTATCAACGCAACGGATAATGACGACCCCGGTGCGCGCCACTGTTACATGCCCCGTAACAGTGCATGTCCGGAATCGCTATTTTTCCCTGAGGCGCCAGCCCTTATTCTGAGCGGGCTTTCACGGCAGACCGCCAGTAAGCACGAAGTCCACGACCGAGTCGTTGGCAATGATTTCTGATCGATCGAAGCGTTTTTCGATCCATCGCCCCGGTGTTCACTGACGTTGATTTGTAGCTCCTTGATCCAACGTCTTACCTTGGCCGCTGCGTTTGCAGCGGCCTTTTTTATGGGCGATGTTTTGGCTGGAAGTCAGCGGCAGAGGCTCACGAAGCGAGCACTCGAAGGGGAAAGCAGGACTCGGGCAAGTCCTGCCGGATAACCCAGGGAATCAGAGCGAATACTTCTGCAGATTCCCCATCATTTCCTTCAGCGCTTCGATGTTGTCCTTCGGATGCGCCGCGCCTTCGAAATCACAGATCTGCTGCCAGTGCGCCGCGACGTCTTCCGGGGAAAACCCGACGCGAGGATCGAACCCGGCACCCAGGCTGCGCTCCCAGCGCACCTTGCCCATCCAGCCGCCGCCGACTTCGAACAGGCCGGAAGTTTCCTGGCATTGTTCGCTGGCCAGGTACACCACCAGCGGGCTGACCAGCTCCGGTTTGAGTTGTTCGAACACTTGCGGCGGGATCAGGCCTTCGGTCATGCGCGTGCCGCCGGTGGGGGCGATGGCGTTGACCAGGATGTTGTTCTTGCGACCTTCGATGGCCAGGGTACGGGTCAGGCCGTAGAGACCGAGTTTGGCCATGCCGTAATTGGACTGGCCGAAGTTTCCGTAGATGCCCGAGGTCGATGCGGTGAAGATCACTCGCCCATAATTTTGCTCACGCAGGTGCGGCCATGCGGCACGGGTCACTTTGTAGGCGCCTTCGACGTGGACGCGGTAGACCAGATCCCAGTCGGCGTCTTCCATTTTGTGGAAGGTCTTGTCACGCAGGATCCCGGCGTTGTTCACCACCACATCGACGCGGCCGAACACATCGAGCGCGTTCTGCACCAGTTTGTCGCCGTCGGTGACCGAGTCATGGTTGGCTTCGGCGATGCCGCCGGCCTCACGGATTTCCGCTACCACGCGGTCGGCAGCCGAAGCGTTTGCGCCTTCGCCCTGGGTTGAACCGCCGAGGTCGTTGACCAGCACTTTGGCGCCCTGTTTGGCGAACAGCAAAGCGTGAGCGCGTCCCAGGCCACCACCGGCTCCGGTGACGATCACGACTTTATCTTCGAAACGCACAGACTCATTCATCGGGGCAACTCCAGCAGACCTGAGGGACAGTGTCCCCGAGTGTCAGGCACGACGCGTTCGGTCACAACGAACACGGCTGGGGCTGAATGGTGCGCGATAAGGCTGGGGGATGATGAAAACGTGCCGCGGCGCCCGGCGCCTGCGGCACGAACTCAGGAACACGCCACCTTGCGCGGCGGCAACACGAAGTGATCGCGAAATTCGAGGTAGTGCTTGAGCACCTGCACCGGCGCTTCGGTTTGCGGGTAGTGGCCGATGCCCGGCAACAGCACGGTGTCCGCGTCGGGAATCAGCTCGCGATAACGCTCGACCATGTGCGCGCCGGAAATCGGATCGACCTCGCCATCGATCACCCGCAACGGCACCTCGCCGCGCTGCATCGCTGCGACCCAGCGATCACGCTGGACCCTGCGCTCGGGAATGTAGTGGATCAGCTTGTGCATGACTCGCGGCCCACGATTGCATTCGATCAGGCTCCAGAAATCATCCATCTCGCTTTCGCTGGGCCGGGTGTCCGGGCCGAAGATCTGCCGGAAACTTTTTACCAGCGCATCGCGGGTGAACGCCCGGCCGATCATCCAGCCCAACGGGCTGAGCAACAGTTTTTGTGCCAGCAGCGGTCGGTGGGTTTCCGGGAACAGACCGCCGTTGAGGAACACGCAACTGGCGACCTCGATCAGGTCTTCGTAATGCCGGGCCAGCAGTTCCTGGGCAACGCTGTCGCCGTAGTCGTGGGCCAGAATGTGCACCGATTGTTCGACCTGCAGATGCGCCAGCAAAGCCTGTTGCAGATCGGCCTGCTCCAGCAGGCTGTAAGTGTGATTCAGGGGTTTGGCCGAGTCGCCGAAGCCGAGCATGTCGCAGGCAATCACCCGGTAGCGCTGGGACAGCGGTTGCCACAGGTAATGCCAGTCCCAACTGGCCGTCGGAAAGCCATGGATCAGCAGCAGCGGTTCGCCCTGCCCGGCCGTCCAGTAGCGGATCGGCTGACCATGGAAGACAAAAGTCTGGCTGCGTTTGCGCCAGGCACTCAGAGGGATCTCGGCGAGAGGCATTAGAGTTTATACCCCGGGTCTTGTTTATCGAGTTTGCGCAGCAGCGCCGGCCAGGCCAGCGCGCCACCCATGCCTTGAGCACTTTTGGTGACA
This sequence comes from Pseudomonas paraglycinae, assembly GCF_021601625.1. Taxonomy (GTDB): domain Bacteria; phylum Pseudomonadota; class Gammaproteobacteria; order Pseudomonadales; family Pseudomonadaceae; genus Aquipseudomonas; species Aquipseudomonas paraglycinae. Next base: position 80,415 of record NZ_BQHR01000002.1, on the reverse strand, counting down.
CCGGCGATCATCGCCTTGGCGCCTGCCAGAATCTGCGGTTCGATGGCGATCAGTTCGGCACCGCCGGTCTGCGCCATGACCTGAATGTCGCAGGCGCGCTGGAAAGTGAACATCATCAGGAACGTGTCGGCGATGGTGCCGCCACAGGTCAGCAGACCATGGTTGTGCAGCATCAGGAAATTGCAGTCACCGAGATCCGCCTGCAACCGCGCTTTCTCTTCATGGTTCAGGGCCACACCTTCATAGGCATGAAAGGCCAGGCTCGACAGCACGAACAGCGATTGCTGACTGATCGGCAACACACCCTGTTTCTGCGCCGACACCGCGACACCGGAAGCGGTGTGGGTGTGCAGCACGCAGGCCACGTCGTGCCGCACTTCGTGCACGGCGCTGTGGATCGTGTAACCGGCGGGATTGATCTCGTAAGGGCTGTCCATGAGTTTGTTGCCGGCCTGGTCGACCTTCACCAGACTCGAGGCGGTGATCTCATGGAACATCAGGCCGAACGGGTTGATCAGGAAATCTTCGGTGCCGGGCACCTTGGCGGAAATGTGGGTGAAGATCAGATCGTCCCAGCCATGCAGCGCGACCAGACGATAACAGGCGGCCAGATCGACCCGGGTCTGCCATTCCGCGGCACTGACCTGGTCTTTGACGTTCACGGACGAAGGGACGGGGGCTACGCTCACTGTATGCACCTCTGCGTTCTTATTGTTTTTGCGTGTGTCAGCAGTCTAGTCAGCCATGGACGGCCGCGTAGTTGCATTGGCAGCCAGCTTGATGACTGAACGAGTCAGCCACGCAAACAGCTTGGATCCATGTCAAAGCAACGACGCCAACAAAGGCGCGGCGAACAGATTGAGCAACCCCGTCAGCACCATCACCAACCCCGCCACCGAACCTTCCTCGCCGCCCACTTCATGGGCCCGGCTGACCCCGGCACCGTGCGCACCGACGCCGAACAATGCCCCGCGCGCCAGGGCGCTGCGCAGCGGCAGCCACTTGAGCAGCACACCGCCGAGCATGGCACCGAACACTCCGGTGAACATCACGAACACCGCTGTCAGCTCCGGCACGCCACCCAGGTTCTGCGCCAGCGGCATGGCGAACGGTGTGGTGATCGAACGCGGCACCAGCGACAGCGTCACCGAACTGTCCAGCGCCAGTGCTTTCGCGAGGCCGAACGAAGTGCCGATCGACGCGGCGCTGCCGGCCAGCATGCCCAGCAGCAACGCCGACCAATGCCGCGCCAACAAACGCCGCTGCTGCCAGATCGGCACCGCAAACGCCACGGTGACCGGCCCGAGCACCAGCATCAGCCAATGGGTGTTACTCGAATATTCGGCGTAAGCGGTGTGCAGCGGCACGGCAAGCGCCAGCAGCAACGCAGGGACCAAAATCAGGGGCGACAGCAAGTAGCGCCCGGTCCGGCGATACAGCCAGCGACTGAACAGATAAGCCAGCAACGTGAATGCCAGCCAGAACATCGGCATCAGCTCAAGCTTCATGGGACCGCCTCAGGCGCACGGCCAGCTCCACGGTGAACGCGGTCACCAGCATCACCATCAGCGTACTGGCGGCGATCACCAGCAGAATCCGCCAGCCGTCGTCACGCAGCAATGCGCCGTAATCCAGCAGGCTCATCAGCGCCGGAATGAAGAACAGCAGCATCTCGGCCATCAACAACCCTGCGCCCATTTGCAGCGCCGCCGGTTTGACCCAGCCGAACGCAAAACCCAGCAGCAACAGGGCCATGCCGATCACGCCGCCGGGAATCGGCCAGGCCAGCCACGCTGCGATCTGGCAGCCGAGCAGGTAGAGAGCAAGCAGGACGGCCAGTTCGGCCAGCAAGCGGGAGAGGTATTTAACGGTCGAGGCTTTCATCCGGGGGGGCTCCTTTCAGGTGCCTATTTTACGAACCCGACTGCCATCTCCGAAGCGAATTGTTAGACTCAAAGCCATTCCAATATGGAATCAGGCCATGGAATTCAAACAGCTCAAAAGCTTCGTCGAAGTCATGCACCAAGGCGGCTTCACCCAAGCCGCGAAGACCCTGCACATCAGTCAGTCCGCCGTGAGCAAGCAGATCGCCCAGCTCGAACAGAGTCTCGGCACCCCATTGCTCGAACGGCTGGGTTCGCAAATACGCCTGACCGCCGCCGGCAGCGTGGTGCTGCAACGGGCAGAAGGCATGCTGCGGTTGCGCAATGAATTGCTCAGCGAACTGGATGATCTCAGCCATCTGGCACGCGGCGAGCTACGTCTCGGGCTGCCATTGCTCGGTAGCGATGCATTGTTTGCCGGGCTGTTCGCCGAATACCGACGGCGTTACCCGAACATCAGCGTGCAGTTGCTTGAAGGCGGCAGTCGCAATATCGAACAGGCGGTGCTCAGCGGGGAGCTGGAGTTGGGCGGCAGCCTGCTGCCGAAAGATCCGCAGTTCGACTTTCAGCCGTTCTGCGATGAACCGCTCGATGCGCTGCTACCGGTGGATCACCCACTGGCTACAAAAGGTGAAATCGGTCTGGAGGAACTGGCCGATACGCCGTTCCTGCTGTATCAGCGCAGTTTCGTGCTCAACGATCGTTTGCTTCAGGCGTGCCAGCAGATGGGCTTCACGCCGAAGGAAGGCGGGCGCAGCGGGCAGGCAGATTTTCTCGCGGCGCTGGTCGCCGCCGGGCAAGGCGTGGTGTTGCTGCCCAGCGTGGTGGCGCGCGGACTGGTGCGGCCAGGCGTGGTTCGCCTGACCTTGAACGCGCCGGATTACTTGCGCTGGGACATCGCTTTCATCTGGCGCCGGGGCGCCTATCTGTCGAAGGCTGCACAGGCCTGGCTGGCGCTGTTGCGTGAACGCGGGATCAGCCCTTGAGCGTGGCGATCAACTGTTCCAGCCAAGGCTCGGCGTCGGTTTCCGGGGTAACGCTTTCGCTGGCGTCGATGCGCAGCATGTCCTGTACTTCGCGCACACCCAGTTCGCCGAACAACTCGCGCAATTGCTCGCCGCCGCCGCAGAACGTGTCGCCGTAACTGGCGTCACCCAAGGCGATCACCGCGCCAGGCAAACCACGCCAGGCCGCCGGCAATTGGTCGCGAATCGCCGAATACAACGGTTGCAGGTTGTCCGGCAGCTCACCCATGCCGGTGGTCGAAGTCACGCCGAGCAAGGCTTCAGGGCCAAACGCCTGGAGATCGGCGAGGCTGGCGCGGGCGTTGTAGAAGGTTTCAAAACCGGCGGCGTTCAACAGGTTCTGAGCGTGGCGAGCGACTTCTTCGGCCGTGCCGTACACGGAGCCGGAGAGGATGGCGACTTTCATCAATCTGATCCTGAAACTGAAAAAAAGAGCGGCGATAGTAACAGCCAGCGGCGCTCTGTTGCGATTGGCTCTCGATAAGCGCTGATGGCCAGTAGACAGCGCCGGTCGATCTTCTAGAATGCCTGCCACCGAAATCCTTGTAAGGCTTCATAGATGATCAATGCCAGTCTGCTGCAAATGGTGATCAACGCGTCGAACGAAGGGATCGTGGTGGCAGAAAAGGAAGGCGATCAGGACAACATCCTGATCTACGTGAACCCGGCTTTCGAAAAAATGACCGGCTACACCCGCGAAGAAATTCTCTATCAGGACTGTCGCTTCCTGCAGGCTGGGGATCGCGACCAGGCCAGTCTCGGGGTAATTCGCGAGGTTTTGAGAGAAGGCGGCTCATGCCGGGAAATCCTGCGTAATTATCGCAAGGATGGCACGCCGTTCTGGAACGAGCTGTCCCTGTCCACGATTAAAAATGCCGATGACGGAATGACCTATTTCGTGGGCGTGCAAAAAGACGTCACCGTTCAGGTCAAGGCCCAGCAGCGGGTTGTGCAACTGGAAGCCCGGGTTGCGGCGCTGGAAGCCGAACTCGTAGAACTGAAAGCGACGAACGGCGCAAACAAAACCGCGAACTAATTGTCATTAACTACAATCACCAAAGACTTTGTAATTATTCATTTCGAGTTAGCCATGCAGCGTGACGCCCTCCTGACCCAGGATGAGCTGGATTTCATCCAGACCATGCAACACAACCCGCAACTCAATGTGCGGGATGCGACGTCGAGCCTGCTGGTCAATGGTGGTTCACAGATCCGTGATTTGCTCACGCGTCTGGCGGCCCATGAGCAAGTCACCATCCAGGCCAACTTCGAAAATCAGCAGATGACTTTCCCGCTGCATCTGGTGGAAGACGAGTTCCACGCCCTGCACCTGCGCCTGGGCGTACCGAGCATTTATGAAGACGGGCCGATGGTGCGCCCATGGCGCCTGACCCTGGAAGAGCCCGTGGCACTGGAAAATGCCAAAGGCCAGCCGGGAACATTGTGGGTTCATGAGGTTTCGCACAAAGGTGTGCTGCTGGAAGTGCGCAACAAAACCAAACCGCCGAAGCACTTTGCGTTGTGGTTCAGCCCGTCAGGCTACGAGCGGATTTCCCTGCGCGGGACGTTCGAGCGGGAAACCGAAAACGGTTTTTATGCTTACGAGTTAAGCCAGAGCGATGCCGACGAAACCGAGCGTCTGCGCCAGTTCATCCTGCAACAGCATCGCCTGACCCACCCTGCCCTGCACACCTGATTCTCAGGTATCCAGCGTCCCCGCCAGGAACTGATTCATGCGCTGGCGCATGGTCGCCCCTTCGTTGCCCAGACAGCCAACCGATGATCCGGCCAGGCTGTCCTGCGCCAGATCGGCAGCATCGCCTGCCAGCATCAACTGACAATCCAGACTCAAGGCCAGACGGTTCAGACGTCGCGGCAACTCTGCGGTCGGCGCGTGATTGGAAAACAGCACCAACGCCTGGGGCCGGGTCTTTTCGCACACCAGCGTCAGCTCGTCGAACGGCTGACCGGTGGTGAGCACACGAACCCCCGCGTCATTGCCGCTGAGAAACAGCGCCGCCACCAGCAATTCAAGCTCACGACATTGACCGGCCAGCGCGCTGACGATCACCTTGCGCGGTTGCGAGCCGCGCAGCACGACGATGCGCTGCAGCACCTTCGCTCGCAGAAAACCATCGAAGAACAGCCACTCGCTGGTCTGCCCGAACGCGTCCTGACGCTGGAGCATTTGCAGCCACAGCGGCATCAGGATGTCCTGAAACGCTACGGGCAAGGCATAGGAGGAGAAAATCTGTCCGTAGACCCGGTCGAGCAACTGATCGTCGAACGAGCTGACTGCCTGCCGAACCTGTTCCTGCCACTGGAGGTAGTCAGCCTGCACCAGGTCATCGGGAATTAAGTGGGCCAGCACCTTCATCGGCTCGGTCTTGGCGAGGATCTTGCCGATCTTGCTCACGGCGACACCCCGATCGATCCAGTCGACGATGCTGCGAACGCGCTCGATATCGGTCATGGAATACAAACGATGCCCACTTTCGGTGCGTGTCGGCTCGATCAAACCATACCGACGCTCCCAGGCGCGCAACGTGACCGGGTTCACGCCGGTCACGCGCGACACTTCGCGAATCGGGAAAAGCTCCTCGCGCTCCAGCGCAACAGATGCCTGCGAAGCAGGGCGAACGTCTGTAATGACAGGCATTTGGGCGGACACGTCCTTGTTGGCGAAGTTGGATCCCATTCTACTCCGGATGCCCCTCCCCGGTTCAACCGACGAAATGAGACGAAAGTCTCTGGTTTTGTCACGATAATCAGGAATAATCCTTGCTTGTCGAAAAACGCAGCCCTCTACCCCGGCGCTGCGTCAGGCGAAGCTCCTACCCGGAGCGACGCAAATGCAATACGGAGATACACAATGTCTACTTCCCCCGTCACGCTGATGGTCGCGCGTCGTGTCGCCAATGGTCGTTATCAGGATCTGATTGCCTGGTTGCGAGAAGGCGAACAACTGGCCACCGACTTCCCCGGTTACCTCGGCTCCGGCGTACTGGCCCCGCCTCCCGGCGACGATGAATTCCAGATCATCTTCCGCTTCGTCGACGAACAGACCCTGCACGCCTGGGAACACTCGGCATCGCGCACCGCCTGGCTGGCTCGTGGCAGCGATCTGTTTGCTCACCCGACGGAACATCGGGTCAGCGGAATCGAAGGCTGGTTCGGTGCAGCTGGCGCACGTCCTCCTCGCTGGAAGCAAGCGGTGGCGATCTGGCTGGCGTTCTTCCCGGTGTCGCTGCTGTTCAATTTCGTGCTGGGCCCGCTGCTCGCGGAAATGAGCCTGTTGACGAGGGTCTTCATCAGCACGCTCTGCCTGACCCCGTTGATGGTCTACTTCTTCATTCCGCTGTCGACCCGCCTGCTGGCCGGCTGGCTCAACCCGGCGCCTGCACGCCCGCTGCCTGCCGCACCCTCCACGCAAAATCGCTGAAGCCGTCGCTCGCGTCGCTGTTATAGTTTTTGCTCTGACTTCGACGCGAGCCGTACATGACTTCTCACACAGCTCCCATCCTCATCACCGGCGCCGGCCAGCGGGTCGGCCTGCATTGCGCGCAGCGTCTGCTGGAAGACGGTCATCGGGTGATCTTCACCTACCGCAGCGAACGGCCGGGTATGAAGGCATTGCGGGATCTGGGCGCCCTCGGGCTGCACGCGGACTTTTCCAGTGAAGCCTCGATCCTCGCGTTCATCACCGAACTGAAGACCCACACCGACAGCCTGCGCGCCATCGTGCACAACGCCTCGGAATGGCTGGCGGAAACCGGTGACGGCGAAGCCGAAGCCTTTAGCCGGATGTTCAACATCCACATGCTGGCGCCGTACCTGATCAACCTGCATTGCGCCGAACTGCTGCAACGTTCGAGTCCTGCCGACATCATCCACATCAGCGATGACGTCACCCGCAAGGGCAGCAGCAAACACATCGGCTATTGCGCCAGCAAGGCTGGGCTCGACAGTCTCACGCTGTCCTTCGCCGCGCGCTACGCGCCGTCAATCAAGGTCAACGGCATCGCGCCAGCCCTGCTATTGTTCAATCCCGACGACGACGCGGCGTACCGCGCCAAGGCGCTGGCCAAGTCCGCGCTGGGCATCGAACCCGGCAGCGAAGTGATTTATCAGAGCCTGCGCTATCTGCTCGACAACCCGTATGTCACCGGCACGACCCTGACCGTAAACGGCGGGCGGCACGTCAAGTAATACGCCCCGCGAGGATGCTCCATGACCCGTTCCCTGCCCGAGAATTACCGCGAGATCCTGATCGGTCTCGGTGAAAACCCTGACCGCGAAGGACTGCTCGACACGCCGGTGCGGGCGGCCAAGGCCATGCAGTACCTGTGTCACGGCTATGAACAGAGCGTCGACGAAATCGTCAATGGCGCGCTGTTTGCCTCCGACACCGACGAGATGATCATCGTCGCCGACATCGAGCTGTACTCGTTGTGCGAACATCACCTGCTGCCCTTCATCGGCAAGGCCCATGTGGCTTATATTCCGACGGGCAAGGTGCTGGGGCTGTCGAAGATCGCACGGCTGGTAGACATGTTTGCCCGCCGCCTGCAGATCCAGGAAAACCTCACCCGCCAGATCGCCGAGGCGGTCCGGCAAGTCACCGATGCCGCCGGTGTCGCGGTGGTCATCGAAGCCCGGCACATGTGCATGATGATGCGCGGTGTCGAGAAACAGAATTCGACCATGAACACCTCGGTCATGCTCGGCGCCTTCCGCGAGTCGAGCAACACCCGCCAGGAGTTCCTGCAATTGATTGGACGGAGCAAGTAAATGCCACAACTTCAACCGGGAATGGCGCGCATCCGGGTCAAGGATCTGCGCCTGCGCACCTTTATCGGGATCAACGAGGACGAAATCCTCAACAAGCAGGATGTGCTGATCAACCTGACCATCCTGTACGCCGCGCAGGAAGCGGTGCGAGACAACGACATCGACCACGCGCTGAACTACCGCACCATCACCAAGGCGATCATCGCCCATGTGGAAGGCAACCGTTTCGCGCTGCTCGAACGCCTGACCCAGGAGCTGCTGGATCTGGTGATGGCCAACGAATCGGTGCTGTACGCCGAAGTCGAAGTCGACAAACCGCATGCCTTGCGTTTTGCCGAATCGGTGTCGATCACCCTCGCCGCCAGCCGCTGAACGTGTCTGGCGCTCCGGGCGTCAGACTTTTATCATCCGCGCCACGATTTGACTGCACAGAGCCCATCATGACCGAGCAACAACGCCTCGAACTCGAAGCCGCCGCCTTCCGCCGGCTGGTCGCCCACCTGGACAGCCGCAAGGACGTGCAGAACATCGACCTGATGAACCTCGCCGGGTTCTGCCGCAACTGCCTGTCCAAGTGGTACAAGGCCGAGGCCGACGAGCGCCGGATCGAGGTCAGCCTCGACGATGCCCGTGAAGTGGTTTACGGCATGCCGTACGCCGACTGGAAAGCCCAATATCAGCAAGAAGCCAGCGCCGAACAGCAAGCGGCGTTCGCCAAAGGAAAACCCCATGAGTGATCTGAACACCCTGCGCGCCAGCCTCAAGAGCGGCGAACACGTTTTTGCCGACACCCTGTCCTTCATCGCCGCCGGTTACGACTACCAGCCTCAGGCGTTCAACAACGGCGGCGTGGAAAACGCGGCCGGGCAGAACGAAGGTTCGTGCAAGACTTTGGGTCTGGCGCTGCTGGAAGGCTTGAGCGATGAAGAAGCGCTGCTGGCATTCGGCGAACACTACCGCTCGGTCGTAGCAACCCCTGAAGGCAGCGATCACGGCAATATCCGTGCGCTGATCCAGCACGGTCTGGCGGGCGTGAAGTTCGAAGCGCAACCGCTGACCCGCCGCTGAATCCCGACACAACACTATCCCTGTCAGATCGTTCCCACGCTCCGCGTGGGAATGCAGCCGGGGACGCTCCGCGTCCCAAGGACGCAGAGCGTCCAGATGAGGCATTCCCACGCAGAGCGTGGGAACGATCATTGTCGTGGTGCCTGTGAATAATGGGCATGAAAAAACCGGCCAATTGGCCGGTTTTTTTGTACCTGCGTTCTTAGAACGAAGCGTTCTGCAGACCGTCCAGGTAACGCTCGGTGTCCAGTGCCGCCATACAGCCGGCGCCGGCCGAGGTGATGGCCTGACGGTAAACGTGGTCGGCCACGTCACCGGCAGCGAAAATGCCTTCGACGCTGGTCGCGGTGGCGTTGCCTTCACGGCCGCCCTGAACCACGAGGTAGCCGTCCTTCAGCTCCAGCTGACCTTCGAACAGCGAGGTGTTCGGGGTGTGGCCGATGGCGATGAACACGCCGTCGACCTTGATTTCGTCGAAGCTGCCGTCGTTGTTCTTCAGACGCGCGCCGGTCACGCCCATGTTGTCGCCCAGCACTTCGTCCAGGGTCGCGTTCAGTTTCAGCTCGATCTTGCCTTCGGCCACACGGGCGTTGAGCTTGTCGATCAGGATCTTCTCGGCGCGAAAGGTTTCGCGACGGTGGATCAGGGTGACCTTGCTGGCGATGTTGGCCAGGTACAGGGCTTCTTCGACAGCGGTGTTGCCGCCACCGACCACGGCCACTGGCTTGTTGCGATAGAAGAAACCGTCGCAGGTCGCGCAAGCCGAAACGCCTTTGCCCATAAACGCTTCTTCCGACGGCAGGCCCAGGTAACGAGCGCTGGCGCCGGTGGCGATGATCAGCGCGTCGCAGGTGTAGGTGCCGCTGTCGCCGGTCAGGCTGTATGGCTTGGAAGCGAAGTCCACGGCGTTGATGTGATCGAAGACGATCTCGGTTTCAAAACGCTCGGCGTGCTCGCGCATGCGCTCCATCAGCACCGGGCCGGTCAGACCGTGGACGTCGCCCGGCCAGTTGTCGACTTCGGTGGTGGTGGTCAGTTGACCGCCGGCCTGCATGCCGGTGATCAGCAGCGGCTTGAGGTTGGCACGGGCAGCGTAGACGGCAGCGCTGTAACCGGCAGGGCCGGAACCGAGGATGATCACTCGCGAATGACGGACTTCAGACATGAACCTGCTCCTGTTGACCGGCCAAGACACCTGGCCGGACGCCGGACTGCCGGCGGGAATAAAAAAGGACTGTGGATAACCTTGGGGAAGGCATGAGCTCGACAGTCCTGTAAAAAGTTGGGTGCAGCGTATCGAGGGGGGCAAGATTAAGGAAATACGGTTTAACAATCCAGCTCATAGGTGGTCTCTATGCCGACACACTGACGAGATGGACGTCTTTGTTACAGTGAATGTCGATCCCGCTGCCGCGCTTTCACAGGTTCTGCAAAGTCGGTAAGGTCGGCGCGTTTTCCCTTGCTCGGAGCACCTTATGCCCGCCCCTGTTCTGTCCGGCCCGCAATACCTGCGCGAAGGCCTCAAACTGGTCTTGAGCCCTGGCCTGCGCCTGTTCGTGCTGCTGCCGCTGGCCATCAACCTGGTGCTGTTCGTCGGATTGATCTATCTGGCCGGCCACCAGTTCAGCCTGTGGGTCGACACGCTGATGCCGTCGCTGCCCGAGTGGCTGAGTTTCCTCAGCTACATCCTGTGGCCGCTGTTTGTGGTGCTGGTGGCGTTGATGGTGTTTTTCACCTTCACCATGCTGGCCAACGTGATCGCCGCACCGTTCAACGGTTTCCTCGCGGAAAAAGTCGAAGTGGTAGTGCGCGGCACCGACGACTTCCCGGCCTTCAGCTGGGGCGAACTGATCGCCATGATCCCGCGCACCCTCGCCCGTGAAATGCGCAAGCTCGGTTACTTCCTGCCCCGGGCGATCGGCCTGTTCATCCTCTCGTTCATCCCGGTGGTGAACATCGTCGCCGCGCCGCTGTGGCTGCTGTTCGGGGTGTGGATGATGGCGATCCAGTACATCGATTACCCGGCGGACAACCACAAGCTGGGCTGGAACGAGATGCTCGCCTGGCTGCGGCAGAAGCGCTGGCAGAGCATGAGCTTCGGCGGGATCGTTTATCTGGTGTTGTTGATTCCGGTGGTCAACATCCTGATGATGCCGGCCGCTGTGGCTGGCGCGACGTTGTTCTGGGTGCGCGAGCGCGGAGCCGAGAATCTGGTGACGCAACGCTGAGTCACAAATCCATCATCCGAACGTCACAACCACGACATGGCCTCAGCCGACACTGAGGTCATGACGACAGCTCTACATATCACCCTCATCAGCGAAACCTTCCCACCGGAAATCAACGGCGTGGCCAATACCCTTGGCCGCTTGTGCGACGGCTTGCGCGCACGCGGGCACCGGGTGGAACTGGTGCGACCGCGTCAGGCTGACGACCCGCAGCGCACTGAAGACGACTCGTTGCTGTTGTGCCGGGGCTGGCCGTTGCCGGGTTATCCGGGGTTGCAATGGGGCCAGTCGTCGATGCACAAGTTGCTGCGGCGCTGGACGCGCCAGCGCCCGGACGTGCTCTATATCGCCACCGAAGGTCCGCTCGGGCTGTCGGCTTTGCGCGCGGCACAGCGTCTGGGGATTGCCGTGGTCAGCGGCTTTCATACCAACTTTCAGCAATACACCCAACAGTACGGGCTCGGTTTGCTGACGCGCTTGCTCACCCACTACCTGCGCTGGTTTCACAATCGTTCGGCCATGACCCTAGTGCCGAGCGCCAGCCAGCGTCTGGAGCTGGAGCGTCGGCACTTCGAACGCCTGGCGCTGCTGTCGCGGGGTGTCGACAGTCAGTTGTTTCACCCGGCCAAACGCCTGAATGCCTTGCGTGAGCAATGGGGTCTTGGCGAGCAGGACATTGCTGTCATTCACGTAGGACGCCTGGCACCGGAGAAAAACCTCGGCCTGCTCAAGCGCAGTTTCGAAAAGCTCGCCGGCACGTATCCACAACGCAACCTGAAGCTGATCGTGGTCGGCGACGGACCGCAACGAATGGCACTGGAGAAGGAACTGCCCGAGGCGATTTTCTGCGGCTCGCAACGGGGCGAAGCACTGGCAGCGCACTATGCGTCGGGGGATGTGTTTCTGTTTCCGAGCCTGACCGAAACCTTCGGCAACGTCGTGCTGGAAGCGCTGGCCTCAGGCCTTGGGGTGGTGGCTTACGATCAGGCCGCGGCGGCCCAGCATATTCGCCATGGCTACAACGGCGTGCTGGCGATGCCCGGGGATGAAGAGGCGTTCTGCGAGGCAGCGGCGTGGCTGCTGGAAGAAGACGAAAGGTTGCGCTGCGTACGCCTGAACGCACGCCAACACGCCAGCCGCCAGGGTTGGGCGGCTATCGTCGAACAGTTTGAAAACCATTTGCTGGGGGCTTGCCGCGACCTGCGCGACAAGCCGCCCACGGCGATCAAACCAGCGTCATCAACGCCTCACGGCTGAACGGCAGAATGTCCTGCTCGCGGCCTTCGCGCACTTTCTGCGCCCAGTCCGGATCGACCAGCAGCGCACGCCCCACCGCCACCAGATCGAACTCGTCGTTGTTCAGACGCTCCAGCAGTTTTTCCAGACTGGCCGGTTGCGCGACCTTGTCGGTGTTGACCATGAACTGCAGGAACTCGCCATCGAGGCCGACGCTGCCGACGGTGATGGTCGGTTTGCCGGTCAGCTTGCGTGTCCAGCCGGCCAGATTCAGGTCGGAACCGTCGAATTCCGGCTCCCAGAAACGGCGCGTCGAGCAATGGAAAATGTCCACGCCAGCGTCGGACAACGGCTTGAGGAATTCACCCAGCGCTTCGGCGGTTTGCACCAGACGCGCGGTGTAGTCCTGCTGTTTCCACTGCGAGAAGCGGAAGATGATCGGAAAGCCTTCGCCCACCGCCGCGCGTACGGCCTGGATCAGCTCAATGGCGAAACGCGAACGGTTGGCCAGGCTGCCACCGTATTCGTCAGTGCGCTGGTTGCTGCCTTCCCAGAAGAACTGGTCGATCAGGTAACCGTGGGCGCCGTGGATTTCCACGCCGTCCATGCCGATGCTTTGGGCATCTTTGGCGGCTTGAGCGAACGCGGCGATTACATCCTGGATGTCCTGTTTGGTCATGCCGTGCACCACGACCTGACCGTCCTTGAGTTTTTCCGACGGGCCGTAACCCGGCACGCTCGCATCCGGCTCGGTGCCCAGACGGCGCACATTGCCGACGTGCCACAGTTGCGGAACAATCTTACCGCCTTCGGCGTGCACCGCATCCACGACTTTCTTCCAGCCGGCCAGCGCGGCTTCACCGTAGAAGTGCGGCACGTTCGGGTAACCGTTGGAAGCCTGGTGGCCGACGGTGGTGCCTTCGGTGATGATCAGGCCGACACCGGCCGCCGCGCGACGACGGTAGTACTCGATCACTTTGGAATTGGGCACACCGCCTGGAGAAAACGAACGGGTCATCGGCGCCATGACCACGCGGGTCGGCAGTTCGAGGGCACCGAGCTGGAACGGTTTGAACAGGGCTTGCACGGGCATGGGAGGCTCCACGAAAAATTGATCGACGGGCATGCGATTCATATGACGGCGATAATATGCGGAGTTCCAACCGTGCGATAGCACTATTGATCTGAATGATTAAGGGTCAAAAGGCAGGCGAAAAAAATCGCAGCTCGAGGGCTGCGATTTTTGTGTTTCAGCTCAGGGCTTTTTCAATCGCCGTAATCACCGAAGGATCATCCGGCGCCGTGCGCGGCGAGAATCGGGCCAGTACCCGACCGTCCTTGCCGAGCAGGAATTTCTCGAAATTCCAGGTGATATCACCGGGAAACTCCGCGCCCTCGCCCGCCAGCAGGCGGTAGAGCTGATGACGGTCGTGACCGTTGACTTCGAGCTTTTTCGACAACGGAAAACTCACGCCATAGTTGAGGCTGCAGAATTCCTGGATCTCCTGCTCACTGCCCGGTTCCTGACCGGCAAACTGGTTGCACGGCAGGCCCAGCACACTGAAGCCTTTGCCTTTGTATTGCTGATAAAGGTTTTCCAGCGCCGCGTACTGTGGGGTCAAGCCGCATTTGGAGGCGACGTTGACCACCAGCACGACTTGGCCCTTGAAGGGTGCCAGCGGTAGCTCCTGACCATCCAGGGCTGTCAACTTAAGGTCGTGAAAAGCACTCATGACGAACTCCAGATTCCCGTTTTCTACTCGAAACAGCCACTTGGCGAGGCCACCAAGGACAGCCGCGGACTAAAAAGGCGCCCTCGGGCGCCTCTCCAGTACTCGAAGCTTAGCGCAGAAAATCAGTGGTGATGGCCACCTTCGCCATGGACGTGACCATGAGCGATTTCTTCCTGGCTGGCGTCACGGATGGCAACGACCTTCACTTTGAAGTTCAGGCGCTGACCGGCCAGCGGATGGTTGCCGTCGACAGTGACGTCGTCGCCGTCCAGGTCACGGATGGTGACGATCTGCATCTGGCCGTCCGGCGCCGAAGCGTGGAACTGCATGCCGACTTCCAGCTCGTCAACGCCTTCGAACATGCTGCGGCTCAGGGTGCTGACCAATTCAGCGGCGTATTCGCCGTAGGCATCTTCCGGCTCGACGGACACTTCCAGATCGTTACCGACTTCTTTACCTTCCAGGGCTTTTTCCAGACCCGGGATGATGTTGCCTGCGCCATGCAGGTAGACCAGCGGAGCGCCGCCGGCGGAGCTGTCGATGACCTCACCAGCGTCGTTGGTCAGGGTATAGTCGATGGAGACAGCCTTATTGGCGGCGATCAGCATGGGGCGAGACCTTTTGCATAAGAATGAAGAACGGACAAGTCTAAACAAGGATTTGCCCGAAAGCGAACAGAACCCGGACAGACGGGATCGATTGGCGCCCGTGACCGTCACCGGATTCCATCAGGACGAGGACGGCCACTGGGTCGCCGAACTGTCCTGCGGCCACACCCAGCACCTGCGCCACCAGCCGCCGTGGCAGTCGAGAGCATGGGTGCTGGACGCAATGCAACGTATTGAAAAAATAGGCCAACCCTTTGCTTGCGGTTGGTGCGCTCAAGGCTCGGTTAGCGATAACCTTGGCGACTGAAATTCGGCAGATCGGCACACAGAGGCGATCGCCATTGCCATGCACCCTTAGAGAATCCGCATGCAAACTTTTTTTATCGCGCCCACCGATTTTGGTGTGGGTCTGACCTCCATCAGCCTCGGGCTGGTGCGCACGCTGGAGCGGGCCGGGCTGAAAGTCGGCTTCTTCAAACCGATCGCCCAGCCGCATCCGGGCGACACCGGCCCTGAGCGCTCCACCGAACTGGTGGCCCGCACCCACGGCCTGAAACCGCCGCAGCCACTGGGCCTGGCCCACGTCGAGCGGATGCTCGGCGACGGCCAGCTCGACGAGTTGCTCGAAGAAATCATCACCCTCTACCAGCAGGCCGCCATCGGCAAAGACGTGCTGGTCGTCGAAGGCATGGTGCCGACCCGCAGCGCCAGCTACGCCGCGCGGGTCAACCTGCACCTGGCCAAGAGCCTGGATGCCGAGGTGATTCTGGTCTCGGCCCCGGAAAACGAAGTGCTGACCGAACTGTCCGGCCGCGTCGAGTTGCAGGCGCAACTGTTCGGTGGACCGAAAGACCCGAAAGTCCTCGGCGTGATCCTCAACAAGGTCAAGACCGACGAAAGCATGGACGCCTTCGCCGCGCGTCTGAAAGAGCATTCTCCGTTGCTGCGCACCGGTGATTTCCGTCTGCTCGGCTGCATTCCGTTCCAGCCCGAACTCAACGCCCCGCGCACCCGCGACGTCGCCGACCTGATGGGCGCCCAGGTGCTCAACGCCGGCGACTACGAAACCCGGCGCATGACCAAGACCATCATTTGCGCACGCACGATGCGCAACACCGTGGACCTGCTCAAGCCCGGCGTGCTGGTGGTGACCCCCGGCGATCGCGACGACATCATCCTCGCCGTCAGTCTCGCCGCTATCAACGGCGTGCCGCTGGCCGGCCTGCTGCTGACCAGCGATACCCTGCCGGATCCGCGCATCATGGACTTGTGCCGTGGCGCGTTGCAGGCCGGTCTGCCGGTGCTGTCGGTGAGCACCGGCTCCTACGACACCGCCAACCTGCTCAACGGCCTGAACAAGGAAATCCCCGTCGATGACCGCGAACGCGCGGAGATCATCACCGACTTCGTCGCCAGCCATCTGGACGCCAACTGGTTGCACCAGCGCTGCGGCACGCCACGGGAAATGCGCCTGTCGCCGGCGGTGTTCCGCTATCAATTGATTCAACGCGCGCAGGCCGCCAACAAACGTATCGTTCTGCCCGAAGGCAGCGAGCCGTTCACCGTGCAAGCAGCGGCGATCTGTCAGGAACGCGGGATTGCCCGTTGCGTGCTGCTGGCCAAACCGGCAGACGTCGAAGCCGTCGCCCGGGCCCAGGGCATCGTGCTGCCGCCGGGGCTGGAAATTCTCGATCCGGATCTGATCCGCGAGCGCTACGTCGAGCCGATGGTCGCCTTGCGCAAGAGCAAAAGCCTCAATGCGCCGATGGCCGAGCAGCAACTGGAAGACACCGTGGTGATCGGCACCATGATGCTCGCGCTGGATGAAGTCGACGGCCTGGTCTCCGGCATCATCAACACCACCGCCAACACCATCCGCCCTGCGCTTCAGCTGATCAAGACCGCGCCGGGCTGTACGCTGGTGTCGTCGGTGTTCTTCATGCTGTTCCCCGAGGAGGTGCTGGTCTACGGCGACTGCGTGATGAACCCGCACCCGAGCGCCAGCGAACTGGCCGAAATCGCCCTGCAAAGCGCCGACTCGGCCGCCGCCTTTGGCATCACCCCGCGCGTGGCGATGATCAGCTACTCCAGCGGCGAATCCGCCACTGGCGAGGAAGTCGAGAAGGTCCGTGAAGCCACCCTGCTCGCCCACGAACAACAGCACTCGCTGCTGATTGACGGGCCGTTGCAGTACGACGCCGCCGCCAACGAAACCGTGGCCCGGCAACTGGCGCCGAACAGCCAGGTGGCCGGTCGCGCCACGGTGTTCGTGTTCCCCGACCTCAACACCGGCAACACCACCCACAAAGCCGTGCAGCGCAGCGCCGATTGCGTCAGCCTCGGCCCGATGCTGCAAGGCCTGCGCAAACCGGTGAACGATCTGCCGCGCGGCGCGCAGGTCGACGACATCGTCTACACCATCGCCCTGACCGCGATTCAGGCTGCCAACCGACCTCTGGATATCTGACCCGATGCTGGCTTTCCTCCCTGCCACCCTGCGCGGCGTGATCGCCGCGCTGCTGCTGGCGCTGAACACGATCCTGCTGTGCTCGTTCCTGTTTCTCGTGGCGCTGATCAAAGTGCTGCCGTTCGACCTCGCTCGCCGCGCCTCGCGCTGGCTGATGAGCCACACCCACGAAGCCTGGATCAGCAACAACAAAGGCTGGATGAACCTGGTCCGCCGCACCCGCTGGCACCTCAGCGGCCTGCAAGGCCTGGACTACCAGCACTCGTACCTGATCACCAGCAACCACCAGAGCTGGGTCGACATCCTGGTGCTGCAATACGTGCTCAACCGACGCATCCAGCCGCTGAAGTTCTTCCTCAAACAGGAACTGATCTGGGTCCCGGTCATCGGCCTGGCGTGGTGGACACTGGGCTTCCCGTTCATGAAGCGCTATTCGAAGGCGTACCTGGAAAAACACCCGGAAAAGAAAGGCAAAGACCTGGAAACCACTCGCAAGACCTGCGCGAAATTCCGCGACAACCCGGTAGGCATCTTCAACTTCGTTGAAGGCACACGCTTCACCGAGGGCAAACACGCGCAGCAGCAATCACCGTTCAAATACTTGCTCAAACCAAAGGCCGGCGGCATTGCCTTCGTACTGGATGCGATGGGCGAACAACTGGAATCGATCGTCAACGTCACCATCCACTACCCCGGCGGACGCCCTGGCTTCTGGGACCTGCTGTGCGGCAACGTCCGAGACGTAGTAGTGCACTTCGAAGAACTGAAAATCCCACCGCAGTACATCGGCAAAAACTACGACCAGGACGGCGAATACCGCCTGCAATTCCAGGGCTGGATCAACCAATTGTGGCAAGACAAGGATGCGCTGCTCGAGCAGATGCACCGCGAATATCCCAACCGACGCTGATCCCCCCTGTGGGAACACCTGACAGAAATTGGTCGTCTGTCAGGCCGCCATCGCCAGCAGGCTGGCTCCCACAGGAAAACAGTTCGCTTTCAGTTTTTGGCTTTTCGCCTCACACCACTCAACACAATGAGCGTTAGCTCGAGTACCGCTCTTGACGTGCCGGCCCCTTCGGCCGGCTGAGTGGAGGGATTCATCCGGGGGGGGAGCGCAGCGACCGTGCGGCGCAGCCGCATGCATCGAGAGGAGGTGCAGCGAAGCAAACCGTAGGCGATGCCCCCGGATGAATCCCGGAGCGAAGGAACACCGAGCCACAGCGAGGTGCCGAACGCCGGGGCCCAGCCTTTTGGTTACTTTTTGGCGTTTGAAAAAGTGACCCGCTGTAAGAGCGGAACCGCCAGCCGCAGCACCAGAAAAAACGGATATTCACCCCAAACAACCCAAAAAAAAGCCCGCCAATGATCACTCATCGGCGGGCTTTTTCATTCGCAGCTAACGCTTAAATCGCACCACGCTTACGCAACAGATCCAACACCTGCTTCACACTTTCATCCAGCGACAACGACTGAGTATCGATCACCAGATCAGCATCCAGCGGCACGTCATAGGGGAACGACTCACCCGGAATGTTATCGCCACCCGCAGCATACAAACCTTGCGGATCACGCTCGGCGCACACAGTCGGCGAAGCCTGAACATAAACCGTCAGCAAACGCTCCTTGCCAATCAGATCCTTCGCCTGCTCACGACCTTCAGCACTCGGCGCCACAAACGCCGCAAGCGTCAGCAGACCCGCTTCGTTGAACTGACGCGCCACATGCGCGGCACGACGCCAGTTCTCGGTGCGACCCGCGCGATCCTGCGGCAGCCCCTTATTGAGGTCATGACGCAGATTCTGACCATCCAGCACAAACACCGCACGACCGAGGTCGAACAGCTTGCGCTCGACCGCATACGCCAAGGTGCTCTTGCCCGCACCGGACAGGCCGCTGAACAGCACGGTGGCCGGTTGCTGACCGAAACGCTGAGCGCGCTCTTCGGTCGCTACATGGGCCAGTTTGCCGTGGTGCGTAGCCGTGCCATGGGTCACCGGCTGAGCGACGATCATACCGGCGCCTACAGTGCCGTTGGTCAAACGGTCGATGACGATAAACGCGCCGGTGGTGCGGTTGCTGTCGTAACCGTCGAGGGCGATCGGCGCGTCGAGCGCGATCTTCACCTTGCCGATTTCGTTGAGCTGCAACGCGCTCGCCGGGCCTTCTTCGAGGGTGTTGACGTCGACCTTGTTGACGATGCTGGCGATGGAGCCCGGCACGTAACTGGTGGCGCGCTTGATGTCGTATTTCTTGCCCGGCAGCATCGGCTCTTCAGCCATCCACACCAGCATCGCTTCGAAGCTGTCGGTCACTGGCGGAACGTTATCGGCGTGTACCAGCAGGTCGCCACGGGAGATGTCGATTTCGTCTTCCATGGTCAGCGTTACCGCCTGGCCAGGACCTGCGTGTTCCAGTTCACCTTCGAAGGTGACGATGGATTTCACGCGGCTGCTCTTGCCCGACGGCAGGACCACGACTTCGT
Organism: Pseudomonas paraglycinae; assembly: GCF_021601625.1. Taxonomy (GTDB): domain Bacteria; phylum Pseudomonadota; class Gammaproteobacteria; order Pseudomonadales; family Pseudomonadaceae; genus Aquipseudomonas; species Aquipseudomonas paraglycinae. The sequence goes on along the minus strand of NZ_BQHR01000002.1, from coordinate 60,891 downwards.
CGCCCTTCTTGACGATGCCGCTGGCGAGGGTGCCGGCGAAACCGCGGAAGTTCAGGTTCGGACGGTTGACGTACTGCACCGGGAAACGCAGATCGGTGAAGTTGCGATCACCCGCCACTTCCACGGTCTCGAGGATTTCCATCAGCGACTGGCCGGTGTACCACGGCGAACGCTCGGACTTGTTCACCACGTTGTCGCCCTTGAGAGCGGACATCGGCACGAAGTGCATGCTCGTCGGCTTCATCTTCAAGCCTTCGGCGAACTTCAGGTAGTCGGCCTTGATCGACTCGAACACGCCCTGATCGAAGCCCTTGAGGTCCATCTTGTTGATGGCGACGACGATGTGCTTGATGCCCAGCAACGAGGCAATGAAGCTGTGGCGACGGGTCTGGGTCTGCACGCCGTAACGGGCGTCGACCAGGATGATCGCCAGGTCACAGGTGGACGCACCGGTGGCCATGTTGCGGGTGTACTGCTCATGGCCGGGGGTGTCGGCGATGATGAATTTGCGCTTGGCGGTGGAGAAATAGCGGTAGGCGACATCGATGGTGATGCCCTGCTCACGCTCGGCCTGCAGGCCGTCGACCAGCAATGCCAGGTCGATGTCGTCACCGGTGGTGCCGACTTTCTTCGAATCGCGGGTGATGGCTTCAAGGTGATCTTCGTAGATCATCTTCGAGTCGTGCAGCAGGCGCCCGATCAGGGTGCTCTTGCCGTCATCGACGTTACCGCAGGTCAAAAAGCGCAGCAGCTCTTTACGTTCGTGCTGGCCCAGGTAGGCGAGGATGTCCTCGCTGATCAAATCAGATGCGTGCGACATGACAACCCCTTAGAAATAACCCTGACGTTTCTTGTCTTCCATCGAGCCTGCGCCATCGTGGTCGATGACCCGGCCCTGGCGCTCGGAAGTTCGCGTCAGGAGCATTTCCTGAATGATGTCCGTCAGGCTTTCGGCCTCGGACTCCACCGCGCCCGTCAACGGGTAGCAGCCAAGGGTACGGAAACGCACTTTCTTTTTGACGATGCGCGCCTTGTCCTCGTCGGACAGGTGCTCGAGGATGCGCTCGTCGTCGATCATGATCAGCGTGCCGTTCTTCTCGATCACTTCGCGCTCTGCCGCAAAGTACAGCGGTACGATCGGGATGCCTTCGAGGTAGATGTACTGCCAGATGTCCAGTTCGGTCCAGTTCGACAGCGGGAACACACGAATGGATTCGCCCTTGTTGACCTTGCCGTTGTAGACGTTCCACAGCTCGGGACGCTGGTTCTTCGGGTCCCAGCGGTGTTTGCTGTCACGGAACGAGTAGACGCGCTCCTTGGCGCGGGACTTCTCTTCATCGCGACGGGCACCGCCGAAAGCGGCGTCGAAACCATGCTTGTCGAGTGCCTGCTTCAGGCCCTCGGTTTTCATGATGTCGGTGTGCTTGGCGCTGCCGTGGGTGAACGGGTTGATGTTCTGCGCCACGCCATCGGGGTTGATGTGAGTGATGAGGTCCAGGCCAAGCTCTTCGACCATCTTGTCGCGGAACTTGTACATTTCCTGGAATTTCCAGCGGGTGTCGACGTGCATCACCGGAAACGGCAGTTTGCCCGGGAAGAACGCCTTGCGTGCCAGATGCAGCATCACGGCGGAGTCTTTACCGATGGAGTACAGCATCACCGGGTTGTCGAACTCGGCGGCCACCTCGCGGATGATGTGGATGCTTTCCGCCTCCAGCTGTTTCAGATGCGTCAGTTTGTCGACCATGGCTACTCACGAAAGCTTTCTTATGAACGGCCAGCGGGCCGTGTTCGAGCGAGGAATCCTAGCACAGCGACCTCTTCTAATCAGGACGCCAACTAGATCGAAAGGGTATATGAATATGCCCGCCCGTTCGGGTGCTTTCAGGCAAAAGTCAGATCGGATTCGGGCAGTCGATGAAGATGTGCTCGAGGGCGAAACGCTTCGCCAGATAGTCGCCCAGCGCCTGCACGCCGTAGCGTTCGGTGGCGTGGTGGCCGGCGGCGATGAAGCTGATGTCGTTTTCCCGGGCGCTGTGGAATGTCTGCTCGGAGGCTTCACCGCTGATGAACAGATCGACGCCGGCGGCGATGGCGTTGTCGATGTAACCCTGGCCGCCGCCAGTGCACCAGCCGACCCGACGGATCATCGCGCTGCCTTCGACCAGCAGCGGCTCGCGGCCCATGACTTCCTGCACTTTGCGGGCGAAGTCACGCGGGGTCATCGGCTCGCTCAGCGAACCGACCAGACCGACGATCTTCAGGTTGTCCGGATCCAGTGGCCCCTCGACGGTGATGTCCAGCTGACGGGCCAATTGCACGTTGTTGCCGACGTCCGGGTGCAGATCCAGCGGCAGGTGATAACCGAGCAGACTGATGTCGTGCTTGAGCAGCGTCTTCAGTCGGCGCTGCTTCATGCCGGTGATGCACGGGTTCTCGCCCTTCCAGAAATAACCGTGATGCACCAGCACCAGATCGGCTTCGGCCTCGACGGCGGCATCGAGCAGCGCCTGACTGGCAGTGACGCCGCTGACGATGCGCATCACCTGCGGACGGCCCTCGACCTGCAGGCCGTTGGGGCAATAATCGGCAATTTTCGCACTGCCGAGGTAACGGTCGGCTTCTTCGACCAGGGTGCTCAGGGCGACGGCCATGAAAGACTCCTAAATATCCCGTTCAGAGGCACGCGCGGCCTCGTATAATGCGCGACATTATGGGCGGTCTGACCCCGCCTGCAACTTTTCCAGGACGTGCTTAATGCTCAAGGCGCTGCGTTTTTTCGGCTGGCCGCTGTTGGCCGGCGTGCTTATCGCTCTGTTGATTATTCAGCGTTACCCGCAGTGGGTCGGGCTTCCGAGCCTCGACGTCAACCTGCAACAGGCCCCGCAGACCACCAGCGTGCAGCAGGGGCCGGTGTCCTATGCCGACGCGGTGACCATCGCCGCGCCGTCGGTGGTGAACCTCTACACCACCAAAGTCATCAACAAGCCAAGCCATCCGCTGTTCGAAGACCCGCAGTTCCGCCGTTTCTTCGGTGACAATTCGCCGAAGCAGAAGCGCATGGAATCGAGCCTCGGCTCCGGCGTGATCATGAGCCCGGAAGGCTACATCCTGACCAACAACCACGTCACCAGCGGCGCCGACCAGATCGTCGTGGCGCTCAAGGACGGTCGCGAAACCCTGGCCCGAGTGATCGGCAGCGACCCGGAAACCGACCTCGCGGTCCTGAAGATCGACCTGAAAACCCTGCCATCGATCACCGTCGGCCGTTCCGACAACATCCGCATCGGCGACGTCGCACTGGCCATCGGTAACCCGTTCGGCGTCGGCCAGACCGTGACCATGGGCATCATCAGCGCCACCGGCCGCAACCAGTTGGGCCTGAACAACTACGAAGACTTCATCCAGACCGACGCGGCGATCAACCCGGGCAACTCCGGCGGTGCGCTGGTCGACGCCAACGGCAACCTCACCGGCATCAACACCGCGATCTTCTCCAAGTCCGGCGGCTCGCAAGGCATCGGCTTCGCGATCCCGGTGAAACTGGCGATGGAAGTGATGAAGTCGATCATCGAGCACGGTCAGGTGATTCGCGGCTGGCTGGGCATTGAAGTGCAACCGCTGACCCAGGAACTGGCCGAGTCGTTTGGCCTGTCCGGGCGTCCGGGAATCGTGGTGGCGGGGATTTTCCGCGACGGCCCGGCCCAGAAGGCCGGTCTGCAACTGGGTGACGTGATCCTGAGCATTGACGGCGAACCGGCCGGTGATGGCCGCAAATCGATGAACCAGGTGGCGCGGATCAAGCCGACCGACAAGGTCACGATTCAGGTGATGCGCAATGGCAAGGAGATCAAGCTCACGGCTGAAATCGGTCTGCGTCCGCCGCCGGCGCCGGTGAAGGAAAAAGAAGAGTAAGACTTTGTTCGCGTCACTGACGCGAATAACAGACATTCTCAACAGTCATGTTATATTGTTTCAATTAGCACATTGGAACAACATAACATGTCGTCTCGAAAAAAGGCCTCCCTCCTCGGCCTTACCCTTGGCCTGCTGGGCGATCCTGCGTTTGCCGATGAACCGCAAACGCTTGAACTCGACGCCATCAGCGTCATCTCCGATTACGAATCCCCTGCCGGCCCGGTCGAAGGCTATCGCGCTACCCGCTCGTCCAGCGCCACCAAAACCGACACCGCGATCCGCGATATTCCGCAGGCCATCAGCGTGGTGCCCGCCAGCGTGCTCAAGGATCTGGGCAGCACCAGCGTAGAACGCGCGCTGGATTTCACCGGTGGCGTGTCGAAGCAAAACAACTTCGGTGGCCTGACGCTTTACGAATACAGCGTGCGCGGCTTCACCACCTCTGAGTTTTACCAGGACGGCTTCAGCGCCAACCGTGGTTATCCGAGCACACCGGACGCCGCCAACATCGAGCGCATCGAAGTGCTAAAAGGACCGGCCGCCAGCCTGTATGGCCGAGGTGATCCGGGTGGCACGGTAAACATCGTCACCAAAAAACCGCAGCCCGAGCCCTTCACCACCCTGCAAACCAGCGCTGGCAGTTGGGATCGCTATCGCACCGCGCTGGACGTCAACACGCCGCTGGATGATCAGGGTGATGTGCTGTCGCGGATCAACCTCGCAGTCGAGGACAACAACAGTTTTCGCGACCACGTCGACAGTAAACGTGTATTCGTTGCCCCCTCTTTCAGTTGGCAGTTGAACCCGGACACCAGCCTGCTGGTGGAGAGCGAATTCGTGCGTCATAGCTCGACCTTCGACCGCGGCATCGTTGCGCCAAACAATAAATGGAGCGGCGTCTCGCGCTCGACATTCCTGGGTGAGCCGAACGACGGCAACATCGACAACCACAACAACAGACTGCAAGCCACACTTGAGCACCACCTCAACGATGCCTGGAAACTGCGCCTGGCCAGCCATTACAAGGAAGGCAAACTCTGGGGTTTCGCCTCCGAAAACCGTCCCTTGGATGCCGATGGCCACACCGTCAACCGCCGCTATCGCGAACGCGATACCAACTGGCACGACAGCATCACCCAACTGGAACTGCGCGGTCTGTTCGACCTCGGCACCTGGCAGCACGAACTGCTGATCGGCAGCGAGTACGAGAACTTCCGCAAGAACGAGCGCGTCACCACCATCGCCGGCGGGCCTTACGCCATCGATATCTATAACCCGGTGTACGGCCAGCCCAAACCCAACGGCACACGCTCTGGTACTGACTTCTTCGAACACGTCGAAAGCCATGCGCTGAACCTGCAGGATCAAATCGTCTTCAGCGAAAAACTGCGCGGGATGATCGGGGCGCGATTCGAGCACTTCGAGCAAACCATCGATGACCACAGCCGCAACACCACCAGCCGCCAGACCCACAACGCGCTCACCCAACGTGCCGGCCTGCTCTATCAACTGACACCGGACACCGGCCTGTTCGCCAACGCCTCGACCTCATTCAAACCGAACAACGGCCTCGATGCGGCTGGCAAATCCTTCGATCCGGAAGAAGGCGTGGGTTACGAAATCGGGATCAAGAACGAGCTGTTCGACGAACGTTTAAGCAGCACCCTCGCCTTCTTCCATATCGACAAGGAAAACGTCCTCGCCCTCGACCCGGGCACCGATACCAGCCGCGCCATGGGCAAGGCCCGCAGCCGGGGTTTCGATCTGCAGGTCACCGGGCAAGTCACCGACGCCGTCAGGGTGATCGGCGCCTTCGCCTGGATCGACGCCGAAGTGACCAAGGGGGATGCCGCGATCCCCGCCGGTAGCCGCATCCTCGGGGTCGCCAAACGCAGCGGCAGCGTGCTGGGTGTCTACGAGTTTCAGGACGGTCGCTTGCGCGGCTCGGATATCGGCGCGGCGTTCACTTACGTCGGTGACCGCTCAGGTGAGTCCGGCAGCGATTTCGAGCTGCCGGCCTATCACACCGTCGACCTGCTGGCCCATTACAAGGCCAGCGACACCGTCACTCTCGGCCTGAACCTGAACAACCTGTTCGACGAAAAGTACTACGAGCGCTCGTACAGCAACTATTGGGTCAACCCCGGCGAGCCGCGCAATTTCACGGTCAGCCTGACATTCAACCTGTAAAAGGACGTCACCATGCATTACGGCAAACTCTTATTGATCATCGCTGCGCTGTTCGCTGGCCAAGCATCAGCGCATGGTCTGTGGACCGAACAACGACGCGGCAATATCGAAGTGATCTACGGCCACGGCGCAGAAGACAACGCTTTCAAAGCGCAGAAAATCAGCGGTGCATGGGCATATGACGTCAGCGGCAAGATGATCCCGGTCAACGTGCAACGCCTGACCGATCATGCGCGACTGCAACCGCTGAAACCGCCGGCGGTAATGGCCGTGGCCCTGAACAACGGCATGTGGTCGCAAACCGCCGACAAGAAATGGATCAATGAGGGACGCAGCAAGGTACCGGGCGCCATCGAGTCGACCGAGACCCTCAAGTACAGCCTGGCGATTTATCAGCCGGGAGCGAAGCTGCCCAAACTCAATCAGATCAAATTGCTGATTTTGCCGGAGGTCGATCCTCTGACCGTCGGCCCAGGGAAATCATTGCCGGTACGGGTGTTGCTGGATGGCAAACCGGCAGCGGGCGTGAAGTTGATCGGTGACTACCGCAGCGCGCCGAATACCTTGAGCACTGAAACCGACAAGGACGGCCGCGCTCAGGTGCTGGTGCGTAACGAGGGATTGAATGTGATTGCGGCGCAGATGGAGGTGCCGGTGAAGGACAATGCAGAGGTGAGCAGTCGGGGGTTATTCAGTTCGTTGACGTTCCTGGGCGAACCGCATCACGAATGAACCAACCCTGATCCCTGTGGGACGAAACCCACAGGGATCAGCGTCGTTTCAGAGTTCGCCCAGACCGTCGATCAACGCCTGATTCTGCTCCGGCGTGCCGATCGAGATCCGCAGGAACTGGGCAATCCGCTCCTGCTTGAAGTGGCGCACGATCACGCCCTGCTCACGCAGTTTGGCCGCCAGCCCCGCCGCATCGTGTTGCGGATGCCGGGCGAAGATGAAGTTCGCCGCTGACGGCAGCACTTCAAAGCCCTTGGCCTGCAACTGCGCAACCACCCACTCGCGACTCTCGATGACCAATGCGCAGGTCTTGTCGAAGTATTCGCGATCCTCGAACGCCGCCGCCGCACCGACATTTGCCATGCGATCGATCGGGTAGGAGTTGAAGCTGTTCTTGATCCGCTCCAGCGCCTCGATCAGGTCCGGATGGCCGACCGCCAGACCGACCCGCAGGCCCGCGAGCGAACGGGACTTGGACAGGGTCTGGGTCACCAGCAGGTTCGGATAGCGATCCACCAGGCTGATCGCGGTTTCGCCGCCGAAGTCGATGTAGGCCTCGTCGACCACCACCACCGAATCCGGGCTGGCCTTGAGGATCTGCTCGACCGCTTCCAGCGCCAGCAGGCAACCGGTAGGCGCGTTCGGGTTGGGGAAGATGATCCCGCCGTTCGGCTTGGCGTAGTTCGCCGGGTTGATCTGGAACTGCGCATCCAGCGGCACCGCGTCGAACTTGACGCCGTAAAGGCCGCAATAGACCGGATAGAAGCTGTAGCTGATGTCCGGGAACAGGATCGGCTGATCGTGCTGCAGCAGACCGTGGAAGATGTGCGCCAGCACTTCGTCCGAACCGTTGCCGAGGAACACTTGATTGCTCTGCACGCCGTAGTACTTGGCGACGGCGTTTTTCAGCAGATCGCTGTTCGGGTCCGGGTACAGACGCAGGTTGTCGTTGAGTTCGGTCTGCATCGCCGCCAGGGCTTTTGGCGACGGGCCGTACGGGTTTTCGTTGGTGTTGAGTTTGACCAGACGGGTCAGCTTCGGCTGCTCGCCCGGCACATACGGCACCAGATCCTTGACGAACGGGCTCCAGAATTTGCTCATGTTCAGTTCCCCTTCACTTCGTCTTTGATGCGGTATTCGGCGCTGCGCGCGTGGGCGCTCAGCGATTCGCCACGGGCCAGGATCGATGCGGTCTTGCCGAGTTCCGAAGCACCGGCCTCGGAGCAGAAGATGATCGAAGAACGCTTCTGGAAGTCATACACGCCCAGCGGCGAGGAGAAACGCGCGGTGCCGGAGGTCGGCAACACGTGGTTCGGACCTGCGCAGTAGTCGCCCAGCGCTTCGGAGGTGTGGCGGCCCATGAAGATCGCGCCGGCGTGGCGGATCTGCGGCAGCCAGGCCTGCGGGTCTGCGACCGACAGTTCAAGGTGTTCCGGCGCGATGCGGTTGGCAACTTCGATGGCCTGGGCCATGTCGCGCACGTGAATCAGGGCACCACGGCCGTTGATCGAGGTTTCGATGATGGTCGCGCGATCCATGGTCGGCAGCAGTTTGTCGATGCTGGCGGCGACCTTGTCGAGGAACTCTGCGTCCGGGCTGACCAGAATCGCCTGGGCGTCTTCGTCGTGCTCGGCCTGGGAGAACAGGTCCATGGCGATCCAGTCCGGATCGGTCTGGCCGTCGCACACCACGAGGATTTCCGACGGGCCGGCGATCATGTCGATGCCGACCTGACCGAATACGTGACGCTTGGCCGTGGCGACGTAGATATTGCCCGGGCCGACGACCTTGTCCACCTGCGGCACGCTTTCGGTGCCATAGGCCAATGCGGCAACGGCTTGCGCGCCACCGATGGTGAACACCCGGTCGACGCCGGCGATGCACGCCGCCGCCAGCACCAGCTCGTTGACCTCACCGCGCGGGGTCGGCACCACCATGACCACTTCGGTCACGCCGGCGACCTTGGCCGGAATCGCGTTCATCAACACCGACGACGGGTACGACGCCTTGCCGCCCGGCACGTACAGACCGGCGCGATCCAGTGGCGTGACTTTCTGGCCCAGCACCGTGCCGTCGGCTTCGGTGTAGCTCCAGGAGTCCTGCTTCTGTTTTTCGTGATAGCTGCGCACGCGGGCGGCGGCTTTTTCCAGCGCTTCGCGTTGCGGGACAGTGATGCGGGTCAGGGCCAGTTCCAGACGCTCGCGCGGCAGGATCAGGTCCGCCATCGAAGCGACTTCGAGGCCGTCGAATTTCTGGGTGAACTCGACCAGTGCCGCGTCACCGCGCTCGCGTACAGCCTTGATGATGTCCAGCACCCGCTGATTGACCGAGTCGTCAGACACACTTTCCCAGCTCAGCAGATGATCCAGATGATGCGCGAAATCCGGGTCAGCAGCGTTGAGTCGGCGAATTGCAGTCGGTGCGGTCATAGCGAGAGCCTCATAGGAATGGCAAAAACTCAGGCGCCCTAACTTAGCAGTCGTTTCCGCTTGGGCACCTGAGATTCTGGCTATGAGGCGGATAGACGGGCGCGACTTAACGTCGCGCAGGTACATCAGCCGCGGTGTCGAGACTCCACTGCCTTGCGCAGGGTGTCGATCAACGCCTGGATTCGGGCGTGTTGCATTTTCATCGAAGCTTTATTGACCACCAGACGAGAGCTGATCGTGGCGATCAGTTCCTGAGGTTCCAGGCCATTGGCACGCAGGGTGTTGCCGGTGTCGACCACGTCGATGATCTTGTCGGCCAGACCGATCAGCGGTGCCAGTTCCATCGAGCCGTACAGCTTGATGATGTCGACCTGACGACCCTGCTCGGCGTAGTAACGCTTGGCGACGTTGACGAATTTGGTGGCGACGCGCAGGCGGCCCTTGGGCTCGACCGCGCCGACCTTGCCGGCGGTCATCAGCTTGCACTGGGCAATCTGCAGATCCAGCGGCTCGTACAGGCCTTGGCCGGTGTATTCCATCAGCACGTCTTTACCGGCAACGCCGAGGTCGGCCGCGCCATGCTCGACATAGGTCGGCACGTCGGTGGCACGCACGATCAACAGGCGAACGTCTTCCTGGGTCGTGGGGATGATCAGCTTGCGGCTCTTGTCCGGATTCTCGGTCGGCACGATGCCCGCTTCGGCGAGAAGCGGCAGGGTGTCGTCAAGGATGCGGCCCTTGGACAGTGCGATGGTCAACATGGGAAACGTCAGTCCTTATCAAGGTACTCATGTCCGGTCGCAATCGGCGCCGGACATACATCGAGGGCGTTACCACCCCCGATCAAAACGAATTCAACGGACACTTCCCTGTGTCCAGATGCAGCGACTAGCCCGGAACGCGACGGATCTTGGCGCCCAGCATCTGCAGTTTTTCCTCGATGCACTCGTAACCACGGTCGATGTGGTAGATGCGGTCGATCAGGGTATCGCCTTCGGCCATCAGGGCCGAAATTACCAGGCTGGCCGAAGCACGCAGGTCGGTAGCCATGACCGGCGCGCCCTTGAGAATTTCAGTGCCGGTGACGATGGCCGTGTTGCCTTCGACCTGGATCTTGGCGCCCATGCGATGCAATTCGTACACGTGCATGAAACGGTTTTCGAAGATCGTCTCGATGACCGCACCGGTGCCTTCGGCAATGGCGTTGAGCGAGATGAACTGCGCCTGCATGTCGGTCGGGAACGCCGGGTACGGCGCGGTGCGCACGTTGACCGCTTTCGGACGCTTGCCGTGCATGTTCAGCTCGATCCAGTCTTCGCCGCTGGTGATTTCGGCGCCGGCTTCACGCAGCTTTTCCAGAACCGCTTCGAGAATGGTTGGATCGGTGTCCTTGACCTTCACGCGACCACCGGTGACTGCAGCGGCTACCAGATAGGTGCCGGTCTCGATACGGTCAGGCATGACTTTGTAGAAAGTCGAACCCAGACGCTCGACGCCGTCGATGGTGATGGTGTCGGTGCCGGCACCGGATACCTTGGCGCCCATGGCGTTCAGGAAGTTCGCCAGGTCGACCACTTCAGGTTCGCGAGCGGCGTTCTGCAGTACGCTGCGGCCCTTGGCCAGAGCAGCAGCCATCATGATGTTTTCGGTACCGGTCACGCTGACGGTATCGAAGAAGAAGTGCGCGCCGCGCAGGCCGCCTTCAGGGGCCTTGGCCTTGATGTAGCCGCCTTCGACGTCGATGACCGCGCCCATGGCTTCCAGACCTCGGATGTGCAGGTCGACCGGACGCGAGCCGATGGCGCAGCCACCAGGCAGTGCGACTTCGGCTTCACCAAAACGTGCGACCATCGGGCCCAGCACCAGGATCGAGGCACGCATGGTTTTCACCAGTTCGTACGGAGCGATCAGGGTCTTGATGGTGCGCGGGTCGATTTCGACGCTGAGCTTTTCGTCGATCACAGGCTCGATGCCCATGCGACCGAACAGCTCGATCATGGTGGTGATGTCGTGCAGGTGCGGCAGGTTGCCAACGGTAACCGGGCCATCGCACAGCAGGGTGGCGGCCAGGATTGGCAGGGCGGAGTTCTTCGCCCCGGAGATGCGGATCTCGCCATCAAGACGAGCGCCACCGGTAATAATCAATTTATCCATAAGAATCTCGACGCCCTAGGGCTCAGGTGCGCTCGGCCCAGGCCGCGCTGCTGAAAAATTTCATAGTGACCGCGTGGATGCTGCCATCGGCGATCCAAGGGTTCAAATGGGCATAGATGCTTTGCTGACGCTTGACCGGGCTCAACGCCGCCAGTTCATCACTAATCACGTTCAGCTGGAAGTTGCAGCCTTCGCCTTCAACTTCCACCAGCGTTCCTGGCAGCTTTCCTTCAAGGAAGCTCTTCACTTCTACGGCCTGCATGCTCAACCTCAATCGGCGCCCTGTGCGCACGGGTCGGACATCATACAAAAAAGCCCCGCGCCTGCGAACCCCGCTGCGCAGGACTCTGACGGGGGGCTTCTCTATTGATGCGGGTTCAGGGTTGCGCCAACAGCTCAGTCAGTTCGCTGACCTGAGCAATTTCACGCATGTCTTCGGGCATCCCGCGGATGCTGACCGCCTTGCCGGCGGCCTTGGCATCGCGAATGAAGCACAGCAGCAGCGACAGACCGACGCTGCTGGACTTCTCCACCGCCGAGCAATCGATCACCAATGCCGGGGCATTGCACGACTTGATCAGCGCCCTGCCCTGCTCGCGCAGGTCAGGGGCGGTGCGATAATCCAGCACGCCGCTGAGCTGCAGCTCACTGGCTTCGTCCAGACGAATGGCCGACTCGGTCATTGGGCTGGCTTCTCGTTCTGCTCGGCCGACTGCTTGGCCTTGGCGACTTCACCGGCCCAGCCGTTGATGGTCTTGTCCAGGTCGTTGCCGTTGCGCTGCATCGCGTCGGCGAACTGGTCACGGAACAGTTTGCCGATGTTGATGCCGTTGATGATCACGTTACGCAGTTTCCACTCGCCGTTGATCTTCTCGAGGGTGTACGACACCGGATAAATCGCGCCGTTGTTGCCCTTGACGGTCATGCCGACGCTGGTGCGATCGCCCGACTCATCCTTGGGTGCATCGACGGTGATGCCCTGGTTGTTGTACTCGAGCAAGGCGTTGCCGTAGAACTGGAACAGGCCGCGCTTGAAGTTTTCCTCGAAGGTCTTCATCTGCGCCGGGGTTGCCTTGCGCGAATACTTGACCGTCATGATGCTCTTGGAAATGCCCTCGGCATCCACGACCGGCCCGACGATGGTGTTCAACGCGGTGTAGAAGTCCTGCGGATCCTGCTTGTACTTCTCTTTATTGGCCGACAGATCGGCGAGCATCCGGTTCGTGGTGTCCTGAACCAGATCGTGCGCCGATTGTACCGCCACGGCGTTAGCCACCAGCGGCAGTGCCGCAAGCAACACCAACAGGCCACGTCGCAAGGTAGAGATCATTCAAAAGCTCCTCATTTGGCGTCTTTGCTAACGGTATTGAGCAGGAATTTACCGATCAGGTCTTCCAGTACCAGAGACGACTGGGTGTCGTGAATGGTTCCACCATCCTTGAGCGGAGTGTCTTCCCCGCCCACGCTGATACCGATGTACTTCTCGCCCAGCAGACCCGCAGTCAGGATAGATGCTGTGGAGTCGGTCGGCAGATTGTCGACGCTTTTATCCACTTGCAGGGTCACCCGACCGGTGAAGCTGTCGCGGTCCAGATCGATCGCGGTGACCTTGCCGATGGTCACACCCGCCATGGTCACTTTGGCTCTGACCGTCAGGCCGGCGATATTGTCGAAATACGCGTAAAGCTTGTAGGTATCGGTGGTCGAAGTCGGAGACAGGCCACTGACCCGCAGGGCCAGCAGCAACAAGGCCAGGATCCCTGCCAGCAGGAACAGGCCGACACCGATTTCCAGGGTGCGGTTTTGCATCAGAAATCTCCAAACATCAAAGCGGTCAGAATAAAGTCCAGGCCGAGGACTGCCAGCGAGGCGTAAACCACGGTCTTGGTAGTGGCACGGCTGATCCCCTCGGAAGTGGGTTCGCAGTCATAGCCTTGAAATACGGCGATCCAGGTGACGACAAAAGCGAATACTGCACTTTTGATGATGCCGTTGAGCACATCGTCACCGAAGCTCACGCTGTTCTGCATGTTCGACCAGTAGGAACCTTCGTAGACGCCCAGCCAGTCGACGGCGACCCACGAACCGCCCCAGATGCCAACCACGCTGAAGATCATCGCCAGCACCGGCAGGGAAATGAAGCCGGCCCACAGACGCGGAGCGATGATGTACTTGAGCGGGTCGACCCCGATCATTTCCAGGCTGGACAACTGCTCGGTCGATTTCATGTTGCCGATTTCCGCCGTCAGCGCCGAACCGGCACGACCGGCGAACAACAGCGCGGTCACCACCGGCCCCAGTTCACGCAGCAGGGTCAGCGCCACCATCTGCCCGACAGCCTGCTCCGAGCCGTAGCTCGACAGGATGTTGAAGCCCTGCAGCGCCAGCACCATGCCGATGAAAATCCCGGACACCACGATGATCACCAGCGACATCACACCGACGGAGTGCAGCTGCTTGACCAGCAGGCCAAAACCGCCACCGATGCCACCACGACCCAGCAAGGCATGAAACAGGAACAGGGTCGAACGCCCGAACACTGCGACGCTGTCGATTCCGGCGAGGCCGAAGCGACGTACACGCTCCATTAATGTAATTCTGCGCATCAGCGGCGCTTCCCCAGAAGATCTGCGCGGTAATCCGGCGCTGGAAAGTGATACGGCACCGGGCCGTCGGGTTCACCGGTCATGAACTGGCGGATACGCGGATCGTCCGAGTTCATCAGTTCGTCCGGCGTGCCCTGCCCCAATACCTGCCCATCACCGACCACATAGATGTAGTCGGCAATGCTCGCGGTTTCGGCGAGATCGTGGGACACCACGATGCTGGTGATCCCCAGGGCATCGTTGAGCAGACGGATCAGGCGAACCAGAACGCCCATGGCGATCGGATCCTGGCCGACGAACGGTTCGTCGTACATGAGAATCTGCGGATCGAGGGCAATGGCACGGGCCAGTGCGACACGGCGTTTCATGCCGCCGGACAGCTCGTCGGGCATCAGTTCGATCGCCCCGCGCAGTCCCACCGCCTGCAATTTGAGCAGCACGATGTCGCGGATCATCTCGTCCGGCAGGTCGGTATGAACACGAAGCGGGAAGGCGACGTTCTCGAACACATCGAGATCGGTGAACAGCGCACCGCTCTGAAACAGCACGCCCATGTGCTTGCGCGCATCGAACAGATCGCTGCGCGACAGCTTCGGCAGGTTCTGGCCGTTGACCCAGACCTCGCCTTTGGATGGCCGCAACTGCGCGCCCATCAGGCGCAGCAGCGTGGTCTTGCCACACCCGGAAGGCCCCATGATGCCAGTGACCTTGCCGCGCGGGATGCGGATATCGACGTTATTGAAAATGCTCCGCGCACCGCGCTTGAAGGAGACTCCCTTCAGCTCGACCGCGTAGGCGTTATCGGCACTCATCTAAACTCCTTGCGATGCAGCCTCTCACTCGGACGCCTGGCTTCCTGGAAGAAAGCCCCTACATCCCGGGCAGGCCGAACTGGCGGCGAACTATATCACTGCAAAGGGCAAGCGCCCAAGGCCTGCACCGGCCCGCATTCGGCGAGTTGAAGGGCTTCAGGCCTTATTTACAGAGTTTTGGTAACGAGGAATGACAAAGCACGACGAACTTGCGTGAGGCTTTTCAACATAACCGCTATAATCGCCGCCTTTTCATCGGGCTATACGATTTCTGACATGAGCCAAACCAGCGACCTGATTCAATCGGCACAACGCACCATCCGCCTCGAAGTGGAAGCCGTACAAGGCTTGTTGCCCCATATCGACGCCGATTTCGTACGCGCTTGCGAGATGATTCTGGCCAGCAAGGGCCGTGTTGTCGTGGTCGGTATGGGCAAGTCCGGGCACATCGGCAACAAGATTGCCGCGACCCTGGCCAGCACCGGCACCCCGGCGTTTTTCGTGCACCCGGCCGAGGCCAGCCACGGCGACATGGGCATGATCACTCGCGATGACGTGATTCTGGCCCTGTCGAACTCCGGCTCCACTAACGAAATCGTCACCCTGCTGCCACTGATCAAGCGCCTGGGCATCCAGCTGATCAGCGTCACCGGCAACCCGCAATCGCCGCTTGCCAAGGCTGCCGAGGTCAATCTCAACGTTCACGTCGAACACGAAGCCTGCCCGCTGAACCTCGCACCGACCTCCTCGACCACCGCTGCGCTGGTCATGGGCGACGCCCTGGCCGTGGCGCTGCTGGAAGCGCGCGGCTTCACTGCCGAAGATTTCGCCTTTTCCCACCCGGGCGGCGCACTGGGCCGACGCCTGCTGCTGAAAGTGGAAAATGTCATGCACGCCGGTCAGGAACTGCCGCAGGTACAGCGCGGCACCCTGCTCAAGGACGCGCTGATGGAAATGACCCGCAAGGGTCTGGGCATGACCGTCATTCTTGAAACGGACGGCAAACTGGCCGGGATCTTCACTGACGGCGACCTGCGCCGCACCCTGGATCGCAGCATTGATATCCATAGCGCCACCATCGACCAGGTAATGACCGTGCACGGCAAGACCGCCCGCGCCGAGATGCTCGCGGCCGAAGCCCTGAAAATCATGGAAGACCACCGAATCAACGCGCTGGTTGTCGTAGATGAAGAGGATCGCCCGATCGGCGCCTTCAACCTCTCCGATCTGCTGCGCGCAGGAGTGATGTAAATGAGCACCGATCTGCTGCAACGCGGCAAAGCCATCAAACTGGCGGTTTTCGACGTCGACGGTGTCCTCACCGACGGTCGCCTGTACTTCCTTGAAGACGGCAGCGAGTTCAAGACTTTCAATACACTCGATGGCCAGGGCATCAAGATGCTGATGAATGCTGGTGTACAGACCGCCATCATCAGTGGTCGCAAGACCCCGGTGGTCGAACGCCGGGCAAAAAACCTGGGGATCCCGCACCTGTTTCAGGGCCGCGAAGACAAACTGGTCGTGCTCGACGGTCTTCTGGAGCAACTGGGCCTAAGCTATGAGCAAGTGGCTTACCTCGGTGACGACCTGCCGGACCTGCCGGTGATCCGCCGTGTAGGGCTGGGCATGGCCGTGGCCAACGCCGCCCCCTTTGTGCGCGAGCACGCCCATGGCGTCACCCAGGCCCGTGGCGGCGAAGGTGCCGCCCGCGAATTCTGCGAACTGATCCTGCGCGCACAAGGCAGCCTCGACGCCGCCAACAACGCGTACCTGTGAGTCCAACCATGTTTAGCAAAAAGTTTCGCAACATCCTGCTGTTCGGTTGCATCGCAGCGATATTCGGTGCGGTCGGCTACTGGAACATCAGCCCGGAACGCTTCCTCGACAAACCGCCGGTTTCGGCAGAGGAAAGCCCGATCGACTGGTATGCGACCAATACCCACACGATCCAGTACCTCGAAGACGGCAAAGTGCAGTACGAAATGACGTCCGACAAGGCTGAGCACGTCAAGGCGACCGACATTACACTGGTCACCAAGCCTGATCTGAACATGTTCCGTGGCACCGATTTCCCATGGCACGTGACCAGTGAACGCGGTGAAGTGAACTCCGGTGGCACCGAGGTCGAGCTGATCGACTCGGTACGCGTCAAGCGCACCGACGAAAAGAACCGCGACACCCTGATCACCTCCACTCGCATGACGGTGTTCCCGCAGCAGCAATATGCGCAGACCCAGCAACCCGTTAGAATCGACGGCGCTGGCGGTGTATCGACTGGCGTAGGAATGAAAGCGTATTTGAAGGAAAGCAGGATACACCTGCTATCGAACGTAAGAGGACAGTATGAGGCTCGTTAAAACCCTCCCTATTTTGCTCAGTCTGGGCGCAGCACTGGGAAGCGTGAGCGCCTGGGCTCTGCCGAACGATCAAGAGCAGCCAATCCGTATTCAGGCCGACGATGCCCAGCTGGACGACAAGAACGGCGTTGCTACCTATAAAGGTGACGTGATCATCACTCAGGGTTCGATGATCGTCAAAGGCAATACCGTGACCATCACCCGCACCCAGACCGGCGATATCGACGTCGTGACCTCGGTGGGCAACCTTGCCTACTTCGAGCAGTTGCAGACGGCGGGCGACACCAAGCCTGTACAGGGCTGGGGCGTGACCATTCAGTACCACGCCGCGCAAAACCGCGTTGTGCTGATCGACAAGGCGAAAGTCGTCGACAAGGACAACAACACCACTCAGGGCGAGAAAATCGTCTATGACACGGTGAAAAAGCTGGCCAGCGCTGGTCGTGCCACCGGCAACAAGGTCACCGAAGCGCGTCCGCGCATTGACATGGTGATCCAGCCGAAGAAGAAAACCGACGAGAAAACCCAGTAATGGCAACTCTGAAAGCTCAGCACCTGGCCAAGGCCTATAAAAGCCGCCAGGTCGTGCGCGACGTCAGCCTGTCGATCGACAGCGGTCAGATCGTCGGCCTGCTCGGCCCGAATGGCGCCGGCAAGACCACCTGCTTCTACATGATCGTCGGTCTGGTCCAGGCCGATCAGGGTCGCGTACTGATCGACGATCTGGACGTCAGCCACCAGCCGATGCACGGTCGCGCCAAGGCCGGTATCGGCTATCTGCCGCAAGAAGCGTCGATCTTCCGCAAACTGTCGGTAGCCGACAACATCATGGCCATCCTTGAGACCCGTCAGGAGCTCGACAAGGCCGGTCGTCGCAAGGAGTTGGAAAGCCTGCTGCAGGAATTCCACATCAGCCACATCCGCGACAACCTCGGCATGAGCCTGTCCGGTGGTGAGCGCCGCCGGGTGGAAATCGCCCGTGCACTGGCCACGGCACCGAAATTCATCCTGCTCGACGAACCGTTCGCCGGTGTCGACCCGATCTCTGTCGGCGACATCAAGCAGATCATCCACCACCTCAAGGCCAAGGGCATCGGTGTACTGATCACCGACCACAACGTCCGTGAGACGCTGGATATCTGCGAAACCGCCTACATCGTCAACGATGGCCAGTTGATCGCCGAAGGCGACTCCGCGACCATCCTCGCCAACGATCTGGTGAAGGAAGTCTACCTGGGCCACGAGTTCCGCCTGTAAGCTCGACGGTATTCGACCAGCCGTCCGGGTGCTGTAACGTTGAAGCGCTTTTTTATACGCTTTTATTGTTACAGCGCTCTAGGCAAACACGACAGTTTCAGGCATATAATTTGCTTAAGTTTGGCGCTCCGGCGCCCTGTAGTGGATGGCGCATAGCGCCGGCGAATAAGGTGTTAAGCCCCTGCCATGAAACCATCGCTAGTCTTGAGAATGGGCCAGCAGCTGACGATGACACCGCAGCTGCAACAGGCCATCCGCCTGCTCCAATTGTCTACCCTGGATCTGCAACAGGAAATCCAGGAGGCTCTGGAATCCAATCCGATGCTCGAACGCCAGGAAGACGGCGACGACTTCGACAACTCCGATCCCATGGCCGACAACGCCGAACAGAAGCCCAACACCGAGATCCAGGAACCTTCTTATCAGGAGACCGCGCCGACAGTCGACAACCTCGAAGACGGCGAATGGAACGAGCGAATCCCCAACGAACTGCCCGTTGACACCGCCTGGGAAGACGTCTACCAGACCAGCGCCAGCAGCCTGCCGAGCAGCGACGATGACGAGTGGGACTTCACCACCCGCACCTCCGCCGGCGAGAGCCTGCAAAGCCACCTGCTGTGGCAGTTGAACCTCGCACCGATGTCCGACACCGATCGCCTGATCGCCGTCACCCTGATCGATTGCATCAACAATCAGGGCTACCTGGACGAAACCCTCGAAGAAATTCTCGAAGCCTTCGATCCCGAGCTCGACATCGAGCTGGACGAGATCGAAGCCGTCCTGCACCGCATCCAGCAATTCGAGCCGGCAGGCATCGGCGCACGCAACCTGGGCGAATGCCTGCTGCTGCAATTGCGCCAGCTGTCGGCCAAGACCCCTTGGCTGGCCGAGGCCAAACGTCTGGTCACCGATTACATTGACCTGCTCGGCAGCCGCGACTACAGCCAGCTGATGCGGCGCATGAAGCTCAAGGAAGATGAACTGCGCCAGGTCATCGAACTGGTGCAGAGCCTCAATCCGCGCCCAGGCTCGCAGATCGAATCCACCGAAGCCGAGTACGTGGTGCCTGACGTCATCGTGCGCAAGGACAACGAGCGCTGGCTGGTCGAGCTGAACCAGGAATCGGTACCGCGCCTGCGGGTCAACGCCCAATACGCCGGTTTCGTGCGCCGTGCCGACACCAGCGCCGACAATACCTTCATGCGCAATCAGTTGCAGGAAGCTCGCTGGTTCATCAAGAGCCTGCAGAGCCGCAACGAAACCCTGATGAAAGTAGCCACCCAGATCGTCGAGCATCAGCGCGGCTTTCTGGAGTACGGCGACGAAGCCATGAAGCCGCTGGTCCTGCACGACATTGCAGAGGCGGTTGGCATGCACGAGTCGACGATTTCCCGGGTGACCACGCAGAAATTCATGCATACCCCACGGGGCATATATGAACTGAAATACTTTTTCTCCAGCCATGTGAGCACCTCAGAAGGCGGTGAATGCTCGTCCACGGCGATCCGCGCGATCATCAAGAAACTGGTTGCCGCGGAAAATCAGAAAAAGCCGTTGAGTGACAGCAAGATCGCTGGTTTACTGGAGGCACAAGGCATTCAGGTGGCTCGCCGCACCGTCGCCAAGTACCGCGAATCCCTCGGGATCGCGCCTTCGAGCGAACGCAAGCGGTTGATGTAAGCCACGTTACAGCGTTCCAGTGGCAGGCTTTTCGGCCTGCCGCTTTATGCACTGGCAACGAAGGAGAAGCTGTATGCAAGTCAACATCAGTGGACACCAACTGGAAGTTACCCAGCCTCTGCGCGAGTACATCGAGCTCAAGCTCAAGAAGCTCGAAGGGCATTTCGACAAGATCACCAACGTACAGGTCACGATGTGCGTCGAAAAGCTGAAGCAGAAAATCGAAGCCACGCTGCATATTCCCGGCAACGAGGTCGTCGCAAACGCGGAACATACCGATATGTACGCTGCGATCGACGCGTTGACCGACAAGCTTGATAAACAACTCAAAAAGCATAAGGAAAAGACCCAGAGCCTGCTTCAGGGCGCTACCGGTCGATAACCCCCACCCCCATGATCCGACTTGAAAGTATCCTGACCCCCGGCCGTTCCCTGGTGAACGTGCCGGGCGGCAGTAAAAAGAAAGCCCTCGAACAAATTGCCAACCTGATCGCCCGGGAAGTTCCGGATCTGGAGATGCAAGATGTCTTCGAGGCTTTGATTGCCCGTGAAAAACTGGGTTCCACCGGTTTTGGCAACGGCATCGCCATTCCTCACTGCCGCCTCAAGGGCTGCGAAGCGCCGATCAGTGCTCTGATGCACCTTGATGCCCCTATCGATTTCGACGCTATCGACGGCGCGCCTGTGGACCTGCTGTTCGTCCTGCTGGTGCCGGAAGCCGCCACCGATGCGCACCTGGAGCTGTTACGCCAGATCGCCAGCATGCTCGACCGCAAGGACGTGCGCGACAGACTGCGCAGCGCGCCAAGCAACGAAGCCTTGTACCAGGTTGTACTGGAAGAACAGAACAGGCCGTAACCATGCGCTTGATCATTGTCAGTGGCCGTTCCGGCTCGGGTAAAAGTACCGCCCTGGATGTCCTTGAGGACAACGGCTACTACTGCATTGACAACCTGCCAGCCGGCTTGTTGCCAGACCTCGCCGAGCGCGCGCTGGTTCATACCGAAATGCTCCAGCCACAGGTGGCGGTCTCGATCGACGCCCGCAACCTGCCGAGCCATCTGTCACGCTTTCCAGAGTTGCTCGAGGAAGTGCGCAGCCGGCACATCCAGTGTGATGTCCTGTACCTGGACGCCGATGACGAAACGTTGCTCAAACGTTTTTCGGAAACCCGTCGTCGCCACCCGCTCAGCAATGCCAATCGCTCGCTGGCCGAAGCCATCAACGACGAAACCGCGCTGCTGGGCCCGATCGCCGATCTGGCCGACCTGAAGGTCAATACCACCAATCTGAACCTCTACCAGCTGCGCGATACCATCAAGCTGCGACTGTTGAACCAACCGGAGCCGGGGACTGCATTTCTGGTGGAGTCGTTCGGTTTCAAACGCGGCATGCCGGTGGATGCGGATCTGGTGTTCGATGTACGCTGCCTGCCCAATCCGTACTGGAAACCGGAATTACGCGCACAATCCGGGCTCGATGAGCCTGTGGCGGAATACCTGGCGGCGCAGCCGGAAGTCGAAGAGATGTTCCAGGACATCTATGCGTACCTGTTCAAATGGCTGCCGCGCTTCGCTGCGAGCAATCGCGCTTATGTGACCATTGCCATTGGCTGCACCGGCGGACACCACCGTTCCGTCTACCTGACCGAACGCCTGGGTCAGGCCCTGCAGAAAACCCTGAAGAACGTCCAGGTTCGCCACCGCGACCTCAGCTAAAGGATTCACACCGCGATGCCTGCTCTGGAAATCGAAATCATCAACAAGCTGGGCCTGCATGCCCGGGCGTCGGCAAAGTTCGTTGGCGTGGCGGGTCAATATCCCGACTGCACGATCAGAGTGGGTCGCACCCCGGAAACCACGGTTGATGGCAAAAGCATCATGGCGATGATGATGCTCGCCGCCGGCAAGGGCACCAAAATCCACCTGAGTACTGAGGGTCATCAGGAACAGGAAGCCATGGATGCGCTGGTCGCGCTGATCAACAACTACTTCGACGAAGGCGGTTGAAAGCCTTTAGTGTCGAGGGAGGGAGCAAGCCTCCCTCTCATCCCAACGCCGTATCCATCACCATCATCAGGCAGAACCCGATCAACAATCCCAGGCTCGCCAGCTTGTCGTGACCATTGCGCCGCGACTCCGGGATCACTTCGTGAGTCACCACCAACAGCATTGCCCCGGCCGCCAGCGCCAGTCCCAGGGGTAATAACAGTTCCGCCAGGCTGACCAGCCACGCACACAGCAGTGCAAACACCGGCTCGACCAGGCCCGATGCCGCCCCGATCAGAAACGCCTTGACCCGCGACATCCCGGCTCCGGCCAACACCAGCGCAATGACCAGTCCTTCCGGCACATCCTGCAAGGCGATGCCCATCGCCAGGCTGTCAGCATCCGGCATGCCGCCGCCAGCGGAAACACCGACGGCCATGCCTTCCGGGATGTTATGGGCAATGATGGCAAACACGAACAACCAGATACGTGGCGGAATCACCGGATGCTCGACAGTGCCGATGAGCATTTCCGGCGAAGCCCCGGACACCTTGCGATCCACCAGATACAGGCCGAACGCCCCGAGCATGATGCCGAAACAGATCAAACCACTGGCGCCCCACGGGCCAAGCCCCAGACTTTCGGCGGCAGCGATTCCCGGCACGATCAGCGAAAACGCGGTTGCCGCCAGCATAACACCGGCGCCAAAACCCAGCAGCGTATCGCCCAGGGCCTGGGGCATGTTGCGGATCACCAGCACCGGAACCGCGCCGAGTGCAGTGCCGAGAGCGCAGATCGCGCCGCCCTGCAATGCCCGCGACAACTTCGGTTCCAGATTCAGCCACTCCAGTCCGTGGGCGACCAGCAAGGTCATGCCCGCCAACAGCAACAGCGAACCGATTGCGTAACGAAACATACGCCCACTTCCGATCGCCAGTGTTTCAGTGCCCATAGTCAGCCTTGGATTGTTTTTATAGGAGACTTAAACCAGCGCGGCCTGATAGCGCGCAGCGACTTCTGGCCAGTTGATCACGTTGTAGAAAGCGCTGATGTATTCCGGCCGACGGTTCTGATAACGCAGATAGTAGGCGTGCTCCCACACGTCGAGGCCGAGTATCGGCGTGTTGCCGTTCATCAGCGGGCTGTCCTGGTTACCGCTGCTTTCCACCACCAGTTTCTTTTCCGGGTTGACGCTGAGCCACGCCCAGCCACTGCCGAAGCGGGTCAGCGCGGCTTTGGTGAAGGCTTCCTTGAAGCTGTCGAGGCCGCCCAGTTGCTCATCGATCGCCTTGGCCAGCGCACCGTCAGGTTTGCCACCGCCGTTGGGCACCATCACTTCCCAGAACAGCGAATGGTTGGCATGACCGCCGCCCTGGTTGATCACCGCCGCACGAAGCTTTTCCGGCAGTTGCTGGACGCTGGCGACCAGCTTCTCCACCGGCCAGTCCGCGAATTCGGTGCCCTCGACCGCAGCGTTCAGATTGTTGATATAAGTCTGATGATGCTTGGTGTAGTGGATCTCCATGGTTTGCGCATCGATGTGCGGCTCCAGTGCGTCGTAGGCGTAAGGCAAGGCTGGCAGGGTAAAAGCCATTTCAGTGGACTCCATGGTGATGTTGGGCAGGCACGCGGCGCGCATTGCCGGTATCCGGGTGCAGCAAGCGTTGGGTGCGCGGGTATTCGCCGTGTTCGCTGATGAAATTGAGCAGCTCGACGTAGGTCTTGCTGCTCTGGCGAAGGGCCGCTTCACGCAGCGCCGGGCGCAGGCGCTCGTCCTGCATGGTCTGCAACAGTCGTTGATGGATCGCGCACAGGTACTCGGCGCTCTCCTCCGGCTGGTTCAGGCGCAGATGCAGGTCGGCCAGGTTGTGATGAGAAATGACGCAGGCCGCCACCGCTTCGTCGGCATCGGCCCAGCGCTCGAACAACACCTGTGCCAAAGCCAGGGCTTGCAGGTAAGCCTCGCGGGCATCGATCAGCTCGCCCAGCATGAAGCAGCGATTGGCCCGTTCGATCGTGCGTTTCCAGTGCTCCATGGTGAACCTCCAAAGCGGTTGCGGTGCTTACACGCCGCCGGCGGTGAGTTTCTCGGGATTGAGCAACTCTTCCAGCTGGCTGCGCGACAGGTCGGTGTGCTCCAGCGCGACATCAATCACCGGACGACCTTGTTTGTAGGCCTGCTTGGCGATCTCGGCAGCCTTCTGGTAACCGATGATCGGGTTGAGTGCGGTCACCAGAATCGGGTTGCGCGACAGCGCTTCCTTGAGGCGCGACTCATTGACCTTGAAGCTGGCAATCGCCTTGTCACCCAGCAGACGGCTGGAGTTGGCCAGCAACTCGATGCTGCTCAGCAGGTTCTGGGCGATGATCGGCAGCATCACGTTCAATTCGAAATTGCCCGACTGACCGGCGATGGTGATCACCGAATCGTTGCCGATCACTTGCGCGGCCACCATGGCGGTGGCCTCCGGAATCACCGGATTGACCTTGCCCGGCATGATCGAGGAACCCGGCTGCAGCCCTTCCAGTTCGATTTCACCGAGACCGGCGAGCGGGCCGGAGTTCATCCAGCGCAGGTCGTTGGCGATTTTCATCAGCGACACGGCGGTGGCCTTGAGCTGGCCCGACACGGCCACGGCAGTGTCTTGCGAGCCGATCAGAGCGAACAGATCCTTGCCCGGCGTGAACTGGACGTTGGTCAACTGGCTCAATTGGCGGCTGAAACGCGCAGCAAATTCCGGATGCGCGTTGATCCCGGTACCGACCGCCGTGCCGCCCTGGGCCAGGGATTGCAGGCTTGGCAGCAAATCCTGCAGGTGACCGATATTGGCCTTGAGTTGCTGCGCCCAACCGTTGAGCACCTGACTCATGCGCACCGGCATGGCGTCCATCAAGTGGGTGCGGCCGGTCTTGACGTGGTGATGCACCTGCTCGGCCTTGCGCTCGATCACTTGCACCAGATGCAGCAACGCCGGCAACAGTTGTTCGTGCAGGGCCAACGCCGCGCTGACGTGTATGGTGGTCGGAATGATGTCGTTGCTGCTCTGCCCGCAGTTGACGTGGTCGTTGGCGTTCACCGGCTCTTCGAGCAGGCGGCTGGCCAGGGTGGCGATCACTTCGTTGGCGTTCATGTTGGAACTGGTGCCGGAGCCGGTCTGGAAGATATCCACCGGGAAATGCTGCATGAAGTCGCCTTCCAGCAGACCTTGGGCGGCATCGCTGATGGCTTTGCCTTGCGCGGCGCTGAGCTGGTTAAGTTCGACGTTGGCGCGTGCGGCAGCCGCTTTCGCCAGAATCAGGGCGCGGATGAACTGGGTCGGCATCGGCTTGCCGCTGATCGGGAAGTTATCCACTGCGCGCTGGGTCTGCGCGCCGTAGAGAGCGTCCACCGGCACCTGCAGTTCGCCCATGCTGTCGCGCTCAATACGTGTCTTGGTCATCTGAAAATCCTTGCACCAGTTCAATAAGAGGAATCGAGGGTTGCAACTCGCAGGTGGCGAGCTGCCAGGTGTAGCTTTGCCAGCGTTTGAGCCGGCATTTGCACAGTGACAGGCGCTCCATTTCACGCAGCGGGCGCCAGGCTTGATCGAGGCAGAGGCTGCGCCAGTGCCACGGCAACGCGATGTCGGTGGCCGTGTCGAGCAGCAGACGAAAAGAGGTTTCGGCGACCGTCCAGGGCGAGGTCGCCGTGCAGCAGGCCAGATACCGGCCTTCGGCCAGGTAGTGTTCGATCAGGCGCGGTTCGTCGGGATCCATCGCGCAACGGATCTGGCGACTCATCCAGCGCCAGCTTTCGAGGTACGGCTGCTCGTGCAAGGCAGAACTCATGATTCTGGGCTCATCCGATAATGAGATTTATTATTAGATGATAATGAGAACCAAAACAAGAGCAGCTTTTTTTGCTGCCCTCATCAGCTCGAAAAATTTGCGGACACAAAAAAAGGCGCGCCACCCAATCGGGTGCCGCGCCTTTTTTTGTACCTGCCTGGGGCTTAGCTGCCCGCGACAGTCATCTTCTCGATCAACACCGAACCGGTGCGAATGTTGCTGCGCAGCTCCAGATCGTTACCCACCGCGACGATCTGCTTGAACATGTCGCGCATGTTGCCGGCGATGGTCACTTCCTGCACCGCGAACTGGATTTCACCGTTCTCGACCCAGAAACCCGCCGCACCGCGCGAGTAATCACCGGTCACCATGTTCAGGCCATGGCCCATCAGTTCGGTGACCAGCAGTCCACGCCCCATGCGCCGCAGCAAGGCAGCCTGGTCTTCATCGCCATGGGTGACGAACAGGTTGTGCACGCCGCCCGCGTTGGCGGTGCTCGGCATGCCCAGTTTGCGACCGGAATAGGTGCCAAGGATGTACGAGACCAGTTCGCCTTTCTCGACGAACGGTTTAGCATAAGTCGCCAGGCCGTCACCATCGTAGGAAGCACTGCCCATGGCGCGCATCAGGTGCGGGCGCTCGTCGATGGTCAGCCATTCCGGGAACAGCTTCTGCCCCAGGGTGCCTTCGAGGAAAGACGATTTGCGGTACAGACTGCCACCGGAAATCGCCGACAGGAAGCTGCCGAACAACCCACCCGCCAGTTCCGCCGAAAACAAAACCGGCACTTCGCAGGTCGGCACCGGACGCGCACCCAGACGGCTCGCTGCCCGCTGTGCCGCGCGCTGGCCAATGCTCACCGGATCCGCCAGCAAGCTGCCCTGACGGTTCACGTCATACCAGTAATCGCGCTGCATCTGGCCATCGGCTTCGGCAATCATCACGCAGCTCAGGCTGTGTCGGGTCGAAGCGTAACCACCGATGAAACCGTGGCTGTTGCCGTACACACGGCAGCCCTGATGAGTGCTCAACGTGGTGCCATCGGCATTCTTGATGCGTGCATCGGCGTCGAACGCGGCGGCTTCGCAGAGCAGTGCCTTCTCGATGGCCTGCTCCGGGGTGATGTCCCATTGGTGGAACAGGTCGAAATCCTGGATATCCCGGGCCATCAGCGCGGCATCGGCCAACCCCGAGGCTTCGTCTTCGGAAGTGTGCTTGGCAATCGCCAGCGCCGCAGCGACGGTTTCGCGAATCGCATCCGGCCCGGTGGCGGATGTACTGGCCGAGCCCTTGCGCTGGCCGACGTACAGCGTGATGCCAAAACCCTGATCGCGGTTGAACTCGACCGTTTCGACTTCACGTTGACGAACCGACGTCGACAGGCCCTGCTCCAGCGATACCGCTACTTCACAGGCACTGGCACCCTGACGCTTGGCTTCGGCGATGATCTGCTCGACCTGTTCCTGCAGTGCCGGCAATGCCTGTGGGCCGACGCTTTCAACTGCACTCATGCTCATCTCCACTCAAATTCTGCTTTCGGCTGGGGCCTTCGAGCGACCGGGCCGGACAAGCGGCCCCCGACTGGTTATCATGGCGGCGTTTCTTTGCGGACTGCCACCATGGTTGATTCTTACGACGACTCCCTCGATACGGGAGAAAAAAGCAAATCCCAGGTCAAACGCGAGCTGCATGCTCTGGTTGACCTTGGCGAGCGCCTTACAACGCTCAAGCCCGACTTGCAGGCAAAACTGCCATTGACCGACGCCCTGCGCCGGGCCCTGGCCGATGCGCCCAAGCACACCGCGAACATCGCGCGTAAACGGCACTTGCAGTTCATCGGCAAACTGATGCGCGATCAGGACACTGACGCGATTCTCACCTTGCTCGATCAACTCGATGCCTCTACCCGTCAGTACAACGAGCGTTTCCACAACCTCGAACGCTGGCGTGACCGCCTGATCGCCGGTGACGATGCCGTGCTGGAGAAATTCGTCGTCGATTACCCGGACGCCGACCGCCAGCAATTGCGTTCCCTGATCCGTCAGGCCCAGCACGAGGTTGCGCAAAACAAACCTCCTGCCTCGAGCCGCAAGATCTTCAAATACATCCGTGAGCTGGACGAGACTCAACGCGGCCTGCGTTGATATTCGCCACCGGGTGGCCGCACCGCGCGCCACCCGAAGCTCCATCCCCTCTTATGCGCCCGTGCCACCCACGGTGATCGCATCGATTTTCAGGGTCGGCTGGCCCACACCCACCGGCACCGACTGCCCATCCTTGCCGCAAGTCCCCACACCGCTGTCCAGCGCCAGATCGTTACCGACCATCGACACCCGGCTCATCGCTTCCGGACCGTTGCCGATCAACGTTGCGCCTTTGACCGGCGCAGTGATCTTGCCGTCCTCGATCAGATACGCCTCACTGGTAGAGAACACGAACTTGCCGCTGGTGATGTCGACCTGACCGCCGCCGAGGTTGGCGCAGTAGATGCCCTTCTTCACCGACGCGATGATTTCCGCCGGATCGCTCTGGCCGCCAAGCATGTAGGTGTTGGTCATCCGTGGCATCGGCAGGTGCGCGTAGGATTCCCGGCGACCATTGCCGGTGCGGGCCACGCCCATCAGGCGCGCATTGAGCTTGTCTTGCATATAGCCCTTGAGCACGCCGTTTTCGATCAGCGTGGTGCACTCGGTCGGGGTGCCTTCGTCGTCGACGCTCAGGGAACCGCGACGACCGCTCAGGGTGCCGTCATCGACGATGGTGCAGAGTTTCGAGGCAACCATTTCGCCCATGCGCCCGCTGTAGGCGGAACTGCCCTTGCGGTTGAAGTCGCCTTCCAGACCATGACCGACCGCTTCGTGCAACAGCACGCCGGACCAACCCGAGCCCAGAACCACCGGCAAAGTGCCGGCCGGAGCCGGAATCGCTTCCAGGTTCACCAGCGCCTGACGCAGCGCTTCACGGGCGTAACCCATGGCGCGATCTTCGGCGAGGAAATAACGGTAGTCGGTACGCCCGCCGCCGCCGTGACCGCCACGCTCGCGACGACCGTTCTGTTCGACGATCACGCTGACGTTGAAGCGCACCAGCGGACGCACATCGGCAGCCAGGCCGCCGTCGGTCGAGGCCACCAGAATGCGCTCCCAGACTCCGGCCATGCTTACGCTGACCTGCTGGATACGCGGATCGAGGGCGCGGGTCGCTACGTCGATGCGCTTGAGCAATTCGACTTTTTCAGCGCGGCTCAGGACTTCCAGAGGGTTATCCGGCGCATACAACTGGGCGACGTCCTGGGTGCTGAACGCCTGCACCGTGCCGTTCTGCCCGGCGCGGGAAATCGAACGGGCCGCACGGGCCGCTGCGCCGAGAGCTTCGAGGGTGATCGCATTGCTGTAGGCGAAACCGGTTTTCTCACCCGACTGCGCCCGCACGCCAACACCCTGGTCGAGGTTGAAACTGCCTTCCTTGACGATGCCGTCTTCCAGCGACCAGGACTCGGATATCTGCCCCTGGAAATACAGGTCGGCCGCATCGATGCCTGGACCCGCCAGATCACCGAGCACGCCTTGCAGGCTCTCGATCGTCACGCCGCCGGGCGCCAACAGGTGATCACTGACTGAGGACAACAACTCGCTCATAGGTTTTACGCCTTAAATTCGTGTTCTGAAGCAGGTCGCTGTGCGCCCTGCGAAAAAAACCGCCGATGACCGGTCACCGGCATTCGCGCCCGGATGGACGCTTGTTCATTGCTGTCGCGTTCGGCCAGCAACACGGCTTCGCCTTGCTCTTGCTGTGCCAGCACGCGGCCCCACGGATCGACAATCGCCCCGTGGCCAAAGGTTTCCCGCGGCCCCGGATGCGTCCCGCCCTGGGCTGCCGCCAGCACGTAACACTGAGTTTCAATGGCTCGCGCGCGGATCAGTACATCCCAGTGGGCCGCCCCCGTCACCGCGGTGAAGGCCGACGGTGCGGTAATCAGTTCGGCCCCGGCTGCGCGCAATTCGCTGTACAGCTCCGGGAAGCGCAGGTCGTAGCACACCGTCAGGCCGATTCGGCCGACCGGCGTGTCCGCAACCACCACGCCACTGCCATAAGCATAGTCATCGGATTCGCGGTAACGGCCGCGATTGTCCGCCACATCGACATCAAACAGATGCAACTTGTCATAGCGAGCAACGATTTCGCCCTGATCGTTCACCAGCAACGAGCAGGCATGGGACTTCGCCTCGGGCTGCCCCACCGGCGGCAACGGCAACGTGCCGGCCACAATCCATAACCTGAGGTCGCGGGCGGTCTGTTTCAACCACGGCAGGATCGGGCCTTCGCCGAGCGCTTCGGCGCGGCCGATGTCGGCGATGTCGCGACGGCCCATGGCGGCGAAGTTTTCCGGCAGCACGGCCAGCTTCGCACCGGCGTTGGCCGCCTGTTCGAGCAAACGTCGGGCATCGCGCAGATTGGCCAGCACATCGCTCTGGCTGACCATTTGAATCACCGCTAAAGACATGGCGCACTCCGCAAGAGGTATGCGGCCATGCTACTCCATCGGTTCAGGGGCTGGCTGTTCAAAAAGGCTTGTCGAAGGTGATTTTAGGCTCTTTCCATGGGCCTTTGACGGTGTATTTGACGCTGGCGAACCGCGCCACGCGATCGCCGATCAGCTTGTCGATCAGAAACAATGCGCCGCCGACCGCCGGCGCGCCGACAATCAGCGCGGCAATCGGCAGGTTGTTGGTCACCGGCAAAGTCACCAGCAATTTGGCATCCACCTTGTCGCCCACCAGATCCAGCGTGCCGTCCAGTTCCAGGTTGCTCGAAGGACCGGTCAACTTGATCGGTTCTTTCGTCACATAAACGCCGTTGGTCGCCTCCAGCAATCCCTTGACCCGGTCATAGCTGAGGCCCTTGCCGAAGAGGTCGGAGAAGTCGAGGCGCAAACGCCGGCCAATCGAGTTGAAGTTGAGCAGACCGAACACGCGCAATGCCTGTGCGCCGCCCTCCACTTCAACAAACTGGCCTTTGTTCAGCGACGCATCGAGAGTGCCGGAGAAGCGCTTGGTCGCCAGCCACGCCGGCGAGCCCGGCCAGCGGCCGTCGACATCCATGTGGAACTCTTCGCTGGTCACGCTCGGCGCAAAACCCCAGCCCTTGAGCACATCGGCGAGGTTCTTGCCGCCGATCCGCCCCTTGTACCAACTACTCGTGGCACCGGGCGTTCCTTCCCAGCCACCACTGCCCTGCAAAAGAATGCCCCTGAGGCCCA
The DNA here is from genome assembly GCF_021601625.1 of Pseudomonas paraglycinae. Classification (GTDB taxonomy): domain Bacteria; phylum Pseudomonadota; class Gammaproteobacteria; order Pseudomonadales; family Pseudomonadaceae; genus Aquipseudomonas; species Aquipseudomonas paraglycinae. The sequence continues at coordinate 29,680 of NZ_BQHR01000002.1, read as the reverse complement.
GATCGAGGTTGTTCAGGGCGATGCCCTTGGCGGTCGGCCGAACCTTGAGCGACCAGCCGCCGACCAGATCCTGGCCCTGGAACAATTGATTGATGGTGATATCCAGCGCCGGAATCTTGCTCGGATCGACCGAGGCCAGCGGGTCCGGCGCATTCTCGTCGGCCTGCACCGTAGGGTCCGGTGCCGGCAACCGCACGTATTGCAGGTTCACCGCAATCGGCGCGCCCTTGGCGTCGGGAATGCCGGCCGTGCCTTTGGCCTGCTGACTGTCGAGGGCCAAAGCCCAGGCGCCGGGCTTGCGATTAACCTGCACTGCCGCCTGATCCAGCGTGGTGCCGAAAGCCGTAAGCTTGCCGATCTTGAAGTCCGCGCTGCTGAGCAACTGCTTGGCGTTGCCGCCTGGATCCTGGCCGGCGTACTTGTCCAGCAGATCCTGCCAGGGTTTGACATCCAGCTCGGACAACACGCCGCGTATCCGCAAGCCTTTGTTACCCGGCAACACCGCTTCGCCGGCGCCAAGGAACAACTCGCCACGGCCATCGGCGAAATTGCCTGGTGGCGCGGCGAAGGTGAGGTTGGCCAGTTGATCGTAATTGACCCAGTAACGCCGCTCCTGCCCCTGTAACGTCATGCGGAACACAGTGTCACGCCCGACATCGGCCGCCATGCCGAACGGCGCCGGCAGATCCACTGCCACGCCCTTCAGGCTTGAACTGACCATCAACTGGCTGTCGGCACCGTCCAGATTCAATTGCAGTTGATAAGGGATAGTCCCGGACACCGGCAACGGTTGAGTCACGCCCAGCCAGTCGGTGAGTTTCTTGACCTCGACCTGCCCCGACGCCGCCACCCGGGTCTTGAGTTTGCCGGGGCCGCCGTCGGCGAAGATCTGCGCAGTGACCGGTTTGTCGAAGGCCCGGGCACTGATGTTCTGCCCGCTCAGGCCCTTGGCGCTGTCGAAGCGGAAATCACCCTTGAGCTGGCTCAGTTCGAGCTTCGGCTCCGCCAGGTTCAATCGCGCATTGGCGGTTTTGAAGTCGACGAGGATTTTTGGCTGATCGCCCTTGGCCAACGGCACATCGAGTTTGAGCTTGCCCTGCAGATCACCCGCGCCTTCCCAGCCGGCGAAGGTATCGGCGGTGCCGATCGGTGCTTCCTGAAGAATCTTCAGGCCATCGCCCAACCCACCCGCGAAGGTGCCGTCGAGGAACATATGGCTGTGCTCGCCGCTCGGCACATGGGGAATATTGACGAAGACATCGCTGACCTGGGTGTCGAGCAATTGGCCCTTGCTGGCGAGAATCCGCACACCGCTGTCTTCGATGAACACGTCACCGCTGACCTTGCTCACGTGCGGCCAGCCCGGCTGGAACGCCAGCTCGGCGTCGTGCACCTTGAAGAACAGGCTGATGCTGCGATCCGCTTCCCCGGTGTTCTTGTTCAGCGAACCCTGATACTGGAAGAAGCCCTGATCTACCGCGCCCTTGAGAATCGCCGTGCGCAGCCACTCGTCGAGGGCCGGGCTCAGGACTTCCGGCAGGTACTTGGCGGTGTAGCGACCGTCGCCATCCACCAGGCCGACCCGCAGGTCCATGTAGTCTTCCTGGCTGTGATCGAAATGCAGGCGGATCAGGAAGTCGCCGGCAATCTTGCCTTCCTCGCCGAGCACCTTCAGGTACGGTGCGATCAGAGTGAAACCTTCTTTATCGAGCTTCCAGGTCAACCGGGCGTTGGCCTGAATGTATTGCCATGGCTTGGCGAAGATCGGATCAAGGTGCAGGACGAAGTCCTTGCTGTCCATGCGCAGCTCGCCGCCGCCGAGATTGCCGGTAAGGCTGCCGCTGACATTCCGTGCCGCGGGCGCGCCGTGGTAGGCGTCGAAGCCGACTTGATCAAGGTTGGCGGCGAAGCCGAATTTGCTGTCGTCGGTGGCGTTCGGCCGGAAATCCAGCAGCACGTTACGCAGCCCGCCGGTGACTTTCAGGCGCTCGACCACGGTGGCGAAGCCTTGGGGCAACGGGCCGAGGGCATTGAGCAAAGGAGTGATCGGGGTCAGGTCGAGCCGGTCGGCCTGCAGATGCCAGAGCTCTTCGTTCTTGTCGGTGGCGGCAGTCTGTTTGATCTGCACATGCGATTCCCAACGGGTTTCGCCGAAATTCATCGCCAGCGAATCAAACGTGACAGTGGCCCCCTCGGGACCGCGCTGGAAATAGCCGTTGAGCGCCAGATTGTTGATCTGGATCGGCTTGCGTTCGGCGTAGGCACCGGTCAGTTGCGGCGCATTGAGGCGGATCGCAGCACTCTGCAACGCCCCCTCGCGCCAGTTGACCCACAGCTCGCCGCCGGCCTTGATCTCGGAGAAATTCCATTGCTGGGTCAGGCGCTCGGGCAGCCATTTCGACCAGTCACTCTGCGGCAGGCTGACATAACCTTCCACTTCGCTGCTCTGCCACTGACTCGGACGAATCCGCGTGCGCAGGCTAAGCGCCACGGGCTGGCCGTCAGGCAAGGTCAATCGTGCATCGAGGCGCTGGCGGCTGGTGCCGGTCTTGAGATTGAGGCCGACATACGTGAAGGTCAGCGGTGCCTGCTCCCGCGGCTGCAAGGTCACTTGGCTGTCGAGCACCGACAGTTGCTGAATCATTTGCATGCGGTTGAACAGTTGCTCGGGATCCATGGGCTGATCCTGCTGCACCGGCAAGCCTTCCAGCGCCCACTTTCCGTCCTCGCCTTCCTTGAGGCTGATCTTCAAACCGTTGAGTTCAAGATGGGCGATGCGCACTTCGCGGGCCATCAGGCTGGCCCACAGATCAGGCACTGCACGCACCCGATCCAGGCGCAGGGCATTGGCGCCGCTGCCGACCATCACATCGTGGGCCAGCAGGATCGGTGCAAATCCGCTCCAGTTGCCTTCCAACTCGCCGATCTGCAGCGGCAGACCCAGGGCGGCGCTGGCCTTGTCTTCGATATCGGTGCGGTATTCGGCCACCAGTGGCGTGAGTTCCCGGCCAAGACTGACGTACAACGCCATCAATACCAGAACCAACGCGCACAGGCCCAGACCCCAGCGGGTCAGTGCGGCCAAAATGCGTGTCAGACGTTCCATGTCAGTTGGCTCCCATGGCAAAAATACTGCAAAAAGCTGAGGCCAGCCGTTTCAGGAAAAGGGTGACGCAGGGGTTCAGAGCAGCACCACGTCATATTGTTCCTGGGAATACATGGTTTCTACCTGGAAGCGTATGGTGCGCCCGATGAAACCTTCAAGTTCGGCCACGTTACCGGACTCTTCATCGAGCAGGCGATCCACGACTTTCTGGTTCGCCAGCACCCGATAACCCTCGGCCTGATAGGCCCGGGCTTCACGCAGGATCTCGCGGAAAATCTCGTAGCAAATGGTTTCCGGGGTTTTCAGCTTGCCCCGGCCCTGACAGCTGCTGCACGGTTCGCACAGCACTTGCTCGAGGCTTTCGCGGGTGCGCTTGCGCGTCATCTGCACCAGGCCCAACTCGGTGATGCCGATGATGTTGGTCTTGGCGTGATCGCGCTCCAGTTGTTTCTCCAGGGTGCGCAGCACCTGACGCTGGTGCTCTTCGTCTTCCATGTCGATGAAGTCGATGATGATGATCCCGCCCAGGTTGCGCAGGCGCATCTGCCGGGCAATCGCGGTCGCGGCTTCGAGGTTTGTCTTGAAGATGGTTTCTTCAAGGTTGCGATGACCGACGAACGCCCCGGTGTTCACATCGATGGTGGTCATGGCTTCCGCCGGATCGATCACCAGGTAGCCGCCAGACTTCAGCGGAACCTTGCGTTCCAGGGCTTTCTGGATTTCGTCTTCGACGCCATACAGATCGAAAATCGGTCGTTCACCTGGGTAGTGTTCCAGACGATCGGCGATTTCCGGCATCAGTTCGGCGACGAACTGCGTGGTTTTCTGGAAGGTTTCCCGGGAGTCGATGCGGATCTTCTCGATCTTCGGGCTGACCAGATCGCGCAGGGTGCGCAGCGCCAGGCCTAAGTCCTCGTAAATCACGCTCGGTGCACCGATGGTCTTGATCTGTTCGTTGATCTGATCCCACAGGCGGCGCAGGTAGCGGATGTCCATGAGGATCTCATCCGCCCCGGCACCTTCGGCGGCGGTACGCAAAATGAAGCCGCCGGCCTCCTTGATGCCTTCTTTGGCCACGCAATCGCTGACCACCTGCTTGAGGCGTTCGCGCTCGGCTTCGTCTTCGATCTTCAGAGAAATGCCGACGTGGGCGGTGCGCGGCATGTACACCAGATAGCGCGACGGGATCGACAGTTGCGTGGTCAGGCGCGCACCTTTGGAACCGATCGGATCCTTGGTGACCTGCACCACCAGGCTCTGGCCTTCGTGCACCAGAGCGCTGATGCTTTCTACCGCCGGGCCTTCGCGCAGGGAAATTTCCGAAGCATGAATGAAGGCTGCACGATCCAGACCGATGTCGACGAATGCCGCCTGCATGCCCGGCAGGACCCGCACCACCTTGCCTTTATAGATATTGCCGACGATCCCGCGTTTTTGCGTACGCTCGACGTGCACTTCTTGCAGCACACCGTTTTCGACCACCGCCACGCGCGATTCCATCGGCGTGATGTTGATCAGAATCTCTTCACTCATGGCAGGGTCTCGTTCAGGCATGTTCACGATAAAGGCCGCATCTTGTCCGTTCGACGCTCATTGCGCGTTCAGGGTTTGCCAACAGGGTATGCCGAAATGGCCGAGCAGTTCTGCGCTTTCGCACACCGGCAAGCCGACGACCGCCGAGTAACTGCCATTGAGGCTGGCAACGAACACCGCGCCGAGCCCCTGAATGCCGTAGCCACCCGCCTTGTCCCGGGGTTCGCCGCTGGCCCAGTAGGCGGCAGCTTCTTCGCGGCTGATCGACCGGAACCGCACCAGACTGCGCACCACCCGCGACTCGCAGCGCTCGCCGTCGAGCACGGCAATCGCCGTCAGCACTTCATGCTCCTTGCCGGACAACATCATCAGCATGGCGCATGCGTCGGCTTCGTCCACCGGTTTGCCAAGAATTTTGCCGTCCAGCACCACGGCGGTGTCGGCGCCCAGTACGCAAAACGCTACGTCGGAAGCGACGGTGCGCCGCCCGGCCTCGGCCTTGCCGCGCGCCAGGCGCTCGACGTAGGCCGATGGGGATTCATTGGCGAGAGGGGTTTCATCGATATCCGCGCTGATGGCGGTAAACGGGATGCCGATCTGCGTGAGCAACTCACGCCGACGCGGCGATCCTGAGGCGAGGTAAAGCGGCTTCATCCAAACATCTCCCTGTTGAGTGCCCTGCCTCATGGCACCAGTGGGGGCCCATGCCTGACCGAATCAGTTGATTTTGTAGCGCCGGCGCAATCCACGCAAAGCGAAGCTGACCCAAGGCCAGAGCAAGGCACTGACCAGTGCCGGCAGGACCAGCGCGAGGGTCGGCTGACGGTTGCCGGTCAAGGCACTGAGCCAGAGTTGTACGAGCTGGGCGAGGCCGAAGATCACCAGGATCACCAGGCTCTGCTGCCACATCGGGAACATTCGCAGGCGCTGCTGCAATGACAGCACCAGGAACGTGATCAAAGTCAGGATCAAGGCATTCTGACCGAGCAGATCGCCCTGCAGCACGTCTTCGGCCAATCCCAGGCAGAAAGCTGTGACCATGCCGACGGTGTGCGGCAAATACAAAGCCCAGAAAGTCAGGAGCAAGGCCAGCCAAAGCGGGCGCAGGATTTCCATGAAAATGGGCAGTGGCGATACGCTGAGCAGAATGCCGACAATAAATGTCAGCCAGACAATCCAGCCGTTACGCGATGCGGTAGCCCCGACCATTATTCTTGCCTCCCGGTGGTCGCCGGCGCAGTGACAGGCGGTTTGACCGCTGGTCGAGCCGCCGGCTGATTCGCCGGTGGTTTGCTGGCCGCTGGTGTGGCTGCAGGCGGTTTGCTTGCAGCGGGTTTGGCCGGTGTAGTGCTGGCAGCAGGCGCAGCCGGCGACGCCGCCGTGGCAGGAGTCGCAGCTGCGGCAGGCGGGGTGACGATCTTCGGCACCGTAGACGGAATCACCGGACCGCCACCGAAGGCATCAAGGTTTTCCTGAGCCTGCGCAGCATCGTTGGCACGCTCTTCCGCGGTGCGGTTGTCACTGAACACCAGCAACAGGTAACGGCTGCGGTTCAGTGCGGCGGTCGGCACGGCGCGAACAATGGCGAATGGCTGGCCGGAATCGTGAATCACTTCCTTGACCGTCGCCACCGGATAACCGGCCGGGAAACGCTGACCCAGGCCGGAGCTGACCAGCAGATCGCCTTCCTTGACGTCAGCAGTGTCCGCCACGTGGCGCAGTTCCAGACGCTCGGGGTTACCGGTGCCGCTGGCAATCGCCCGCAGACCGTTTCGGTTTACCTGCACAGGAATGCTGTGGGTCGAGTCGGTCAGCAGCAGCACACGGGAGGTGTACGGCATCAGTTCGACCACCTGCCCCATCAGACCGCGAGCATCGAGCACCGGCTGACCGAGCACCACGCCATCACGCTCACCTTTGTTGATGATGATGCGATGGGTGAAAGGGTTGGGATCCATGCCGATCAGCTCGGCCACTTCGACCTTCTCGTTGACCAGCGCGGAGGAATTGAGCAACTCGCGCAGACGGACGTTCTGCTCGGTAAGGGCGGCAAGCTTCTGCATGCGACCCTGCAACAGCAGGTTCTCCGACTTGAGTTTTTCATTTTCGGCGACGAGCTCGGTGCGACTGCCGAACTGGCTGGCGATCCCTTCCCACAACCGTCCGGGCAGGTCAGTAATCCAGTAGGCATCCATCAGCACCAGCGAGGCCTGGCTGCGTACAGGTTTAAGCAGGCTGAAGCGCGCGTCAACGACCATCAGCGCGACCGACAGTACGGCCAGCACCAACAAGCGCACGCCCAGTGAGGGGCCCTTGGCGAAAAGCGGTTTAATAAGCCGCTCCTCCCAGGCAAATGTTCTGTTTATTCATACGGCATCAAACCGGCCTGGATGAAGACTGACAGAAGATAAACGCCAACAGGCAGCACTGCAAAGTGCTGCCTGTGCGCTCACCCACGTATTGCACCCGGCGATTATTCGCTGGAGAGCAGGTCCATGGTGTGCTTGTCCATCATTTCCAGTGCACGGCCACCGCCGCGAGCAACGCAGGTCAGCGGATCTTCGGCAACGATCACCGGCAGACCGGTTTCCTGGGCCAGCAGCTTGTCGAGGTCACGCAGCAGCGCGCCACCGCCGGTCAGCACCAGGCCACGCTCGGCGATGTCGGAAGCCAGTTCCGGCGGCGATTGCTCCAGGGCGCTTTTCACGGCCTGAACGATGGTTGCCAGGGACTCTTGCAGAGCTTCCAGCACTTCGTTGGAGTTCAGGGTGAATGCGCGTGGAACGCCTTCGGCCAGGTTGCGACCGCGAACGTCGACTTCGCGAACTTCACCGCCCGGATAGGCCGTGCCGATTTCCTGCTTGATGCGCTCGGCGGTGGATTCGCCGATCAGGCTGCCGTAGTTGCGGCGCACGTAGGTGATGATCGCTTCGTCGAAGCGGTCGCCGCCAACGCGTACGGATTCGGCGTAGACCACACCGTTCAGGGAGATCAGCGCGATTTCGGTAGTACCACCACCGATATCCACGACCATCGAGCCGCGAGCTTCTTCAACCGGCAGGCCGGCACCGATCGCAGCGGCCATCGGCTCTTCGATCAGGAACACTTCACGGGCACCGGCACCAAGGGCCGATTCACGGATGGCACGACGCTCAACCTGGGTGGACTTGCATGGAACGCAGATCAGCACACGAGGGCTGGGCTGCAGAAAGCTGTTTTCGTGAACCTTGTTGATAAAGTATTGCAGCATCTTTTCGCAGACGCTGAAATCGGCGATCACGCCGTCCTTCATCGGACGAATGGCAGCAATGTTGCCCGGCGTACGGCCGAGCATGCGCTTGGCCTCGGTGCCGACAGCGACGACACTTTTCTGGTTACCGTGTGTCCGAATGGCCACAACCGATGGCTCATTCAGGACGATACCGCGCTCGCGCACGTAAATAAGGGTGTTGGCAGTGCCCAGGTCAATGGAAAGATCGCTGGAAAACATGCCACGCAGTTTCTTGAACATGGGAAAGGGACCCTAGGCAACGCGTGGGTAAAAAAGTGCGGCAAACTCTAACAACGACAGGGATTTTGGGCAAGGCGCCAATATGTTAAATTGGCCGCTTTTCTGTGCACCAAGCCCCACAATCGCGGCCTTATGACCGTAGAAGTGCGGTAGTGTTCCGACAATCTAACACACGGACGCCGTCCGTCCTGTTTTCCACTGGAGAAACCCGATGGCGCTAGAACGCTCCGACGTGGAAAAAATCGCTCATCTGGCCAGCCTTGGCCTGAATGACGCCGATCTTCCACACATCACTTCGGCCCTCAACAGCATTCTCGGGCTGGTCGACGAAATGCAGGCGGTCGATACCGACGGTATCGAGCCGCTGGCCCACCCGCTGGAAGCCAGTCAGCGCCTGCGCGCCGACGTCGTGACCGAAAGCAATAACCGCGAGGCTTATCAGTCCATCGCACCAGCGGTCGAAAACGGCCTGTACCTGGTTCCGAAAGTCATCGACTAAAGGGAAAGAGCCTGCAATGCATCAATTGACTCTGGCCGAGATCGCCCGCGGTCTCGCCGATAAAAAGTTTTCTTCCGAAGAGCTGACCAAAGTCCTGCTGGCGCGCATTACCCAGCTCGATCCGCAGCTCAACAGTTTCATCAGCCTCACCGAAGAGCTGGCCCTCGAGCAGGCGAAAGCCGCCGACGCGCGCCGGGCCAATGGTGAGAGTGGCGCCCTGCTGGGTGCGCCGATCGCCCATAAAGACCTGTTCTGCACCCAGGGCATTCGCACCAGCTGCGGCTCGAAGATGCTCGACAACTTCAAGGCTCCATACGACGCCACCGTGGTGTCGAAGCTGGCCGCCGCCGGCACCGTGACCCTGGGCAAGACCAACATGGACGAATTCGCCATGGGTTCGGCCAACGAGTCGAGCTGGTACGGCGCGGTGAAAAACCCGTGGAACCTGGAACACGTACCGGGCGGTTCGTCCGGTGGTTCGGCGGCGGCGGTTGCCGCTCGTCTGTTGCCTGCTGCGACGGCCACCGACACCGGCGGTTCGATCCGTCAGCCAGCTGCATTCACCAACCTCACCGGCCTGAAACCGACCTACGGTCGCGTGTCGCGCTGGGGCATGATCGCTTACGCCTCCAGCCTCGATCAGGGCGGCCCATTGGCTCGCACTGCCGAAGACTGCGCGATTTTGTTGCAAGGTATGGCCGGCTTCGATCCGAACGACTCCACCAGCATCGATGAGCCAGTGCCAGACTACGCCGCTGGTCTTAACGGTTCGCTGCAAGGCCTGCGCATCGGCGTGCCAAAGGAATACTTCGGCGCCGGTCTCGACCCGCGCATCGCCGAGCTGATCCAGAACAGCATCAAAGAGCTGCAGAAGCTCGGTGCCGTGATCAAGGAAATCAGCCTGCCGAACATGCAGCACGCGATTCCTGCGTACTACGTGATCGCCCCGGCAGAAGCCTCCTCCAACCTGTCGCGTTTCGACGGCGTGCGCTTCGGCCACCGCTGCGAAGATCCGAAAAACCTGGAAGACCTGTACAAGCGCTCCCGTGGCGAAGGCTTTGGTGCCGAAGTGCAGCGCCGGATCATGGTCGGTGCCTACGCACTGTCCGCCGGTTACTACGACGCCTACTACCTGAAAGCGCAGAAGATCCGTCGCCTGGTGAAGAACGACTTCATGGCTGCCTTTAATGAAGTCGACATCATCCTCGGCCCGACCACGCCAAACCCGGCCTGGAAACTCGGCGCCAAGAACAGCGACCCGGTCGCTGCCTACCTGGAAGACGTCTACACCATCACCGCCAACCTCGCGGGCCTGCCGGGCCTGTCGATGCCGGCCGGTTTTGTCGATGGTCTGCCGGTTGGCGTGCAACTGCTCGCTCCGTATTTCCAGGAAGGTCGCCTGTTGAACGTTGCCCACCAGTATCAGTTACACACTGACTGGCACACCCGCACCCCAACCGGCTTCTGAGGAGACATACATGCAATGGGAAGTCGTGATCGGGCTGGAGATTCACACCCAGCTCACCACCCGGTCGAAAATCTTTTCCGGTAGTTCCACCACGTTCGGCTCCGAGCCGAACACCCAGGCCAGCCTGATCGACCTGGGCATGCCCGGCGTGCTGCCGGTGCTCAACCAGGAAGCAGTGCGCATGGCGGTGATGTTCGGTCTGGCGATTGACGCCGAGATCGGTCAGCACAACGTGTTCGCCCGTAAAAACTATTTCTACCCGGATCTGCCGAAGGGCTACCAGATCAGCCAGATGGAATTGCCGATCGTCGGCAAGGGCCACCTGGACATCGCGCTGGAAGACGGCACGGTCAAACGCGTCGGCATCACCCGCGCGCACCTGGAAGAAGACGCCGGCAAGAGCCTGCACGAAGAATTCAGCGGTGCCACCGGCATCGACCTGAACCGTGCCGGCACACCGCTGCTGGAAATCGTTTCCGAGCCGGACATGCGCAGCGCCAAGGAAGCCGTGGCCTACGTCAAGGCGATCCACGCGCTGGTACGTTACCTGGGCATCTGCGACGGCAACATGGCCGAAGGCTCGCTGCGTTGCGACTGCAACGTGTCGATCCGTCCGAAAGGCCAGGTTGAATTCGGCACCCGCTGCGAGATCAAGAACGTCAACTCGTTCCGCTTCATCGAGAAGGCGATCAACTCCGAGATCCAGCGTCAGATCGACCTGATCGAAGACGGCGGCAAAGTGATCCAGCAGACCCGTCTGTACGATCCGAACAAGGACGAAACCCGTCCGATGCGCAGCAAAGAGGAAGCCAACGACTACCGTTACTTCCCCGACCCGGACCTGCTGCCGGTGGTCATCGAGGACTCGTTCCTCAACAACGTGCGCGCCACCCTGCCGGAGCTGCCACCGCAGAAACGCGAGCGCTTCCAGAGTGCTTTCGGTCTGTCGGCCTACGACGCCAACGTGCTGGCCACCAGCCGTGAGCAGGCGGACTACTTCGAGAAAGTCGCAGCCATCGGCGGCGACGCCAAACTGGCGGCGAACTGGGTGATGGTCGAGTTGGGCAGCCTGCTCAACAAGCAGAACCTGGACATCGAGGATTCGCCGGTTTCGGCCGAGCAACTGGGCGGCATGCTGCAGCGCATCAAGGACAACACCATCTCCGGCAAGATTGCCAAGGTGGTGTTCGAAGCGATGGCCAACGGCGAAGGCAGCGCAGACGAGATCATCGAAAAACGCGGCCTGAAGCAAGTCACCGACACCGGCGCAATCTCGGCGGTGCTGGACGAAATGCTTGCGGCCAACGCCGAGCAGGTCGAGCAATACCGAGCGGCAGACGAAGCCAAGCGCGGCAAGATGTTCGGCTTCTTCGTCGGTCAGGCCATGAAAGCCTCCAAAGGCAAAGCCAACCCGCAGCAAGTGAACGAACTGCTGAAAAGCAAGCTCGAAGGCTGACGATGGTCCCGCGCCCGAGGATCGTTCCCACGCTCTGCGTGGGAATGCCGCCTCGGACGCTCCGCGTCCATTGCGGTGTGACGCAGAGCGTCACGGGGGTGCATTCCCACGCCGGAGCGTGGGAACGATCACTTGGGAGCTTTTGAATGAAACGTCTGCTCGGCGCCTGCGCCCTGCTCTTTTTGCTGGCCGGCTGCGCCAGCACCGATGTCATCGACCCGCACGGTTACGACCAGACCGGCGTCGCCTCCTATTACGGAGCCAAGCACCACGGTAAACGCACCGCCAGCGGCGAAGCGTTCAACCAGAATTCCCTGACCGCCGCCCACCGCCAGTTGCCCTTCGGCACGCGGGTGAAGGTCACCAACCTGAAAAACGATGAATCCGTCGTGGTCCGCATCAACGACCGCGGCCCGCACACCCGTGGCCGTCTGATCGATGTTTCACGGGCAGCGGCCGAACAGCTCGGTATGCTGCGCAGTGGAACCGCCCGGGTTCGGGTGCAGGCCCTCGACGACTGATGGAGCGTCCACCATTTTCGGACTGACCGACTTACCCCTGATCAGCGTGATCGAATTGCTCAGCGGGCTGTTCCTGCTGATCGCCGGCGCCGAGCTGATGGTGCGCGCCGCCGTGCGCCTGGCCGCGCGCCTGCATGTACGACCGCTGATCATCGGCCTGACGATCGTTGCCCTCGGCAGCAGCGCCCCGCAAATGGCCGTCAGCCTGCAAGCCGTGCAGGCGCACACGCCGGACATCGCCGTCAGCAGCGTGATCGGCAGCAGCATTTTCAACATTCTTGTCACCCTCGGCCTGTCGGCGCTGATCATCCCGCTGCGGGTGTCGCGGCAACTGGTGCGCCTGGACATCCCGTTGATGATCGGCGCGAGCCTGCTGGTGTTCGTGCTGGCGTGGAATGAAGAACTCGGGCGCTTCGACGGCATTCTGTTGCTCGGCGCCCTCGCCCTGTATCTCGGATTGCTGCTGCGCCAGTCGCGGCACTCTACCCGCCCGCATTCCGATCAACCGCACGATCCGCAGGCGCCGTGGTTCACCAGCCTGCTGATGATTGTCGGCGGTCTGGGCATGCTGGTGTTCGCCGGACACCTATTGCTGGGTGCGGCTGTGGTCGTCGCCACCGACCTGGGGTTCTCCGAGCGAGTGATCGGTCTGACCGTGGTCGCGGTCGGCACCTCGCTGCCGGAGCTCGCCACCTCGCTGATCGCCGCGCTGCGCGGTCAGCGTGACATCGCAGTGGGCAACGTGATCGGCGCCAACCTGTTCAACCTGCTTGGGGTGCTGGGCCTCACCGCGCTGATCGCGCCGACGCCGCTGTCGGTGTCACCCAACGCACTGGATTTCGACCTGCCGGTGATGCTCGGCGTCGCCGCGCTGTGCCTGCCGGTGTTCTATTCCGGTTATCGCGTGACACGGGCCGAAGGTTTGCTGCTGTTGGGTTTGTATCTGGCGTACGGGCTGCACGTGGTGTCGTTCACCACCGGCATGCCACTGGCCGGCAAGCTTGAACGATTGATGCTGTTTTATGTGCTGCCGACGCTGCTGACGTTTCTGTTTTTTACGTCCGTGCGCGCCTGGCGCCGCCAACACCACAAGAGGGATGTGCCATGACCGAATCGAAGAAATCCGGGGTTGAAGTCCGCCGCCAGGTAATGGGTGACGCGTTTGTCGACCGCGCGCTGGGCAACGCCACCGAGTTCACCCAACCGTTGCAGGATTTCGTCAACGAACACGCCTGGGGCGGCGTGTGGAATCGCGAAGGTTTGCCGCTGAAAACCCGCAGCCTGATCACCCTCGCCGCGCTGACCGCGTTGAAGTGCCCGCAGGAATTGAAGGGCCACGTGCGCGGTGCGTTGAACAATGGCTGCACGGTCGATGAGATCCGCGAAGCGCTGCTGCATTGCGCGGTGTACGCCGGCGTGCCGGCGGCGATCGATGCGTTCCGCGCGGCGCAGGAAGTGATCGACAGTTACCAGAAGCCTGAGTAACCGCCGGCCTCAGATCCACCCGCCCCACTGCAGAAAGAAGATCCCGATGTTGGTGGTGATCGCCGCCATCAACGTGGTCAGCACGATGATCGCCGCCGCCAGTTCATGATTGCCCTGGGCCGCACGGGCCATGACAAAACTGGCGGCGGCGGTTGGGCTGCCGAAGTACAGGAACAGAATCCCCAGCTCCGCCCCGCGAAAGCCCCACAGCCATGCGCCCAGCGTGGCGATCACCGGCAGGCCGATCATCTTCACCAGACTCGAACTGAGCGCCATGTTGCCGCTCTTGCGCAGCGCCGCCAGCGACAGCGTGCCGCCAATACAGATCAGCGCCAGCGGCAATGTGGTTTGAGCCAGGTATTGGCCGGAGGTTTCCAGCCAGCCCGGCAGACCGATCTTGAAATAAGCGAACGGCGCTGCCGCGATCACGCTGATGATCAGCGGATTGCTGACCACGCTTTTGCAGATGCTCCACGGATCGGACTTGATCACCGGGCTGTAGACCGCCAGCACGATGGTCGACAGGGTGTTGTAGAAGAGGATCACCAGCGCTGCGAGAATCGCTCCGAGGGAAATCCCGTAGTCGCCGTACATACTCGCCGCCAGCGCCAGGCCGATCACCCCGTTGTTGCCGCGAAACGCACCTTGGGTGTAGATGCCGCGATCTTCACGCGGACAACGGAAAATCGCCCAGCCCCAGGCCACGGCAAAACTGACCAGCGTGGCGAGGGCGAAATAGATCAGCAGCGCCGGTTGCAGTGCCGCGTGCAGGTCGGCATGCAGGATGCCGAGAAACAGCAGCGCCGGCATGGTGACGTTGAACACCAGCGACGATGCCGTGTGGATGAAGTTGTCGTTGATCCAGTCGATGCGCTTGAGCAGCACACCGAGAAACAGCATGGCAAACACCGGCGCGGTGATGTTCAGGGTTTCGAGGAAGATTGCCAGCATGCCGGGGAGCCTTGGAGGTGAGCGTCGTTAGGGGGCTAATGATAAGCCAAAACCTTCAAAAGCCCCTCACCCTAACCCTCTCCCGGAGGGAGAGGGAACTGATCCGGGGATGCTCCAGAAAATTATCGACCTGAAACTACGTCGCCGAATCCATAATCAACTCGATTTTTCAGGTCGATGTAAAACGAAAGACAACTCGGTCAGCTCCCTCTCCCCCCGGGAGAGGGCTGGGGTGAGGGCATGGCCAGTGCTGACACCACATCCCTCAAGCCGAACACTCAACGATCAAGTAATCGGCGCCGGATTGAACAACGTAATGTCGTTATGCAGCTTGTGCTTCTCCGCCCACGTCTGCTGCTTGCCGCTCGCCACATCCAGGTAGTAGTGGAACAACTCCCAGCCCAACTCCTCGATGGATGCGCGACCGGTAGCAATCCGCCCGGCATCGATATCGATCAGATCCGGCCAACGCTGAGCCAGCTCCGTACGGGTCGAGACCTTCACCACCGGCGCCATCGCCAACCCATAAGGCGTGCCACGACCGGTAGTGAACACATGCAGATTCATCCCCGCCGCCAGTTGCAACGTACCGCAGACAAAATCACTCGCCGGCGTTGCACAGAAAATCAACCCCTTCTGCTTGAAACGTTCCCCAGGGCCGAGCACGCCGCTGATCGCACTGCTGCCGGACTTCACGATCGAGCCCAAGGACTTCTCGACAATGTTCGACAGCCCGCCCTTCTTGTTGCCCGGCGTGGTGTTGGCGCTGCGATCCGCTTCGCCCTTGGCCAGGTAACGGTCGTACCAGTCCATCTCGCGCACCAGTTCCTCGGCAACGGTTTTGGTCTGGGCCCGTGAGGTCAGCAGGTAGATCGCATCGCGCACTTCGGTGACTTCGGAAAACATCACCGTCGCCCCCGCCCGCAGCAGCAAGTCCGAGGCATAACCGAGCGCCGGGTTGGCGGTGATCCCGGAAAACGCATCGCTGCCGCCGCACTGCATGCCGAGGATCAGCTCCGACGCCGGCACGGTTTCGCGGCGACGCTGGTCGAGTTTCTTCAGGCGGACTTCGGCCAGTTCCATGATCTGCTCGATCATCTCGGTGAAACCGTGACTGGAATCCTGCAAGCGATACAGCCACGGCTCGCTCAGATCCACCGACGCATCGTCCTCGTGCATCACCTGCCCCGCCTGCAATTTCTCGCAGCCCAGGCTGATCACCAGCGCCTCGCCACCGAGGTTCGGGTTGCGCGCCAGATTGCGCACGGTGCGGATCGGGATGTAAGCGTCGGTGGCCGTGATGGCCACGCCGCAACCGTAACTGTGGGTCAGCGCCACCACGTCATCGACGTGCGGGTACTTGGGCAACAGTTCGTCCTTGATCCGCTTCACCGCGTGATCCAGTACCCCGGTGACGCACTGCACGGTGGTGGTGATCCCGAGGATGTTGCGCGTGCCGACGGTGCCGTCGGCGTTGCGATAACCCTCGAACGTGAAGCCTTCCAGCGGAGCCTGCGCGGCCGGCACATCAGTGGACAGCGGTAGGCTGTCCAGCGGCGGCGCGGTCGGCATGCGCAGTTGATCTTCCCTGACCCAACTGCCACGGGGAATCGGCTGCAACGCGTAGCCGATGATCTGGCCGTAGCGAATCACCGTGCCGCCCTCGGGAATGTCCACGAGGCTGACCTTGTGACTCTGCGGTACAAAATCCACCGTCACCAGGCCATCGGCAAATGCGGTGCCGGCCGGCACGCCCTGGTCGTTCACCACTACCACTACGTTGTCCCGCTCGTGCAGGCGGATGTAGCGCGGCGAGTCGGAATGTTCAATCAACTGCATGACGCCGCTCCTCAGGAATGCGCTTGAGACAATTTACCAGCCGCTTCGGAACCACCGTTGGTTGGCGGCTCTTTCAGGACCACACGCTTGATCGGGCCGACGATCACCAGGTAGCTGAACACCGCCACCAGCGCGTTGGCGCCGACGAACACCAGCGCCCATTTGAACGAACCGGTGGAGCTGATGATGTAGCCGATGACGATCGGAGTGGTGATCGAGGCGATGTTGCCGAAGGTGTTGAACAGGCCCCCGCTCAGACCGGCGATCTGTTTTGGCGAAGTGTCGGAGACCACCGCCCAGCCCAGCGCGCCCACGCCTTTGCCGAAGAATGCCAGGGCCATGAAGCCCACCACCATCCATTCAACGTCGACATAGTTGCAGGCCACGATGCTGCTCGAAACCAGCAGACCGGCAATGATCGGCGCCTTGCGGGCGAAGGTCAGCGAATGGCCCTTGCGCAGCAGATAATCGGAAATCACCCCGCCGAGGACGCCGCCGATAAAACCGCAGATCGCTGGCAACGAAGCAATGAAACCGGCCTTGAGGATGGTCATGCCGCGTTCCTGCACC
Organism: Pseudomonas paraglycinae; assembly: GCF_021601625.1. Classification (GTDB taxonomy): domain Bacteria; phylum Pseudomonadota; class Gammaproteobacteria; order Pseudomonadales; family Pseudomonadaceae; genus Aquipseudomonas; species Aquipseudomonas paraglycinae. Next base: position 12,741 of record NZ_BQHR01000002.1, on the reverse strand, counting down.
AGGTACACCGGGAACCAGGTCAGGAAGAAATAGGTGATGCCGTTGATGCAGTACTGGCCCAGGTACACGCCGAGCATCATGCGGTTGGTCAGCAGCTGGCGGATGTAATCCCATTTCGGGCCGTCTGCCTTTTTGCCTTGTTTCTGGTCCATGTCGACCATGCCGCCGTTGTCGGCGATGAACTTCACTTCCGTTTCGTTGGCCATCGGGTGTTGGCGCGGGCTGTGGATAACCTTCAGCCAGACCAGCGAGAACACGATACCGAGCAGGCCCATGACGATGAACACGTGCTCCCAGCCAAAGGAGAACACGATCCAGCCCATCAGCGGTGCGAACAGCACGGTCGCGAAGTATTGCGCGGAGTTGAAGATCGCCGAAGCGGTACCGCGTTCAGCGGTCGGGAACCAGGCCGCGACGATACGGGCGTTGCCGGGGAACGATGGCGCCTCGGCCAGACCGACCAGGAAGCGCAACATGAACAGCGCGACGATGGCCGTGGACATGCCGAACTCACCGACGAAGCCTTGCAGCACGGTGAACAGCGACCAGGTGAAAATGCTCAGGGCATAGACTTTTTTCGAGCCGAAGCGATCGAGCAGCCAGCCGCCGGGGATTTGCCCGGCCACGTAGGCCCAACCGAATGCAGAGAAGATGTAGCCGAGGGTGACCGCGTCGATGCCGAGGTCTTTTTGCAAACTGGAACCGGCGATCGCGATGGTGGCGCGGTCGGCGTAGTTGATCGTGGTCACCAAAAACAGCATGAGCAGGATCAAATAGCGGACGTGAGTCGGCTTGGACGATTGCATGTAGATGTACTCCCACTGATTATTTTTATGCGGGTAAAACATTCTTTGGTCTTGTGCCGCGCAGGGCCTCAGGCGAAGGCCCGGCGCGGGTGCAGCGATTTACGAACCGATGTAGCTGGTCTTCACGACCGTGTAGAACTCTTGCGCATAGCGGCCTTGCTCACGTGAGCCATAGGATGAACCCTTACGGCCACCGAACGGAACGTGGTAATCCACACCGGCGGTCGGCAGGTTGACCATCACCATCCCGGCCTGGGAATGACGCTTGAAGTGGTTGGCGTACTTCAGCGACGTGGTGGCGATACCCGCCGACAGACCGAATTCGGTGTCGTTGGCCATGGCCAGTGCAGCCTCGTAATCGGCCACGCGGACGATGTTGGCCACCGGGCCGAAGATCTCTTCGCGGCTGATGCGCATCGACGCTTCGCTGTCGGCAAACAGAGTCGGCGCGAGGAAGTAGCCCTCGGTGTCGCAGGTCACCAGACCACCGCCACTGACTACGCGCGCACCTTCGGACTGACCGATGTCGATGTATTTCAGATCCTGCTCAAGCTGCGCTTGCGAGACCACCGGACCGATGTCGGTACCGGCCTTCAGCGCGTGGCCGACCTTGATCGACTTCATGCGCTCGGCCATGGCTTCGACGAACTTGTCGTGAATCCCGGCGGTAACGATCAGTCGGCTCGAAGCCGTGCAACGCTGGCCGGTCGAGTAGAACGCGCTCTGCACCGACAGCTCGACCGCCTGCTTGAGGTCAGCGTCGTCGAGAATGATCTGCGGGTTCTTGCCGCCCATTTCCAGCTGAACCTTGGCCTGGCGCGACACGCAGTTGACGGCGATCTGACGGCCCACACCGACGGAGCCAGTGAAGCTGATGCCATCGACTTTCGGGCTGTTGACCAGCGCTTCACCGACCACGCGACCGCTGCCCATGACCAGGTTGAACACGCCGGCAGGGAAACCTGCGCGGGAGATGATTTCAGCCAGGGCCCAGGCGCAACCCGGTACCAGATCTGCTGGCTTCAATACCACGCAGTTGCCGTAGGCCAGGGCCGGTGCGATTTTCCACGACGGGATGGCAATCGGGAAGTTCCACGGGGTGATCAGGCCGACCACACCGAGCGCTTCGCGAGTGACTTCTACGTTGACGCCCGGGCGCACCGACGGCACGTAGTCGCCGGACAGGCGCAGGCACTCGCCAGCGAAGAACTTGAAGATGTTGCCGGCGCGGGTCACTTCGCCGATGGCTTCGGGCAGGGTCTTGCCCTCTTCCCGGGCCAGCAGGGTGCCGAGCTCTTCGCGACGGGCGAGGATTTCGGTGCCGACTTTGTCCAGCGAGTCGTGACGGGCCTGAATGCCCGAGGTCGACCACGCCGGAAACGCGGCGCGGGCGGCGTCGATGGCGGCGTTGACCTGAGCCAGGTCAGCCTTGGCGTAATCGCCGATGGTGTCGCTCAGTTCGGACGGGTTGATGTTCGCCGAGTAATCGTTACCGGCGACCCATTCACCGTTGATGTAGTTGTCATAGCGCTTGGTCACGAATCATTCTCCTGACGCAAAAGGCCGCTGATCGCTCAGCGGCCTTGTTTATAGAGTTGTGTTACTGCGCACCTTGCTTGTCGATCAGCGCGGCGAGCATTTCGTACTCTTCGCCGGTCAGGTCGGTCAGCGGCGCACGCACCGGGCCTGCGTCATAGCCGGCGATCTTGGCGCCTGCCTTGACGATGCTCACGGCGTAACCGGCCTTGCGGTTGCGGATGTCCAGGTACGGCAGGAAGAAGTCGTCGATGATCTTGCCGACGGTGGCGTGATCTTCGCGGGCAATCGCGTGGTAGAAGTCCATCGCGGTTTTCGGGATGAAGTTGAACACCGCCGACGAGTAGACCGGCACGCCCAGGGCCTTGTAGGCAGCGGCATAGACTTCGGCGGTCGGCAGACCACCGAGATAGCTGAAGCGATCGCCAAGGCGACGACGGATCGACACCATCAGTTCGATATCGCCCAGACCGTCCTTGTAACCGATCAGGTTCGGGCAGCGCTCGGCCAGACGTTCCAGCAGCGGCGCGGTCAGGCGGCAGACGTTGCGGTTGTACACAACCACGCCGATGTTCACCGATTTGCACACGGCTTCAACGTGGGCGGCAACGCCGTCCTGGCTGGCTTCGGTCAGGTAGTGCGGCAGCAGCAACAGACCTTTGGCGCCCAGACGCTCGGCCTCCTGTGCGTATTCGATGGCCTGGCGGGTCGAACCACCGACACCGGCAAGGATCGGCACGCTGCTGGCGCAGGTGTCGACGGCAGTCTTGATGATTTCCGAGTATTCGCTGGCAGCCAAGGAGAAGAATTCACCGGTGCCACCGGCGGCGAACAGGGCTGAAGCACCGTACGGGGCCAGCCATTCCAGGCGTTTGATGTAGCCAGCGCGGTTGAAATCGCCCTGGGCATTGAAATCGGTCACCGGGAACGACAGCAGGCCGGCGGAGAGGATGGACTTCAGTTCTTGTGGATTCATTATTCGAACACCCTGGTAGCAACGTTTTTTTGTGAGTGGACCATTCAGCCTTCGCCGAAGTTGTAGGTCATCGTACAACTTAAAAGATAACCGTCAACTGCATTTCATCGCTGGAGGGCATTTTTTGTCAGACAAGATTTCTTTTTGACGTAGGAGATTTCTCGACTAGGCTCTATTTAACTGTATATGCATACAGTTAAATAGAAACCCACCGACGACATATCAAGGAGAAAGAAATGTCCGGTCAACTAACAAAATGCCTTGAAAAACCCACACCGGTCATCGCCCGTTTCGATGACCTTTTCACCCCCGGCGGCATCGCCTTCAGTGCCGAAAATCCGCATCTGTTGCTGCACATCGCCGACTCGCACAGCGATGTCGAACCCGTGACCGCCCTGACCGCTCAAGCCTTGAAAGGCAAACCGCAGTTACGCTTCGAAGGCGCGGAACACACGGCTATCGGCGATAACACCCGGCTGCGCTTCGTTGAAAATTCCGAGCCGGTGCTCGCGCAAAATGTGCCGCTGCATCTGCCGAACGGGTTGGCGCTGACCTACGGCCAGGTGCTGGCGCTGGGTGGTGATTTCTATGGAATCGTCGACCGTCCGATCAACGAAGGATCGACCCCGGCCGATCGCCTTCAGCGCTTCACGGCGGCCTTCGACAGCCTCGCCGCGCTGACGACCTCGAAGACCGAGGCGACGCAAATTCTCGCAATCATGCAAAAAGAGATCGACGCGGTTAAACAGGCGATCAAGGACGGCAAACAACCCCATGAGGCTTATGACGCTTTGGGAGATACGTTGTCGGAAGAGTGGAACAAGATCACTGGCGGCGGCAGTTTTGTCTCAGCCCTGTTCCCGCTCGGTCGCTACCTGAAACTGGCCGCGAACAACGCCGACCACTTCGGCGAATGGGCTCGCCAAGCCTACATCGCCGGCCACACCGCCGCCCTGCAAACCGCTGCAGCCGCCCACGCCAGTCAGGACGAACTGCGACTGGAACGGGCCTACGCGATGAATGCGTTCGCCGACCACTACCTCACCGACCTTTTTTCTTCCGGGCATTTGCGGGTGCCGCGCAAGGCCATGGCCGCCGCCGTGACACCTAGCGACCTGGGTTCACTCATCACTCGCTTCATGCACGACGAAGACAGCAAGTTTGGCCTCAAGGTGCGTAACGGCCATGGCGAGCAATGGCGGGCGTTCGGTGACAAGCGCTACTTCGACGCCACGGACGCCGACAACCGCAATCAGGTGACTCTCGCGGTGCAGGATTCGGCAGACGAGGTGTATGCCGCGTATTCCAGCGGCAATGTGCCGACCACCTTCAACGCGCTGCAACGGCTGCCGGATCTGACGGCCGTGCTGGATCCGGCCAACAACTTCTCGCCACTGTTCCGCCTTCAGGACAACAAAGTGCTGCGGCGCAAGGACGTCAACAACCTCAACGACACTGCCACCGTCGACGACTGGTGGGGCTGGAGCACTTACCTGCTGCTCAAGGACTATCACCCAAGCGGCAACACGAATTAAGGAGCGATTCGATGACGATTAAATTGAAACTGGAACTGGCCTCGGGCCAATCGATGAAAGGTGCGCCGCTGCAACTGCTGCGCGACGGCGTGGCCATCGCCCGCACGTCGGTGGATGCTCAGGGCCAGGCGACCTTCGACGTCAGGCCCGGCCCAGGCAAACTCGCGGTCAGGGTGGATCGTTCGATTCTGCCCCGCAGTTGAAATGCCCGGACAAGATTGCCCCGGCGCGCCTCACCGATTCGCCGGGTAAAGTGCGACGACTGCCGCGAAGGATCGCGGCAGATCTTTCAAGGAGAACAAAGCATGACGTTTGCCGCTGCACACCTTCCGCAATTCCCCGACCATGCCAGCGACTCGATCATCCTGCGGCTGTCGACGCTGGATGACGACCTGATCGTTCAGGTACCCGATGGCCAGAACACACCGCCGAACTGGGACGTGTACCCGATCCTCGGCGATGATCCGGAAGAGCCTGAATGGCAGGGTTTGTCGGAGCCGACCGGCGTCTGGGATGACGCACTGGATGACATGGTCGGCCTGACCGGGATTGAACTGAGCATCCCCAGATTCGAACTGGAAAAGTACCTGAACAGTACCGTTGAGCTGCGCTACAAGTTTGCTGATGAGTCCAGTCTGGAGCCGTGTTCGGAGCCGTTGAAACTCTACATCGAAGCCTGATCGTGACGCGCGGCGGAATCAATTACGACCGCTTGTCGCCACTGTCATTTCTGACAGTGGCGCTCCGCCCCTCAAGAACGCTCAACTTACGGAGTAAAAAACGATTGCACTTACCCCTACCAGGAGAGTTTGTCATGCAAAAACTTGCCGCAGCAGAAGCACCTCAGGCGCCGAATGGAGTGCTGGACACCCAGAAACTGAGTGATGCTTTTCTCCTCGATTTCTTTTATGAAGAGAAAGCAGCAAACCAACAGATCGACATAACAATTGAAGTTAAGCCTGACCGCTTTAGCATCCCTATAGAAAAGCACGCTAGATTTACGACGTTCATAGTCGAAAAGGAACAGTTCTCTCTGGGTTCAAAAAGCCTGTTCGACTATCAATTCAAAAATGGGTCCGCAGTTATCCACTTCATCGCAACAATAAACGGAACTCCACAACCGTCAGACACGTTAGAGCTGTCTATCGTCGACACCATATGACGTTTTCCCGACCCTTCGGAGTTCAACCCTGCGCCTGCGCCTCTTCATGGGCCTGACGCAGCCGTTCGCGGCTGTTGGTCAGGTGCAGGCGCATGGCCGCGCGGGCGGCATCGGAATCCTGACGGGCGCTGGCCTCGTAGATTTCCTCATGCTCGCGGCTCAGGCGATTCATGTAGTGCTGCTGATCGTCATGGGCCAGGCGCGCCGAGTTCAGCCGCGTGCGCGGAATGATGCTGGTGCCCAGGTGGGTCATGATGTCGGTGAAGTAGCGGTTGCCAGTGGACAATTACCTGAACCGTACCGTTGAGCTGCGCTACAAGTTTGCAGACGAGGCCAGTCTTGAGCCTTGCTCGGAACCACTGCTTCTGCACATCGAAAGCTGAATCACCATCAACCACTCGTCGAAACTGTTATTTCTTACAGGTGCGGCCACGAACCAATCCAGCCCTAATACTCTTGGCGTCATCACCCGACGCCAACGGCCAAGAGCCGGAACATACACTTTTCGATTGCAATGACAAAAGGACTTACATCATGACCGCACAACAAAGTGTCGTAGCCGCACCTGACTTGGAAGAGGCAGTTAAAGGAGTCGCTTACATTGAGAAGCTGAGTGATCCAACTCCCGCTTCAGTGTCCCAATACACTGAAGCAGCAATCGGCGACGTGATCGAGATGCTCGTCAGCACCTCGACCGGAAGCAATTGGAGTTCTAAATACACACTGAGCCAGCCATTATTCCCTGTCACCTTTGACATTCCAAAAAGCACGTTTGCCAATAACCTGGTGTCGGGAGCTACGGCTAATTTGCGCTACACGATTGCTAAAACCGGCAGCCCGAATGTAGTCACCTCCCCGACTTTGACAGTACGCCTCGAACCGTAATCAACCCTCAACCCTGAGCCTGCGCCTCTTCATGCGCCTGACGCAGCCGTTCGCGGCTGTTGGTCAGGTGCAGGCGCATGGCCGCGCGGGCGGCATCGGAATCCTGGCGGGCGATGGCGTCGTAGATTTCCTCGTGCTCGCGACTCAGGCGATTCATGTAGTGCTGCTGATCGTCATGAGCCAGGCGCGCCGAGTTCAGGCGAGTGCGCGGAATGATGCTGGTGCCCAGGTGGGTCATGATGTCGGTGAAGTAGCGGTTACCGGTGGACAGCGCGATTTGCAGGTGGAACTGGAAGTCCGAGGCAACGGCATCGCTGGCGTGGGCGACACTTTCATTCAGCGCATCGAGGGCGGCGCGCATGGCGGCCAGTTGTTCGGCGCTTCGCCGTTGTGCGGCGAGGCCGGCGGATTCGACTTCAAGGCTGATACGGAATTCGAGAATTGCCAGCACATCACGCAGGGTAACCACCGTCGCAGGGTCGATCCGGAAGCCGCTCGGGCTCGGGGTGTCGAGCACGAAGGTGCCGATGCCATGACGGGTTTCCACCTGCCCCGCCGCCTGCAAACGGGAAATCGCCTCGCGCACCACGGTGCGGCTGACGCCGTGGGCTTCCATGATCGCCGACTCGGTGGGCAACTTGTCGCCGCGCTTGAGCAGACCGTCGCGGATCTGCTCGGTCAGCACCGTCACCAGTTCCTGAGCCAGGCTGCGACGCTTGCGGGGGAAGCGCGGGGTGTCGATCGGGTTTTCCATGATCTGCGTTTGTCTCGAAAAATCGGCTTGAGGGGCATCATAGCGCAAGCGGGTTGTACGATCACTCAGTGCATCATCCTGTGGGAGCGAGCTTGCTCGCTCCCACAGGATGATGTGTTATCAGGCCGTGACGGTCTGTTCCACCAAGTGCCCGCCATCGATCCGCACATGCCGTGGATGGAAGCGCTTGAGGCTGCTGCGATGGCCGACGCTGACGATGCTCAGGCCCGGCAACTGGTCGATCAGCGCCTGATACAGCGTGGCTTCGTCTTCCTCATCCATCGCCGACGTCGCTTCGTCCATGTACAGCCATTGCGGTGCATAGAGCAGCGCGCGGGCGAAGGCCAGACGTTGCTGTTCACCCGGCGACAACATGCGCTGCCAGTGGTTGGCCTCGTCCAGTCGAGCCACCAGATGCGGCAGACGGCAAGTCTCCAGCACTTGTGCATAACGCTCGGGCGCGTAGGTGTCGCCCGGTTGTGGATAACTCAAGGCGTCGCGCAGGGTGCCGATCGGCAGATACGGTTTCTGTGGCAGGAACAGATAACGCGAGGCCGGCAAGCGGATGCTGCCGTGCCCGGCCGGCCACAAATGCCCCATCGCCCGCAGCAGCGTGGATTTACCGCTGCCGGAGCGGCCACTGAGCATCACCCGCTCGCCCTGCTCCACGGTCATGTCTGCACTGGTCAGCAGGTGACGACCGTCAGCCAGATCGAGGCCCAGGTTATGAACCTTCAGCTCATTGCCCTGATTCTGCACATCGATGGCCGGTGCGCGTTCTTCGTTGTCGGTCATCGCCTGACGGAAGCTCAGCAGACGATCACACGTGGCGCGCCATGCGGCGAGATCCGAATACGCGTTGATGAACCAGCTGAAGTTCTCCTGCACGTTGCCGAATGCCGAGTTGATCTGCATCAGCTCACCCAGCTCGATCTTGCCGGTCAGGTAACGCGGTGCCGCAACGATGAACGGGAAGATGATTGCGATCTGGCCGTAACCCGAGGTGAAGAACGTCAGGCGCTTGGACACGCGCATGATGTCCCAGAAGTTGTGCCAGACCAGACCGAAGCGATTGCTCAGGCGACGATTCTCGTTCGGTTCGCCGTTGTACAGCGCAATGCTCTCGGCGTTCTCACGTACCCGCACCATGGAGAAGCGCAGGTCAGCCTCGAAGCGTTGTTGTTGGTTGTTCAGGCCGATCAGGCGTCGACCGATCAGGTGCGTCAACCAGCTGCCGACCGCCGCATACAGCAGCGCACACCAGAACATGTAGCCGGGAATCTCGATGCCGAACACCTCGATGCTGCCGGACACGCCCCACAGAATGATCGAAAACGACACCAGGCTGACCACCGTGCGGATCAGGCCCAACGCGAGACTCAAGGTGTTGCTGGTGAAGGTGTTGAGGTCTTCGGAAATTCGCTGGTCAGGGTTGTCGGTGTAACCGCCCTGCTCCAGCTGGTAATAGTTTTTGTGCCCGAGCCAGCGCTTGAAATGGTTCTCGGTGAGCCATGCCCGCCAGCGGATGGTCAGCATCTGCGTCAGGTACAGGCGATACACGGCGCCGAGGATTGCCACCGCGGCAATGCCGCAGAAATACAGGATCAACTGCCAGAATGCCGCCTCATCCTTCTTTTGCAGGGCGTTATAGAAATCCTTGTACCAACTGTTGATCCACACCGAGATCGCCACGCTGAACAACGTCAGCGCGATCACGGCGATCAGCAACGTCCAGGCCTTGCCCTTCTCTTCGCTGCGCCAGTAAGGCGTGGTCATGGCCCACACCTTGCGAAAAAACTGCCCGCGCACGGTATCGTTGACCGCGGAATATTCAGCGTTCTGATTCATGGAAAAGGCTCGATAAAGAAAAGAACAGACACGCACCGATCATAGATGATCGGTGCGCTTTATCGCGAGGGCTGGCGATGGTCGTTCAGCGCAGGTTCAGCGACGAACCGGGCGCTTCTGCAATTTGCGCTGCAGGGTGCGGCGGTGCATGCCCAGGGCGCGGGCCGTGGCGGAGATGTTGCCTTCGTGCTCGGTCAGCACGCGCTGGATGTGCTCCCATTGCAGGCGATCCACCGACATCGGGTTTTCCGGCACCAGGCTGTCGAGGTCGGCGTGTTCGGACAGCAGCGCTGCCAGCACATCGTCGGCGTCGGCCGGTTTGCACAGGTAATTGCAGGCGCCGCGCTTGATCGCTTCAACCGCGGTGGCAATGCTCGAGTAACCGGTGAGGATCACCACGCGCATTTCCGGGTCCAGCTCCAGCAGCTTCGGCAGCAGGACCAGACCGGAGTCGCCGTCCATTTTCAGGTCCAGCGCGGCGTAGTCCGGCAGATCGGCCTGGGCGATGGTCAGGCCTTCTTCGGCGGAACCGGCGGTGCTGACGCGGAAACCACGGCGGGCCATGGCACGGGCCATCACCCGGGTGAAGGTCGCGTCGTCATCGACCAGCAGCAAATGCGGCAGTTCTTCGCCTTCGACTTGGATTTCGTCACTCATGTTGCTCTCCTCGGGCGCCGTGGGGCAGGCGCAGCTCGGTGAGCGTGCCGCCTTCCTCATGACTATAGAGTTTCACTGAGCCGCCGGCGCGTGTCACGCTGGCCTTGCTCAAAAACAGGCCCAGGCCGAAACCTTTGCCCTTGGTGGTAAAAAACGGTTTGCCGATCTGCTCGGCGATGGCCAGCGGCACACCGGCGCCATGGTCGCGAATGCTGATGGTCAGGTCTTCGGCGGTCCAGTCCAGGGTCACCTGAAGGTTTTCCGGGCAGGCGTCGGCGGCGTTGTTCAACAGATTCAACAGGGCCTGGGTCAGATCCGGCGGCGGCGCTACACGCGGCAACGGGCCCTGCCCCAGACGCTGGAAGCGATAACTGGCCTCCGGGCGCATCAGGTGCCAGCGATTGAGCGCCTCGTCGAGCCACTCGGTGACGTCCTGCATCTCCACCGCCATCCGGCGATTGGCTTCGGCGGCGCGCACCAGTTGTTGCAGGGTCTCCTTGCAGAGCTTCACCTGATCCTTCAGCACCTTCAGGTCTTCCTGAAGCATCGGATCGTGGTGGTCCTGCTGCATTTCATTGAGCAACACGCTCATGGTCGCCAGCGGCGTGCCCAATTCATGTGCGGCGCCAGCGGCCTGAGTCGCCACGGCCAGCAATTGCTGATCGCGCAGGCCTTCTTCACGACGGATCGCCCGTAACTCTTCCTGCCGGCGCAGCTCTTCAGCCATGCGCGCGGCGAAGAAGGTGATCACCGCTGCCGCGAGGGCAAAACTCAGCCACATGCCGTAGATCTGCAGGTTCTCCCGGGCCACCGGCAGAGTTTCCAGCGGATAGAAGTGCGTCAGCATCAATGTGTACAAGGCCAGCGCAATGCCCGACAGCACCACCGAATACCGCCATGGCAGCGTCACCGCAGCGATGGTCAGCGGCACCAGATAATACGAAACGAACGGGTTGGTCGAACCACCGGAGAAATACAGCAAGGCACTGTGGATAACCAGATCGCAGGCCAGTTGCAACGCGTATTCGAGCTCGGTGACCGGCCACGAAGTGCGCAGGCGCACGGCGGTGAACACACACAGCAGAATCGAACAGCCGAGGGTCATCACCAGTTGCACCCACGGCAACGGCAACAGATCCAGCCAGTAGGCCAGGCCCACGGAACCGGCCTGCGCGGCGAGCACCAGGGTGCGGATGAAAGTCAGCCGCCAGAGGTTCTGGCGAGTGGCGGAAGTCAGTTGTACGGGGGCGAGCATGAGCTCTCCTGATGAGCGCTCCAGGCGGATCGCACGGAGTATAACCAAGGCGCGGGCTTGAGAGGCGAAAGTGCGGCAAACGACCACATGGCAAAAAGCTTCGCGGCGGCTATAAGGCCCATCTGTATAGAAGTTGTAACTGGGCGAACCGGATCATAAAAGCTAGAGTCTGATGGTTTCACGCAGGCCCCCGAACCATCACCTGCGCCCTCATCAAGGAGCTTTCATGCACACATTTCGCCGCAGCGCCGCCCTTCTCGCCCTGACCGTCGGCAGCATCGCCAGCCTTCCGGCCCTGGCCGCCGATGAGCTGCACTACAACCAGATTTCCCTGCGCGCCGAAGTCAGCCAGGAAGTGGCCCGCGACCTGATGATCGTGACCCTCTACACCGAAGAACAGAACACCGACCCAGCCAAACTCGCCGCCGACGTCAGCACCACCATGAACAAGGCCCTGGCCCAGGCCAAGCAAGTCAAAGACATCACCCTGCGCCAGGGCAGCCGCAACAGCTACCCGATCTACGACACCAAAGGCCAGAAAATCACCGGCTGGCGCGAACGCGCCGAGCTGCGCCTGGAAAGCGCCGACTTCGCCGCCCTGTCCAAACTCACCGGTGAGCTGCTGAACGACCTGAAAATGGGCGGCATGGACTTCGCCATCGCCGACCCGACCCGCAAGGCCAGCGAAGACAAACTGCTGAAAGAAGCCGTCACCGCCTTCAAGGCCCGCGCCCAACTGGCCACCGACGCCCTGGGCGGCAAGGGCTACAAAATCGTCAACCTGAACCTCAACAGCAACGGCTTCCCACAACCGTACATGCGCGCCCCGATCATGATGAAAGCCGCCGGCATGGACGCAGCACCGGTCACGCCTGAAGTCGAAGCCGGCACCAGCCAGGTCAGCCTGACCGCTGATGGCTCGATTGAAGTGTTGATGCAGTGATTGAATGACGACTGAATGAAAAACCGGCGATCAGTGATGATCGCCGGTTTTTTTATACCTGGGATTTGTGTTGTCAGGTTTGCGGATCAACCCGGTCCAGCGCGCGGTTCACTGCGAGCTCGGCCAGCATGATGATCTGCTGGATGCCGAGCGCCGTACTGCGCTGCGGGCCCGAAAGCTCATTGGCGAAATTGCTGGCGATGGTATTGGCCGAGGCCAGGGATTCGCAGGCGTTGGCCAGCAGGCTTTCGGTGTCGACGTTGGGCGTGACCATGTACATCGTGCTCGGGCGCGGTTTGGAAGGGTTGGGGCACAGGTAATAGTCGAGGGCGCGTTTGATGGCTTCGCGGTTGCGGGCGAGGTCTTCGGCGCGCATGGCTTCTT
>NZ_BQHR01000001.1 GCF_021601625.1 Pseudomonas paraglycinae | reverse complement strand
GAGCCATGGCCGAGTAGAGAGCCGAAGTACAAATTCGGAAATGACCTACGCGAAAAGCAGACGACATCACTTTGCTCGTCTGGACGAAAGCATTTTCGCGAAGAGAAAAAGAAGCGTCTCACCTGGTTGTCTGAAACGTCCGCAGTAAGCGGAACAATTTCAGACAACCAGATGAAAGCAGAACCTGGCCTCAGGAAGACAGGTAAGAGGAGCGGGTCAGACCCAGACGCAATGCATCGAGAAACTGAGTGCGCTCGCTGGCGCTGATGCGGGCACTGGCGCACTTGTCGCGGTAGTGGGTCATCAGCTCTTCCGGCGACAGGTGCACGTAGCGCAGCATGTCTTCGATGGTGTCGTGGGTTTCAATACCGGCGTGGTACACGCTGCCGTCGGCGTTCTGGTAGATGTTCACCGAGTCGGTGTCACCGAACAGGTTGTGCATGTCGCCGAGGATTTCCTGATAGGCGCCGACCAGGAATACGCCCAGCAAGTAATCTTCACCTTCGTTCAGCGCGTGCACCGGCAGGCTGGTCTCGATGCTCTGCTCGTCGACGTACTGATTGATCTTGCCGTCGGAGTCGCAGGTCAGGTCTTGCAGAACGGCACGACGCAGCGGCTCTTCGTCGAGACGGTGCAGCGGGATGATCGGCAGGACCTGATCGATCGCCCAGGTGTCCGGCAGGCTCTGGAACACCGAGAAATTGCAGATGTACTTGTCGGCCAGCTTGTCGTTGAGTTCGTCCAGCACCTGACGGTGCGAACGCTGACGCGCCTTCAGCGAGTTGTGCAGGCGACGGCACACGGCGAAGTAGCACTGCTCGGCCAGGGCTTTCTCGGCCAGGGTCAGTTTGCCGTCGGCGTACTGGGCGGCCACGTCGCTCATGTAGTGGGTGGCGCGCCAGTAGGTTTCGGTGACCATTTCGATGTCGGTCGGGCCCAGCAGGTCAACCAGCCACTGCACGGTTTCCGGCAGCGCTTCCTTGTTCTCGATCTGTGGCACGTCGTCGTTGTGCTTCTCGACGTCGGTCACCTGCACCACCAACATCGCGTGGTGGGCGGTCAGCGAGCGGCCGCTTTCGGAGAAAATGTGCGGATGCGGCAGGGCCTGCGCGTCGCAGAACTCTTTGAGCATGCCGACCACGACACCGGCGTAGTCGTCCATGTCGTAGTTGATCGAACTGGCGTTGCGCGAGTGGGTGCCGTCGTAGTCGACGCCCAGACCGCCACCGACGTCGATGTGATCGACCGGCAGACCGAGGTTGCGCAGCTCGCCGTAGTAACGGATCGCTTCCTTGAAGCCGTGCTGGTAGTCAGCGAGGTTGGCGATCTGCGAACCCATGTGGAAGTGCAGCAGACGAATGCCCTGATCCAGGCCCGCCGCGCGGAAGCGCTCGACCACCGACAGCAGTTGCGCCGCCGACAGGCCGAACTTGGATTTCTCGCCACCGGTGTCCGCCCACTTCGACGACGCCAGCGACGACAGACGCACGCGCAGGCCGACCTGTGGCTTGACCTTCAGCGAGGCGGCTTCTTCGATCACCAGTCCGACTTCGGATTCTTTCTCGATCACGATGAACACGTTGTGGCCGAGCTTCTGGCCCATCAGCGCCAGACGGATGAACTCGCGGTCCTTGTAACCGTTGCAGACGATGGTGCCGCCCTTCGGCGCCAGCGCCAGCACCGCCAGCAGCTCAGGCTTGGAGCCGGCTTCCAGACCGATGGAAACGTTCTGGGTGGCGATGATGTTCTCGATCACCGCTTCCTGCTGGTTGACCTTGATCGGGTACAGGGCGGTGTATTTGCTCTGGTATTCCAGACGCTCGATGTTCGCATCGAAAGCGCCGGTCAGCTGACGGACGCGGTCTTGCAGGATGTCGGGGAAACGCACCAGCAGCGGCAGGGACAAGCCACTCTTGCGCAACTGGTCGACTTGTTCGAACAGATCGATAGGCGAGCTGCTCGGGCCGTTCGGACGAACTTCGACGCGACCGGCGTCATTGATCGCGAAATACCCGGCCCCCCAATGGCGAATCCCGTAAACACTGCGGCTGTCCGCAACTGTCCATTGGCTGCCATCGTCTTTGCGTGTGCGTCGTACGGACATCGAAGTCCCCTATAAAGAAGTCATAGTGCGTCGCCTGATCTCAGGCCGGCGCAGTCTAAAGAATGAAAATGACGGTTCGTCAGCGGGGCGGTAGACCGCGCTGACAGCGTTGAGTTTAGAAACCGGTCATGAACAGGCTCTGTGAAAACCATGGAAACGACGTCAGGCCCAGGAACGCTGGAGCTGAATCAAGCCGCCGGTGGGTTTCACAGAGGCTGCTAGCCGCCGGACTTCTTCGCCTTGAAACCGTGCTTGACCAACTCGGCCAGGAGCAGCTCGACATGGTCGCCCTGAATCTCGATGATCCCGTCTTTCAACGCGCCGCCGGTGCCGCAACGTTTCTTCAACGTTGTCGCCAGCTCCTTGAGTGCGTCTTCGGCCAGGGGCACGCCGGTGATGGTGGTCACCGTCTTGCCGCCACGGCCCTTGCTCTCGCGGCGCACGCGGGCAATGCCGTCGCCGGCCGGGATCACGGTTTGTTTGCAGATACAGGCGTCCACCGGCTTGCTGCATTCCGGGCAATGACGACCTGCGTCGGTGGAAAATACCAGGCCGCCCAGGGCGGCGAAGGATGCGGCTTTTTTGGCCACCGGCAATCCTCTCGGGAGGACAAAGACTGATCGCAGCCTTGGGCAAGGCTATCGACCGCGAAGCCCCACTCAGGCAGGGGCAGCGCTACTGTGCCATCGGCTCGTGAAAGCGGGCCGGCACAGCTTGAAAAGGTCGCGCAGTGTAACGGCAAAAACGCCGATTGCTAAGTGCCAATCGGCGCCAATTTATGTGTTCTTTGCGACGTCGCTTTGCTGAGCCTTCAGATAGCGTTTCAACGCGGCCAGAGAGTCCGGGCAATAAGGCTTTTGCTGGATTTCCAGCATGACCTGCGCGACCGGAATGAAGCGCGCTTCGAGCACTTCTTCCGGCTGCAGGATCAGCGGCCCGTCCCACACCGCCGAAAACGCCGAACACCACAGGCGATTGCCGGTGTCTTCGAAGTAGAAATGGTCGTGGGCCGTCAGCTCGACGCCGCTCACCCCCAACTCTTCCTCCAGTTCACGGGCCGCCGACTCGGCGTACGTCTCGTTCGCCTGCACCATGCCGCCTGCCGCCACGTCCCAGTAACCGGGATAAATGGCTTTACTCAACGTGCGCCGATGCACGCAAAGTTCACCGGCGGAGTTGAACAGCATGATGTAGGTGCCACGGCCGATCAGCCCGCGCTCGCGCAGGTCGGCGCGCACCAGGGAACCGAGCAGGTTGTCCTGCTCGTCGACCCACGCAATCTGCTCGGCATCCGAGGCGGCGCGGTGGGCCGCCTCTCTGGCGCTCTCGTCCATGACTCAGCCCTGATTGAGCAGTTGACGCAAATCGATCACGGCGGCGTTGGCCCGGGAAATGTAGTTGGCCATCACCAGCGAGTGGTTGGCCAGCACACCGAAGCCGCTGCCATTGAGGATCATCGGGCTCCAGACCGGCTCCTGGGAGGCTTCCAGCTCACGAATGATCTGACGCACGCTGACGGTCGCGTTCTTCTTCGCCAGCACGTCGGCGAAATCGACCTCGATTGCGCGCAGCAGGTGCGACAGCGCCCAGGCCTGGCCGCGGGCTTCGTAGAACACGTTGTCGATCTGCATCCACGGAGTCTCGACGACTTCCTCGTCGACCTGCGGCACTTCACCCACCGCCGGCACTTCGGTTTTCAGCGCGGTGTTGAGCTTGACCCGGCCAACGCTGGCCGACAGCCGTTGCGACAGCGAACCGAGACGGGTGCCAACATCGCCCAGCCAGTTGTTCAGGTTGTCGGCGCGGGCGTAGAACAGCGCGTTTTTCTGGGTCGGGTCGGACAGGCGCGCCTGATAACGGCTCAGGGAATTGATGCCTTCCTGATATTCCGACTCGCTGGACGGCAGGATCCAACTCTTGTTGTCGAAGTTGAAGCGCGGCTCGGCCTTGGCCAGGTCGGCGTCTTCAGCCGATTGCGACTGCGAGCGGGCGAAGTCCTTGCGCAGGGCGCGGGTCAAATCGCGAACCTGCACCAGCACGCCGTATTCCCAGCTCGGCATGTTGTCCATCCACAGGCCCGGCGGGAAACGGTCGTTGGAAATGTAGCCGCCCGGCTTGTCGAGCAACGTGCCGGCAACGGTTTTCAGGGTTTCGACGGTGGTGTAGCCGACCACCATCTGCTTGCCCTCTTTCTCGGCGGCAACCTGAGCGTTCTGCGCCACGGGAAACAGCGCCGGCTCCTGGCTCCAGTACCAGCCAAGGGCAATAGTCACCAACAGGTAAATGGCGACCAGCGTGGCCAGCGCCCGGCTGAACAACAGCCCGCCGACATAGCTGCGGGTGGCCGACTTGGGCTCGGCGGCACGTTCAGGCGCGCTGCCCGCGCGGTTCTTCCAGTCCAGCATGGCGATATCCTTTCAATCTTGGGTTCAACGGTTCGACCACAACCATACAACAACGTGCCTCGACCGGGCACCCGTCAATATTGACAGGCGTTATCTCGCTACCCGACACGAGGCCTGTACAGACCGCCCTAAGGGATTCCCCGATATCCAATTCACCACCAATTCGATGCCGATACCCGCAACGCGACAGCACAAACACCCTGCCCCACCTTTCTCATACTCCGATAAATTCACCGGCGTACAGATCGGCAAATGTCCGGTAGATGGGGACTTCCGCGACGATCAGGGTCAAATTGAAACCCGGGAGTCAGAAACTGAATGATGTCGTACCGCAGATTATTGACGTACGACACTCATGTAAGGGAAAAGAGGTGCTAGCATAGAGCCACCAGTCGATCTCAGCATGCACCCTAACTAGTAGTCAGGATATGACCGAGCCAGAAGACCCCAGCCGTGAGCGCCTCAAGCACCACTTTGCCCAGCGGGTAATTCATCAGGCACGTCAGATTCTTGAGATATGGCAGCGCCTGCAACGCAGTGAGTGGTCCACTGCCGATCTCGCCGAACTGAGCGAGGCCAATTTGCGCCTGCTGCGTTTTGCCGAGCGTTTCGAACAGCCCGAACACACGCAGCTGGCCCGCCACATCAGCCAGTCGCTGGACGCGGTGGACGCCAATCGCGGACGCCTGAGCAGCGGCCTGATCACCGATCTCAACCGTTTGATGCAGCGTCTGTCGCGCACCGGCCTGCGCCATGGCGATCAGCTTGATCAAACCTTCCTGCCGCCCCTGCGCAAACCGATCTACGTGATGCTGCAGGATCACGACCGCGCCGAGCGGCTGGCCAAACAGCTGGAGTTTTTCGGTCTGAGCGCCCAGGCGCTGGACAGCGTGTCGGCGTTTCGCTCGTCGATGGTCGAGCGCCTGCCGGCCGCGATCGTCATGGACGTGGATTTCAGCGGCGTCGGCGTCGGCCTGAAACTCGCCGCCGAAGCCCAGCAAGGTCTGGAAGAACCGCTGCCCCTGCTGTTCTTCAGCCTGCACGAAACCGACACCCCGACCCGCCTCGCGGCAGTGCGCGCCGGTGGCCAGGAATTCCTCACCGGCACCCTCGAAGCCTCGAGCCTGCTGGAGAAGATCGAGGTCCTGACCTGCGTCGCCCAGTACGAACCCTATAAAGTGCTGATCATCGACGACTCCCGCGCCCAGGCCCTGCACACCGAACGCCTGCTCAACAGCGCCGGGATCGTCACCCGCACCCTGATCGAACCGATCCAGGCCATGGCCGAGCTGGCGGACTTCCAGCCGGACCTGATCATCCTCGACATGTACATGCCGGCCTGCACCGGCACCGAGCTGGCCAAGGTCATCCGTCACAACGACCGCTATGTCAGCGTGCCGATCATTTATCTGTCGGCCGAGGACGATCTGGACAAACAGCTCGACGCCATGAGCGAAGGCGGCGATGACTTCCTGACCAAGCCGATCAAGCCGCGCCACCTGATCACCACCGTGCGCAACCGCGCCGCCCGTGCGCGTAACCTGAAAGCACGGATGGTTCGCGACAGCCTCACCGGCCTGTACAACCACACGCACATTCTGCAATTGCTCGAAGACTGCTCGTTCCGCGCCCGCCGCGAGAACAAGCCGTTGAGCTTTGCGATGCTCGACATCGACCACTTCAAGCGGGTCAATGACAGCCACGGCCATCCCATGGGCGACCGGGTGATCAAGAGCCTGGCGCTGTTTCTCAAGCAGCGTCTGCGCAAGACCGATTTCATCGGTCGTTACGGCGGCGAAGAATTCGCCATCGTCATGCCGGACACCGATATAGAAGCGGCGCACAAAGTGCTCGACGAGATCCGCCAGCGCTTTGCCGAGATTCACTATCCGGCCCAGCCGCAGGATCTGTGGTGCACCTTCAGCGCCGGCGTGGTGGAAATGCACGACGACTCCGACAGCCTGATGATGGCCAGCCAGGCCGACGAGGCGCTGTATCGCGCCAAGGGCGAAGGACGCAATCGGGTGCAGACCGCGCGCGACTCAAAGCAAAGTGCCACTTTTTCATCGGATTCGACCCAATCGGTCATAACCCTGTAACAGAACCGCAATAAATTCAGGCGCTTACCATTCTGCCGTTGGTAGCCGTCATGCGCCTGAAGTTGCTCACCAATCTCAATACTCTGTTGCTGGTCGCCGTCTGCGTGGCCCTCGGCGCCACGCTGTGGTGGTCGCAGAAAGCCCTGGAGCGCCCGTATCTGTTGATGGAGCGATACCTGGGGCTGTCGCAGCAATTTCAGAATGACGTGGCACGCAACGTCGAGGATTACCTCGCCAGCGGCGACGCCCTGCGCCTGAGCAGAGCCAGCCAGGCCATCGATCAGTTGCAGAAGGAGCTCGACGAGCTGCCGCCGGCGCTGGCCGACACCTTGCGCCCGAGCCTCACCGGCCTCGATGAATTCAGCAAGACCGACCTGCTGGCCGCCGGCAAACTGGCCGGCGATCCGCAGGCCCTGCTGTTGCAGGCCGAGCGCGAATTGAGCGCCAGCCTCGATCAGCTCAGCACGTATGCAGGCGGCAACGCGACCTATCTCACGCCTCTGCTCGTTGCCTCTCAACATCTGGGCAAACTGTCGCTGGCCCGAGACAAACTGGTCAGCAGCGGGCGCAGTGAACTGGCTGCCGATGTCGAACGCGAAGTCAGCAACATCCGCGCCCAGGCCCAGACGATCGATGCCCTGCCCTTGCTCGGCGTGGTCGCCAGCAGTGAATCCGGCAGCGACGATTTCGCCGCGATGATGGGCATCGAAAGCACGGAAAAAGCCGCTGCCGAAGATGCTGGTGTCGGCCTCAAACGCGAGCTCAACAGCCTGCTGGGGCGTTACCCGGCGGAGCTGGCGCGCACCCGCGAGCAGATCCAGAAACGCACCGACCTGAGCACCGCGACCCACCAGAAAATCGCCGCCGTGCAGCAGGCCATCGCCGGTCTCGAACCCGTGGTGCGCGCCCAGCACGGGCAGATCCAGGGCGAAGTGCGGCTGATGCAAGGCGTGATGATCGGCCTGATTCTGCTGATCGCGCTGCTGATCGACACCCTGCAGCGACGCCTCGCCCGCACCCTGACCAACCTCGCGCCGGCGCTGTCGACCTGGGCCGAAGGCGACTTCAGCCGCGACATTCATCTGGGCAAGACCAACCGCGAACTGCACGACATCGAAGCCTCGCTCAATCGCCTGCGCGCCTATCTGGTGGATCTGGTCGGGACGATTCGCGGCAATGCCGAGCAAGTGGCCGGCAGCAGCCGCACCCTCGCCGAGCTGAGCAATGACTTGCACAGCGGCGCCGAACATCAGGCCGGCGATACCGCGCTGATCCGTGACTCCCTCGGCGAACTGGAAGCGACCATCCAGCAAGTGGCCGGCGATGCGCGCCAGGCCGCCGACGCCAGTCGCCATGCCGGGCTGGCCGTCGAACACGGGCAACAAGTGATCGGCCAGAGCCTCACCGGCTTGCACGCGCTGGTCGGCGAAGTGCAAGGCAACGCGCAGATGATCGAACACCTGGCCGAAGAATCGGCAACCATCGGCGGCGTGCTGACGGTGATCCGCTCGATTGCCGACCAGACCAACCTGCTGGCGCTCAACGCGGCGATCGAAGCCGCTCGGGCCGGGGAAATGGGCCGTGGGTTTGCCGTGGTGGCCGAGGAAGTGCGCTCGCTGGCGCAACGTACCGCCGGCGCCACCGCCGAAATCCAGACCCTGATCGCCGGCCTGCAAACCGCCGCCCGGCAATCGGTCGAGGGCATGCGCGCGCAGGTCGAACACGCCGAGGCCACGGCCAATCAGGCGCAATCGGCGGACGGTGCGCTGGACAAGATTGTCGGCGCGATCCAGACCATCTCCGACACCGCGATCCGCATCGCCGACATCACCGCGCAACAGAGCGGCGCGGTCAGCGAGATCCGCGATCACAGCGAACGGATTCACCAGTTGGGCGGGGACAATCTGCTGCGCATCGGCCAGGGCCGCGAGCAAGGCGAGAACCTGCTGTTGCTGGGCGGTCAGCTGCACACTGCCGTGCAAGCGTTCCGCGTGTGACACACAGCGCAGGGCCAAGTCCGCTATCATTCCCGCACCTTTGATTCGCGAGATTGTCATGCGCCGTCTGCTCTGCCTGCTGTTTTTCGTCTTCGCCCTGCCGGCCGGCGCCGCCGGTCTGTTTGACAGCAAACCCAGCGCCACACTGGGCTCGGTCAACAACAGCGCCGATTTCCTGCCGGTGCGCGAAGCCTTTCAACTGAGCCTGATCGAGAGCACGCCGCAATCGGTCAAACTGCGCTTCGTCGCCACCGAAGGCTATTACCTCTACCGCCATCGTTTCCAGTTTCGTGCCGAGCCTGCCGAGGTAAAACTTGGCGCCGCACAACTGCCCCAAGGCGAACAGAAACACGACGAGTATTTCGGCGACGTCGAGGTCTACCACGGCATTCTCGATGTGGAACTGCCGCGCAATGATTCCAGAGCCTTCACGCTGGCCGTCACCTATCAGGGCTGTGCCGACAAGGGTTTGTGCTACCCACCGGAAACCGAACGCCTGAGCATCGAGGGCAACGCAGCGGCGAATGACGCGCCCGCTCCGGTGAAGGGTTGGGACTGGCGTGATCTGGCGCTGTTTTTTCTGGCTGGCCTGGGCTTGACCTTCACGCCTTGTGTATTGCCGATGCTGCCGATCCTGTCCGGCGTGGTGTTACGCGGTCAGGTCGGTGGTTTGCGTGGCTTCAATCTGTCCCTCGCTTATGTGCTGCCGATGGCTGCGTGCTTCGCGCTGCTTGGGGCGCTGATGGGGCTGTTCGGCGCGCAACTGAATTTGCAGGCGCGGCTGCAGTCAGCGTGGGTGCTTGTGCCGTTCGCGATGTTCTTTGCGGTGTTCGCGCTGGCGATGTTCGGCGTATTCGAGCTGAAACTGCCGCACTTCATCAGCAGCCGTCTC
The DNA here is from genome assembly GCF_021601625.1 of Pseudomonas paraglycinae. Lineage (GTDB taxonomy): Bacteria > Pseudomonadota > Gammaproteobacteria > Pseudomonadales > Pseudomonadaceae > Aquipseudomonas > Aquipseudomonas paraglycinae. The sequence goes on along the minus strand of NZ_BQHR01000001.1, from coordinate 497,381 downwards.
GACCGGATCGCCGGCCGCACTGAAGGCGGCTCGCTGTGGGGTGCCGCGGTATTGGGTGTGGTGTCGAGTCTGCTGGTATCGCCATGCGTTTCCGCCCCGCTGGCCGGCGCGCTGCTTTATATAAGCGCCAGCGGCGATGCGCTGGGCGGCGGCCTGAAGCTGTTCATGCTCGGGCTGGGCATGGGCGCACCGCTGTTGCTGGTGGCTACCGGCGGCGCGGCGTGGCTGCCGAAAAGCGGGCCGTGGATGATGTACGTGAAGAATGGCATCGGCGTGTTGCTGCTCGGGCTGGCCATCGGCCTGCTCAGCCGCGTGTTGCCGGGGCAGATCACCTTGCTGCTGATCGGCTTGCTGGCTGGTGGCGTTGGCCTGTTCCTCGGTGCTCTGGAATTTGTCTACAAACCGCCGCGCAAACGCCTCGGCCAGCTGCTCGGCCTGTTCCTGCTGTTTTATGCGCTGGCCTGCTGGTACGGCGCGTTCAGCGGGCAGACCGACCCGTTGAATCCGATAGCCCCGGCACGCCTTGCCGACAGCGGCTCGACTGCGCAAAACAGCGGTTCGTGGCAGACCGTCAGCACCCCGACGGAACTGGATCGAGTGCTGCTCGAAGCGAAAACCGCCGGCATCCCGCTGCTGCTCGACTGGTACGCCGACTGGTGCATCAGTTGCAAAGTCATCGAACACGAAGTGCTCAATGACGCGACAGTCGTGGATCGGCTCAAGGGTTACCGGCTGATCCGCTTCGACATCACCGCGAGCAATGCCGAACAGCGCACCCTGCTCGACCGCTACAACCTGTTCGGCCCACCGGCGCTGATGTTCTTCGGCAAGGACGGGGCGGAACGTCGCGATGTGCGGGTGATCGGCGAGATCAACGCCAGCGACTTCGCCGAACGTGTTGCCAAAGCGAATGACCGGATTTAATCAGTCAGTCACATATTTTGCGCAAACATCGGTCATCGTGCTGGCTATTGCAGAGAACTGGACAGTCACAAAGTCTTTGCGGCATAGTCGCCGGGTTCTGACGAAGGCTCACCCATAACAAGGAACACGCAGATGGCAACGCTACTGGTGCTGCACGGCCCCAACCTGAACCTGCTCGGCACCCGGGAACCCGGGACCTACGGGTCGACCACCCTGGCGCAGATCAATCAGGATCTGGAACGCCGCGCCCGTGAAGCCGGCCATCATCTGCTGTATCTGCAAAGCAACGCCGAGTACGAATTGATCGACCGCATCCACGCCGCACGCGGCGAGGGCGTGGACTTCATTCTGATCAACCCGGCAGCATTTACACACACAAGTGTCGCATTACGTGACGCGCTGCTGGGAGTGAGCATCCCATTCATCGAAGTGCATTTGTCCAACGTGCACAAACGCGAACCTTTCCGCCATCACTCTTACTTCTCCGACGTAGCGGTAGGAGTGATCTGCGGCCTTGGCGCCAGCGGTTATCGACTGGCCCTGGAGGCTGCACTAGAGCAGCTTGAACAACAAGCTATACGCCCCTGACCGACCCTTGGGAGTTGATGATTCATGGATATCCGTAAAGTTAAGAAACTGATCGAATTGCTGGAAGAGTCCGGCATCGACGAGCTCGAGATCAAGGAAGGCGAAGAGTCCGTACGCATCAGCCGTCACAGCAAGACCCCGGCGCAGCAGTACTACGCTCCGGCTCCGATGCAGGCTCCGGCCGCTGCACCTGCCGCCGCTGCCGCTCCGGTTGCTGCTGCCGCAGCTCCAGCTGCCGCTGCTGCTCCAGCGCTGAACGGCACCGTTGCCCGTTCGCCGATGGTCGGCACCTTCTATCGCAAATCTTCGCCAACCTCGCCGTCCTTCGTTGAAGTCGGCCAGACCGTGAAGAAAGGCGACACCCTGTGCATCGTCGAAGCCATGAAGATGATGAACCACATCGAAGCTGAAACCAGCGGTGTGATCGAGTCCATCCTCGTCGAAGACGGCCAGCCGGTTGAGTACGACCAACCGCTGTTCACCATCGTTTGAACTGCGGAGAGCCTTTGATGACTGCGAAGTTGGAAAAAGTTCTGATCGCTAACCGCGGTGAGATCGCCCTGCGGATTCTGCGTGCCTGCAAAGAGATGGGCATCAAGACCGTCGCCGTTTACTCCAAGGCCGACAAAGAGCTGATGCACCTGGGTCTGGCAGACGAATCCGTCTGCATCGGCCCGGCTTCTGCCGCTCAGTCCTACCTGCACATCCCGGCAATCATTGCGGCCGCTGAAGTGACTGGCGCTACCGCCATTCACCCAGGCTACGGTTTCCTCGCGGAAAACGCTGATTTCGCCGAGCAGGTCGAGAACTCCGGCTTCGCCTTCATCGGCCCGAAAGCCGAAACCATTCGCCTGATGGGCGACAAGGTATCGGCCAAGCACGCGATGATCGAAGCGGGCGTGCCAACCGTTCCAGGTTCCGACGGCCCGCTGCCGGAAGACGAGGAAACGGCACTGCGCATCGGTCGTGAAGTCGGCTACCCGGTGATCATCAAGGCCGCCGGCGGCGGTGGTGGTCGCGGCATGCGCGTGGTGCACAAGGAAGAAGACCTGATCGCCTCGGCGAAACTGACCCGCTCCGAAGCAGGCGCGGCGTTCGGCAACCCGATGGTCTATCTGGAAAAATTCCTGACCAACCCGCGTCACGTCGAAGTGCAGGTTCTGTCCGACGGCCAGGGCAACGCCATCCATCTGGGTGACCGCGATTGCTCGCTGCAACGCCGTCACCAGAAGGTTCTCGAAGAAGCGCCGGCACCGGGCATCGACGAGAACGCGCGCAAGGAAGTCCTGGCCCGCTGCGTCAAGGCGTGCATCGACATCGGCTACCGTGGCGCCGGCACCTTCGAGTTCCTGTACGAGAACGGTCGTTTCTACTTCATCGAAATGAACACCCGTGTTCAGGTGGAGCACCCGGTTTCGGAAATGGTCACCGGTATCGACATCGTCAAGGAGATGCTCAGCATCGCCGCTGGCAACAAGCTGTCGTATACCCAGGATGATGTGGTGATCCGCGGTCACTCGCTGGAATGCCGGATCAACGCTGAAGATCCAAAGACCTTCATGCCGAGCCCGGGTACGGTCAAGCATTTCCACGCTCCAGGCGGCAACGGCGTTCGCGTCGATTCGCACCTGTACAGCGGTTATGCCGTTCCGCCGAACTACGACTCGCTGATCGGCAAGCTGATCACTTACGGCGCGACCCGCGACGAAGCCATGGCCCGCATGCGCAATGCCCTGGACGAAATCGTGGTCGACGGGATCAAGACCAACATCCCGCTGCACCGTGATCTGACCCGTGACGAAGGCTTCTGCAAAGGGGGCGTGAACATTCACTACCTCGAGCACAAGCTGGCTGGCGAGAAGCACTAAGCTTCAGCCCGCACCAGACAAGGCCGCCTTCGGGCGGCTTTGTTGTTTCCGAAGGTTTCATCTGCTCACACATTCCCCGCTCCCACAAAACCGTCGCGCTCGCGTAAACTTGCGCGCTTCTCGCAGGCCGCTAGGCTGCAATCAATCTTTTTCACAGGTGCCCGCCATGCCTTGGCTGCAAGTCCGTCTCGCCATCAGCCCAGAACAAGCCGAAACCTACGAAGACGCTTTCCTTGAAGTGGGCGCCGTTTCGGTGACCTTCATGGACGCCGAAGATCAGCCGATCTTCGAACCGGAACTCAATACCACCCCGCTGTGGGCGCACACCCACCTGCTGGCCCTGTTCGAGGGCGGCACCGAAGCCGCTCCGGTACTGGCCCATCTGGAACTGCTGACTGGCAGCCCGCTGCCCGAGCACCACAGCGAAGTGATCGAAGACCAGGACTGGGAACGCAGCTGGATGGACGGTTTCCAGCCAATGCGTTTCGGTCAGCGCCTGTGGATCGTGCCGAGCTGGCACGCCGCACCGGAGCCGGACGCGGTCAACCTGCTGCTGGATCCGGGCCTGGCGTTCGGCACCGGCACTCACCCGACCACCGCCCTGTGCCTGGAATGGCTGGACGGCCAGGACCTGAAAGACTGCAACGTGCTGGACTTCGGCTGCGGCTCGGGGATTCTGGCGATTGCCGCCCTGCTGCTCGGCGCGAAAGAAGCCGTGGGCACCGACATCGACGTGCAGGCACTTGAAGCCTCCCGCGACAACGCCGGGCGCAACAACATCGCTGACGAATTGTTCCCGCTGTACCTGCCGGAAGACCTGCCGCAGGTCAAAGCCGACGTGCTGGTGGCCAACATTCTGGCCGGCCCGCTGGTTTCCCTGGCGCCGCAACTGTCCGGCCTGGTCAAGTCCGGCGGGCGTCTGGCGCTGTCAGGGATTCTTGCCGAACAAGGTGACGAAGTCGCTGCCGCCTACGCGCAGGACTTCGATCTCGACCCGATCGCCAATCGTGATGGCTGGGTGCGCATCACCGGCCGTCGGCGCTAGAATGACCGCCTGCTCAATCCGGATCGCCGCATGACCGACAGCTTCGTCACCCAGTGCCCGCATTGCCAAACCAGTTTCCGTGTCAGCCACGCTCAGTTGAGCGTGGCCCGCGGGGTGGTTCGTTGCGGCTCCTGCCTGCAAGTGTTCAATGCCGCCAAGCAATTGCTGGAGCAACACGCAGGCAAGGAAGCAGTCACGCCGGTGGCACCGTTAATCAGCGAGCCGCCACCGATCAGCGAGCCGGCGCCTGTCGAGCCACCGGCCATCGTCGAAACGCCCGAGCCGCGCGCCATCAGCCAGAAGCAATGGAGCGCCGCCGAGCTGGATCTGGACAGCCTGGATCTGGACGAAGAACTGGCCCGCCTCGAACAACGGGAAATCCAGCCGACCACCGAGTTCGGTCGCCCGCGCGAAGACGCCCTGAGCGCTCGCCGCGATAGCCACGAACCGGAAGACACGACGTGGCCGGACAGCCTGTTCAGCGAACCGGCAGATGAGCGCGCCCCCGAAGCCGAAGATGAACCCGAAGCCATCGAGCCCGAACCGGTCCGACCGGAGCGCACCGAACCTTCGCTGTCGCTGGAGCCGGTGGATCTCGACGACGAACCGCCGATTCCGCAACTGCGCCTGCACGATCCGATCGACCCGAATGCCCGCCGCGAACGCCTGTCGGCCAGCGACGACGTCGATGACGAACTGCCACTGATCGAAGCCCCGCGCAAAAAGCGCGAACGCGTCGAAACCAGTGTCCGCGCCGAAGCCTTGCAGGATCTGACCGACGACCCGCTGCAACTGGACTGGCAGAAACGCCGCTCGCCCTGGGGCCGTCGCCTGCTCTGGCTGTTGCTCATCGTGCTGGCCGCCGCCGGCCTGGGCGGACAATACATCGCCTATCACTTCGACGAACTGGCGCGCCAGGATCAATACCGGCCGTGGTTCCAGCAACTCTGCCCGCAAGTCGGCTGCACGGTGCCGTCCAAGGTGGATATCGCCAAGATCAAGAGCAGCAACCTGGTGGTGCGCAGCCACCCGGAATTCAGCGGTGCGCTGGTGGTGGACGCGATCATTTACAACCGTGCGCCGTTCTCGCAGCCGTTTCCGCTGCTGGAGCTGCGCTTCGCCGACCTCAACGGTCACCTGATCGCCAGTCGTCGCTTCAAGCCCGGCGAATACCTCAACGGCGACCTCGAAGGCATGGCGGAAATGCCGCCGCAGACGCCGATCCACATCGCCCTGGACATCCTCGATCCAGGCCCGAAAGCCGTGAACTACAGCCTGAGTTTCCACTCGCCCGAGTGAAACGCTTCACCGCTCCCGGATTGACGGCAGTTTTCTGACTGCGCAGCGCGCGACCAAACCGCCGGTAATAACAGAATAACTGTTCAGATTTTGTTCAATTCAGCCTTTATCCAGTCATCGAGAGCGGGTATCATGCCAACCCTTTTTCGAACTCTCATGATCCGGCCCCACTTCAGGGAAGTCCTATGTCGGCGGTACGCATCGGCCCATATACATTGCAGAACGGCTTGATCCTCGCCCCGATGGCGGGAGTCACCGACCAGCCCTTTCGTCAGCTGTGCAAGCGTTTGGGCGCAGGGCTTGTAGTCTCGGAAATGGTCACCAGTGACATGAGCCTGTGGAACACCCGCAAGTCGCGCATGCGCATGATCCACGAAGGCGATCCCGAGCCACGCTCGGTGCAGATCGCCGGTGGCGATGCGCAGATGCTGGCGGATGCGGCCCGGGCCAACGTCGAACTGGGCGCACAGATTATTGATATCAACATGGGTTGCCCGGCGAAGAAGGTCTGCAACAAGGCCGCCGGCTCCGCGTTGTTGAAGGATGAAGCACTGGTTACCGAGATCCTGCATGCCGTCGTGGCGGCAGTTGATGTGCCGGTGACCCTGAAGATCCGCACCGGATGGGATCGCGACAACAAGAACGGCCTGACCGTGGCGAAGATCGCCGAGCAGGCCGGGATCACGGCGCTGGCGGTGCATGGCCGCACCCGCGCCGACTTGTACACCGGCGAAGCCGAGTACGACACCATTGCCGCGATCAAGCAGGCGGTGTCGATTCCGGTCTTTGCCAACGGCGACATCGTATCGCCGGAAAAGGCCCGCTACGTGCTCGACGCGACCGGTGCCGATGGCCTGTTGATCGGCCGGGCCGCCCAGGGGCGGCCATGGATTTTTCGCGAGATCGAACACTTCCTGCGTACCGGCGAAAAACTGCCGGCGCCGGAGCTGATCGAGGTGGAACGCATTCTGCTTGAGCATCTGGCCGCCCTCCACGCCTTCTATGGGGACGTGATGGGCGTGCGAATTGCCCGCAAGCATGTGGGCTGGTATCTCGCAACCTTGCCGGGCGCCAGGGAATTTCGCGCCCACTTCAATCGTTTGGATGGTACGGAAACACAATGCGCCAACGTTCGGGAGTTCTTCGCCGAACGTTACAAGAGCCTGACAGGGGACGGAGAAGGGGTGGCCGCATGACGATGATGACCGAGACTTTAGTGAGTGGAACAACACCCGTGAGCGACAACGTGAATTTGAAACAGCACCTCAATACCCCGAGCGAAGAAGGCCAGACCCTTCGCGGGAGTGTCGAGAAGGCGCTGCACAATTATTTCGCCCACCTTGAGGGCGCGTCCGTCACGGACGTGTACAACCTGGTGCTCTCCGAAGTCGAGGCTCCCCTGCTCGAAAGCGTGATGAACTACGTCAAGGGCAACCAGACCAAGGCCAGCGAGCTGCTCGGACTGAACCGCGGCACGCTGCGCAAGAAACTCAAACAGTACGATCTGCTGTAAGCATTCAATCAAACCAGAAAGGCGCCCGCGTAAAACCGGTCGCCTTTTTTGCTGACTTCCCTTGCTTTTGATGGAAATTGAGATGACCGACCAGACTACCCGCCTGCCGATCCGCCGCGCCTTGATCAGTGTTTCCGACAAGACCGGGATCCTCGAATTCGCCAGGGAGCTGGAAGCCCTGGGCGTGGAAATCCTTTCCACCGGCGGGACCTTCAAACTGCTGCAGGACAACGGCGTGGCCGCAGTGGAAGTCGCGGATTACACCGGTTTCGCAGAGATGATGGACGGTCGGGTGAAAACCCTGCACCCGAAAATCCACGGCGGGATCCTCGGTCGTCGCGGTATCGACGACGCGATCATGAACGAGCACGGCATCAAGCCGATCGATCTGGTAGCCGTCAACCTGTACCCGTTCGAAGCCACCATCAGCAAGCCAGGCTGCGACCTGCCGACCGCCATCGAGAACATCGACATCGGCGGCCCGACCATGGTCCGTTCGGCGGCGAAAAACCACAAAGACGTGGCCATCGTGGTGAATGCCAGCGATTACGCCAACGTCCTGGAAAACCTCAAGGCCGGCGGCCTGACCTACGCTCAGCGTTTCGACCTGATGCTCAAGGCGTTCGAACACACCGCCGCCTACGACGGCATGATCGCCAACTACATGGGCACCGTGAACCAGGCTGCTGACACCCTGAGCACCGAAGGTCGCAGCGAATTCCCGCGCACCTTCAACAGCCAGTTCATCAAGGCCCAGGAAATGCGCTACGGCGAGAACCCGCACCAGAGCGCGGCGTTCTATGTTGAAGCCAAGCCTGCCGAAGTCGGCATCGCCACCGCCACCCAGCTGCAAGGCAAAGAACTGTCGTACAACAACGTGGCCGACACCGACGCCGCGCTGGAATGCGTGAAGAGCTTCGTCAAACCGGCCTGCGTGATCGTCAAGCACGCCAACCCGTGCGGCGTGGCCGTGAGCCCGGACGCCGAAGGCGGCATCCGTCAGGCCTACGAACTGGCCTACGCCACTGACACCGAATCGGCGTTCGGCGGCATCATCGCCTTCAACCGTGAACTGGATGCCGAGACCGCCAAGGCGATCGTCGAGCGTCAGTTCGTTGAAGTGATCATCGCACCAAGCGTCAGCGAAGAAGCCCGCGCCATCGTTGCTGCCAAAGCCAACGTACGCCTGCTGGCCTGCGGCGAGTGGTCGGCGGATCGCGTTCCGGCCTGGGACTACAAGCGCGTCAACGGCGGCCTGCTGGTACAGAGCCGCGACATCGGCATGATCGGCGCCGACGACCTGAAAGTGGTGACCAAGCGCGCGCCGACCGAACAGGAAGTCCACGACCTGATCTTCGCCTGGAAAGTGGCCAAGTTCGTCAAATCCAACGCCATCGTCTACGCCAAAAACCGCCAGACCATCGGTGTCGGCGCCGGCCAGATGAGCCGCGTGAACTCCGCGCGTATCGCGGCGATCAAGGCTGAGCACGCCGGTCTGCAAGTGGCGGGTTCGGTAATGGCGTCGGACGCGTTCTTCCCGTTCCGCGACGGTCTGGACAATGCGGCCAAGGTCGGTATCACGGCGGTGATCCAGCCAGGTGGCTCGATGCGTGATGCTGAAGTGATTGCTGCTGCTGATGAAGCCGGCATCGCGATGGTGTTCACGGGAATGCGTCATTTCCGTCACTGATACACGGCAGCTACAAGCCTCAAGCTGCAAGCTGCAAGAAAGAGCAGTCAGGTATCGCTCCTTCTTGCAGTTGCAGCCTCATTAATTCAGAGCCATAAGCTGTAATCGAGAGTCACACACTCGCTCTTGCTTGCAGCTTGTAGCTTGCAGCTTTCTCCGAAGGAGTCTCTCTTTGAACGTTTTGATCATTGGCAGCGGTGGCCGCGAACACGCCCTGGCCTGGAAAGTGGCTCAGGATCCACGTGTGCAGAAGGTTTTCGTCGCACCGGGCAACGCCGGCACCGCGATTGAAGCCAAGTGCGAGAACGTGGCCATCGACGTGCTGGCCCTCGAGCAGCTCGCTGACTTCGCCGAGAAAAACGTTTCCCTGACCATCGTCGGTCCGGAAGTGCCATTGGTGGCCGGCGTCGTCGACCTCTTCCGCTCCCGTGGCCTGGACTGCTTCGGCCCGACCGCTGGTGCCGCGCAGCTGGAAGGCTCGAAAGCCTTCACCAAGGATTTCCTGGCGCGCCACAAGATCCCGACGGCCGATTACCAGAACTTCACCGAGATCGAGCCGGCCCTGGCTTATCTGCGTGAAAAAGGCGCACCGATCGTGATCAAGGCCGACGGCCTGGCCGCCGGTAAAGGCGTGATCGTCGCCATGACCCTGGCCGAAGCCGAAGATGCCGTGCGCGACATGCTCGCCGGCAATTCCTTCGGCGACGCCGGTTCGCGCGTTGTCATCGAAGAATTCCTCGACGGCGAAGAAGCCAGCTTCATCGTCATGGTCGATGGCAAGAACGTTCTGCCGATGGCCACCAGCCAGGACCACAAACGCGTCGGCGACGGCGACAGCGGCCCGAACACCGGCGGCATGGGTGCTTACTCCCCTGCTCCGGTGGTCACCGCCGACGTGCACCAGCGCGTGATGGACCAGGTGATCTGGCCGACCGTGCGCGGCATGGCCGACGAAGGCAACGTCTACACCGGTTTCCTGTACGCCGGTCTGATGATCGACAAGGCCGGCAATCCGAAGGTCATCGAGTTCAACTGCCGTTTCGGCGACCCGGAAACCCAACCGGTGATGCTGCGTCTGCAATCGAGCCTGGTGCTGCTGGTCGAAGCTGCTCTGGCTCAAGCGCTGGACAAGGTTGAAGCACAGTGGGATCCACGTCCGAGCGTCGGCATCGTGCTGGCCGCTGGCGGCTACCCGGGCGACTACGCCAAGGGCGCGCCGATCAACGGTCTGGACGCAGCCGCCGCACTGGAAGGCAAGGTCTTCCACGCCGGTACTGCGCTCAAGGACGGCAACGTCGTGACGGCCGGTGGTCGGGTGCTTTGCGCCACCGCCATGGGCGCCAGCGTCGGCGCCGCCCAGGAGCAGGCCTACAAACTGGCCAAGGCCATCGACTGGGAAGGCTGCTTCTACCGCACCGACATTGGCTACCGTGCCATTGCCCGTGAACGCGGTGAGTCTCAGTAATAAGCTACGCTGTGTTTCCGGCAGGGGCTCATCGCCCTTGCCGGACTGTTCCGACGCTGCGCATCGTTATATTCTGGCATCAACCTACGAAGGGATTTCGCCGTGCGCTGGCTCAGGATTGCCATAGGCTTCACCGTCACGCTGTTGACCTTGCTCTGCATGCTCCCGGCCCAGGCCGCGCAAGGCAGTGGCTGGTCGGTATTGCTTGACGATCAGGGCAACCTCCAGCTGAGCGACATCCGCTCCGCCCGCTACACCAATCAATTCAGCCCTATCGAACTTGACCGCCTGACCGCGGCCGAACCCGATGGCGCCCTGTGGCTGCGCTTCAGGCTGGCGCCCGGCAAGCACGAACAAGTGCTGCGGATCTTCGCCCCCGACCTGTCGCACCTCAATCTGTATGTCCTCGACGGCGATCGCCTGATCGAGCAACGCGACACCGGCACCACCCAGCCCCAGGTGGAGCGGCCGCTGCCCAGCAGCGACTTCATGCTGCCGTTGCCGCAGAGCGACAAACCCCTCGACGTCTACCTGCGACTGGTTTCCGATCACCAGTTGCGCCCTTACATCACCTTGCAATCGGCGGTGATGGCCGCGGCCAATCACAACCAGACGCTGATCTACGGCCTGCTGTTCGGCTGTCTGGCGATGCTGATCCTGCATAACCTGATCCGCTACGCCTACACCCGCTCGCGCAGCAGCCTGTGGCTCGCAGTGTGTGAAGGCCTGTTGAGCCTGAGCCTGTTGCTGTTGCTCAACCTCGCCGGTCCGTGGCTGCCGAACTGGCATGCGATCCAGACCCCCGGCGCCTATCTGGCCCTGCTGCTGACCGCTCCGGCGGGCCTGATGTTCGCCTACCGTTTCTTCGCGCCGCTCGGCCCGCATCCGCTGAACAAGCTGCTGATCGGCGACATCCTGTTCATCGTGATCTGCAGCCTGCTGCTGTTGTTCGTCAACACCCTGCCGCTGAACATCATTACCTACGCGCTGGTGGCCCTGGCCGGGCTGAGCATGTTGCTGGTGGGTTTCTATCACTGGCAGAAAGGCTACCGCCCTGCCCGGCTGTTCGTTGCCGCGATGGTGGTGTTCAACATCGGCACGCTGATCATCCTCCCGGCCTTGCTGGGGCTGACCCTGGTGGCGCCGCAAGGCCTGATCATGACCCTGATGGGTTTCATCTGCATCAGCGGCCTGCTGATGAGCATCGCCCTCGGCGAGCGTCAGCGCAGCATCACCGAAAGCCGTTTCAGCATCAGCCGCGACCTCGCGGCGAGCAACGCCGAGATTAATGCCAAGGCCGAGTTCCTGGCCAAGATCAGCCACGAGATCCGCACGCCGATGAACGGCGTACTGGGCATGACCGAACTGCTGCTCGGCACGCCGCTGTCGGTGAAACAGCGCGATTACGTGCAAACCATCCACAGCGCCGGCAACGAACTGCTGACCCTGATCAACGAGATCCTCGACATCTCGCGGCTCGAGTCCGGGCAGATCGAACTGGACGATGTACAGTTCGACCTCAACGCGCTGATCGACGATTGCCTGAGCATCTACCGCGCCAAGGCCGAACAGCAGAACGTCGAGCTGATCAGCTTTATCCAGCCGCAAGTGCCACGGGTCATCAGTGGTGATCCGACGCGCCTGCGCCAGACGTTGCTGAGCCTGCTGGAAAACGCCCTGAAGAAAACCGAAGAAGGCGAAGTGCTGGTGGTCGTCGCCCTCGACGAACGCAGCACCGGGCCACGCCTGCGCATTGCCGTGCAGGACAGCGGCCAGCCGATGGATCAGGAAGAACGCGACGCGCTGATGCACGCCGAGTTGCACAGCAAGCACTTCCTGTCGGCCAACCGTCTGGGCGGCAACCTCGGTCTGGTGATCGCCCGCCAATTGATCCGTCTGATGCAGGGCGAGTTCGGCATCAAGAGCGGCGCCAGCCAGGGCAGCACGCTGTGGCTGACCCTGCCGCTGGACCCTGATCGTCTGGAGCATCCGACCTCGGACCTCGACAGCCCGCTGCAAGGCGCACGCGTGCTGGTGGTCGACGACAACGACACCTGCCGCAAGGTGCTGGTGCAACAATGCAGCGCCTGGGGCCTGAACGTCAGCGCCGTGCCGTCGGGCAAGGAAGCGCTGGCCCTGCTACGCACCAAGGCGCATTTGCGTGATTACTTCGACGTGGTCCTGCTCGACCAGAACATGCCCGGCATGACCGGCATGCAACTGGCCGCCAAGATCAAGGAAGACCCGAGTCTGAACCACGACATCCTGCTGATCATGCTCACCGGCATCAGCAATGCGCCGAGCAAGATCATCGCGCGCAACTCGGGGATCAAGCGCATCCTGGCCAAACCGGTGGCCGGCTACACCCTCAAGACCACGCTGGCTGACGAACTGAACCAGCGCAATCGTGGCCAGGTGGTGTTCCAGCCACAGGTTGCGAGCCCCGCAGCACCGGTCAAGGTACCGAGTGACTTCCGCATCCTGGTGGCCGAAGACAACACCATTTCGACCAAGGTGATCCGGGGCATGCTCGGTAAACTCAACCTGCAGCCAGACACCGCCAGCAACGGCGAGGAAGCCTTGCAAGCGATGAAAGCCCAACGCTACGACCTGGTGCTGATGGACTGCGAAATGCCGATCCTCGACGGGTTCTCCGCCACCCAGCAACTGCGGGCCTGGGAAGTCGGCAATCAGCGCATCCGCACGCCGATCGTGGCGCTGACCGCGCACATCCTCGCCGAACACAAGGAGCGTGCGCGCCAGGCCGGGATGGACGGGCACATGGCCAAACCGGTGGAGCTGTCGCAACTGCGTGAGCTGATCGAGCACTGGGTGGCCCAGCGTGATCAGCAGAACCGTGCGACGACACAACCGTCGTGAGCCGACAGACACGATAGCGCCTGTTAGACTCCCCCCGACTTTCCCCGCCAGCGAGCCCGCGCCATGCTCCACGTGTTATTCAGTGTTTACCTGAAGATGCTGGTGCTCTACAGCCCGTTCTTCGTGTTGTCCTGCTTCATCAGCCTGACCCGCGGTTACTCGCGCAAGGAGCAACGCCGTCTGGCCTGGAAAGTGGCGGTCGCCACCCTGGTTTCGAGCGTGTTGCTCTACCTGTTCGGGCGGGTGATTTTCGATGTGTTCGGCATCACGGTGGACGCCTTCCGCATCGGCGCCGGCAGCGTGCTGTTCATTTCCGCTCTGGGCATGGCGCAGGGCAAGTCGGCCGTGCAGACCGACAACGTGCAGCAGGACGTGACGATCGTTCCGCTGACCATTCCACTGACCGTCGGCCCCGGCACCATCGGTGCGTTGCTGGTGATGGGCGTCAGCCAGCCGCACTGGGACGACAAGCTGTTCGCGATCATGAGCATCGCCCTCGCCAGTTTCACGGTTGGCGTGGTGCTGTACCTGTCGAACCGCATCGAACGCATTCTCGGCGATCAGGGTTTGCAGATCGTCAGCCGCCTGATGGGGCTGTTCGTGTGCGCACTGGCGGCGCAGATCATCTTCACCGGGGTCAAAGGCTATCTGGTGCCTTGAACCCTGAAACGAAAAGACCGCCGACGGCAACGTCGGCGGTCTTTTTTCGTCAGCGCCCGCGCACCGTCAACCCGCAGACTCGACGGTTTTCTTCGCATCCGCCTGATCGATCAGCGCTTTCAGCGTCACGCCCTCGGCGCCCTCCTTGCGCGCCTTCAGCCAGCGCACCAGCGTCGACACCTGGCACGGACGCAGGCCCTTGACCTCAAGCATGGCATCGCCCCGCAGCGAGGGATCTGATGCATCCGCATTGCGTATCAGCACACAGTGCTCACTGTCGGGATCGATCACCACCAGGTGATCGTCGACCATCCCCACTTCGAGCTTGTGTGGATCAGCCATGGTCAGGATCAAGCGACTCATGACCGCGGGAAACCCCACCAGCGGATAACGGCAATCAACCACCAATGAATCGAGCTTGCGCATCAGCGCCTCGGACAGATGCCACTTCATCCAACCGCGCCCTACCCGCAGAACCAGCGTGCGCACATCGTCCGGGATCACCGGCAGAAGATCGTAGACATCCACCCGTCCCTCGAGCACCAGCACGTCACCCGTGCGCTGGACGTAATCCAGCGGCTTGATCTGGCGCATGCTCGGATAACCCTGAACGACCCGCTCGCGCGATTCATGCAACAAGACTTCAGCGTACTTTCGGGTTCCAAGCAGCTCGTAATCCTCCGGCAGGTCGACAGCGGGAATCTGGATCAGCCGTGCACTGTCAGCGATATACCACTGCACACTGGCCTCCTGAGAAGCGATAGAGATGAATGGACGATGCGCTGCGTTCGCCAGCAAGGCTTGCAAGTCTCTGATCAGATGCTCGCCATGGGCCGCCAGCCAATCGTGTTGCACGCCAATGATCTGCGGTGGTTCCTGATGCTCCAGTTGCAGCACCACGCCTTCGCGCGTCGTGCCCAAGAGACCGGCACCGTCGACCCGTACATCGGCAAAGCGCCACGCCGTCCACTGCCGCTCTGGTTTTGGCAGCATCCGGCTTTGCAACAACTGCGAGCCGTCTCCGAATGCCGCCTGCAGTTGATGCGGATCGATAAACGTCTGGCGCCAGACCTCGCCACTTTCGGGCTCGAACAGCCACGCCGATTGATTGTCCGGTGTCATGCCCAGCAACCGGAGCTGTGTTGGTTGCGCGTCACACAACAACAAGCGGTTGTCCACGTACCAGGCGTGCAAGCGCGCATCCCCGGCAGTATTGGCAATGCCGACAATCGGGAACTTCTCCACTGCATATTGTCGGGCGATGGCGTCGAGCGCCAGCCACCATTGTTTGCGCCCCTTGAGCCAGGACTCGGTCAGACCCGCAAAACGCACTTCACCGTCAGCGCCGATTTCGAATGACAATCCGTCCCCGGTGCGGGCCTGATAGCCATTGTGTTCAGCCGTCACCTGCTTCAGGCGCTCGGGCTGCACCCAGCGGTGCGACCACTGAATCTGTTCCAGCGTCACGGTGCGCTGCACCCGGCACAGGCTCTGGAACTGCCGGTCGTAGATGACAAACACGTCGCCGTCATCACTGGGCGTCAGCAGCATCAGCTCGTTCAGGTTCTGGATCGAGTCGGGCCAGGCGCGGGCATGGTGGCGGCGCGGTACCGGGCGCACGATCAGGTTGTCACGAGTACGGACCCAGGCCATGTCCCGAGCGTTGTCTTCGATCTTCCAGCAGACCGAAACGTAAGCAGCGAACTGCCAGTCGACCGTGGCGTAGCCTTTGTCTGCATCGACCGGTTTGAGCGATACCCAATCACCCAGTACCGATGTCCAGGCAGGCAACGGCGTGCCGTCATCGAGCAACATCTGGAAACCCGGCTCAAGTCCACGGGTAACCGAGCTCAGCCACAGTTCACCTTCATGAATCAGGTAGTTGAGGCGCTCACGCGTACCGTCCTCATACGCGTATTCCTGCACCACATGGACGACACCCTGCCCATCGGCTTCGACGCTAAGAATCGTGCTGACGCCGGTGCGTCGAAACATCAAACGAAAGCGATGACTGAGCAGGCCGGTGCCGGCATCGACCTGACAGATTTCGTAGCCAATCGGATCATGGAAAAATGCCGAATCGCCGGCCACCACCGACAACAGCCCTTCATCGTCGAACACCTCGTCGTTGCGGATATAGAGGATCCGGTCCTGCACAGCGTCATACCAGCCATTGGTGTAACGCGGCGCCTTGATGTTCTCGAACGGAATCAGGTAGTCGTGGATCGGCGTATAGCGCAGCGCCAATCGATGGGCTCGCGCCAGGTCTTGCAGATGATCCTGCAGGACCTGGCCGTCCAGGCCTCTGGGCGCCTGTTCTTCCAGAAGATCCAGTTCAGTCCGTTTATTGCCGGCAATCCGGAAGAGCCGGCCATTTTCGATCAGCAGGGAAATCTCCGGGGCAATGTCCGCCGTCACCTTGAACTCGCAACCTTTGATACCGAACTGCCCGTTGTTGCCCAGCACGATGTCCTTCTCGACGGCCCACGGCGCGACAATGATCCAGCGGTCCTTTTGTTTGCCCACTGACGTCAGTCCGACATTGACGCCGGGGTTGAGCACGAGTGTGCATGTGCCTCCACCACCCTGAATCCGATAGCTGACCTGCTCGCGCCAAGGCTCGGGGATCACCGGCACAACCAGTTTGCGCGCCTGCGCATCCAGCGTGACCCGGATCTCGGTCGGGCGATAATCGGGGTACATCCGATGGACAATGTAATGGCTGGGGAACGAGTAGAACGAAAACAGGAACAGCCACTGACCGTCCGCTTTTTTCTTCTCCAGACGCCGGGCGATGTCGAAACCCTTGTCGTGGCGCTGTGATGCGAACGGCAGGATCTGGTACTCGTAGCGATAGCAGGTAAGCGGCGTGCACGGCAAGACAATGGCCTGCTCGGCGGACGGTGAGAACTTCATCTCGGCTGGATAGCCCAGTTCTTTGCTGAGGTGGATCGCTCGCGGGTAATCGACCTCGAAATCCGGCACGCCGAAATGATCGCGCAGCGGGTAAAGACGGGTGCTGTCGAGCAGCAGCTTGCCCGTACTAAGGTCCAGATCGTTGATGATCAGCGAGGGTCGCGGCAACCAGGCACCTTGCTCGCCGCTGTAGTGAAATCCGTCCCCGTGATGCGCCTGCTCCAGTTCCGCAAAAAACAGCCCGACCGCCTTCGCTTCTTCAGCGATAGTGGCAAAGCTCTGCGCCAGCGCAGTCACGCCGACCGCAAGGCCACCCAGAATCACCCCGGCGCCTCCCAGCACCGCTGCTGCCGTACCCGCACCGGCAAACGCTGCGCCAAGTCCCGCGCCGGTGAGGGCCAGACTGCTGGCATCGAAGGTCAGCTGGGTGGCGTAGGTGGCTGTCTCCACATCATTACGTGCCGTCGCCAACTGATAGATATCGAAACCGACATTGGCCAGACCCAACACCGCGCCGACGCCTTCGTTGCCCAAATGCCCGGCCACAGCGCCGAGGGATCTGCCGGTCAACGGCTCGAGCGCTTCGCCGACCACCTTCGCAGTGGTGCGGGCGATCAGTTTTTCATCGCGCAGCGCGGCCTGCACCAGACCGATCAGTCCCGCCACATCGACCACATTGCCATGCACCAGTTGTGCGTAATTGACGTAGGCATGCCACTGCACCGCCGTTGTCAGTGTGCGGTCTTCACCTTCGCGACCACGCAAAGCATTCATCAAGGCCTGCACCGCGAAACCGGCATTGAGCGTATGCACTGCCGCTGCCTCGGTCGGATCCACAGCATCACCGACCGGACGCTTGCGCCCGAGGCTCGAAAACAGGTCAGTCAGGTAATTTTTGATTCGCAGCAGGCGATCATCCCGGCTGACGACCGTGGCGACCAACTCGCCGGTCTGTGGATCGATCATGCCCACCCGATAACTGCCCTCGGGCGTCACTTCCAGCGAGTCGAACAACGGCACAAGAGGCGTCACCGAGTCATGGCCCTCCTGCAACCGCGCCGTCATGTCGGCAATCTCCCCGCCCCACCAGTCATTGTCTGAAGACAACAGTGCCTTGCCCAGCCGCGAGTTCTCCATCAGCGTTCGTCCGTGAGCACTGTTCATCCTCTGGCGAACCGACCTGAACGGTTTGTCCGGCAGCGGCTCGTCCCTGAGCAATTGACTTACCTTGCTGCCGTTCGACAGGTTCAGATCGGCGACTTTTTCCCCATGCACATCGATCAGATCGAACTGTGGCCGGCCAGGTTTGCCGTACACGGCGTAATGACGGGCGATCTGTGCCTGCTTGAAAAATTGCCCAAGGGCCATTCTGAAGGTTACGGAGCTGTCGAACTGGAACAGGCCGAAGTTCGGATCGTAGAAGTGATAAATGACCGTACTCCCGTGTACAGTCCGAGCCACCAGCATCGAGTGGTTATCCGAGTTGAGCATCAGGGTTCGCGGCCCCACGGACGCCTCGAGTGTCGCGACCATCTTGTCCAGATCGCCCCGCCCCAGCGCCGTGCCCACATCGGCTGCGTTCACGCCACGCATTTCCTCCAGCGCGGCCAGAAACGCCTTCGAGTCCGGGTGCTCCGGCTCAAGCACCGCCAGAAAGAATCGCTCGCGCAATTGCCGGGTCGCTCCCTCGCCCTGTGTGAGGGCGGCCCCCATCGCCAGCGCCAGCGGAAAACAGCGGCCGGCCGCAGTGTCACCCGGCCCGTGCATCAACAAATCCTGAGGCACCATTTTGACAGTGCCGGCCTCGAACTGACTGAGCACCTGTTCCAGCCGCTCCAGAACCTGTTCGCGGTGTTCCTGAGTAGCGAGCCGCTGGATCTGCGCCACCTGACGCCCCCAGTCAAACAGTGTCGCAGTGTTGGCCAAGGCATTCTTTTTCAGGCCAAGTGCGGTGATCGGATGCGCGGGCAATTCATCACCCACACTGGACATGCCTGCCATGAACGCAGGTGCGCGGTGCTGATAGAGATGCTGTTCAATCGCCGCATAGCGCCCTGCCGTACCGCGCTCACTGAGGCTGTTGATCAGATTGTCCAGCGTACTGCGCAAGGCGGAAAAGCTTTGAGCGTCCAGTGAATCAGCGCCCAGCAATGCTCCGATGGTCAAACGCTGCAACGGGGTGAGCTGTTCGAGTTGCCAGGAACCGGCGCCCAACCCGATCAACAGCTCATCCAGTGCGAGGCTCTGGGCAACCGGATTTTTCGGGAATGCCGGTGGCCGCAGGCGAGTGTCCTGATTGCGGATGGCCTGACGATCATCGAAGCTCAGCGGCAATCTTTCAGCGAACACAAGGGTGCCGTCGTGACCGTTCGTCATCGCCTTGGTGAACGGCTCGCCGAGGTGATCAGCCATCCGCTGCAACAGCTCGGTATTCAGGACATGACGTCCTTCGATGAGCGGCCAGCCGAGTTCGAATTCGACGGTCGTCTGTTTCAACAACTCAGCGATGTTCCCGGCGTAGCGGCTCTTGAATTGGCCATCGCGCCAGCGTTGCTGCTCAGTCTCGAGCCACTTCTGAGTATCGGTTTCGTTTTCCTTCCAGGAGTGATCCAGTTCCTCTTCAGTGAGTTGATTGACCGTCTGCAGAGGTGCGATGGCCATTTCCCGCCGTGACGCCTGCGCGCCCTCGGGCGTTAAAAATGCCTTTTCGAAATCGCCGGTGCCATCCTTGATCGCGACCGGTCCGGTCAAATAAATGGTCCCCTCATTTTTTGGTCGGATACCTTCGTTGTGGTATCCGGCTGCGGCATTTGCCAGATAAGACGCAAAGATGGCTTCCATTCCGGGCAAATCAAACAAAGGCCCGTAAGACTTTTCCAGCACTTCACCAGCCAGTGTATCCATGGCTTCATGCTCTTGAAGACTGATACCTTTGTCAGTGGCCAACCGTGCGGTGTCATCGATCAATTCATAGTTGAACCTGAAGCGCTGGAGCACGGACTCAAGTACCGCCGAGCCGGCATGCGCCATCATGTAGGCATTGCTGATCGTGTTTCCCTTTGCCACCGCGCGCAATGCGTAGGGACGGACAAGCAGATCCTGTGGAGGCTGAAACACTTGGGTCAAAGGCGGCCGGCTTTTGGCAAACGCTTGCAGTACCGTGCGATGCTCTTCGGGTATTTGCAACAGCTTGTCTCTGTATTGCCCCCGCAACGCTTGTCGACCTGGCATCCAGTCAGGATTCTGATCCAGCATCAACTGCAAAACACCGAGTCGAGCATCCTCACCAAAGTCGCTTATATCGACACCTGCAATTTCCTTCAGCAACGGCGGCAAGTTATCGACATCGGTGTAACTGCCGCCCTCAAAGTACAAGACCTCTGCTCTTACGATATCCGATGCCGCCGCCAGGTTGCCCCGCATGCGCATTTCCCGCTGGTAAATATCCCGCAACTTCAAAGGTATTTCCGAACCCGCCAGATCGCGCACGCGAACGTCACCTCCGACCAGCGCATCAATACTTTCACGGTTCTTTGCCTTCAACACCCGTAAGTCCTGAGAACTCTGACCATAAGCACGGCTCAACAACTGCACCCTTGCTTCATCGGCTGATTCGCCCTTCGCAACTGCCGCATCAATGTGTTCGCTCATTTGTTGCTTCAACGCAATAGCGCGGGCCACATACATTTCGCCCAATACCTTATCGGAAGTGCTATCGACGCCCCCGTGCTCCATGGCGTCCGCCTTCGCCGCATCGACCATCAAGCGATTGGCCTGCCAGGCCAGCAACGCATCACTGTCATACCAGACGTTGATCTGATAACCCTGACCAGCCAATACCTGCTTCCAGACATTGATGTAGTCGCGCTGAATCTCGCCGATGCCGCCACCCAGCCAGATGAAGTGCAGGATCTTCGGCACTTGCGTAGCGGGCGTTTTCATCAGTTCGACGCTGTAACTCAGACGCGACTCAAAATCGGCGACTCTGGCGCCGATTTCTGAAAGATCAGGTGTCTTCTTGCTGTCCAGGCCCGGAGCAGGCGCCTGTTCCACTTCACGTCGTACCCGCAGGCCATCGAACTCTGCAAGCGCCCGCTTGAATAGCGCGAGCGGTTGCAGAAGCCTTGGCGAATCGAGCAAACCGACACAAGCAAAGTAGTAACGGATCACTTCGTCATGACGAACAGTATTCTTGTAGGGCAACAGCGCCTGTTCAAGATCAGACAACTTGAACAGATTGACGAACTTCACATAGCCGCCATCGACAACATCAACATTAGCATCCTGCATTTTAATACTTCCCTGAGTGGTGAACCATGTGCACTGCCAATCGGCTGGCACACGTCTGCACTGCAAGTAACAAGACTTGCAACACTTAAAAATCATCAATATAAAAAATTGAGCAAGCTTCACAAAATTGAAACTAGTACAAAACAAAAACCAAAAACACACACAAAACACTTCAAACAATGTCCAGGGAAATATTCAATAACATCGAGCCAACTATCGAAATAAACAAGCCATTAAAAAGCACATAAAAAAACAAGGCCGCGAATGGCGAATTCGCGGCCTTGTTTGTTTTATCGATCATTGCCACTCGACAGTGCGGGGATATCAGCCGGCCGGTTTTTCCCCGTACCAGCGCGGCGTATAAACCCACTCCCCGCCCTCGGCTCGAGGGAAAGTGCAGGTAGTGGAAGAACCGATCAGCACCATGGTGCGCATGTCCACTTGCTCCGGAGTCAGCGCGCCCAGTGTCGTGACGCGCAGCGTCTGCCCCGGCCGACCGATATCGCGGCCCAGCACCACCGGTGTTTGCGGCGTGCGGTGTTGCGCGACGATTTCCAGCGCTCGCCCCAGTTGCCACGGACGGGCACGGGAGATCGGGTTATAGAAGGCCAATGCCAGATCCGCCTCGGCGGCCAGATCCAGACGCTTCTCGATGATCGACCACGGTTTGAGGTTGTCCGACAGCGACATCACGCAGAAGTCATGGCCCAGCGGCGCACCGGCCTGAGCGGCGGTGGCGAGCGACGCCGAAACACCCGGCAGGATTTCCAGATCGACGCTGTGCCACGCCGGATCCGTCGACTCGTGCAATGCTTCAAGCACCGCCGCCGCCATGGCGAACACGCCCGGATCGCCGGACGAAACCACGATCACCGAACGACCCTCAGCGGCCAACCGGAAGGCGTGACGGGCACGCTGCATTTCTTCGCGGTTGTCGGTGCAATGCTGCACCTGATCGTCGCGGAACGGGCCGGCCATGCGCACATAGGTTTCGTAACCCAGCACGTCAGTGGCGCGGGCCAGTTCGGCTTTCACCGCCGGCACCATCAACTCTGCCGCACCCGGGCCAAGGCCAATGACAGCAAGGCGACCACGCGGACGACCGATCTGCGAAACATCCAGCGGCTGTTCGGCCACGGCGATGGCAAGGTCGCGGGATGTTGTGATGATTCGAGCGTCGGGGACTGCATCGCGAACCAGCTCAACGATGTCACTCGCCGGCGCGACAAAGCGCAACGGCACAGCCAGTTCAAGCGCGGCGTCACGCAACGCCGGACTGGCCATCTGAGTATCAGCCGCCACCAGACAGGCCAGCGATTGAATTGCCACACCGGCCTGAAGTAACGCATCGCGAATTACATCCGGTAGATCGGCCACATCTGTATCGACCGCCACCGCCACGCTACGCGGATAAATCAGCAACTCACTGGCGTTCGCCGCGCGGGCATCGCTGCCCACATGAATCGAGCGCTGCGCCTGTGGATCTTCCGGCAGTTGCGCCTGCTCAAGCCACGGCGCAGCACCGTCGATGCGTACGCTGTGGCCGGCGAGCAAGTCGGAGACAAAACGCTTGCCCTGCTCCAGATCGCCGAGGGCATAACCGCCGGGCGGGTTGAGCAGGCAGGTGCCGAAACGCAACTCGCCGCTGGTGGTAATCGCCGCTGCCACTTCAAGCGCAGACGCAATCTCGCGGGCCATGACGTTCACCCCGCCGAGGCCACCGAGCAGCGGCACCACGGCGCTGCCGTCTTCAGCCACGGCGAGCACCGCTGGCTCGACGCCTTTTTCCAGCAACAGCGGCACCAGGGTGCGAATGACAATGCCGGCCGCGCACAGGGCAATGATCGGCGTGTCCTGTTGATACAGCTCGCGCAGGGTTGCGCCGAAGTCGCTGTAAGTCAGGTCCGCGCCTTCGACGCGCCCTTTTAGTCCATGAATCTGCGCGGCCGGATAGACCTGCTGAAGACGACGGGCCGTGCCCAGTGCGCCCTGGCCGAGAATGACGATGGCCGGTGTGGAATGGGTCATCAGCCTTGCCACCGTTCGCCGGGCACAATGATCAGCGAGAAGTACGGCGACGACATCGGCTCGACCTCATCCAGCGGTACGATCTTCTGGTTGGCCATGGTCGCGCGCTCGACGTACAGCGCACGCTCGGCCAGACCCAGCTCTGCCAACACGTCGCGCACCTTCGGGAAGTTGCGCCCCAGTTTCATGATCACCGCCGCATCGGCATCCGCCAGGCGACGCTTGAGTTCATCGTGAGGCAGCACGCCGGACAGCACCGACAGGCTCTGATTGCGATACACCAGCGGCGCGCCCAGTACCGAAGCGCCGCCGAGCATCGAGCAGACGCCCGGCACCACTTCGGCTTCGTAACGGCTGGCGAGGCGATCGTGCAGGTACATGTAGGAGCCGTAGAAGAACGGGTCACCTTCGCAGATCACCGCCACGTCGCGACCGGCGTCCAGATGCGCGGCCACTTCTTCTGCCGCGTCATCGTAGAAATCGCTGATCACCTGTTCGTAGGACAGCGGCGCCGGCAGCACTTCGGTGGTCACCGGGTACACCAGCGGCAGTAGATTCTGGGCGTCCTGCAGGTGCGCTTCGATGATGCCGAACGCGTTGCCCTTCTTGCCCTTGGCCACGAAGTACGCCACCACCGGCGATTCGCGCAGCAGGCGCAAGGCCTTGACGGTAATCAGTTCCGGATCACCGGGGCCGACGCCCAGGCCAATCAAACGTCCTTGAGCCTGCATCATTCGATCTCCGTGGCGAGAGCATTGACCGCAGCGGCGGCCATGGCGCTGCCGCCGAGGCGGCCCTGCATGATCACGAACGGCACGCCACGGCTGTTGGCGGCCAGTTCGGCCTTGGATTCGGCGGCGCCGACGAAGCCCACCGGGAAGCCGAGGATCAACGCCGGTTTCGGGGCGCCGGCGTCGAGCATTTCCAGCAGATAGAACAGCGCGGTCGGCGCGTTGCCGATCACCACCACGCTGCCTTCCAGATGCGGACGCCACAGTTCCAGCGCGGCAGCGGAGCGGGTGTTGCCCAGCTCGCGCGCCAGCTCCGGCACGCTGTCATCGCGCAAGGTGCAAATCACCTCGTTGTTGGCCGGCAGGCGCGCACGGGTCACGCCCTCGGAAACCATCCGCGCATCGCACAGGATCGGCGCGCCAGCGGCCAGCGCATCGCGCCCGGCCTTGCCGGCGCCTTCGGAGAATTGCAACCCGTCGATGGCCTCGACCATGCCGCAGGCGTGGATCACCCGCACCGCGAGTTTTTCCAGGTCGGCCGGGATGCGAGCCAGGTTGGCCTCGCTGCGAATGATCGCGAAGGAGTTGCGATAGATCTCCTGACCGTCGCGGATGTAATCAAGCATCAAGGGGGCTCCGTGAGCGGGCGGCGAGCAGGGTCGCGGCCGCTTCGATAGTAAGGTTGTGAGCGTGCAGCGCGCCGAAACCCGGCAGGGCTGCACCGCGAAAATAGAGATCGTAGTGGCCGGGGCCGACCGCCAGCAGAGTCACCGCTGCCCGATGTGCGGCGGCGCAGGAACGCGGGCAACCGGACAGGTGCACATCAACGGCGTGTGGCAACAGCGTAGCCAGCAGGCGGGCATCGTGTTTGGTGTCGGCCAGGCCTTTGCCGCAGCCGTTGGCGCCGGTGCAGGCGATCAGGTGTGACAGGGGGTCTTCGATGCGGGTCAGCAGGTTCAGCTTGCTCAATTTGTCGAGCACTTGAACCGCATCGGTTTCCTGCACATTGGGCAGCAACAGACTCTGCCAAGGGGTGAAACGCAGGCTGCCGTCACCAAAGGTTCTGGCCAGGTGTGCGGCGCCACGCAGCATGTCCGGATCAAGGCGGCCAAGCGCCGGGGCAGCACCGACATAGACCTGACCGGCCGATTGCTGAGGGTGGATGCCAAGGTGCAAACCCTCCGGTCCGGCTTCGCGCTGCCAATCAGCAGCGGCTTTCAGGCTGATCCGCTGAGCGATTTTTTCCAGGAACACCGGCGCCGGGCATTCATCCAGCAGATGGCGCATTCGCGTCTGCTCCGGTCGGGCCAGATCGAGGAACAGTTCCAGCACCGCGACCACCAGCGCATGTCCGTGCGCAAGCGCCACAGCGGCCAGCGGTCGATCCGTCGGACAACCCGCCAGGCCGAACGCCAGCAGCGTGTCGCCGCGATCTTCGAATGCCGACAACCACAGGTCATGGGGATGTTCGAGCATCGCCAGCGCTTCACCGCCGTCCAGTTGCACGGCGAACTTGGCGCTCAGCTCGTGGAAGCGCGGATGACTTTGCAGGGTTTCGAGGATCTGCCCGGCCAGTGGACGAGTATCGAAGCGCATCTGCGGGTCGATGCCGGCGGCGGGGCTGAGCATCAGGTTGCGCACATCGTCGCCCGCTGCGGTTCGCGGCCCGAGACCGGCGGCCAGCAGGCTTTCGATCAGCGCGGCGGACTGCTCGCCGATCCCGCGAATCTGCAGATTGCCCCGGTTGGTCGCCTCGATCGCCCCGCCGGCAAACCGCTCGGCGGCATTGGCCACCGCATCGGCCTGATCGGCCGTGATCGAACCGCCATCGAGCTTGATCCGGCAGATCCCGCCGTCCAGCGCCTGGACGATACGCAGCAACCCCGGACAGGCCGAGGGGCGTATGGCGTTGGACATCGGACGTTCGTTCAAGGGCTGGCAGCTCTGTGGGAAAGGCGCTTCGCGGGCGAAGGCGCGGTATTATGCCTGCTTTGTCCGACGGCATGAAAAGTCTGCCCGTCGGAACGGCGCGTTTGCGGACACTTTTTTGAGGGGCTACAGATGTCACCCTGGCTGACAGTAGTAGGAATCGGTGAAGACGGCTTCAAGGGCCTGGGCAAGAATGCCCGGCGCGCCTTGATGGGCGCTTCGCGGATCATCGGCGGTCAGCGTCAGCTGGATCTGTTGCCGGTGTGCATCCGTGGCGAGCGCCAGTTGTGGCCGAGCCCGTTTTCCCTGGCCCCGGTGCTCGAGCATCGCGGTGAAGCGGTGTGCGTGCTGGCCAGCGGTGATCCGATGTTCTACGGCGTTGGCGCAAGCCTGGCGCGGCAGGTGCCGGGGGCCGAAATGCTGGTTCTGCCGGCGCCGTCGTCCTGCTCGCTGGCGGCGGCCCGACTGGGCTGGCCGTTGCAGGATGTCAGTGTGCTGTCTCTGGTGGCTCGCCCGCTGGCGGCCCTCAACGCACAACTATTCAGCGGCGTGCGCCTGTTGTTGCTGAGCAATGACGGACAAAGTCCGGCGGCTGTTGCCGCGTTACTGCGTGAGCGCGGATTCGGCGCCAGTCGCCTGAGCATCCTGGAACATCTGGGCGGCAGCGACGAGCGCCGCATCGACGGCACCGCCAACGACTGGAATGATCCGCTCATTGCCGACCTCAACGTGATCGCCATCGAGTGCCTGGGCGATCCAGATACACCACGTCTGTCGCGCCTCGCCGGCCTGCCTGACTCGGCTTTCCAGCATGACGGCCAACTGACCAAACGCGACGTGCGCGCAATCACCCTCGCCCGCCTCGCCCCGACACCGGGCGAACTGCTGTGGGACGTCGGCGCGGGCAGCGGCTCGATCGGCATCGAGTGGATGCGCGCTCACCCGAGCTGCCGCGCTCTGGCCATCGAGGCCGATGATGGCCGACAACAGTTGATCGAACACAACCGCGACGCTTTGGGCGTTCCCGGTCTGCAACTGATTCGCGGCAGTGCCCCGCAGGCTCTCGCCGGGCTGGAATGTCCGGACGCGATTTTCATCGGCGGCGGCGTGACGCGCGAAGGCGTGCTCGACACCTGCTGGGAACAACTCAAACCCGGCGGCCGACTGGTCGCCAACGCCGTGACCCTGCAAAGCGAAATGACCTTGATGAGCTGGCGCGAACGCCACGGCGGCGAACTGACCCGCATCCACATTGCCCAGGCGCAGCCGCTGGGCGAGTTCGACACCTGGCGCCAGGCCCTGCCGATCACCCTGCTCGATCTGGTCAAACCCCTCGATGCGTGACGAAACCGCCGAACAACCCGCGCCCTTGCGCAGCGGCCTGACCACCGGCAGCTGCGCCACGGCCACCAGCCTCGCCGCGGCGCGCCTGCTGCTCGGCGGAGCGGTGGCGGACGCCGTGCAGATCGTGTTGCCCAAGGGCAAGCAGGTGCAGATGCGTCTGGAGTTCTGCCGGCTGACCGAAGACGGCGCTGAAGCCGGGACGATCAAAGATGCGGGCGACGACCCGGACGTGACTCACGGTGCCCTGCTTTATTCGCGAGTGCGGCTGATGGCCGAGCCGGGAATCCGCTTCATTGCCGGCAAAGGCGTCGGCACCGTCACTCGGCCGGGGCTGGTGCTGGGCGTCGGCGAGCCGGCGATCAATCCAGTGCCGCGCAAGATGATCAGCGATCACCTGACGCTGCTCGCCGAAGAAACCGGCTATCGCGGCGGCTTCGAGGTGACGGTCAATGTCGAGGGTGGCGAAGCCCTGGCGCTGAAAACCATGAACCCGCGTCTGGGCATTCTCGGCGGCCTGTCGATCCTCGGCACCAGCGGCATCGTCAGGCCGTTTTCCTGCGCGGCATACATTGCCTCGATCCATCAAGGCATCGACGTCGCGAAAACCAACGGCTACCTGCACATCGCCGCCTGTACCGGCAACGCCAGCGAGGACACCATGCGCCGGGTCTACAACCTGCCGGAAATCGCCCTGATCGAAATGGGCGACTTCGTCGGCGCCGTGCTCAAGCACCTGCGCAAAGTGCCTGTGGATAAACTCAGCCTGTGCGGCGGCTTCGGCAAGATCAGCAAACTGGCGGCCGGGCACATGGATCTGCACTCGCGCCATTCGAGCATCGACTTGCCGCAACTGGCCGAATGGGCGGCGGCGATTGGTGCCGACGACGATTTGCAGCAAGCCATTCGCGGGGCGAACACCAGTCAGCAGGCATTGGCGATGGCCAGTGCGGCGGGCGTTGCGCTGGGCGATGAAGTCTGCCGCCATGCTTTGGAGTTCGCCCGTAGCGTGGTGCCGGCGCAGGTTCAGGTCGAGGTGTTTGCGATTGATCGTCAGGGCGGCATCGTTGGCCATGCGGGAGCCTTTGTATGAAGCGAATCTTGTTGCTCGGCGGCGTGACTGAAGCGCTGGCCATCGCGCGCACGTTGGGGCCGGAACACATTTACAGCCTGGCCGGGGTCGGCCGGGTGCCGACCGATCTGACGTGTCAGGTGCGCGTCGGCGGCTACGGTGGCGCCGAAGGTCTGGCGCAGTTCATTCGCGACGAAGGCATCACACTTTTGCTCGACGCGACCCACCCCTACGCCGCACAGATCAGCCAGAACGCCGCCACCGCTGCGCAACTCACCGGCACCCCCTGCTGGGCCCTGCGCCGCCCCGCGTGGCAACCGCAACCCGGCGATGACTGGCGCGAAGTCGCCGACTGGGCCGAACTGATCACCGCCCTCGAACCCTTCCGCCGCCCACTGTTCACCCTTGGCCGCGAACCGCTGCAACACCTCGACGAAATCCCCGCGCACCAGTTCTGGACCCTGCGCGCCCTCGACGTCTACCCCGGCAACGAACGCTGCGAAGTCATCGGCGCCCGTGGGCCGTTTCTGCTGGAAGATGAGCGGGCACTGTTCGAACGCCGGCAGATCGACGTGCTGATCAGCAAGAACAGCGGCAGCACCGCAACCGAGCCGAAACTGGAAGTGGCGCGGGAGCTTGGGGTGCCGGTGCTGGTGTTGAAGCGGCCGGTGTTGGCGGGGGTTGATCGGGAGTTTGCGACGGTTGATGACGTCAGCTCGGCTCTTGAAAAACCTTGATCAGGACGGAGCTTTTCCTCTCGCGATAGCTTCAGTTGTTGATGCAAGTCCCATGCAATGCAAATTCGAGCCGCTACACTCTCTTGAAAGATCGCTGCGACACCAAACCGCACGACGCTTTTTTACTTATCGGCCCTGATCAGGCTAAATAGCCGCGCCTGATCGCCCACCCTACGGATCTGTCCCATGAACCGACACCGGCTCGCATTTGCCTGGATCGCCTGCTTTGCAGTGCTGTTCAACATGCTCGCCATGCCGTTGACGGGAGCGATGGCGCAGGCGGCGCAGACGCCGGCCGAGCAGTTGCTGTGGAGCAGTTTCTGCACCGGCAGCGGGACGAAGATGGTGGCGATCGACATCGGCAGCCTCGATCAGAAAGCGCCGCAGAGTGGTGACAGTCATTCGACCATGCAGCATTGCTGGTGCTGTTCCGGATCGGCGCCGGTGGTGGCGTTGCCGGGGCATTCGCCGCAGCTGTATTTCGCTCAATACGAAAGCAATCGCAGCGTGGCGCCCGCCGTGCTGCAAACTCCGACACCGCGTCAGCAATGGCCGAGCCTCAATCCCCGCGCTTCCCCTCTGGTTTGATTTGTTCCCGCATTTGACCTGCGTTTCAAATCGTTCTGGAGAACTGCCATGTTGAACAAATTCATCGTCATCGCTGCGCTGTTGCTGCCTGCGTGCTTCGCCCATGCCCACGAATACAAGGCCGGCGAGCTGGAAATCGCCCACCCGTGGTCACAGGAACTGCCGCCGAACGCGCCGACGGTTGCCGCGTATTTCATCATTCACAACGGTGGCAAGACGGCTGACCGCCTGCTCAGCGTCGACTCGCCGATCGCCCCGACAGCGGAACTGCACGAGCACGTGATGCAGGGTGATCTGATGAAGATGCAACAGGTGTCGAACGTGGCCATCCCGGCCGGTGGAAACGTGACCTTCGCGCCGATGGCCTATCACGTGATGCTGATGAATCCGACCGACCGCAGTCTGCTGACCGACGGCAAGCGCTTCCCGCTGACCCTGCACTTCGAAAAGGCCGGTGACGTGACCGTCGAAGTCGCCGTGCAGAAGAAGCCGCCGGAAGCCACGCAAGCCCACGCGCACGCCCAGTAACCGTTCCGGCAGACTCCGCCCATGCGCCCCCTGAGCGCCAGGCCCTCCCTGCAACGCCGTCAGACTGAACACCTGACCCGCGGCAGCTGGATCGCCCTGTTCGCCATGTTGATGATCTTCATCGGCCCGCTGATTTCCCAGTCGATGCCGATGGATCAGCACGCCTCGACCTCCATGCCGATGAGCATGGACATGTCGATGGACATGCCGGGCATGGATCATTCCGGGCACAGTGCACAGCCCTCCACCGAACACTGCCCACCGCAATCCTCGCACCATGTGCTGTGGGAAAAGTGCGGCTATTGCAGCCTGCTGTTCAACTGCCCAGCGCTGACCGGTGGCGGCAGCTTCGCCACTTTCAGCATTCCACTCGTCAACACCTTCACCCCGCCCTCCCCGCGTCTGGGCCATGCCCGGCAGACCTTCTTCCCCGGCGCCCGCACCCGCGCCCCGCCCGTCGCAGCGTAAACACCCACCTCTGATTGCACACGGTTGAGAAGACAGCTTCAGGCTGCCGGCCGTGTCGTTTACGACTGTTTGATGGAAATTGTCATGTCCAGGTTTTCTGCTGTCCCACGCCCGGGTTCTGCCCCGGCGTCCTTTGCCCTGAACGAATCCCGCGTTCGTTTCAGGCACGCTACCGCCGTCCTTTGCGGCGTCCTGCTGTCCCCGCTGGTCCACGCCGACGAACACGCCGGCCACACTGATGAGCTGAGCCCGACGGTGATCACCGCCATCGCCCCGAGCTCGCCGCTGACCATCGTCACCAACCCGAAAGACCCGCGCCAACCGGTGCCGGCCAGCGACGGCGGCGACTACCTGAAGACCATTCCCGGCTTCGCCCTGGTGCGCAACGGCGGCACCAACGGTGATCCGGTGCTGCGCGGGATGTTCGGTTCGCGCCTGAACATCCTCACCAACGGCAGCATGATGCTCGGCGCCTGCCCCGGCCGGATGGACGCGCCGACCTCGTACATCTCACCCGAGACCTACGACAAACTCACCGTGATCAAAGGCCCGCAAACCGTGCTCTACGGGCCCGGCGCGTCGGCCGGCACGATCCTGTTCGACCGCGAGCCGGAAAGCTTCGGCGAGCTCGGCACCCGCGTGAACGCCAGCGTGCTGGCCGGCTCCCACGGGCGCCTCGACAAAGTCGTCGATGCGGCAGCCGGCGGCTCGCTGGGCTACGTGCGGGTGATCGGCAACACCGCGCATTCCGACGACTACCGCGACGGCAACAACGACATCGCTGCCTCGCGCTATGACAAGTGGAACGGCGACGTGGCGCTGGGCTGGACCCCGGATGCCGACACCCTGATCGAACTCACCGCCGGCAAGGGCGACGGCGAAGCACGCTACGCAGGACGCGGCATGGACGGCTCGCAATTCCTGCGCGAAAGCCTCGGTCTGCGCGTCGAGAAATCCAACATCACCGATGTGCTGGAGAAGCTCGAAGCCCAGGTCTACTACAACTACGCCGACCACGTGATGGACAACTACACCCTGCGCACGCCGTCCGGCACGGGGATGATGGCCGGGCCCATGGCGTCCAACGTCGACCGCCGCACCCTCGGCGCACAGATCAAGGCCACCTGGCGCTGGGCCGATATCCAGCTGATCACCGGCCTCGACGCGCAGACCAACGAACACCGGCAGCGCAGCGGCATGGGCATCGATACCTACAAGGATCAGCCGTACACCAAGGACGCCGACTTCCATAACTACGGGGTGTTCAGCGAAATGACCTGGTACGCCGCCGACCGCGACCGGCTGATCACCGGCGCCCGGGTCGACCGTGCCTCGGCCAGGGATTTCCGGCAGACCACCGGCTCGGGAATGATGTCCCGGCCGAATCCGACCGCTGGCGATACCCGCGCCGACACCCTGCCGAGCGGCTTCGTCCGTTACGAGCATGACCTGGCCGACAGCCCGACCACGCTCTACGCCGGCCTCGGCCACGCCCAGCGTTTCCCGGATTACTGGGAGCTGTTTTCGCCCAAATCCGGCCCGGCCGGTTCGGTCAATGCGTTCGATTCGATCAAGCCGGAAAAGACCACTCAGCTCGACTTCGGCGTGAACTACAAGAGCGCCGAGCTCGAAGCCTGGGCCTCCGGTTACATCGGCCAGGTGCGCGATTACATCCTCTTCGATTACACCCCCGGGATGATGGGCATGAGCACGTCCCGCGCCGAGAACATCGACGCGCGGATCATGGGCGGCGAACTCGGTGCCGCCTACAAACTCACCGACAACTGGAAAGCCGATGCGACCCTGGCCTACGCCTGGGGCAAGAACAGCAGCGACGGCAAGGCTCTGCCGCAGATGCCGCCGCTGGATGCGCGCTTCGGTCTGACCTATACCGAAGACAACTGGAGCGCCGGCGCACTGTGGAGGGTGGTTGCCGCGCAAAACCGTATCGACCAGAACAAGGGCAACGTGGTCGGCAAGGATTACGACAAGAGTTCGGGCTTCGGCGTGTTCTCGCTCAACGGCGCCTACCGGATCAACAAACACTGGAAGGTCAGTACCGGCGTCGACAACCTGTTCGGCAAGGCTTACGCCGAACACCTGAACCTGGCGGGCAACGCCGGGTTCGGCTACCCGGCCAACGACCCGCAAGCGATCAATGAACCGGGGCGCACGCTCTGGACCAAGGTGGACATGAGTTTCTAACCCTCAAGGGCGCTCGCTCCCTTGAGGGAGCGGGCGGCAACAGACAACGAGAAGATCCAAGCCAAGCGGAGCACACGTGATGAAACAGCCCAAACCGAATTTCTACAACCTGGCCTGGCGTTGGCATTTCTATGCCGGATTGTTCGTCGCGCCATTCATGGTGATGCTGGCCCTGACCGGCATCATTTACCTGTTCAAGCCGCAGCTCGATTCGCTGATGTACAGCAGCCTGCTGAACGTCCCCGCCGGGCATCACACCGTGCCGGCCGATGACTTGCTGCAAAAGGTCAAAAGCGCTTATCCACAGGGCCAGGTCACCCAGTACCTGCCACCGGCGAATGCCGAGCGCAGCGCGCAGTTTGTCGTGGCCAATGCCGGCCATGAACTGAACGTATTCGTCGATCCGTACCACGGCGACATCCTCGGCGAGCAGGATGCCAAGCAGAACCTGCAAGCCATCGCCCGGGCGATTCACGGCGAACTGATGATCGGCACCGTCGGTGACCGACTGATCGAAATGGCCGCCGGCTGGGGCGTGGTGCTGGTGGTGTCCGGGGTTTTCCTGTGGTGGCCGCGAGGTCAGGCAGCGGGAATTTTGTGGCCACGCCTGAGCAGTCGCGGCCGCGTGCTGTGGCGTGACCTGCATGCCGTGACCGGATTCTGGGGCGCGGCCTTGCTGCTGGTGATGCTGCTCAGCGGCATGACCTGGACCGGCTTCTGGGGCAAGCAGTACGCGCAGGTGTGGAACGTGTTCCCGGCGGCGATGTGGGACAACGTGCCGACCTCCGACGTCGAGGCCGGCAGCCTCAACAACGCTGCGCGCCAGACCGTACCGTGGGCGATGGAAAACACGCCGATGCCGATGTCCGGCGACCACGCCGAACACATGGCCCACGGCGGCATGCAACACGGCCCCGCTGCACCGACCATCCGCCTGCAGGATGTGCAAAACATCGCCATCGAGCGCAAGGTCGAGCCGGGCTACAGCATCACCCTGCCGACCACTGCCACCGGCGTGTTCACCATCGCGGTATTCGCCGACGACCCGCGTAACGATGCGACCCTGCACGTCGATCAGTACACCGGCAAAGTTTTGGCCGACGTGCGCTTCGAGCAGTACGGCGCTGTTGCCCGGGCTACCGAGATCGGCGTGATGCTCCACGAAGGCAAGATGTTCGGCACCTTCAACCAGATCATCGTGTTGCTGATCTGCCTGATGATCCTGCTCAGCGCTGTCAGCGGCGTGGTGATCTGGTGGAAGCGCCGGCCACAGGGCAAGTTCGGCGTGCCGCCGCTGCGCCACGACCTGCCGAAGTGGAAAACCGGGGTGGCGATCATGCTGGTGCTGGCGGTGGTGTTTCCGCTGGTGGGGGCTTCGCTGGTGGTGGTGTGGTTGCTGGATCGGCTGCTGGTGTCGCGTCTGGGCCGACAAGCTGAATCTGCCTCAACTTCATCATGAAACAGGCGAGATGCGCGATTTAGACAGATCTTTAAACTGCCGGGGCTTAAACTCCGGCAATTTTTAGTGTTACTGTATAACGCAAATTTGCTGCTCTGCCCGCAGCCATGCACCGTCATGAGCCTGCGGGCTTTTCTTTTGAAGAAGTGATTCACCGCCCCGATGAACAAGTACCTCTTGTCCAGCCTCTGTCTGTTCGCCTTGAACAACAGCGCCCACGCCGACAATGCCCCGCTGACGCTGCCCACCGGCACCATCACCGCCCCGGCCAATGACGACCAGACCGTCAGCCTGACCACGCCGACCAGTGCCGGCTCGCGTCTCAACCTCAGCGCGATGGAAACCCCGGCCAGCGTCGAAAGCCTCAGCGGCGAGCAAGTCCGCGCCCGTGGCGATCGCAGCGTGCAGGACGCGGTGTCGCGCAGCACCGGCATCAGCCGCACCGGCACGCCGGGCGATGGCGGCACCTCGTTGCAGGCTCGGGGTTTTACTGGGCAGAGTTCGGTGATGCAGTTGTATGACGGTAACCGCATGTACACCGGCATGGGCACCGTGACGTTCCCGGTCGACACCTGGTCGGTGGAGCGCGTCGATGTCCTGCGCGGCCCGGCCTCGGTGCTGTACGGCGAAGGCGCGACCGGTGCGGTGGTCAACGTGATCCCGAAGAAACCGTTCGAAGGCGAAATCGAAAACCACGTGCGCGTCGGCTACGGCTCGTTCGACCGCCAGCAACAGGCGTTCGACAGCGGCGGTTCGCTGACCGACACCCTGAGCTATCGCCTCAACCTCAACCGCCTGCGCAGCAATGGCTGGGTCGATCGCGGTGATTCATTCAGCGACTTCATCAGCGCCGCCCTGCGCTGGCAGGCCACTGACGACCTGACCTTCACCTTCGCCCACGATTACGGCGATCAACGCCCACAGAACTACTTCGGCACGCCGCTGATCAACGGCCAGTTGAAAGACAGCCTGCGCAACAAAAACTACAACGTGCACGACGACAAGCAGCACTACAACGATCAATGGACGCGCCTGACCACGGACTGGCAGATCAACGATGCAGTCAGCGCCAGCAACGAGCTGTACTACCTCAAGGCCCAACGCCGCTGGCAGAACGCCGAGAACTACAACTTCGACGCTGGCAGCCAACAACTCAGCCGCAGCGGTTACTTCGGCATCGGCCACAAACAGGAACAGGTCGGCGACCGCCAGACCTTCACCTTCAAGCATTCGCTGTTCGGCCTCGACAGCCAGACCGTGACCGGCGTCGACTACAACCGCATACGCTTCCAGCTCGACAGCAACTCGCCATTCAATGACGTATTGCCGAACGGCCAACCGCTGGATCTGTACCACCCGCAAACCGGTTACTTCGAGAGCGCCGACCCGTATCGCGATCAGTTCGACAGCACCACCAGACAGATGTCGGTGTTCGCCGAAAACCGCACGCAACTGAGCGAACGCTGGTCGTTGGTAACCGGTGTGCGCCGCGACTACGTGCATGTGGATCGCAACAACCTGGTCGACGGCAGCCAGAGTGACAAGACCCTGACCGGCAACAACTGGAAGGCCGGCCTGGTGTTCGCACTGACGCAGGACACTTCGTTCTATGGCCAGGTCGCCACCAGCACCGATGGCATCGGCGGTCTGATTTCCCTGAGCCCGAGTCAGCAGCAATATGATCTATCCACCGCGCGGCAAACCGAGATCGGCTTGAAGCAGCTGTTCTGGGATCAGCGCGGCGAGTTCACCCTGGCGGCGTATCGCATCGTGAAGAAGAAGCTGCTGACCGACGATCCGGGCAACCCGACGCTCAAGCAGCAGGTCGGCCAGCAATCGTCGAACGGCCTGGAAGCCAGCCTCGATCTGCAATTGCCGAACGCCTGGCAGCTGCAGGCCAACGCCGCCATCGTCAAAGCCAAGTACGACGATTTCGAAGAAGTGGTCGGTGGCGTCCCCGTGTCGCGCAACGGCAATCGCCCGGTGGACGTACCACGGCGCACCGCCAATCTTTGGCTGAGCAAGGCGCTGACCGATGACCTGAAAGCCGGTGCCGGTGTGCGTTACGTCGATGCGCGCTACGCCGACATGGCCAACCGTAACGAGCTGCCGAGCTACACCGTAATCGATGCGACGCTGTCGTGGAAAGCCCTGCGCAACACCACGCTGGGATTGCAGGTGAACAATCTGTTTGACCGAACGTACGCGCAAAGCCAATACAATGAGGGCCAGCAGTGGATTCTGGGTGAACCTCGTTCGTTCTTTGTCACGGCTGACTACACCTTTTGACTCACTGGCCCCGCCCTCACCCTAACCCTCTCCCGGAGGGAGAGGGGACTGACCGAGGTGTTTGGGCAAGTTACACCGACCTGAAATACCGGGTCGAACTCAGGATTTGAAGAGCACGAAGATCGGCTCCCATTTCCCCTATGGACGGGGCTGACCGAGGTGTTTGGGCAAGTTACACCGACCTGAAATACCGAGTCGAACTCAGGATTTGAAGAGCACGAAGATCGGCTCCCTTTCCCCCTCGCCCCCTTGGGGGAGAGGGCTGGGGTGAGGGGGATGGATCTACCAGACAGACATAACCTTAGAAATCACACTGAACCTCACATGACCTCACTGTCCCTCACTAATCTCGCTTGGTCCCCCTTGGGCCACGGCCACTGTCATCACCAGTTCCAGCTGCGTGACGCCTCGCTGCAAGTGGCCGCCGGTGAGTTCGTCGGGCTGATCGGGCCCAATGGCAGCGGCAAGACCAGCCTGTTGCGTTGCGCCTACCGCTTCAGTCAGCCGGAAACCGGTGAGGTCAGACTCGATCACCACAACGTGTGGAAGCAATCCTCGCGCTGGTGCGCGCAACGCATCGCCGTGGTGCTGCAGGAATTCCCCGACGCCTTCGGCCTGACCGTCGAAGAAGTGGTCGCCATGGGCCGCACGCCGCACAAAGGCCTGTTCGACGGCGACACGCTGGAAGACCGCCACCTCGCCACCCAGGCCCTCAAATCCGTGGGCCTCGACGGCTTCGAAGACCACGCGTTCGCCACGTTGTCCGGTGGTGAAAAACAACGCGTGATCCTCGCCCGGGCCCTGACCCAGCAACCGCAACTGCTGATCCTCGACGAGCCGACCAACCACCTCGACCCGCGCTATCAGCTGGAACTGCTGCAACTGGTCAAGCGTTTGCAGATCGGCACGCTGGCGAGCATCCACGACCTGAACCTGGCTGCCGCGTTCTGCGACCGGCTGTATGTGATCAACCACGGTCGCATCGTCGCCAGCGGCACCCCGCAACAAGTCCTGACCGTCGAACTGCTGCGCGACGTGTTCGGCGTCGAAGCATTGATCGATCCTCACCCCCTTCACGGCTACCCGCGAATCACCTGGATAACCCGACCATGACTGTGCGCTCCCTGCTTTGCCTCGCTCTGTTGCTGGGCACCACCCACGCCTTCGCCGAGGCCACGAAGTACCCGCTGACGATCCAGAGCTGCAACCGTGAAGTCACCTTCAAGGAAGCGCCGAAGCACGCGGTCAGTCACGACATCAACATGACCCAGATGATGCTCGCCCTCGGCCTCAAGTCGAAGATGGCCGGCTACAGCGGCGTCAGTGGCTGGAAGTCGGTAACGCCTGAAATGCAGAGTCTTCTCGACGGTCTGCCGGAGCTGGCAGCCAAGTACCCGTCGGTGGAAACCCTGCTCAACGCCAACGTCGATTTCTTCTTCGCCGGCTGGGATTACGGCATGCGTGTCGGCGGCGATCTCACGCCGCAGACCCTGCAACCGCTGGGCATCAACGTCTATGAACTGACCGAGTCCTGCGCCTTCGTGATGAATCGCCCGGCCGCGACGTTGGACGACACCTACAACGACCTGCGCAATCTCGGAAAGATTTTCGACGTGCAGGATCGCGCCAACGCGCTGATCGCTGACATGCAAAGTCAGGTCGCCGAAATCCGCAAAGACCTGCCCGCTGAAAAACCACGGGTGTTCCTGTACGACAGCGGCGAAGACCGCGCCATGACCTCCGGCCGCCTCGGCATGCCGCAAGCGCTGATCGACGCGGCCGGTGGGCGCAACGTTCTCAATGACGTCGAAGCGAGCTGGACCCGGGTCAACTGGGAAACCGTGGTCGAGCGCAATCCGCAGGTGATCGTGATCGTCGACTACAGCGAAATCACAGCCGAGCAGAAGATTGAATTCCTGCTGAAGAACAAGGCGCTGCAATCGGTGGACGCGATCAAGAACCAGCGCTTCATCGTCATCCCTTACGTGCAGGCCACGCCGGGGATCGACAACGTGCTGGCGGTGGAAACCCTGGCCAAAGGTTTCCACGGCGAATGATCAATCGTCGTTACGGCTGGTTGCTGATAGCCCTCGGTGCGGTGCTGCTGGTGTCGTGCGTGGTGTCGCTGGGCTTCGGTCCGGCACGGGTGCCGGTGGACGTGGTGTGGCGGATTCTGCTGCACAAACTGTTCGGCCTCGGTGTGCCGGACTGGAGCGCCGGTCAGGAACACATCGTCTGGCTGATCCGCGTACCGCGCATGCTGCTCGGTGCATTGGTCGGTGCCGGGCTGGCGCTGATCGGCGCGGTGTTGCAAGCGGTTACGCGCAATCCGCTGGCCGATCCGCACCTGCTTGGCGTCACCTCCGGCGCCACCCTCGGCGCAGTGATCGTGGTGCTGCACGTCGGTGAAATCGTCGGCCTGCTGACCTTGCCGATTGCCGCATTCATCGGCGCATTGTTGAGCATGTTTCTGGTACTGGGCATCGCCAACCGTCACGGACGACTGGACAGTGATCGCCTGCTGCTGTGTGGCGTGGCGGTGTCGTTCGTAATGATGGCGATCGCCAATCTGCTGTTGTTCATGGGCGATCACCGGGCCAGTTCGGCGGTGATGTTCTGGATGCTCGGCGGCCTGGGTCTGGCGCGCTGGGAGTTGTTGGCGGTGCCGGCGCTCAGTGTGTTGCTCGGACTGATTCTGCTGATCGGCATGGCCCGTCCGCTGAACGCCTTGATGGCCGGCGAACAGACCGCCGTCACCCTCGGCCTGAACGCCCGGGCGGTGCGTCTGCGGGTGTTCGTGATTGCTTCATTGATGACCGGGGTGCTGGTGTCGATCAGCGGCTCCATCGGCTTTGTCGGGCTGATGGTGCCGCACATTGCCCGGCGCCTGATCGGTGCCGAGCACCGACGTCTGCTGCCAGTGTGCGTGTTGCTCGGCAGTGTGTTTCTGGTGTGGGTCGACGTCGCGGCGCGGACGCTGATCGCCCCCGAAGACCTGCCCATCGGCGTCGCCACCGCCGCCCTCGGCGGGCTGTTCTTCATCGGCTTGATGCGCCGCCGCTGAATCCTCCGGGTGCGCCCCAATCTGGCGCACCCCGCTGCACCTTTGCATGCAACACGTCCCCTCATGGTGCGCCAACTCCGTGCACAACCGCTCTAAACCGACATTTCCCTGCCCAAACCCGACCGGGCACAGCCCTTGCAAAACAGCCTTCAGTCGTTCGCATCTGCCAACCATAAAAAACTTTAACGTTCATGGAGATCGCACAATGAAGCGTCGCAGTTTGATCAAGGCTTTCACACTCACGGCATCCATTGCCGCGATGGGCATGACCTGGACCGTACAGGCCGCCGAGACCATCAAGGTCGGGATTCTGCATTCGTTGTCCGGCACCATGGCGATCTCCGAAACGTCGCTCAAGGACATGGCGTTGATGACCATCGACGAGATCAACGCCAAGGGCGGGGTGAACGGCAAGATGCTTGAGCCGGTGGTGGTCGACCCGGCGTCGAACTGGCCGCTGTTCGCGGAAAAGGGCCGGCAGTTGCTGACCCAGGACAAGGTCGCGGTGGTGTTCGGCTGCTGGACCTCGGTGTCGCGCAAATCGGTGCTGCCGGTGTTCGAAGAACTCAACGGCCTGCTGTTCTACCCGGTGCAATACGAAGGTGAAGAGATGTCGCCGAACGTGTTCTACACCGGCGCCGCGCCAAACCAGCAAGCGATCCCGGCGGTTGAATACCTGATGAGCGAAGAAGGCGGCAGCGCCAAGCGCTACTTCCTGCTCGGCACCGACTATGTATACCCGCGCACCACCAACAAGATCCTGCGTTCGTTCCTGCATTCCAAAGGCGTAGCGGACAAAGACATCGAAGAGGTCTACACCCCGTTCGGTCATAGCGACTATCAAACCATCGTCGCCAACATCAAAAAATTCTCGGCCGGCGGCAAGACCGCTGTGATCTCCACCGTCAACGGCGACTCCAACGTGCCGTTCTACAAAGAGCTGGCCAACCAGGGCCTGAAGGCCACCGACGTACCGGTGGTGGCGTTCTCGGTGGGTGAAGAAGAACTGCGCGGCATCGACACCAAGCCGCTGGTGGGCAACCTCGCGGCGTGGAACTACTTCGAGTCGGTGGATAACCCGGCTAACAAGAAATTCGTCGCCGACTGGAAAGCCTACGCGAAGAAACACAACCTGCCGGGCGCCGACAAAGCGGTGACCAACGACCCGATGGAAGCCACTTACGTCGGCATCCACATGTGGGCGCAGGCGGCGGAGAAAGCCAAATCGACCGACGTCGACAAGGTCCGCGAAGCCCTCGGCGGCCAGACCTTTGCCGCGCCGTCCGGCTACACCCTGACCATGGACAAGATCAATCACCACCTGCACAAACCGGTGATGATCGGCGAAATCCAGAGCGATGGTCAGTTCAACGTGGTGTGGCAGACCGAGGGGCCGATTCGTGCGCAGCCTTGGAGCCCGTTCATTCCGGGTAATGACAAGAAGCCGGAGTATGCGGTGAAGAGCAACTGAGTTAACCCGCTCAACCTGATCGTTCCCACGCTCTGCGTGGGAATGCAGCCGGGGACGCTCTGCGTCCCAAGAGCGGACGCGGAGCGTCCGTTGAGGCATTCCCACGCAGAGCGTGGG
Source organism: Pseudomonas paraglycinae (assembly GCF_021601625.1). Classification (GTDB taxonomy): domain Bacteria; phylum Pseudomonadota; class Gammaproteobacteria; order Pseudomonadales; family Pseudomonadaceae; genus Aquipseudomonas; species Aquipseudomonas paraglycinae. Next base: position 456,216 of record NZ_BQHR01000001.1, on the reverse strand, counting down.
AACGATCAATACAGGAATGCCCGTTATGCCCACTGCCCTTTACCGCTTGATCCTGGCCGTCGCACTTTTGCTGCCGATGGCCGTCCATGCCGGAGATGCGGAAGACTTCGTCGCCGCCAACCCGATGCAACAGGCCAAACTGCTGGAAGCCTGGGCCGCGCAGCCCGATCCGGCGCGTATCGAACTGATCAACGCCCTGCAACAAGGCGAACTGACCGTCGACGGCCAACCCAAAACCCTGCGCCTGAACAACCGCCTGCGGGGTCTGATCGACACCGCTCTGGCCAGCCACCAATTGCTCGCCGCCGACGCCAAAACCCGTCTGACCGCCGCGCAGCAATTGCAGAAAAGCGCCAAACCGGCGCAGCTGAAATTCCTCGACCAGCAACTGGCTGGCGAACAAGACGAAAGCGTCCACGCCGCCCTGAGCCTTGCGCTGGCCAACCTGCAACTGGTCGACACCGACCCGGCGGTGCGCCTCGCGGCCGTGCGTCTGCTCGGTGAAACCGGCGATCCACTGGCCCGCACCCGCCTCGAAGGCCTGCTCGAACCCGGCGTCGAAACCGATGCCAACGTGCGCACCGCCGCCGAAACCAGCCTCGCCCAGGTCAAGCGCAAACTGCTGGTCGGCGAACTGCTCGGCCAGGCCTTCAGTGGCATGTCTCTCGGTTCGATTCTGTTGCTCGCGGCGCTGGGTCTGGCGATCACTTTCGGCCTGCTGGGTGTGATCAACATGGCCCACGGCGAGATGCTGATGCTCGGCGCCTACTCGACCTACGTCATGCAGCTGATGTTCCAGCGCTACGCGCCGAATGCCATCGAGTTCTATCCGCTGATCGCGCTGCCGGTGGCGTTCTTCGTCACGGCCGCCATCGGCATGGCGCTGGAGCGCACGGTGATCCGTCACCTCTACGGTCGACCACTGGAAACCCTGCTCGCCACCTGGGGCATCAGCCTGATGCTGATTCAGCTGGTGCGACTGGTGTTCGGTGCGCAGAACGTTGAAGTGGCGAACCCGGCGTGGCTGTCCGGCGGGATTCAGGTGCTGCCGAATCTGGTGCTGCCGTACAACCGCATCGTGATCATCGCTTTTGCGTTGTTCGTGGTGGTGCTGACCTGGCTGCTGCTGAACAAGACCCGCCTCGGCCTGAACGTGCGCGCCGTCACCCAGAATCGCAACATGGCCGCCTGCTGCGGCGTGCCGACAGGGCGCGTCGACATGCTCGCCTTCGGCCTCGGTTCGGGCATCGCCGGGCTCGGTGGCGTGGCGCTGAGCCAGATTGGCAACGTCGGCCCTGACCTCGGCCAGAGCTACATCATCGACTCGTTCCTGGTGGTGGTGCTCGGCGGCGTCGGCCAACTGGCCGGCAGCGTGTTCGCCGCATTCGGCCTGGGCATCGCCAACAAGATTCTCGAACCGCAGATCGGTGCGGTGCTCGGCAAGATCCTGATCCTCGCGCTGATCATTCTGTTCATCCAGAAACGTCCGCAAGGCCTCTTCGCACTGAAAGGACGGGTGATCGACTGATGAACCAGCCTCTACTAGTCACGGCCACACAAAAGGCCGGCCCGAAAGTCACCCTCGCCATCGGCGCGGTGGTGCTCGCCTTGCTGATCGCCCTGCCGCTGCTGTCGCTGTTGCCGGCGGACAGTGCGCTGCATGTTTCGGCCTACACCCTGACGCTGGTCGGCAAGATTCTCTGCTACGCCATCGTCGCCCTGGCGCTGGATCTGGTCTGGGGTTACGCAGGTCTCTTGTCGCTGGGTCACGGTCTGTTCTTCGCCCTCGGCGGTTATGCAATGGGCATGTACCTGATGCGTCAGGCCGCCGGTGATGGTCTGCCGGCGTTCATGACCTTTCTGTCGTGGACCGAGTTGCCGTGGTACTGGAGCGGCACCGGCAGCTTCCTCTGGGCGATGTGCCTGGTGGTGTTGGCGCCGGGGTTGCTGGCGCTGGTGTTCGGTTTCTTCGCCTTCCGTTCGCGGATCAAGGGCGTGTATTTCTCGATCATGACCCAGGCCCTGACCTTCGCCGGGATGCTGCTGTTTTTCCGCAACGAGACCGGCTTCGGCGGCAACAACGGTTTCACCAATTTCCGCACGATCCTCGGTTTCGGCATCACCGAACCCGGCACTCGCGCGGTGCTGTTTCTGGCGACGGTGTTGCTGCTGGTGGCGAGCCTGTTCATCGGCTGGCGCCTGGCCCGCAGCAAGTTCGGCCGGGTGCTGACCGCGCTGCGCGATGCAGAGAACCGCTTGATGTTCTGCGGCTACGACCCGCGTGGTTTCAAGCTGTTCGTCTGGGTGTTGAGCGCGGTGTTGTGTGGTCTGGCTGGCGCGTTGTACGTGCCGCAGGTGGGGATCATCAACCCGAGCGAAATGTCGCCGACCAACTCGATCGAAGCTGCCGTGTGGGTAGCCCTTGGCGGGCGCGGTACCCTGATCGGCCCGCTGCTCGGCGCCGGCGTGGTCAACGGCATGAAGAGCTGGTTCACCGTGGCGTTCCCCGAATACTGGCTGTTCTTCCTCGGCGCGCTGTTCATCGTCGTGACGTTGTACCTGCCCAAGGGTGTGATCGGTCTGCTGAAGAAACGAGGTGAATCATGAGAGTCACGGCGAGCGCTGAATTCATGCTGGAACCGGCCTTTTTCCCGGTGGAGCCGAACAAGGACGAAGGCACCAGCCGCGACTCGATCGGCCTCGGGCAACGCGTCGGTCCGGGCCTCGACACCCGCCACGGCACAATCCTGACCCTGGAAGACATCAGCGTCAGCTTCGACGGCTTCCGGGCGCTGAACAATCTGAACCTGTACATCGGCGTCGGCGAACTGCGCTGCATCATCGGCCCCAACGGCGCGGGCAAAACCACGCTGATGGACGTGATCACCGGCAAGACCCGGCCGAGCCACGGCAAGGCGTGGTTCGGTGAAACCCTCGACCTGACGCAGATGAGCGAAGTGCAGATCGCCCAGGCCGGCATCGGGCGCAAGTTCCAGAAGCCGACGGTGTTCGAAGCGCTGAGCGTGTTCGAGAACCTGGAGCTGGCGCAGAAAACCGACAAGTCGGTGTGGGCCAGCCTGCGGGCGAGGTTGAGCGGCGAGCAGAAAGACCGGATCAGCGAAGTGCTCGACACCATTCGCCTGACCACCTCGGTCAATCGCCCGGCGGGGCTGCTGTCCCACGGACAGAAACAGTTTCTGGAAATCGGCATGTTGCTGATGCAGGACCCGCAACTGCTGCTGCTCGATGAACCGGTGGCCGGCATGACCGACGCCGAAACCGAGTTCACCGCCGAGCTGTTCAAGTCGCTCGCGGGCAAGCATTCGCTGATGGTGGTGGAACACGACATGGGCTTCGTCGGCTCGATTGCCGACCACGTCACCGTGTTGCACCAGGGCAGCGTGCTGGCCGAGGGGTCGCTGGAACAGGTGCAGGACAACGAGCGAGTGATCGAGGTTTACCTCGGCCGCTGAAGAGGAATCCGATCAGATCGTTCCCACGCTCCGCGTGGGAATGCATCCCGTGACGCTCCGCGTCACATCACGGCGGACGCAGAGCGTCCATGGCGGCATTCCCACGCAGAGCGTGGGAACGATCACCGGGGAGAATTTGAACATGCTGCAAGTCGACAAGCTGCACCAGTACTACGGCGGTAGCCACATCCTGCGCGGCCTGAGCTTTGACGTGAAGGTCGGCGAAGTGACCTGCCTGCTCGGGCGTAACGGTGTGGGCAAGACCACGCTGCTCAAATGCCTGATGGGCCTGTTGCCGGCCAAGGAAGGCGCGGTGAACTGGGAAGGCAAACCGATCACCACGTTCAAGCCGCATCAACGGGTGCACGCCGGGATCGCCTACGTGCCGCAGGGCCGGGAAATTTTCGGCCGGCTGACCGTGGAAGAAAACCTGCTGATGGGTCTGTCACGTTTCCCCGGCAGCGAAGCCAAAGAAGTGCCGGCGTTCATCTACGAGCTGTTCCCGGTGCTGTTGCAAATGAAACAGCGGCGCGGCGGCGACTTGTCCGGTGGTCAGCAACAGCAGCTCGCCATCGGCCGCGCACTGGCCAGCCGTCCGCGTTTGCTGATTCTCGACGAACCCACCGAAGGCATCCAGCCGTCGGTGATCAAGGAAATCGGCGCGGTGATCAAGAAGCTCGCGGCCCGGGGCGACATGGCGATTCTGCTGGTGGAGCAGTTCTACGATTTCGCCGCCGAACTGGCCGATCAGTACCTGGTGATGTCCCGGGGCGAGATCGTGCAGCAGGGCCGTGGCGAAAATATGGAAGCCGAAGGTGTACGCGGGCTGGTGACTATTTGAGGTTACGGTCTAATCTGTAGCGTCCTAACGATAATCAGAAAACATGAACTTACCTGTTGCGACTGCCCTGTTTACCCCGAGCTGGCACGCCGAGCTGGAGCTGGCCTACGCCCGCTTCGGCGATTGCACGCGGCCGACCCGACGCCGGCACCTCGGCCCGTTGCGGGTGCAAAAGCATCTGTATGCCGAAGGGCCCGAGGTCTGTCAGCACATCATCGTCCACCCGCCGGGCGGGATCGCCGGCGGTGACCGGCTGGACATCAGCGCCCGCGTCGAACAAGGCGCCTGGGCGCAGATCACCAGCCCCGGCGCGGCCAAGTGGTATCGCGCGGCAGGGCCCGCTTATCAGTCGCTGAACCTGCATGTCGCCGATGGCGCGACACTGGAATGGCTGCCCCAGGAAACCATCGTCTACAGCGCCGCCCAGGCTGAACTCACGACCTCGATCGAGCTTGAAGGCGATGCGCGACTGTTTTACTGGGACGTGGTGGCCCTCGGGCGTCCGGCCAGTGGCGAGCGTTTCGACCTCGGGCATTTCCAGGCGCATCTGGATATTCGCCGTGATGGGCGGTTGTTGTGGCATGAGCGCCAGCGCATCGTCGGCGATGACGGCTTGCTTGATTCGCCGATCGGACTGGACGGCAATCCGGTGTTTGCGACGTTGCTGGTCACCGGTGAGATTGATGCTGAATTGCTGGAGCGCTGCCGCTCGCTAAACCACCACGTGCGTGGGGATCTGACGCAACTTCCCGGACTTTTGGTCGCCCGTTGTCTGGCCGGTGAAGCGTTGCTGGCGCGGGCGTGGCTTATTGAATTGTGGCGCTTGTTGCGGCCGAAATTGATGGGACGCGAGGCTGTACCGCCAAGAATATGGAACACCTGAAAACCAGCCCTCACCCCCCGCCCTCTCCCGGAGGGAGAGGGGGCCTGACCGAGGTGACCGCTGGAAATGTTTCAGACACGAGAATTCAACTGACTGAACTGGCCACTGAAAACGACCGAGATCAGTCCCCTCTCCCTCCGGGAGAGGGTTAGGGTGAGGGCTGGGTCTGACTGGCACCCCACTCACCACAAGAACCACACAAATCTGCCCAAATGGATTTAAAACGATGGACCTGACCCCACGCGAAAAAGACAAGCTGCTGATCTTCACCGCCGGCCTCGTTGCCGAGCGGCGACTGGCCCGTGGCGTGAAGCTCAACTACCCGGAAGCCATGGCCTACATCTCGGCGGCGCTGCTCGAAGGCGCTCGTGACGGCCAGACCGTGGCCGAACTGATGCACTACGGCACCACCCTGCTGACCCGCGATCAGGTGATGGAAGGCATCCCGGAAATGATCCCGGAGATCCAGGTCGAAGCGACGTTCCCCGACGGCACCAAACTGGTCACCGTCCACCAACCGATCGTCTGAGGCCGCGCCATGACTTACACCATCCGCGATGCCCTGCACGCCGACCTGCCGGCGATCCGCGACATCTACAACGACGCCGTGCTCAACACCACGGCGATCTGGAATGAGTCCGCCGTCGACCTCGGCAACCGTCAGGCGTGGTTCAGCGCGCGTCAGGCCCAGGGTTATCCGATCCTGGTGATCGTCGACGCCGACAACACCACCCTCGGCTACGCTTCGTTCGGTGACTGGCGGCCGTTCGACGGTTTCCGCCACACCGTCGAGCACTCGGTCTACGTGCGCAGCGACCAGCGCGGCAACGGCCTCGGCCCGCAACTGATGACCGCGCTGATCGAACGCGCGAAAACCTGCGACAAGCACGTCATGGTCGCCGCTATCGAGAGCGGCAACGCTGCGTCTATCCGCCTGCACGAGCGCGCCGGTTTCATCACCACCGGGCAGATGCCGCAAGTCGGCACCAAGTTCGGCCGCTGGCTCGACCTGACCTTCATGCAACTGACCCTCAATCCTGGCGCGGAGCCGCCGCCCGCCCACAAGGAGTGACACCGATGAACCCCGCCCAACTGCGACGCGTCAATGCTGAAAGTTTTGCGCACTATCGTCAGGGCCTGATCGACCTGCTGCTCGACGCCGTGGGTTATGGCGCCAGCGTCGGCTTCATGGCCGACCTCGATGCCGCGCAGGCCCGCGCCTATTTCGACGATGTGCAGGACAACCTGAACAAGGGCAACGTCTTGCTGTGGGTGGTGGTCAAGGACGAACAGGTGCAAGCCAGCGTCCAGTTGAGCCTGTGCCAGAAGGCCAACGGCCTGAACCGCGCCGAGGTGCAGAAACTGCTGGTGCGCGAACACGCCCGGCGACGCGGCCTCGGCCAGCAGTTGATGCAAGCACTGGAACAGACCGCGCGTCAGTACAAGCGCGGCATGCTTTACCTCGACACCGAGGCCGGCTCCCCCGCCGAAGATTTCTACAAGGCCCTGGGTTACACCCGCGCCGGGGAAATTCCCGACTACGCCTGCGACCCGAACGGCACCTACCGCCCGACGGCCCTCTATTACAAAGTCCTGCAAGGAGCGAACTGATGATTCCCGGCGAATACCGGATCCAGCCCGGCGACATCGAACTCAACGTCGGTCGTCGCACCGTCAGCCTGAAAGTGGCGAACAGCGGCGACCGACCGATCCAGGTCGGCTCGCACTACCATTTTTTCGAGACCAACGACGCCCTGACCTTCGACCGCGCCGCCAGCCGTGGCATGCGCCTGAACATTCCGGCGGGCACCGCCGTGCGCTTCGAGCCTGGGCAGAGCCGCGAGGTGGAACTGGTGGACTATGCCGGGCACCGGCGGGTGTTCGGGTTTGCCGGGCGGGTCATGGGTGACCTCTGAGTCCGCGTGTACCGCAGCCCCTCACCCCAGCCCTCTCCCAGGGGAGAGGGAGCCAACCACCGATAACTGCCTCACCGCGATCAGTCCCCTCTCCCTCCGGGAGAGGGTTAGGGTGAGGGTCAATGGCTCACCGCTATTTTCCTGAAGGACGCCAGATGAAGATTTCCAGACAAGCCTACGCCGACATGTTCGGCCCCACCGTCGGCGACAAGGTGCGCCTGGCCGACACCGAGCTGTGGATCGAGGTCGAACAGGACTTCACCACCTACGGCGAAGAAGTGAAATTCGGCGGCGGCAAAGTGATCCGCGACGGCCAGGGCCAGAGCCAGTTGCTGGCGGCCGAAGTGGTCGACACCGTCATCACCAACGCGCTGATCATCGACCACTGGGGCATCGTCAAGGCTGACGTGGGCCTCAAGGACGGGCGCATCGCCGCGATCGGCAAGGCCGGCAACCCGGACGTGCAGCCCGGCGTGACCATTGCCATCGGCGCCAGCAGCGAAGTGATTGCCGGCGAAGGCATGATCCTCACGGCCGGCGGCATCGACACCCACATCCACTTCATCTGCCCGCAGCAGATCGAAGAAGCGCTGATGAGCGGTGTCACCACCATGATCGGCGGCGGCACGGGACCAGCCACCGGCACCAACGCCACCACCTGCACTTCAGGGCCGTGGCACCTGGCGCGGATGCTCCAGGCGGCGGACGCATTCCCGATGAACATCGGCCTCACCGGCAAGGGCAACGCCAGCCTGCCGGAGCCGTTGATCGAACAGGTCAAGGCCGGCGCCATCGGCCTCAAGCTGCACGAAGACTGGGGCACCACCCCGGCGAGCATCGACAACTGCCTGAGCGTCGCCGACCAGTACGACGTGCAGGTAGCGATCCACACCGACACCCTCAACGAGTCCGGTTTCGTCGAAACCACCCTCGGCGCGTTCAAGGGCCGGACCATCCACACCTATCACACCGAAGGTGCCGGTGGCGGCCACGCGCCGGACATCATCAAGGCCTGCGGTTTCGCCAACGTACTGCCGAGTTCGACCAACCCGACCCGGCCGTTCACCCGCAACACCATCGACGAACACCTCGACATGCTGATGGTCTGCCACCACCTCGACCCGAGCATCGCCGAGGACGTGGCGTTCGCCGAGAGTCGCATCCGCCGCGAAACCATTGCCGCCGAAGACATCCTCCACGACCTCGGCGCGTTCTCGATGATCAGCTCCGACAGCCAGGCCATGGGCCGCGTCGGCGAAGTCATCACGCGCACCTGGCAGACCGCCGACAAGATGAAGAAACAGCGCGGGCCGCTCGCGCAGGACGGCGAAGGCAACGATAACTTCCGCGCCAAACGCTACATCGCCAAGTACACGATCAACCCGGCGATCACCCATGGCATCAGTCATGAAGTGGGTTCGGTGGAAGTCGGCAAATGGGCCGATCTGGTGCTGTGGCGCCCGGCATTCTTCGGCGTGAAACCGACGCTGATCCTCAAGGGCGGCGCCATCGCCGCCAGCCTGATGGGCGACGCCAACGCGTCGATCCCGACCCCGCAACCGGTGCACTACCGCCCGATGTTCGCCAGTTACGGCGGCTCGCTGCACGCCACCAGCCTGACCTTCATCAGTCAGGCGGCGCAGGCGTCGGGATTGCCCGAAGCATTGGGCCTGAAGAAGAAAATCGCGGTGGTCAAAGGTTGCCGCGACGTGCAGAAAACCGACCTGATCCACAACGACTACCTGCCCAACATCGACGTCGACCCGCAGACCTATCAGGTCAAGGCCGACGGGGTGTTGCTCTGGTGTGAACCGGCCGAAACCCTGCCAATGGCCCAGCGTTACTTTCTGTTCTGAGCCAAAGCCCCGGTCGTCGAGCTTTCGACGATCGGGGCTGGCGGCGCCTCAGCGGGTTGAGGTGTCCATCAGATAACCTGAAGTACCAGGCTGCTCATCGTCGAGCCCGACCGTCACCGGTTCGCCGGTTTCCAGGCGCGACAGGGCAATCAGTTGCTGGTTGCGCTCGATACCACGCTCGATCTCGAGCGCCTGAACCGCCTCTTGGTATGCCGTGCTGGTCACGCCCTCATATTCGTCCTCAAGTCGTTGCAGCTTTTCATCCGCGCTGCGCTTGAGCGCACCGAGCTCATCCGGGTACTTCTCGGTCAGGTACTGCACCCAGTAATCGCGGCTGATCAGTTCTTCATAGAACCGCTCGCCTTTTTCCGCCTTCACGACGGCGTCACGCGCGGTCGCCAGCTCCTCGCCCCTGATCGGCCGGGCAAATCGCATGTGGCTGGGTTGCCCCGGCAGTTGCAGACCGTCCTCCCAGCCTGAAGTCAGACCGATCCGGTATTGCAGTCGCACTTCCGCCGGATCGGCGTGACGGCCCATGCTGCGTGCGGCCAGTTTTTCCACCTCGCCCAGGCGGAACAGCTGCCGCGACAAGTCGAGCAAGGCGCGCCCCTTCGCCGCGAGGCCGGGCTGCAAGTGTCGCAAGGCGTTGTACTCGAAGACCTTGACCTCGATTTCACTGAGCGCCAGGGTGCGGCCATCAACACAGGTGGTGTGGGTGGTCGCCATCGAAAACAGCGTGTCGCGCAGCTCCTGACTGCCATCCGCCGCCTCGACAACTTCCCACACGCGCCGGGTCAGGTCGGCGCGAAACACCCGGAACTCTTCGGTGTCCGGCATCCGTGAAAGCAGATGGAAGAACGCCCCGTTGTCAGGCTCGGCAGCCAACCGCTGCCACATGGCCCGATATCGTGCGGCGTCCTCTTGCGGGATGTTTTCAATCCAGGGCGCGGCTTGTTGTTCGAGGATGCTTTCAGCGAGTGTCGGGACCACTTCATCCGGTTCTGCATCACTCTCTGTACCCGCGCCTTCGTCGTCGCTTTCGGTCGTACTTTCCATGTCATCGATCATCCGGTCGATATCGGCATACGTCATACCCAACACATCGCGACGCCCATGGGCATCGGCGTACTCACGCAGGCGCATCAGGCTTTGCTGCGATATCTCGTAGTTCTCCGACAGATTGCTGCCGGCGAGCAACATGGCATGGTCGCGGTCGTACAACTCGACAGGAATCGACGAGATCTCGTTGTTGCTCAGGTCGATCACTCGCAGACGGGGCGCTTGCAGCACGCCTTCCGGCCATGCCGTGAGCAGGTTGTCACGCAGGTCCAGCCGTTCCAGTCGCTCGAGACGAGTGACGCTGAATGTGCGCAGGCCGTTATGGCTCAGGTCCAGCCACTGCAACTGCGACAGCCCCTCGAGCGCTTGATCCAGCGCTGCGGAATCCGCGAGGCCGGTGAGTGACAGTTCCAGTCGTTCCAGCTGACGCATTTGCCCGACAGGCTCAGGGATTGCCGGCAAGTGGTTGCCGCTGAGGTTGAGCTTTCGCACCTGCGTGAATGCCCTGAGGAAAGCACTGGAGCCATCGGTGGAAAGCTTGACCCCCGCCAGATTCAGGGTGCTCACCGCAGGAAACGCCTCTGACAGTTCAGGCAGATTGCCGACTTGCAGACCGTCGAGGTTCAGCTCTCGATCAGTCACGCCATTCCAGTCAATCGTACCTTCACGCCAGCATTCGATGATCCGCTGCGCCGCAAGTTGGCGGGTGCGCGATGACACGACCCAATCCATGCCGCGGGTTTCATGGGTGAACAGCCAATCGTTCAGACGCCGGGTCAGCGACTCGAATGTCTGCTCCCATGCGTCGATTCGCGCACCGATCTGCACCTCGGTCAACCCGGCGCCCTGCATCCGTACTATCGCCTGCTGCGCCTGCGCGCTGTCGTACTGCGGACGCAAACGCCGGACGCGAGCAGCCCACCCGGCCGCCCCCTCGCCCGTTGCCGTGAGCGGAGGCAGCGGCAGCAACCGCCGGGCGATCACCGAGCCGCTTTCCGCAGGCGGCGTGCGATGGCGCGGTTCTTCCAGGGCAAAGCGCTGAAGCGATCCAGGCATCAGACCTCTGGCCTCTTCGATGCGCTGGCGCGCACTGCCCAGCGACACTTTGGCCTGCTCGGTAAGCGGTGTGCCAACCAGGCTGGTATCAAGCAACAACGCATCACGCGCCAGCAACGCCTCCGGCAGCGCGGTCAACTGACTGTCGCTGAGATCCAGCCAGGTCAGCTCCGGCAGAGACTCCGCACCGACCGGCCATTCGCGCAGGGTCGTCGCGCTAAGGTCCAGTGCCATCAGGCGATTCATCCCGCGCACATCGATGCTGTTCAGCGGGTTGTCATGCAGGTTCAGGGTTTCGAGTGCCGGCAGATCGCTTGAGTCCAGCGGCAGTTCGGTCAAGCCACAATGGCTCAGGTCGAGGTTATCGACCCCGCGAAACGTGCGGATAAAACCGCGCAACTGTTCGACCGGGGCCTGCAACCCGGCCAGATTCAGACTTCTGACATGAGCGAACCCCTCAGGCGACAGGGCCGGCAGACTGTCCACCGGCGAGCCGAGAATATCCAGCACCGAGGCATCATTGGGCAGGCTGACATACAGGTTGTAAAACAGGCTCTCGGTGCGCGCGCCATAACGCTGGAACAACCCGCTGCGCCAGCTGGTCTTCAGCGCCTCGGCCACTGCCGAACGTACTGCACCGCCGTTGAGGACCGTCGGCTCGGAACCGACCCACTCCTGAAGCCGGTTGAGTTCGCTGAACTGCTCGCTCAGGGATTCGATCGCGGCGAAGCGGCTGCCGATGTCTGGCCATTGCGCCTTGAACCCCGTACTCAGGACATCGAAAAGGCTCGGCTCCATGCCGACAAAACGCTTGAGCTCACCGCGGCAGTAATCCGCGACCATTTCGTCCAGATCGATCAAATGCCGGGGCTGGCTGCGGATAAATTCGTAGATCGGCTTGAACACCCGACGCGGGAATTTCGACCAGTCCAGCGACAGGCCGGACAACAGCCGCTGATGGCCTTCATAGATTTCCATCGGCAGGCTATTGATCGCGGTTGATCGCAAATTCAGGCGTTCCAGTCGTGGCAAGTCCAGAACACCGCGCGGCCACTGGTGCATTTGCGGGCTGCCGATTTCGAGCCTGCGCAATTGGCGCATGCCGCCGACGTCGAGCGTCATGGGCACCACCGGGTTCATGCCTCCAGAGGAACAGTGCAGCTCCAGCTCTTCAAGCCGGTTCAGTTCCCGAAGCCGTGTCGCCACTTGCCCGGTAATCGGTGTGGAAAGTTTCAGGCGGGTCATGTGCCGCAACGTCCTCAACGTCGCGAGCACTTTGTCGAACTCCGCAACACTGGCGGTCAATGTCAGTTTCTCGACATTGGGAAATGCCGCAAGCGTGTCGCCCACGACCGGAACGCGCAACATCAGTTCGCGCACATGGGAAAAGTCCGCCGCCAACGAAGGCAGCGACGCGTCACTGATCAGCGTCAGGCGGGCCGCTTGCGGATCGTGTCCGGCCAACGGTGCATTGCGCCAACAGTCCTTGATGTTTTGCACCACACTGACGAACTCGTCCCGAGAAGCGCGCAAACGCAAATTCTGCGACATCAACCATTGATCGAGCGTTGTTTCCAGACTCCGCCACTCGCTCAATCGATTATTGAGCAAATGAAAGATCTGCTGGTCATTCTTGCCCAGACGCCATTGTTCAAGGATGAAACCGCGTGCCTGAACATCGGTAAGATCCGGGTAGACATTCTGGACGTGACCGGTCAACGACGGATCCGGCCCCGGCCCATCGCCACTCGCGCGATAGCCAAGCAGTCGGGAGGCAATACGCTGCGGCGGCTTGAACCATGGTTTTTCTGCGGCGCCTGCACGCAGAAGCCAGGCCGACTGACTGCGCTCGGCAAGCGCTCGTTCAGCGATCGCACCTTGCAGCTCGACGCTCTGTCCGACATGCGGCAGCCCCAGCGCCTGCCGTGCCGGATCGGGCAAGGCATGCATCAACGAGCTGAAAAAGTTATCCCCCCTGTGGGGAATGCCATTGAGCGGCTCGCCACGCTCGTTGGCGGCTTGAAAGGCATCGGCGTACTTGACCAGATACTTGTGCGCAGAGGCCGTTTCGCTGCCGATGGCATCCAGCAGCGGGCCGCTGATACTGCCTTCGCGGAGTTCCAGACGCACGTCATCCGACCAGCCCGGCAGCCGACCCAATGTCTGCAACGCGAGATGACGGCTGTCGGGCGAGGCCATGGTCTCACTGCGCAACCCGGCCAGCGCCCGGGTAAGGCGTCCTTGCTGGCCATACCAGCGACCGAGCTCCTGCAAATGCGAAGGGACCTTCGCAGTGCCGTCCAATCGGGCCAGTTCCTCGGCGTTGGCCTCGCCCAACGCAGCTGTTGCGGCCCGCCCGGTCAGCCCGGGGACGACTCGTTGCAGCTTTGCCGCCCGGGGCTCGACTGGCTCGGTTGCCTTGAGAAGACTGTCGAACAACGCAGGCTGGTGCGCGCTGGCGTAGTCGGCAATCTGCCTGGAGAACTCCTGGGCCCTCGACGCGCGAACCCGTGCAGGCTCGCCACCCAGCAGACGCACCGTCTCCGCCTCATCCAGTGCCGCGAGTATCCGGCTCGGTAGCTCACCGTTCAGCACCTCGGCCCGGCTGATCCGGATCGGCGCCTTGCCGCCGCGCTTCGTCCCGTAACCGATTGCCCGCCCCGAGAAGTCAGGATTGTCGAAGATCTGCAGCCTGCGCCCGAACGGCCAGCGTGGCATGTCGGGAAGCAGCGGCAACAGATGCATGAAGCGACTGTCGACTGCCTGAGTGCCGGTTGCCTGTTCGACGATCGATCCGGCATCGCGCTCGGCGTTGAACAGTTGCATGGCATCGGCCAGTTCCGGCGGCGGCAAGGCGTTGTCCAGGTGCATCTTGCGCAAGGCGTTGTCGCTGACACCGGCCACATCGGCCATCGTCAATAATTGCTCGTCAGCAAACGGGTCAGTGCTGTGGCCGATACGCCGCAACAACATCAACCGGTCCCAGTCCTGCGGGCGTTCCAGGGTATGCCGCCATGCACCGGCGCCGTTATGCGTCAGGGGCGGCTGATAGGCCTGCGAATCGCTCGGATGCTGGATGCGCCAGGCTTTGAGCGACTCGTCGTAAGTCTGCTGGTAAGTCTTGCCGTCGAGGCGGATGCAGGTTTTTCCTCCCGACTCGTACTGCCCCAGCGCATTCGGTACAACGTTCGCGTCCAGTGTGACCGGACTCTCGTAGCCACTCAGATCAGGCTTCCACAAGCGGGCCGTGCCGTCGGGCATTTCCACCTGATGCAGGTTCTCGATGACCGGTGTCGATCGGGCGGCGGTCAGCCGGGCGAGCCCTTTGCCGGCACCCGCCATCAAGGCAATCAACGCCAGGTTCTGCGCGACATCGATCAGATGCGCCTTGGCGGCCTTGCGATCACCCTCGCTCCACTCGATGGCGCCTTCAAGGGTTTCTTCGAGCAGTTGCCCGGCCATCACCACCATCATCACTTCACCCAAAACCGGCACGAACATCGAGACGCCCATCAGCACCAGCATGCCGATGTTCAACAATCCGGCGAATTTTTCCGAACGCACTTTGGCATCGACATCCGCCGTCGGCACTGCATGGCTGCGGGCATCGTCCATCATCCGGTCGCGATGCCGGTGATAAAGGTAATCCCACAAGTCAACGTTTTGCGCCCAGATGCCATGGCCTTTGCGCGGCAGGCCGACCGGGTTCAGATAGGGATCGGTGTTCGGCACCTGCTCGATCGACGGCGCAGGCGGCAGTTCGTGAATACCGGTCAGGGCGGCGTTGAATGGATTGACCGCTTTGTAAAACTCATTGAGCAGCGCTTCATAGGGAGCCAGCCTTTGGGCGAGCGTACGGTTCGGCGGGTCGTCAGTGAACTGGCCGAAGTAACGCGAGCGGTCGCCATACGCGACGAACTGGCTGAAAAACCGTTGGTAGCCGTTGGGTTCCGCTGGATGAGCCTGAGTAGCATCGGGTGCGGTGAACCGCCGCTTGAACATCGCGGCCATCTCCCCGCCCCTGTAGCGCTTGAGCGGGTGACAGGGATCGCCCGGGATATACAGAATCGAATCGTCGCTGTAACGGTACTTCTCACAGATCGTGAACATGACGCAGCCAGTCATGCGCCGGCCCATCAGGCTCAGATCGCGAAACCATATCTGCCGATCGCCCTGAACCGGTGCCAGCTCACCGTCGAGGATTGAACGAATCGAGGCGTAGTCTTCACGCCCGATATCACCTTTGACCAATGCCAGTTCGGCAGCCGCACGCAATGCGGTTTTATGGGCGTCGATGAATTTATCGCGCAGCGCGTGCTCGGCCACCGCGTCCCTGGGGTGCAGGAAATCCTTGAGGTAAGCCTGGTATTTCGCCCCGATATCCAGCGAGCGGCACAGGCCGGTGAACTGCTCGACCGTCAGGGAAGTGCTCAACGGCGCAAGGGTGCCGGGTTCCAGGCTTTCACTGCGAAATCCCGATGTTTCATGAAAAGCCCCGCTTTTGCATTCGCGGGCTTCGAAGTTGTGCAGCGCCGCCTGTAGCAGAGGCAGTTTCAATACCTCAAAGTAATCGATGTCGATGGCGAAGATGCCCATCTCCACCGGTTTGTTCAGCACCAGCCAGGTCTTGCTGACGTCCAGCGTCACGTTGAAGCGGTCCTTGAGGGCCCTGGTCAACAACGGCGCGGCGAAGCTGTCGATGTCCTGAAAGGTTGACATGGCGTTATCCAGGCGGGTCTGGGCGGCGACGCTGGCGGTCACGGCATCGCCCACGGCTTTGCGTTGATCGCGCGATGCGCGCCTGTACCAGTCCGGCGTGGCGGCATTGGCATTTTTCAGCGCGTCCTGCTGCCGAACCGGTGCGTTGACCAACCAGTCCGGGCTGGCCTTGTGCAGGAAATCGGCGTGCAGACTTTGCGTCGCGAGCGGCCCCGGCGAGGAGGTGACGTTATCGGTTGAAGAGAGGGAGACAGGGATTTCGGGCATGGTTTCACTCCTTGAAATGGAGCGAAAGCAGACCATGGCGAGCCTCAACGGCGGCGGTACATAGGTATCGCGGCACGGCGTCTTGTCAGCGGAGATTTCAGGCCCGAGCGGCACTTTCATTCCCGCCCAAAGGGGCTAATATTCGAACGCCCCGACTTGAATTTCCAGGAACCCGGACATGCGTTTATCCGAATTTATCCGGCAACACGCGGATCACATCGTCGAGGAGTGGGAACAGTTCGCCAGGACCATCACCCCGGCGGCCGAGACCATGGACAGAACGGCGCTGCGCGATCATGCCAGAGAGATTCTGCTGGCCGCCGCCCGCGACATGGACACCGCACAGACCGCCAGCGAGCAGATTGCCAAAGCCAAAGGCGAAGGCCCGGAGAAAACCCCGAGCCTGGACGAGGCCGGTGCCAGCCACGGAGAGTTGCGCCATACAGTGGGTTTCGATCTGGTGCAGATGACGTCCGAGTTCCGTCATTTGCGTGCCTGTGTGATCCGCCTCTGGGTCAACAGTCTGGAATCACCGGACATCGCGTACTTTCAGGACATGATCCGTTTCAACGAAGCCGTTGATGAAGCCCTGGCCGAATCGACGGCCGCTTACGCCGAACAGGTTGCTCATTCACGGGATATCTTTCTCGCCATCCTCGGCCATGACCTGCGCGCACCGTTGCAAGCGGTCAGCATGTCCACCGAATTGCTGATGCGCAAAACGGCGCTGGAAGGCGATGCGCTGACCTGCGCGCTGAACATCAGACAGGGCGCGCGGCATATGGCAGCGATGGTCAGCGACCTGCTGGAACTGGTGCGCAGCCGCCTGGGCAAGAGCCTGCCGATCGAACCGGCACCGATGGACCTGGCCGACGCGGCGCGCGCGGCCATCGCCGAAGCCTGCGCCGGCAATCCGGAAAGTGATCCGACACTGAAAACCGAGGGTGACACCCGTGGCAACTGGGATGCCGGACGGATCGATCAACTGCTGCAGAATCTGATCGGCAATGCCTTGCAGCATGGGTCTGATCCGCGCGAAGTGATCGTGACGTTGAAGGGAGAAGCCGGGCACGTGCTTCTGACCGTGCACAACTGCGGCAACCCCATTCCCGCAGAAGCCATCGGTACGATTTTCGATCCATTGGTGCGCAGTGCCGACGAAGAACTCGGCCAGCCGTCGACCAGCCTCGGTCTGGGCCTGTTCATCATCAAGGAAGTGGTGACCGCCCACGGCGGGACGATCGAAGTCAGTTCAAGCGAAGCCGACGGAACGCTGTTCAGCGTGACGCTGCCCAGACAGGTTTGAAGCGCTACTCGACCACCAGCCGCGCCAGACGCTGACGGAGCATGCGGTTCTCGGATCGCAACTCCTGCACTTCTTCCAGCAGGTCCAGCGCCAGGGCGACGCCTTCCCATTCCAGGTCAAGGTCGCGCCGCAGCTTGGCGGCGCGTTTTGCCAGGGCCAGTTCGTAGTCGGTGAAGCGCCATTCCCGGGGCTGCGCGCCCTGAGGTTCGAGGATGCCGTGTTCGACGATTTCGATCACGTAGACGTCCGACAGGTCGGCCGCCTCACAGAATTCTGCCATGTCCAGTTGAACGATCAGGGGGCTGCTCATGATGGGCTACTCCGTCGTCAGTATCAGAAGTTCTCTCGCGGATTGAAGGCGGCCTTCTTCGCCAGTTCCTGCCACAGCGCCTTGACGTCATCGCCGTTGGCTTTGGGCATCACGGCCTTGAGCTGGACGAACAGATAACCGCGCTCGCCGGCCTTGTTCTGCAGGCCGTGGCCCTTGGCTCGCATGCGCTGGCCATTCTGGCTGCCGGCCGGGACCTTGAGGTTGATCTTGCCGGTCAGGGTCGGCACGGCCACTTCGGCGCCCAGCGCCAGCTCCCAGGGAGCAAGCGGCAAGGTGATGATCAGGTTTTCGCCTTCGACGTCGAATTTCGGGTGCGGCGCGAAACGGATGGTCAGATACAGATCGCCATTGGCGCCGCCACCAATGCCCGGTGCGCCCTGACCCTTGAGGCGGATGCGCTCGCCGTCGGCCACGCCGGCCGGGATCTTCACGTTCAGGCTCTTGCTGGTGTTGCTGACGTGCTGGCCCGAACCGTTGTATTGCGGCACCTGAAAGCTGATCTTTTTCGATTCGTTCGAAAGCGTCTCTTCCAGAAAGATCGGCAGTTCCAGTTCCACGTCTTGCCCTCGCCGTCCGGCGCTGCGGGATTGCCGGCCAGCGCCACCACCGAAACCGGGGCCGCGATTGCCGAAGATCGAACTGAAGAAGTCCGAAAAGTCACCGGTGTCCTGACCGCCACTGTTGCCAAAGCCGCCACGGCTCTGCCAGCCCGGCGGGCCCTGGAACGGCTGACCGTGCTGGCCGTAACGGCGCAGGTCATCGTATTCGGCGCGTTTGTCGGCACTTTTCAGCGCTTCATAGGCTTCCGAGGCGTCCTTGAACTTGGCCTCGGCGTCCTTTTCCTTGCTGACATCGGGGTGGTATTTGCGCGCCAGCTTGCGATAGGCAGCCTTGATTGCCTTGTCGTCAGCCGTCGGCTCCACGCCGAGTATCTTGTAATAGTCTTTGAAGTCCATCGAAGGAATCACCATCCGTTATCGATTTCGCGCCGATCCCAGCATGCGCCTATTCGCGCGTGCCGGGTTGACCGATCTCAAGTTTGTGACCGGGTGGCGCCGCAGAAGTTTATCGGCAGTGGACGGCGGTTCTTGCGACCGCCGGTATTTCTGCCGGCCCATGCCAGCAAGTTTGGGGCAAAGCGCCGAGTTTCAAGCAAGCTTAGTCGTGAAATAGCAGATGACCGGCCTTCGAATCTGTCGCGCACTGACATACACTGCGCGGCCGTTTTTTTGACCGGAACCGAAAGACCATGAAAGACGCCTCTCCAGCCCGTGCCTGCGGCATCGACTTCGGCACGTCCAACTCCACCGTCGGCTGGCTGCGCCCCGGCATGGAAACGATGATCGCGCTGGAAGACGACAAGATCACCCTGCCGTCGGTGGTCTTTTTCAACATCGAAGAGCGCCGCCCGGTTTACGGCCGTCTGGCGCTGCACGAGTACCTGGAAGGCTATGAAGGCCGGCTGATGCGCTCGCTCAAGAGCCTGCTCGGTTCCAAGCTGATCAAGCACGACACCAGCGTCCTCGGCACCGCGATGCCGTTCAAGGACTTGCTCGGGCTGTTCATCGGCCAGCTCAAGAGCCGCGCGGAAACTGCCGCCGGTCGGGAGTTCGAGCAGGTTGTACTGGGCCGCCCGGTGTTCTTCGTCGACGACGATCCGCTGGCCGACCAGGAAGCCGAAGACACCCTGGTGGAAGTGGCGCGCAAACTCGGTTTCAAGGACGTGTCGTTCCAGTACGAGCCGATCGCTGCGGCCTTCGACTACGAGTCGACCATCGAAAAGGAAGAACTGGTGCTGATCGTCGACATCGGCGGCGGTACGTCAGACTTCTCGCTGGTGCGCCTGTCGCCAGAGCGTCGTGGTGTGGATAACCGTCACGACGACATCCTCGCCACCGGCGGCGTGCACATCGGCGGGACCGACTTCGACAAACAATTGAGCCTGCAAGGCCTGATGCCGCTGTTCGGCTACGGCAGCCGCATGAAAAGCGGCGCGTTCATGCCGACCAGCCACCACATGAACCTGGCGACCTGGCACACCATCAACTCGGTGTACTCGCAGAAATCGACCCTGGCCCTGGGCAGCATGCGTTACGACATCGAGGACACCGGCGGCATCGACCGTCTGTTCAAGCTGATCGAACAGCGCGCCGGGCACTGGCTGGCGATGGAAGTGGAAGAAACCAAGATCCACCTGACCCACAACGACAGCCGCCATGTGCCGCTGGATCGCATCGAGCCGGGCCTGAGCGTGGAACTGACCCGGGCGTTGTTCGAGTCGGCGATCGAGTCGCAGCTGGAGCGCGTGCGCGGCAGCGTCACCCAGTTGCTGGCAGACGCCAACGTGGCGGTGGGTCAGGTTGATACGGTGTTCTTCACTGGCGGTTCGAGCGGTATTCCGGCTCTGCGCAACAGCGTCTCGGCGATGCTGCCGAACGCGCGGCATGTGGAAGGGAATATCTTTGGCAGTATCGGTAGCGGTCTGGCGATTGAAGCCATGAAACGCTACGGCGTTTAACGCCAGCCTCAAGTTGCAAGCTTCAAGCTACAAGTAAAAGCAAAGGCAAGAGCGACCACCGCTCTTGCCTTTTTCTTGCGGCTTGCAGCTCAAAACTCGCAGCTGCTTTTAAACCATCCCGCCCAGCTTCAGCTCACTCTTCAGATACGCGTAATAGATCGGCCCCGCCACCACCCCCGGCAGGCCGAACGCGGCCTCGAACACCAGCATTGCCAGCAGCAACTCCCAGGACTTGGCACTGATCTGCCCGCCGACGATGCGCGCGTTGAGAAAGTATTCGAGCTTGTGGATAAAGATCAGATAGCCCAGCGCCGCAATCGCCACCCAGATCGACAGCGACAGGCCGACGATGGTGATCAGCGTGTTCGACATCAGGTTGCCGATCACCGGCAGCAGACCGAGCAGGAAGGTCAGCACGATCAGGGTCTTGGTCAGCGGCAGCTTGATCCCGAACATCGGCAGGATCACCGCCAGGAAGATCCCGGTGAAGAAGGTGTTGAGCAGGGAAATCTTGATCTGCGCGAAGACGATGTTGCGAAACGCCTGAACCAGCAAGTGCAGGCGGTCGAACAGTGCAGCCGCCAGCGGTTTACGCTTGGTGACGTCCGGCACCCGCTGCAAGGCGATGATCGCGCCCAGCACCATGCCGATCAGCAGCGTCACGAACATGTGCGCCGCGTCCTTGCCCACCAGTTGCAGGTCGGACAAATGCTTGCTCGCCCATTCACCGATGGCCACCCGGAATTCGGCGGCACTGGCCGGCAGGTAGCTGTCGAGAAACGGCGGCAGCTGCCCGCGCGCGCGGTCGACCACGCCCATGAATTTATCGAGGGAAGCGCCGGGGTTTTCCGCCTCGTGCAACAGGAAACTGATGGCCCCGGCAAAGATCAACGCCAGCACACTCACTACCAGCGTGCCCAGCAGCGCCACCGCCAGCCACCGCGCACGGCGACCTTCGATCAGCCGTTGCAGTTGCGGGGTGAGCATGTTGACCAGTTCGAACACCAGCAACCCGGCCAGCAGGCTGGGCAGCAGACGCAATGGCAACACCAGCAACAGACCGCCGAAAATGATGATGCAACTGACCCAGAACACTACATGACGCTCAGAAAACGTTGGCATACAGCCTCAAAACGAACGGCGTAAAAGGATTGGCAGTCTGCCAGCGATCCTTGGGGAGCACTAGGGATATGCGGTGTTTGTAGGTTTGGGGCTCGGCTTGAGAACCACCCCTCACCCTAGCCCTCCCGAAACGTCGGACCGCCCGTAGGGAGAGGGAACTGATTGCGGGATGCTCGGGTGATCCGGCGACCTGAAAGCTCTGTATCGAATCCATAATCGACCGGATGTTTCAGGTCGAAGAATGCCTGGAAACAACGCGGTCAGTCCCCTCTCCCTCTGGGAGAGGGTTAGGGTGAGGGCCTGGATCCCAAGCCGGACACATCTGCCAGTCACCACTCAAACCCGCTTTATTTTTTCTTCAGGCAATCACTCATGAAGGTCTTGCGCGCATCACCCGTCAGCGCCTTGGTGGCCGCATCGGCGTTGCAGGTTTTCATTTTCTGTTGCTGCGGGGTCAGGGCCTTGGCGTCGTTTGCTGCCGGGGTTGCCTTGAGGCAGGTGCTCATGAAGGCTTTGCGCTCGTCGCCCTTGAGGCTCTTGGCCGTGGCGTCGGCGTTGCAGGTGGTCATTTTGTTCTGTTGCGCCGTGGCGGCGAAACCCTGGGAGCACAGCAGCAGACCGATCATCAACAAAGGGACACGCAGCATCTTCATGGAGTTTTCTCCTTGGCGCCGCCTCGATGGAGGCGGCCTCCGGCTGAGTGTAGTCAAAGCTTGTTACACCTTCCTGCCCTCAAGATGGCTGCGCCGGTATTGTTCGGGGGTACATCCGGCCTGCCGGGCAAACATGGCGATGAAGGCCGAGCCGCTGCTGTAGCCGAGATCGAAAGCGATTTCCTGCACGCTGCGCGCCGACTCCAGCGCCTCGATGGCCGCGAGATAGCGCAGCCGCTGGCGCCATTCGCCAAAACTCATCCCCAATTCCCGCACGAATTGCCGGGCCAGAGTGCGCTCGCTGACATGCACTTGCGCCGCCCAGTGCGCCAGCGGCTGATTGTTGCCGGGCTCGGCCTGCAGGGTTTCGAGAATGGTCAGCAATCCGGGGCTGCTGGCGTAAGGTAAATAGCATTGGTGAACCGGCGCCTGGCGCAATTGATCCACCAGCACCTGGGCCAGACGCTGGTCGGCTTCGAACGCGGGGATCTTCACATCACGGGCGGCGAAGTCCTTGAGGATCGCCTTGAGAATGTCGCTGATCGCCAGAGTGCAGGCCTGCGTCGGCAAATCGGAACAGACATCCGGGGCCAGACACACCGCCCGATAGTTGACCGGCTGATGGCTGTAGAAACTGTGCTCGACCTGCGGCGGCACCCACACCGCGTATTGCGGCGGCGACATGAAGCGGCTGCCGTCGACATCCATGTGCAGCACGCCGTGGGCCGCGTACTCCAGCGTGCCCCACGGATGGCGGTGCGGCGCGGCGTATTCGTGGGCGTTGAAGTCGGCATAGCGGAAATACACCGCCGACGGCAGTTCGCTGAAATCCAGCAGATCGATGTGTTTACTGTTCATGCTGTCCGGAATCAGGGGCGGGTTGTCCGGTTCGCAGTATAGGCCTGCATCCAGACAAGGGATAATCACCGTTCATCAACGTACTGGTTTCTCCTCCCATGCAATACGCGTTTCCCCTGCTGGCGATTTTCATCTGGGCCGGCAACACCGTGATCAACAAGCTTGCGGTCGGTGCGATCTTTCCCGCCGAGATCGGCTTCTACCGCTGGCTGCTCGCCGGTCTGCTGTTCACGCCGTTCATGCTCAAAAAGGTGATCGCGCACTGGCCGCAGATCCGCCCGAATCTGGGCAAGATTTTCATCCTCGGCGTGCTCGGCATGGCGGTCTATCAGAGCCTGGCCTACTTCGCTGCGACCATGACCAGCGCCACCAACATGGGCATCATCCTGTCGTTGATGCCATTGATGTCGCTGGCCATGGCGATCATCAGCCTCGGCCAGCGCCTGACCGCCGGTGCGCTGGTCGGTGCGGTGCTATCGTTCGCCGGCGTGCTGGTGGTGGTGTCGTCCGGCAGCCTAGGCGCGCTGCTGCAACACGGGGTGAACCTGGGTGACGCAATGATGCTGATCGCCACCCTCGCCTACGCGATCTACAGCACCCTGCTGAAAAAATGGCAGCTGCGCCTGCCGCCATTGGTGTTGCTGTACTTGCAGGTGCTGGTGGCGGTGGTGGTGTTGTTTCCGCTGTACGCGACTTCACCGAAAACCGGCCTGACCCTGCAGAACATTCCGCTGGTGCTGTACGCGTGCCTGCTGGCCTCGATGCTTGCGCCGCTGGCGTGGATGCAGGCCGTGCAGCGTCTGGGCCCGAGCCGGACCACGCTGTTCTTCAACCTGCTGCCGCTGATCACCGCGCTGATTGCCGCAGTGGTACTGAAGGAACAACTGGCGATGTATCACCTGGTCGGTGGCTTGCTGACGCTGGGCGGGGTGATTCTTTCCGAGCGCTGGACCACCGCCCTCGGTCGCTCCCACACCCCGAGCGCCGCCTAGACCCCGGCGGCTTTCAACCGCGCCGCATGCTCGACGAACAGCCGCACCGGATCCGCGCCTTTGCCAACCAGACCCAGCGACTGGTTGACGATGTCGAAGTGATCCATCGGGTAGTCATCGCCGATGACGGTGCCCAGGTGCGAGCTGTAGCGTCCGACCATGCCATCGCACTGCCCCGGCTCGCGCACGAAGGTTTTGGCGAACAACCGACAGCTGCGGTTGGTGCCATCGAACAGGTTGCCACCGCGATCGGTCTTGCCCGGCTGCAAGGTGCCGGACCACGAGTAATACCGCACGCCGTTGACCTCTTCCGGCCCGTGCCCACCCCAGGTTTGCGGCAGGCCCTGTGGATAACGCTGGTTGAACAGCGCCACGCCTTCGGTGGTCAGGGAATGGTGCGAAGCGTGGATATCCACCGGCAGTTTCGGCCCGTGATAACCGGTTTCCAGCAGCGCCATCAGCCAGCCGACAAAACGCAACAGCGCCTCGAGGATTCGGCCCTTGGCGCTGTCCGCCGGATAGTGTTTCGCCAGATAGTCGGCCAGTTCCGAACCGTGATTGGGCCCGGCAACCGACGTCACCGACGCCACCAGATCCGGTCGCTTGGCCGCCGCGTAACGTGCCGTCAGCGAACCCTGGCTATGGCCGAACAGATTGACCTTGGCCGCGCCGGTCTCCCGAAGGATTTCATCGATGCGCGTCAGCAACTGCTCGCCGCGCACCTCGGTGGAATTGAGCGGCGACACCTGCACCGCAATCACCGTTGCACCACCCCGGCGCAACGCCTTGATGATTCCGTACCAGTACGGGTACAGCACCAGACGGATGAAACCGAGCATTCCCGGCACCAGCACCAGTGGATAACGTGTGGCCGAATCTTGCGCCATGGGCAAACATCCTTGTGGTCGGTGAGTGGATGCAGGACGTGCAAAACGCCCGCCAAACATCCGCCTCGATGATGACAACTCCACGACCAGCCTACTTCAGCCCCACCACCCCCGCCACAATCAGCCCCACCGACAGCAGCTTCACCAGCGTCAGGCTCTCGCCCAGCAGGGCGAAACCGAGAAACACCGTGCCGAGCGAGCCGATGGCCGTCCAGATCGGATAAGCGATGCTCACCGGCAACTCGCGCATCGCCAGGGTCAGGAAGTACACCCCGCCCACCGCCGCGACCACGGTAATCAGCGACGGCCAGAGCCGGGTGAAACCCTCGGCGTACTTCATGCCCATGGCGAAGGTGACCTCGAACCCCGCTGCGATCAGCAGAAACAGCCAGGCCATCTAGAACGCCCGGGCGAGGTCGAGCAAGCGCTGCTCGGCCTCGGCCACCGACACCGCGAAGGTACGCTCGGCGGATTCCTCGCCCTCGGCCGCGACCACCGTGACGTCGTTGATGCCGATGAAGCCAAGCGCGGTGCGCAGCCATGGATCGGCGTGGTTAAGCGCTTCCAGTTCGCCGCCCGGGCCGAAACCGAAACCGCCGCGACTGGTGACGATCAGCGCCTTTTTGCCGTGCAGCAGTGGCGTGTATTGGGCGATGCCATTGTCCAGCGTATGGTCGAACGTCAGACCCAACCGCACGATCTGATCGACCCAGGCCTTGAGGCCGCTGGGCACGTTGAAGTTGTACATCGGCGTGGAAATCAGCAGCAGGTCGTGATCGAACAACTCGCCCACCAGTTGATCGCTGAGCGCCAGATCGGCCTGCATCGTCAGCGGCCGAGCCTCGGGATCCGGATAAAACGCCGCCGCGACAAACGCCTCGTTCACCGCCGGAATCAACGCCCGGCCGACTTCACGGCGAGTGACCTGAGCCTGTGGATGACGGACTTGCCAGGCACTGAGAAAGGTTTCTGCCAGACGCCGCGAATGGGAACGCTCACCGCGAGGGCTAGCATGGATCACAAGAATCTTGCTCATCTGAATCTCCTTGGGACTAGACTTGAGTGACGGTGTGGCGCCAGATTGCGGGCATCACTTCATCACCTCAAATGAGCAAAAATCAGTCAGGATGAATTTATTTCATCCGTGGAGCTTTCATGTTCGCTGCCTTGCCCCTGACCGCCCTGCGCGCGTTCGAATCCGCTTCACGCCTGTTGAGCTTCAAGGCGGCCGCCGAAGAACTGGCGGTGACGCCGACGGCGATCTCCCATCAGATCCGCTCGCTGGAGGACTGGCTCGGCGTGGCGCTGTTCGAACGCCTGCCGCGTCAGGTGCGCCTGACCGAGGGTGGCGAGCGGCTGTTTCGCAGCCTGCACGGCGCATTTCTGGAAGTGGCGCAAAGCGTCGACACCCTTCGTCCGCAACGCAGCGGCAGCAGCCTGACACTGTCGACCACCGCCGCGTTCGCCGCGCTGTGGCTGGTGCCGCGACTGGGGCGGTTTTATGCGAAGCATCCGAACATCAATGTGCGGCTGGACACACATTGCGAAGTGATCGATCTGCATCAGGACGCCAGTGTCGATCTGGTGCTGCGCTACAGCCTCGACGATTACCCGAACCTCTACGGGTTGTGCCTGTTCGATGAATCGTTCGGCGTGTACGGCTCGCCGGAACAGGTGGCGCTGGCCGCCCGCCGCACCCCGGCGCTGATCAGCGTGCATTGGCACAATTCGAAACTGTACGCCCACGGCTGGGAGGCTTGGTGCGCGCAGTCGGGCGAGAACTGGCTGAATCAGCACCCGGCCGTCCGCGAATACGACGAAGAGCATTACGCCCTGCAAGCGGCCATTGCCGGACAGGGGCTGGTGCTGGCGAGCAACATCCTGGTGTCGCAAAGCGTCGCCAGCGGTCTGCTGGTGCCGTACAAGGGCGAGGTCCAGGTCGATGGCGCCGGATACAGCGCACTTTGCGTACCGGGCCGCGAACGGCACCCGCCGGTTAAGGCGTTTTTTGCCTGGCTGCGCGAGGAGGCATTGCTTTCGGGACATGCCCCGCGCTGAATCCGACAAAACTTTTTGCCGCGTTCATCACTCACAACCAGGTAACGATCACGTCAGCAGAACGTGACGCCAATCGGATTAGCCTCCAGGAGACTGAAATGAGTGACCTGCAATTGTCTGATGTTCAAACCCTGCGCGAGCGCGCACGCCAGCACGTGGAAAACGGCGCAGTGACCGAAAGCTACAGCGCCAACCGTGAAGAAGTGCTGCGCCTGCTCAACGAATCGCTGGCCACCGAACTGATCTGCGTCTTGCGCTACAAGCGCCACTACTTCATGGCCAACGGCCTGAAAGCCAACGTCGCCGCCGACGAGTTCCTCGAGCACGCCACTCAGGAAGCCGAACACGCCGACCGTCTCGCCGAGCGCATCGTGCAACTGGGCGGCGAGCCCGAGTTCAACCCTGACCTGCTGTCGAAGATGTCCCACGCGCAATACGTGGCCGGCAACACCTTGAAGGAAATGGTCTACGAAGACCTGGTGGCCGAGCGGATCGCCATCGACAGCTACCGCGAGATCATCCAGTACATCGGTGACAAGGATCCGACCACCCGCCGGATCTTTGAAGACATCCTGGCTCAGGAAGAAGAGCATGCGGATGACATGGCGGATATTCTGAAGGACCTCTAATCCCCGCTCCCCCCGCTGACCGATCGTTCCCACGCTCCGCGTGGGAATGCATCCCGGGACGCTCCGCGTCCCAAGAGCGGACGCAGAGCGACCATGGCGACGTTCCCACGCAGACGGTTCGACGCCTCGACGTGGGAATGATCGGGTTGCTGCGATTACTTGGTAGGTTTGACAGTCACCGGCGCCTTGCCCGCCTTCATCTGCTCCAGCAACGGCGCGCACTGATTCGGCTCGCCACCACTCGGCGCCACCAGCGCCAGCAGCCCCGCCGCCGGCGCAGCGATCACGCCCAGCGCCACCATCCCCGCCCCGCGCAACATCAACGGCACCGCTTTCACCCCCGCATCCGGCTTGATGAACTTGCCCCGTACATACAACGGCGAGCGCAGGGAAATCAAACGCCAGCCCTTGGATTCCGGCGTCACCGTCAGGTCCAGTTGCTCGGTGGCCATGTTCGCCGTGCCGTCGATGTAGATGATTGCGTTCTCGGTATCGAACACAAACAGCCGCGTGTTCGCCAGGCCAGTCTTGATGTCGAAGTCCGCCGCCGCGCAGTTGATCTTCACTTCCTTGTCGCCAAAGATCTTGCCGACCACGTAGTTGCCGACGTTGAGCCCGGCCAGCTCCATCAACTCGCGACTGATCGCGCCGTCGTTGATCAGCATCTTCAGGTTGCCGTTGGCACCGCCCAACAGTTTGGCCACCGAGTTGCCGCGACCGGCGATATCGGCATCACCGTTGAGCTCGCCGAAACTGGTCTTCATCGGTTCGAAGGTCGGGAACAGCTGTTTGAGCTTGAACTTGCGCGCGGTCAATTTGGCCCGGCCCTCCAGCGGTTCGGTGCGACCGTTGAGGCGAATCTGCGCATCGAGGTTGCCACCGGCCACGCCGAAGCGCAGCGGCTCCAGACTCAGCTCGCCGTCGTTGAGTTTGAGGTGGGTATAGAGGTCGGTGAACGGCAGTTCTTCGCTGTGGACGATGCGCTTGCCGGTGAATTCGACGTCGGCGTCCATGTCGCGCCAGCGCTCGGTCTTGAACTCTTCCACCGGCAGCACCTTGTCCGCCGGCTGCTTGCTCTCGCCGCCACGGGCCTTCTGCTTGGCATTGGAATCGGCACCGATCAGCGGCGCAAGGTCGGCAAACAACAATTGATTGGACAGCAGCGCGCCACTCAGCTTGGGCCGTGGCTGACTGGCGACGTAGGCCAAATCGCCATGGATGTCGCTGCTGCCGATCTTGCCGTTGAACTGTTCATAGCGGAACTGCGCCCCGCCCGGCTCATGCAGCTTGGCGATCAAATGGCCGTCGGTGGCATAAGGCGGGGTGTCCGGCAGGGTTACGCCGGTCAGCGGATACAGGTTGCCGAGGCTGGCGCCGGCCAGTTTCAGGCGCAGATCGAGGGCGCCGAGATTCAGCGGATCGGTCAGGGTGCCGGCGAGTTCGACGCTGGTATCGCCGATCTTCGCCTGGGCCTGCAACGGGAACGGTTTGCTCGCGTCCTGCAGAGCCAGCAAGCCACCGATCTTGCCCTGGCCGGCGAGTTTCTGGCCGTGATACTGGCCGGTGACTTTCAGGCCGAAGGCGTAATCCTGCGGTGCGCCGCCCTTGTCCTGCGCGGTTTTTGCGGCTTTGTCGCCGACGATGTCGCTGAACGGAATCGGCTTGCCCAGCGGATCGATCAACAGGTCGAGGTTGGTCTTGAGGGTCTGATCATCGAGGGTGACGTGGCCCTTGTCGAAACCGATGGCGCCGATGTCGACCACCCAGTTCGAGGGCTCGGCATTCGGGTCCTTGGGATCGAACTTGAAGGTCCAGTTGGCGCGGCCGTCGGCCAAACGCTGCAGTTGCGCGTTGGGTTCGGTCAGGTCGATGCGCGGAATCGCGACCCGTTGCGCCAGCAAGGCCAGTGGCGAAATGCGCAGCTCGACCCGTTTAAGGGTGACCATCTGCGGCTGCTTCGACCAGTCCGGGTTGCCCAGCGTCAGGTCTTCGGCGACCACGTGC
Source organism: Pseudomonas paraglycinae (assembly GCF_021601625.1). Classification (GTDB taxonomy): domain Bacteria; phylum Pseudomonadota; class Gammaproteobacteria; order Pseudomonadales; family Pseudomonadaceae; genus Aquipseudomonas; species Aquipseudomonas paraglycinae. The sequence continues at coordinate 426,788 of NZ_BQHR01000001.1, read as the reverse complement.
GGCCACGGCACCCAGGCGCGCCAGCCGCCCTCGTCGAGTTCACGCCGCCAGACCACCGACAGGTTGCCGTTGATGGCGAACGGTCGGTGCAATTCTTCCGAGACTTTGGCATTAAGCGGCGGCTTGATCCGGTTCCAGTCGAAAAACACGATGACCAACACCAGCACCGCCAGAAGCAGCACAAGGGTGGCGAAGGTCCAGGCGAAGATTTTACGGGTGCGCGTCATGCACAAAGCTCCTGAAGACGACTGCATCCATTGGCACGACGCAGCTGAAACGACCGGCCGTGATGGCCCTCATGAAATCTGTGACTGACAAACAGCCCGCAGGTTTAATCCAAAGCCCCATCGGGGCCAAAAAACGGTGGCCATTCTGACCGATCGGTCGAGTTGGCGTTACCGCACCCGCACTTTTGCGGAGCGCGAGTGGGTGGAAAATACCCACCACAGTGCAAAACCGCCCGCCTGAAACGCCCGAACTAGAGCCTCCCAAGCGAACAATCAATTCTGTTGATTATTACCATTGTGTTTATGAACTTTTATATCGACTTATCGAGAGTAGCATTAGCTTCGTACCCACTTTATCGCCCTCCCAAGGAGCAACTCATCATGAAACGCCAACTTCTGTTCAGTCTTACCCTCTCGATGCTGGCCAGCACCGCTTTCGCCCTGCCAGCTGCCGATCAAGCGACTCCGCAAGTCAAAACCAGCCACTCGGTGTTCAGCCAGACCGTTGCTGCTGATGGCTCCGACCGCACTCCACAAGGCCAGACCCTGGCTGAAAACGGTCGCAACCGTCTGGAAGAAAAAGGCCTGGTTCAAGATGGCTATGACAAAACCCCACAAGGTCAAACCGTAGCTGAAGGCGGCCGCGATCGTCTGGAAGAGAAAGGTCTGGTTCAAGACGGTTCGGATCGCACTCCACAAGGTCAAACCCTGGCATCTGACGGTGGCGACCGTACCCCACAAGGCCAGACTCTGGCTTCTGACGGCGGCGACCGTACCCCACAAGGTCAAACCCTGGCCGAAGGTGGTGGTGACCGTGTGATCGAACGCAACAGCGCTTTGAGCTAAGCCCATGGCGGCCTGGAAAAAAAGCCCAATCCCCGGATTGGGCTTTTGACTTTTCAGCAGCCTGTATAAAGAAGTCGCGATTTCCCTGCTCCATCTCCCCCGCTGCCGTTCGACGCCGACAAAGCCGATTTGCTAGAGTGCGGCGCTTGTCTTGCCTAAGAACACACCCTTGCGATGCTGCCCCGCGCCGAACAGAAACAACAGACCCGCAACGCCCTGATGGACGCTGCCCGCCACTTGATGGAAAGCGGCCGAGGATTCGGCAGCCTGAGCCTGCGTGAAGTGACGAAAACCGCCGGCATCGTGCCCACCGGTTTCTACCGGCATTTCGCCGACATGGACGAACTCGGCCTGGTACTGGTCAGCGAAGTCGGCCAGACCTTCCGCGAAACCATCCGCCTGGTACGCCACAACGAATTCGTCATGGGCGGCATCATCGATGCGTCGGTGCGGATTTTCCTCGACGTGGTCAGCGCCAACCGTTCGCAATTCCTGTTTCTGGCCCGCGAGCAGTACGGCGGATCGTTGCCGGTGCGTCAGGCCATTGGCCGTTTGCGGGAGGACATCAGCTCCGACCTGGCGGCGGATCTGGCCTTGATGCCCAAGCTCCAGCACCTCAATCGCGAAGGCCTGAGCGTAATGGCCGACCTGATTGTCAAATCGGTGTTCGCCACCCTGCCGGACATCATCGACCCGCCGGCCGAAGCCCTGCCCGAGCATCTGACGCCCCAGGCGAAGATCACCCAGCAGTTGCGCTTCATCTTTATCGGGTTGAAGCACTGGCAAGGGCTCGGCAGTACCGAGTGAGAAAGCAAAAAATCGCAGCCTGGAGCTGCGATTTTTTTGCGCTGCAAATTGGTGCATGAAAAAAACTTCATGCACCAAAACACCCCACAATCCTGCAACATCTTGAAACATCCACTAGGCTCCGACAGGGTTTTCCTACGCTTCGTCCGATTGGCAAGCCCCTTGCTCTAGCCTGAGCATTGTCCATTGCTGGAAGCTTTCCGATGCTGGTGATTCATCGCAGAATCGAGCCCCACCCCGTCTGGGCCGCCGAGTTGCACCTGACCTTTGAAGCCAGGAGCAAAAGCCGCTTGCGCTGTTTCAGTGCCGAAGGCGAGGACGTCGGACTGTTTCTGGAGCGCGGTCAACCGCCGCTGTATGACGGCGAGTGCCTGCAAGCCGAAGATGGCCGGATCGTCCGGGTCTGTGCCCGCCCTGAACAATTGCTGCACGTCACCTGCGCCAACGCCTTTGAACTGACCCGCGCGGCCTATCACTTGGGCAATCGCCACGTCGCGCTGCAAGTCGGTGACGGCTGGTTGCGGCTGCTCGACGATTACGTGCTCAAGGCGATGCTTGAACAACTCGGCGCGCAGGTCGAATCGATCGAAGCCCCGTTCCAGCCGGAACACGGCGCCTACGGTGGCGGCCATCATCATTCGCGGCACGGTGACGAAGACTTCAACTACGCGCCGAAACTCCATCAGTTCGGCGTCCGTTTGTGAACCCGGCCTGGGCGCTGCTGCGCCTGGCCAGTCCGCAATTGCCGATTGGCGGCTACAGCTATTCCCAGGGCCTGGAAATGGCTGTGGATAACGGCCGTGTCGACAGCCCGGACAGCGCCCGCCGCTGGATCAGCGATCAATTGCTGCTCAACCTCGCGCGGTTCGAGGCGCCCATGTTGCTTGCCCATTGCCAGGCCGCAGCGGATGAAAACTGGGATGAATTGCGCAAGCTCTGCGAAAGCCATCGCGCCAGCCGCGAAACCCGCGAACTGCATCTGGAGAGCCGGCAGATGGGCTACTCGTTGCAGCAACTACTCAACGGCTTGCCCGAACTCGATCAGGCCGCGCGGGGCTTTCTCGAACACTGCGCCGAACCGCACCTGGCCCTGTGCTGGGCACTGGCCGCGCGCGCCTGGCAGATCAGCCCGCAGGACGCCCTCGCCGCGTGGCTGTGGAGCTGGCTGGAAAACCAGCTCGCGGTGCTGATGAAAACCCTGCCGCTGGGCCAGCAAGCCGCCCAGCGCCTGACCAGCGAACTGCTGCCGCTGCTGCAACAGGCCCAGCAGGACGCCACCCGAATCAATCCCGAACACCTCGGCAGCGCCGCGTTCGGTCTGTCCCTGGCGTGCATGGCCCATGAGCGCCAGTACAGCCGCCTGTTCCGTTCCTAGGGCCTTTTATCTGGAGAATCACATGAACACACAACCCCTGCGCGTCGGCATCGGCGGCCCGGTCGGTTCCGGGAAAACCGCGTTGACCCTGGCCCTGTGCCTGGCGCTGCGCGAACGCTACAACCTGGCCGTAGTCACCAACGACATCTACACCCGCGAAGACGCCGACTTTCTGGTGCGCAACGAAGCGCTGGCGCCAGAACGCATCATCGGCGTGGAAACCGGCGGCTGCCCGCACACCGCGATCCGCGAAGACGCTTCGATCAACCTCGAAGCGGTGGATCAACTGAACCGGCGTTTTCCGGGGCTGGACCTGATTCTGGTGGAGTCCGGTGGCGACAATCTTTCCGCGACCTTCAGCCCGGAACTGTCCGACCTGACCATCTACGTGATCGACGTTTCCGCCGGCGACAAGCTGCCGCGCAAGGGCGGGCCCGGCATTTGCAAATCCGACCTGCTGGTAATCAACAAGATCGACCTCGCGCCGCTGGTCGGCGCCTCGCTGGAGATGATGAACAGCGACACCCAACGCATGCGCAACGGCAAGCCGTTCGTGTTCAGCAACCAGAAAACCGGTCAGGGCCTGGAAGACATCATCGCCTTCATCGAACGCCAGGGCCTGCTGACCGAAGCCTGATTCACTGATCAACAAGGAAGCTTATCCATGACACTCAAACGCATTCTCGGCGCCGTCGCGCTGCTGCTGACCCCGGCCCTGGCCTTCGCTCACCCCGGCCACGGCGACTCTGGCCTGGTGGCCGGCATCAGCCACCCGATCAGTGGCCTCGACCATTTGCTGGCGATGGTGGCCGTCGGTCTGTGGGCGGCGCAGCAGCAAGGCGCCGCACGCTGGGCGCTGCCGTGCACCTTCGTTGGAACCATGCTGATCGGCGGCCTGCTCGGTTTTGAAGGGCTGGAATTGCCGGCGCTGGAAAGCGGGATTGCCGCCTCGGTGCTGGCGCTGGGCCTGGCGGTGGCACTGGCGGTGCGTCCGCCGTTGGTGATGGCGGTGGCGGCGACGGCACTGTTTGCGCTGTTCCATGGCGTGGCCCATGGTCTGGAGTTGCCGGACATGTCGAGCCCATGGGCGTATGCCGCCGGATTCGTGGTCGCAACGGCTGCGCTGCATGCGGCGGGTTATGCGGTCGTGCGTTTTCTGCCTCAGGCGGCCGCGCCGCTGGTGCGACTGGCCGGCGCCGCTTCGGCGGTGACGGGCGCGTGGTTGCTGGCCGGCTGAATTGTACCTCTGATCGTTCCCGCGTATGGCGCGGGAACGATCGATCGCCACTCTCTGCTACCATGTCGCGCAATCGCCCCTGCCGTGACGACGTCCGCCCATGCCCCACGCCTCCCGCTCCACCTCCCTGCCTGAACTGACCGCCCTGTTCGGTGAAGTGCAACAGCACTTTCTCGACGTGATCGTGCCCCTCTGGCAAGGGCCGGGCTGGAACGCCGACATGGCGTTGCCTTATGAGGCGCTGGACGCTGCACATCAGCCGCTGCCACCACAGCGCTACCGGGCGATGGCCTGCGCACGGCAGCTGTACTTGTTCTCAAGCCTGATCGGGGTTGTGGATAACGCCGAAGTCCGCGCGGCTGCGTTGTTCCGTTCCCTGCAACGGCACTTCCACGATGCCGAGCACGGCGGCTGGTTCTACAGCATCGATCCGCAGGGCAAACCGCTGGATAAGCGCAAGGATCTCTACACCCACGCCTTCATCCTGTTTGCCTGCGCGCATTACTGGGAAAAGTCCCGCGAGCCCTTGGTCGAATCGACCCTGAACGCCGCGCTGGAAGTCATCGGTCGGCGCTTCGCCACTGGCGACGGCCTCTACGAAGCCTGCCTCGACCGCGACTGGATCACCCTGGAAACCGGCCCGCTGCAAAACCCGCTGATGCACCTGGCCGAAGCGTTCCTGGCTACGTTGGCCGTGCGCGAAGATCCCCAGACCCGGCAGGCGCTGAGCGAGTTATGCACAGCCATGCACAGGCGCTTCATCGAACCGCAACAAGGCGTGCTGATGGAAAAACCGCTGGGTGCTGTGGATAACTGGTTTGAGCCGGGGCATCAGTTCGAATGGTATTTCCTGCTGGAATCCTCACCGCTGCTGCGCGGGTCGAAGCTGCACGCGGCACTGGATCGTGCGTTTGCCTTCACGGAACAGCAGGGCGTCGAGAGCGACACCAGTGCGGTGCTGGCCATGCTCGATCCGCAAGGACACGGGAAGGATTCGACCCAGCGCATCTGGGCCCAGGCCGAATACCTGCGCGCCCTGACCTTGCGTCCGGGCAGTGAAAGTGCGGTGCTGCGCCAGTTGCAGGCGCTGCAACAGCGCTTCCTGCATGCCGGCGGCTGGCACGAATGCCGTGACGATCAGGGCGAGGTCAGCCGCAAGGACATGCCGTCGACCACGCCGTATCACTTGGCGACCTGCTACCGCGGCCTCGCCGACTATCTGAGCTGACAGCCGTGGCGAGGGAGGCGACTCCCTCGCCACGCAACATCAGGCAATCCACTTCCTGTCGCCGGTGAAGCTGATGGTCAGCCAGCGCGCCGCATCCGGTTTGCCCAGCTTCGCGGAAATCTCCTCACGCAGCACATCCAGCTGACCGACGCTCTGCAGCCGGTAATTCGCCGGCAACACCACATGAATTTCGATGAACCGCGCCCGCCCGTGCTTCTGCACGTAGGACACGTAGTCGTCGAAACCATGCTCGACCTTGGCCGCATCCATCACCTGGCGCACCTGATCGTCCAGCGTGTCCGGCGCAATACCGAGCACGTCCCGCAGCGCCGGGCCGAGAATCTTGAAGGCCGGTGGCAGCATGGTCAGGGCCAGCACGATCAGGATCAGCGGGTCGACGAACTTCGCCCACTCGCCATAACCCTGGGACTTGAGCAGCAGCGCCGCGAGGAAACTGATCAGCAGGCCCACCGACAGCATCGCGTCCACCAGCCAGCTGATGTTGTCGAACTGGATGAGGCTCGACTTGAGCTTGCGATTGCGGTGACGCACGTAGAAGAAGTAGGCGAACTCGACAACGGTGAACACCGCCGCGTAGATGATCACCAGCCCCAGCTCGATTTCACGACCGCCGTTGATGATGCCGAACACACCGTTGAGAAACGCGTAGATGGCGATCAGCAGCAGGAAACTGCCCTCGATCAGCAGCACCATCGGCTCCAGATGCCAGAAACCGAACTGGAAACGCTGGTTGCTTTGCTTGGCGATCAGCTTCGCGGTGATCAGCATCAGAACTTTGATGAAGGTTGCGATCAGCGAAAAAAAGCCATCGAACAGGATGGATTGGGAACCCGAAACAAAACCGGTGGCGATCCCGGCGATCGACACGGCCAACATCAGGATGGTCGATTGTTTGAGCAGCGACTGCTCACCTCGGTTACTCACTTTGACTCCTCGAAAACCTTGAAAACCGCAGGGTGCGGTGGGGTCCTTGAGGAGTGAGTCTACCTTACTGCCAGAATTTGGCCGATTTGCCCTCTTCGCCAGCAGACTGGCAAAGAGGGCAAAACCGTATCAAGCCTTGTTACGCTCGATGGCAAAACCGGCCCAGGTCTGGCTCACCGGCATCAGCTCAAGGCTGTTGATGTTGATGTGCGCCGGCGCATTCAGCACCCAGAAGATCGTCTCGGCGATGTCCTGCGGCTGGATCGGCTCGGCACCGGCGTAGGTGGCGTCGTAACGCGCCTGGTCACCGGCGAAACGCACCAGCGAGAACTCGCTCTCGCACAGGCCCGGCTCGATGTTGCTGACGCGCACGCCGGTGCCCTGCAGGTCGCAGCGCAGGTTCAGCGAGAACTGTTTCACGAACGCCTTGGTAGCGCCATAGACGTGGCTACCCGGGTACGGGTAGTTACCTGCGACGGAGCCGAGGTTGACGATGCCGGCGCCGCGACCGTGGGCGATCAGGCGAGGCAGCAACAGGCGAGTGCTGTACATCAGGCCTTTGACGTTGGTGTCGACCATGGTGTCCCAATCGTCGAGGTCGCACTTCGGTGCAGGGTCCACGCCCAGCGCCAGCCCGGCGTTGTTGATCAGGCCGCGCAGCTTGGCGAACGATGGCGGCAGGTTGGCAATCGCCTCCTCCATCGCCTTGCGATCACGCACGTCCAGCACCAGGCCATGCACTTCGGTCTGCTTCGACAGCTCGGCGCATAGCGCATTGAGGCGTTCTTCACGACGACCGGTCAGCACCAGTTTCCAGCCGGCCTCGGCAAAACGACGGGCACAGGCTTCACCAAAACCGGAGGTCGCGCCGGTGATAAACAGGGTGTTGGACATCGTGTTCTCCTTGCTTCGGCCGCCGGGGCAGCCATTGGAATAGAAAATCAGCGGGCAGCATGCCCGGCCCCGCTTTAACCGGCAACCACCGAATCCTGCTCATTAATTGATCAGCGGCCGCTACGCCATATGCGCCGCGGCCTGTAGCCATGTGCACGCACGTTATCCACAAGCCCTTCCACAGTTTCCGGGGGCAAGTGGAAAAGCGCAAAGCCGCGCCACACAAGGCTTTGCGAGCGATTCAGAAAGTTTTTTGCTTGACCCTGAACAACCAGTTGTGCCGGGCAGGGCATTTTGCACGACCGACCGGTCATGGCCATGATTGCGCGAGGCCAGCAATTACGGCCCTTAGCCAAGTCTTTCCAGAGTTTAATCACAGACTTATCCACAGGATTGACCACAGCCATCAGCGCTGTTTTGCACCCCCATAAAAAGGTTGACAAACAGGCCTTCTCCTCAGCGAAAACACGCTGATCAAAAAACAACCACAGCGCTGCAAGCCACGGTTTCAAAGGCTTTCAGCCAGCTACACCCACGTTATTCACAGCCAGCTCCACAGCAAACGGGGACAAGTCAAAACTGTGGAAAAACAGCCATTTGCAGCGGCTTTATGTCGCGCTTTGGCAGGTTGGCGATTTTGTTTTCCACAATTTCCCGAAAGTCCTGGTTTCCAGTGAACGAGCAGACGCAAAAAAGCCCCGACACTCACGCATCGGGGCTTGTGGACAACTTCAAACGATCAGTGACCGCCGAGGTAAGCGTTGCGCACTTCCTCGTTCACCAGCAATTCCTGGCCGGTGCCCGTCAGGCGGATCTCGCCGTTGACCATCACGTACGCCCGGTCGGACAGTTTCAACGCATGGTTGGCGTTCTGCTCGACGAGGAAAATGGTCATGCCGGTTTTCGCCAGTTCCCGCAGGGTGGCGAAGATCTGTTTCACCACGATCGGCGCCAGCCCCAGGCTTGGTTCATCCAGCAGCAACAGCTTGGGCCGGCTCATCAGCGCCCGGGCGATGGCGAGCATTTGCTGCTCGCCGCCGGACATGGTCATCGCCCGCTGCGTGCGGCGCTCTTCGAGCCGCGGGAACAGCTCGAACATGCGCTGCATGTCTTCCTTGGCGTACTTGTCACCGATCGGAATGGTGCCCATCAGCAGGTTTTCCTCGACGGTCATGTCAGGGAACACCCGCCGCCCTTCCGGCGATTGCGCAATGCCGTTGGAAGCGATGTAGTGCGATGACTTGTGGGTAATGTCCACGCCTTGATAGAGGATCTGTCCGCCCGCCGCCCGTGGCTGGCCGAAGATCGACATCAGCAGGGTGGATTTACCGGCACCGTTGGAGCCGATCAGGCTGACAGTTTCCCCTTCGTTGATCTGCAGCGAAACGCCTTTGAGGGCCTGGATCGGACCGTAGAACACGTCCAGATCCTTGAGTTCGAGGATGGGTTGCGTCATACGACTTCCTCTTCGTCGGCGCCCAGGTAGGCCGCGATCACTTTCGGATCGTTACGAATGGCATCCGGTCCGCCCTCGGCGATGACGATGCCGTGGTCCAGCACCACAATGTGATCGGAAATGCTCATTACCATGCCCATGTCGTGTTCGATCAGCACCACGGTCAGATCGTGCTCGTCGCGCAGCAGCCGGATCATCGCGCTCAGCGCTTCGGTTTCCTGAGGGTTGAGGCCGGCGGCCGGTTCGTCGAGGCAGATGATCTGCGGCCGCGTGCACATGGCCCGGGCGATTTCCAGACGGCGTTGCTGGCCGTAGGACAGTTCACCGGCCAGACGGTTGGCGCAGTCCACCAGATCCACCACTTCCAGCCAGTAGAACGCGCAGTCCAGCGCGTCGCTTTCAGCCTTGCGATAGCCCTTGGTGTTGAGGATGCCGGCCAGCATGTTGCGGTTCACCCACATGTGCTGGGCCACCAGCAGGTTTTCCAGCACCGACATTTCCTTGAACAGGCGAATGTTCTGGAACGTCCGGGCCAGGCCCGCGCGGTTCACCAGGTGGGTGCCGCCGAACATCTTGTAATACAGACGGCTGGCAAAGTTTTTCGGCGAGACGAAGTCGGTCGGCTTGAACGACTCGCCCAGTAGCTGGATGACGTTGGTCTGCTGGCCGCGCACGTTGAGTTCGATCTTGCCGCCGGAGGCTTTATAGAAACCGGTCAGGCAGTTGAACACCGTGGTCTTGCCGGCGCCGTTGGGGCCGATCAGGGCGAAGATCGAGTTGCGCTTGACCTTCAGGCTGACATCGCTCAAGGCCTTGATGCCACCGAAGTGCATCATCAGTTTTTCAACAGAGAGTACGACTTCACTCATGGCGCAGTCCTCTCATAGTGAATGGCACCTTTGCGTGGAGTGACTCCGGTACGGCTGATGCGGATCAGCCCGCGAGGTCGCCAGATCATCATCAACACCATCAGGATCCCGAACAGCAGCACGCGGTATTCGGCGAAGCCGCGCAGCAGTTCCGGGGCGACGGTCAGCACGAACGCTGCAATCACCACACCGATGGTCGAGCCCATGCCGCCGAGCACCACGATGGCGAGGATCAATGCCGATTCGAAGAAGGTGAACGAGGTCGGGTTGACGAAGCCTTGGTAAGTGGCGAAGAACACACCCGCCAGACCTGCCGTCGACGCACCGATGGTGAACGCCGAGAGCTTGACCAGCACGTGGTTGAGGCCCATCGAGCGGCAGGCGATTTCGTCTTCACGCAGGGCTTCCCAGGCGCGGCCGACCGGCATCTTCACCAGGCGATGCTTGATGTACAGCACGGCCAGTACCACCAGGAACAGCACGGCATAGATGAAGTAATACTTCACGTCCGGGTTGTAGGCGATGCCGAAGAACTCGTGAAACGGTACCCCGCCATCCTTCGCCCGCTTGCCGAATTCCAGACCGAAGAAGGTCGGCAGTGGCGCCGGCATGCCGTTCGGGCCGCCGGTCAGGGACAGCCAGTTGTTGAGCACCAGACGAATGATTTCACCGAAGCCCAGGGTCACGATCGCCAGGTAGTCGCCGTGCAGGCGCAGCACCGGGAAACCGAGGATGCAACCGGCAAGGCCAGCAGTGATCGCCGCCAGCGGCAGCACGGTCCAGAAGCCCAGGCCGAGGTACTGATAACCGAGCGCCAGACCGTAGGCACCGATGGCGTAGAACGCCACGTAACCCAGGTCGAGCAGGCCGGCCAGACCGACCACGATGTTCAGGCCCAGACCCAGCAGCACGTAGATCAGTCCGAGGATGACCACGCCCAGCAGGTAGGAGTTGGAGAAGAACGGCAACGCCACGGCGATGGCGATCATCAGCGGGATGATCCAGCGCAGGCGCGATTTGTAGTCCGGGGCCAGCACGTGCACGCCGGAACCGGTGCTCTCGAATCCGTCGAGAATGCGCAGGCCCTTGGGGGTTTGCAGGAACAGACTGAGGGCAAAACGGCCGGCCATGACGATGGCAATGATCCACGCCACGCGGGTCGGTTCGAGGTTGAAGCTGTAGCCGTCGAGTACCACGCCGACAATCGGCCCGAACACGATCAGGGCAATCAGACCGGCGAGAATCGCCTCAACCAGGCTTTTTTTGACATCGATGGATTTTGTAGTGGTTGAAGACATCGCTTACACCTTCGACACAAGAGGACGACCCAGCAGGCCCTGAGGCCGGAAGACCAGAACAAGTACGAGCAGCGAGAAGCTGAACACGTCTTTGTAGTCGGAGTTGACCAGGCCCGAGAACAGCGACTCGGAGATCCCGAGGATGATCCCGCCGAGCATGGCGCCAGGCAGCGAACCGATCCCGCCCAGTACCGCCGCAGTAAATGCCTTGATGCCGATGATGAAGCCGGCATAGAAGTCGAAGGTGCCGTAGTTCATGGTGATCAGCACGCCCGCCAACGCCGCCATGGCCGCACCGATGATGAACACGTAGGAAATGACCCGGTCGGTGTTGATGCCGAGGATCGAAGCCATTTTGCGGTCTTGCTGGGTCGCACGGCACATGCGCCCGAGCTTGGTGTACTTGATGACGTAGGTCAGCAGGCCCATGCCGACGAATGCGGCCACCAGGATGAAGACTTTGGTGTAGGTCAGTTGCACGAAGCCGGTACCGACTTCGACACGCCATGCACCGGTCAGCAGCGTGGGTACGCCCTGTTGTTTGGCGCCCTGGGCGATCTGTGCGTAGTTTTGCAGAATCAGGGAGATGCCGATGGCGCTGATCAACGGTGCCAGTCGGGTGGAGTTGCGCAGGGGTTTGTAAGCGACTCGCTCGATGACCCAGCCATACACCGCCGTGATCACGATGGTGAATATCAGGGTGCCGAGCATCAGCAGTGGGAAGGATTCAATACCGAAGTAAGCCAGCAGAGCCAGACTGATTGCCGCGAGGTAAGCGGAAATCATGTAAACCTCGCCGTGGGCGAAGTTGATCATGCCGATGATGCCGTAGACCATTGTGTAGCCGATGGCGATCAGGCCGTAGACCGACCCGAGGGTCAGGCCGTTGACCAGTTGCTGCAGGAAAATACCATCCATAACGCAATCTCACGCAGTGAGAACCTGCACACCCTGGGGCGCGCGGTTCTTCTAGGAAAAATACAGATTTACGTCGGAGCAATGTCAGACAGGAAACCGCAACCCCCTTGTGGGAGCTGGCTTGCCAGCGATAGCGGTAGAACATTCAACAAAGTTGTCGACTGTCAGGCCGTCATCGCGGGCAAGCACGCTCCCACAGGGAATGTGGCGTCCGGTTGATCAGGTGCCGTTATTTCTGTTTTTCCAGCTGGTGATATTTGCCATCCTTGTCCCACTGGTAGACCACGTAGTCGGAGACCTTCAGGTCGCCTTTGGAGTCCCAGGTCTTCTCACCCATGACGGTCTTGACCGGGTTCTTCTTCAGCCAGGCAGCGGCCTCCTCGCCCTTGTTCGACTTGGCGCCGTTGAAGGCGGCGGCCAGGGCCTGAACCGATGCATAGGCGTACAGGGTGTAGCCTTCAGGCTCGGTGCCAGCCTTGCGGAACGCATCTACCACAGTCTTGCTGTCTGGCAGCAGGCGCGGGTCGGCACCAAACGTCATCAGCACGCCGTCGACGAATTGCGGGCCACCGGCGGTGGTCACCAGTTCGTCGGTCACGATGCCGTCATCGGACATGAACTTGACGTCTTTCAGGCCTTGCTCACGCAGTTGGCGAACCAGCGGGCCGGCTTCCGGGTGCAGGCCACCGAAGTAGACAACATCGGCGCCGGCGCCACGGATCTTGGTGACGATGGTGCTGAAGTCTTTTTCGCCACGGGTCAGGCCTTCGTACAACACCGGCTTCACGCCGCGTTTTTCCAGCTGAGCCTTGGTGGCATCGGCCAGGCCCTGACCGTAGGTGTCCTTGTCGTGCAGCACGACGACTTTCTTGCCCTTGAGCACGTCGACGATGTAGTCGCCGGCCACGATGCCTTGCTGGTCGTCACGGCCGCACATCCGGAACATGGCGCTCAGGCCGCGCTCGGTCACTTGCGGGTTGGTGGAACCCGGGGTGATCGCGATGATGCCGGCTTCGTCGTAGATCTCGGACGCAGGAATGGTGGAGGACGAGCAGAAGTGGCCGACCACACCGGCGACCTTCTGGTTGGTGAGGTCCTTGGCGACCGTCACCGCCTGTTTCGGCTCGCAAGCGTCATCGCCCTTGACCAGGACGATCTTCTCCCCGTTGACGCCGCCCGCCGCGTTGACCGCGTCGGCCGCCGCTTGTGCCCCTTTCATGTACTGTTCGCCAAATGCCGCGTTGGCGCCCGTCATCGGACCCGCCACACCGATTTTCACATCAGCTTGTGCAAACGCAGAAACACCCAGCGCAGTAGCCACTGCGAGGGCCAGAAAGCCTTTCTTGTAAAACGTCTGGGACATGAGGTGGTGCTCCAAGGTTTTTTTTAGTTGGCACTGCGACTTCACTTGAATGCTCAGAGCAAGGGCCGTGCCATCGGTTTTTTATTCTTCAAAAAGTCGCTGCTTTCTTGTTATTTCGACTGTTTCGTTCCCATTTTCATTGGGCGTGCAACCGTCTAAACCGCGGAAGGTGAAACCAATTATTTTTTCAGGCGCAACCCGCACGCGCCATCATTGCAACCGCGGCGCCAAACGACGTGCAACCAGCCTGTAACAGCCCGCGTCACCGAACTGCACACTGCTGGTGCGGGACTGCTACAACCCGCACCATTACAGGCTAGTCGCTACATCGAAAAGCGCCGCTTCCGGCAACATATTTCAACACTCAAATGACGATCCGCAGGCACTGGCCCGCGTGATACAGCGAGAACCCCGCCTCGTACAGACAACTGCGCAAGCCCACACCCGCCAGGGGCTGCATCGGTGCGAAGGGAATCGGCAATGCCTGAGGATTTCCGTTACACAGGTAATCGGCGAAGGCCTTGCCGACCACGGTGCCGGTGGTCACGCCACGGCCGTTATAACCAGTGACGGCCACCAGTCCGGGCGCCGGCTCGAACAGGCGCATCAGGTGATCGGGAGTGAAAGCGATGCGCCCGGTCCAGGTGCATTCCCACTCCACGGGTTTGAGGTTGGGGAAGTAATGCTGCTGCACCCGGTCGGCCCAGGCCTTGAGGAACCAGGTCGGTTTCTGATTGCCGTTGCCGAGACTGCCCAGCAGCAGACGACCATCCTTGTCACGGCGGATGCTGCTCAGCACCTGACGGGTATCCCACGAGCCCTGCCCGCCCGGGAGAATTTCCTGGGCGGCGTCTTCGGTGAGCGGCACCGAAGCGACCTGATAGTAGTAACCGGGAAAGAAGTTGCGCTTGAGTTCGGTCCAGTCGCCTTCGGTGTAGGCGTTGGAGGCGATCACCACTTGTTCGGCGAGCACCGAACCCTGCTCGGTCTGCACCGACCATTTCTGCCCCTGGCGCTCAAGACGCGCGACCGGGGAATGATCGAACATTTGCCCGCCAAGGCTCATTACAGCGTTGGCCAGCCCGGTGACGTAGGCCATCGGATTGAGCGTACCGGCGCGCCGGTCGAGCAGCGCGGCGGCAATCTTCTGTGTGCCGGTCGCCTGTTCACAGGCCTTGCCGGTCAGCAGTTCAACCGGCGCCCCCCGGCGTTTCCACTGTTCTTCGCGACTGCGCAGGTCCGCCTCGCCCTTGGCGTTGTGCGCCATGTGCAGGGTGCCTTCGCGGCGCAACTGGCAATCGATGTTGTACTTATCCACAAGGCTGAACACCAGCGCCGGCGCCGCACCAAGCATGCGGTTGAGCTGGCTGCCAACCGCCTCGCCAAAGCCGGCCTCGATCTCGTCCGGCGGAATCCACATCCCGGCGTTGACCAGCCCGACGTTGCGCCCGGAGCCTCCATGCCCGGCGCGATGGGCTTCGAGCACGCAGACGCTCTTGCCTTTTTCCAACAGATGCAGCGCCGCCGACAACCCGGTAAACCCGGCGCCGATCACGCAGACATCAACCTTGACCTCGCCCCTGAGCGCCGTGTTATCCGGTCGTTGCGGCGTGAGGTTTTCCCACAGACATTCTTCGCGTAACGGCATTGCCAGACTCCAACAGAAACCTGCCAAACACACCTAAAAGATCGTTCCCACGCTCTGCGTGGGAACGCAGTCAGGGACGCTCTGCGTCCCGAAAGCGAACGCGGAGCGTTCGGTGCAGCATTCCCACGCAGAGCGTGGGAACGATCAATAGCTTTTGAGAAAACTGTCAGTCGAAAGTAATGCCCTGCGCCAGCGGCAACTCCAGCGAGTAGTTCACGGTGTTGGTCTGCCGGCGCATGTACGCGCGCCATGCATCCGAGCCCGACTCGCGACCACCACCGGTTTCTTTTTCACCGCCAAACGCGCCGCCGATTTCCGCGCCGCTCGGGCCGATATTGACGTTGGCAATGCCGCAGTCACTGCCGACCGCCGACATGAATTTCTCGGCTTCGCGCACATCGGTGGTAAAGATGCACGACGACAGACCTTGCGGCACGGCGTTGTTCAGGCGCAGCGCCTCTTCAAAATCGCTGTAGCCGACCACGTACAGGATCGGAGCGAAAGTTTCGCTGCACACCACGTCGCTCTGCTCCGGCATTTCAACAATGGCCGGCGCCACGTAGTAAGCATTGGGGAATTGATCTTCCAGTTGGCGCTTGCCGCCGAATACCCGACCGCCCTCGCTCAACGCTTGTTCCAGCGCGTCCTGCATGTTTTCGAAGCTGTGCTTGTCGATCAGCGGACCGATCAGGTTGCCTTCCAGCGGGTGACCGATCCGTACCTTGGAGTACGCAGCCTTCAGTCGGGTGACGATTTCTTCTTTCACCGATTCATGGGCGATCAGGCGACGCAACGTGGTGCAACGCTGGCCGGCGGTACCGACGGCGCTGAACAGAATGGCGCGCACGGCCATGTCCAGATCGGCACTCGGGCCGAGGATCATTGCGTTGTTGCCGCCCAGTTCGAGAATGCTGCGGGCGAAGCGGGCGGCGACTTTCGGCGCCACTTCGCGGCCCATCCGGGTGCTGCCGGTGGCACTGATCAGCGCGACACGCGGGTCATCCACCAGCGCTTCGCCGGCATCACGACCGCCGATGATTACCTGGCTCAGGTACGCCGGGGCATCGCTGAAATTCTTCAGTACGCGTTCGAACAGCGCCTGACAGGCCAGCGCGGTCAGCGGGGTTTTCTCCGACGGTTTCCACACCACCGGGTTGCCGCAGACCAGCGCCAGCGTGGTGTTCCACGCCCACACCGCGACCGGGAAGTTGAACGCACTGATCACGCCGACCACGCCCAGCGGGTGCCAGGTTTCACGCATGTGGTGGCCCGGGCGCTCGGAGGCGATGGTCAAACCGTACAACTGGCGGGACAGGCCGACGGCGAAATCGCAGATGTCGATCATCTCCTGCACTTCACCCAAGCCTTCCTGAGTAATCTTGCCGGCCTCCCAGGAAACCAGTTCGCCAAGATCATTCTTGTATTCACGCAGCACTTCGCCGAACTGACGCACCAGCTCGCCGCGACGCGGGGCCGGCACCTTGCGCCATTGTTCGAACGCATGATCTGCGCGACTGATGTGCTGCTCGACTTCGGCCGGGCCTTCCCAGTTCACGGCGCCGATGCGGCTGCCGTCGATGGGCGAATGCACCGGCACTTTGCCGTTCTGGTACAGGGCCGGGTTCACACCTAGACGATCAAGCAATGCGGCAACCATGGGTCACTCCTCGAGCAAAAAACTGAATGTGTGCGGGCGCGATTTCACGACCGGGCAGACCTTTAGTTGTAGCGTCAGGAAGGCTGGGCAACAAACGACCTTTACGCGAGATATCATTCCGTTTATTCATGCTGCGCAGAAAGACAAGAAAAGGATCGCCCATGCTGAACAAACGCCACTTGCCGTCGATCACCGCGTTGCAGTGCTTCGAGGCCGTGACCCGGCACCTGAGTTTTACCCGGGCCGCCGAGGAACTGAACCTGACCCAGAGCGCCGTCAGCAAGCAGGTGGCGCAGCTCGAAGAATTGCTGCAGCACTTGTTGTTCCGCCGGGTGCGCCGCCGCTTGCAGATGACCCCGGCCGGCGATCTGTATCTGGTGGAAGTCAGAAAAATCCTGACCCAGGTCGAGATGTCGACCCATTACCTGCGCTCCTACGGCGGCGAAACCGAAGTCCTGCGCGTCTCCACACCCTCGACCTTCGGCGCCCGCTGGCTGGTGCCGCGCCTCAAGGGCTGGCGTCTGCGTCATCCGTCGATTCATCTGGACCTGTGCAACGAGCAGGAAGCCGATGACCTGCTGCAAGGGTGCAGCGACCTGGCGTTCTATTTCGGCCAGGGTTCACGCCCCGGCACCGAATGCCTGAAGCTGTTCGGCGAAGAGCTGGTGCCGGTCTGCGCACCGAGCAGCCTGCCGGACACTCCGTTGTCTGATCCAACGCAACTCACCGATCTGGTCCTGCTGCAGAATGCTTCGCGCCCGCAAGCGTGGCACGACTGGTTCGACAGCCAGGGCTACCAGACCGAACACAGCTACCATGGCCCGCGTTTCGAAACCTTTTATATGTGCATCCGCGCCGCGCAGGTCGGCTGCGGCGTCGCCCTGCTGCCGAGGTTTCTGGTGGAAGAGGAATTGGCCGACGGCAAACTGGTCATTCCCTGGCAGCATGCAATGCCCAGCACCGATGCCTATTACCTGGCCTACCCGGAACACGCGGCAGAAGTGCCCAAGGTGCGTGATTTCGTGAAGTGGATGCTGGAGCAGATCGACAGTCCCGATGCGGTCTGAGGCGCTGTGCCGGGATAAAAATCGCTGGCAATCCCCACCCCGGATATGCGCCACTAGCGCCATTGATTGATACCGCGCCAACGCGCGGCCCGCCTGGAGACCCCGTTATGAGCGAGAGTGTGTTTGCCGATCGCATCGTGCAGAACCTGCTCGACACCGACTTCTACAAACTGACGATGATGCAGGCGGTGCTGCACAACTACCCCAACGTCGAAGTCGAATGGGAGTTCCGTTGCCGTAACAGTGAAGATCTGCGCCCGTATCTGGCGGAGATCCGGTTCCAGGTCGAGCGTCTGGCCGAGTTGAGCCTGAGCGCCGATCAGTTGAGCTTTCTCGAGCGCATCTCGTTCCTCAAGCCGGATTTCCTGCGCTTCCTCGGCCTGTTCCGCTTCAACCTGCGCTACCTGCACACCGGCATCGAGAACGGCGAGTTGTTCATCCGCCTGCGCGGGCCGTGGCTGCATGTGATCCTGTTTGAAGTGCCGCTGCTGGCGATCGTCAGCGAAGTGCGCAACCGCTATCGCTACCGTGAAACGGTGCTGGAACAGGCCCGCGAACAGCTGTATCGCAAATTCGACTGGCTGACCGCCAACGCCTCGGCGGAAGAATTGTCGCAGTTGCAGGTCGCCGATTTCGGCACACGCCGGCGGTTTTCCTACCGCGTGCAAGAGGAAGTGGTGAACGTGCTCAAGCACGATTTCCCCGGGCGTTTCGTCGGCACCAGCAACGTCCACCTGTCCCGCGAACTGGACATGAAACCGCTGGGCACCATGGCTCATGAGTGGATCATGGCCCACCAGCAACTCGGTCCACGGCTGATCGACAGCCAGATCGCCGCCCTCGATTGCTGGGTTCGCGAGTATCGCGGGCTGCTGGGGATCGCCCTGACCGACTGCATCACCACCGACGCGTTCCTCGGCGACTTCGATCTGTTCTTCGCCAAGCTGTTCGACGGTTTGCGTCACGATTCCGGAGATCCGGTGCAGTGGGGCGAAAAATGCATCGCCCACTATCACAAGCTCGGCATCGACCCGATGAGCAAGACCCTGGTGTTCTCCGACAGCCTGACGCTGCCCAAGTCGCTGGAGATCTTCCGGGCGCTGCGCGGCCGGATCAATGTCAGCTTCGGCATCGGCACCAACCTGACCTGTGACATTCCGGGTGTCGAACCGATGAGCATCGTGCTTAAAATGACCGCCTGCAATGGCCAACCGGTGGCGAAGATCTCCGACGAGCCGGGCAAGACCCACTGCAAAGACCCGAATTTCGTCGCCTATTTGCGACACGTTTTCCAGGTTCCTGCCGTTTCCAGCCTTTCTAGCAAGGAGTGAATTCATGCAAGCCGTACAGCGTGAGATTGCTGAACAGCTCAACGTTCAGCCGCCGTTCGCCGATTACCAGGCCCTCGAAGCGGAAGTCGCCCGACGCATCACCTTCATCCAGGATTGCCTGACCAGTTCCGGACTCAAGACCCTGGTGCTGGGCATCAGTGGCGGCGTCGATTCGCTGACCGCTGGGCTGCTGGCCCAGCGCGCCATGCGTGAACTGCGCGAGCGCACCGGTGACGAGGCCTACAAGTTCATCGCCGTGCGCCTGCCGTACGACGTGCAGTTCGACGAACACGACGCCCAGGCCTCGGTGGACTTCATCGGTCCGGACGAGCGCCACACCGTCAACATCGGCCCGGCAGTGAAGTCCCTAGCCAGCGAAGTCGCTGCCTTCGAAGGCAAGCACGCGGTGTCGGTGGATTTCGTGCTCGGCAACACCAAGGCGCGGATGCGCATGGTCGCCCAGTACACCATCGCCGGCGCGGCCCACGGTCTGGTGATCGGCACCGACCACGCAGCGGAAGCTGTGATGGGTTTCTTCACCAAGTTCGGTGACGGCGCCTGCGACCTGGCCCCGCTCAGCGGTCTGGTGAAAAATCAGGTCCGGGCCATCGCCCGCAGCTTCGGCGCACCGGAATCGCTGGTGGAAAAAGTGCCGACGGCGGATCTGGAGGACCTGTCGCCGGGCAAGCCGGACGAGGCGTCCCACGGTGTGACCTACGCCGAGATCGACGCCTTCCTGCACGGCGAGCCGGTGCGTCAGGAAGCGTTCGACATCATCGTCAACACCTACAAAAAGACCCATCACAAGCGGGTCATGCCGTTTGCGCCTTGAATCCAGGGCATAAAAAAAAAAGCGTCCTTCAGGACGCTTTTTTTTTGACCTTGTATTGCTTACTTCAGGGTCACGGTGCCTTTCATCATCGAGATGTGGCCTGGGAACGAGCAGAAGAAGCCGTATTTCTCGTCAGCCTTGAGCTTGGACACGTCGATGGTCAGCGAGTCGGTTTCCTTGGCGCCGATGATCTTGGTGTGAGCGATAACGCGCTCGTCACCGTCCTTCAGGTAGTTCTTGTCGATGCCGGCGGCCAGGCCGTCGGTGGCGATCGGCTGCATGTCGGCTTCTTTGCTGATCACCAGGTTATGGCCCATGACGTTCTTCGGCAGGCTGCCGGAGTGGGTCAGCTCGACGGTGAAGGTCTTGCAGCTCTTGTCGATCTCGATGGCCTTGGTGTTGAAGGACATCTGGTCGGTGGAGTCAACGGTGGTTTTGCACTCGGCAGCCATCAATTGGCTGCTGGCCAGCGCCAGCAGGGATACCGCAACAACTTTGGAAAACATGGTGAATCTCCAAGGCAGGGTTAACAAAAACACGAATGGTTGGAAGACTGCCTGAAATCTTCGCAAGTTCCTATGACTTGAGTCAAAAATTGTATACAACTTTCAGGCTATGACACTCATCGAAACAATCTAACAGCCAGACGTTTGGCCGGGCCGTATCTTCAGGGCTCAACGTTCATCTGGAGCATCCGTCATGTCCTTCAACAGCCTGTTGTGCAGTCTGCTCGCCGCCTACGCCTGTGGTGCAAGCGGCACCTATGAAACCCCGAAACGCGAAGTCTAGCCCTTGGATCAAGGCGTGCCAGCCATTACCCTGTGACCGATTGACCCAGGAGGAAGGCATGTCTCTCACATCCGTTTGTGTATTTTGCGGTGCCAACGCCGGCACCACCCCGGCGTACACCAAAGCCGCCATTGCCCTCGGCACAGCTCTCGCAGAACGTAAGCTGACGCTGGTCTACGGCGGTGGCGCCGTCGGTCTGATGGGGATTGTCGCTGACGCCGCGCTGGCGGCCGGTGGCGAAGTGATCGGCATCATTCCGCAGAGCCTGATGGACAAGGAAATAGGTCACAAGAGCCTGACCCGTCTGGAAGTAGTCGACGGCATGCACGCGCGCAAGGCGCGGATGGCCGAACTCAGCGATGCGTTCATCGCCCTGCCCGGTGGCCTCGGCACCCTGGAAGAGTTGTTCGAAGTCTGGACCTGGGGCCAGCTCGGCTACCACGGCAAGCCGCTGGGCCTGCTGGAAGTGAACGGTTTCTACAGCAAACTCACTGCATTTCTCGATCACATCGTCGGCGAAGGCTTCGTTCGTGCGCCGCACCGTGACATGCTGCAAGTGAGTGAATCGCCGCAAACACTGCTCGAAGCCCTCGACAACTGGAAGCCCACCGTCACGCCAAAATGGGTCGACCAGAAACCCGGTTAACCGCCGGGCACCGATACAGGGCAGAATACGCGCCGCTCAACCTCACCTTCGACCCCAGAGGATCGCCCATGGCCAAACCCAATTACTCCTTCGCCAAACGTCAACGTGACCTGGCCAAGGAACAGAAGAAAGAGGAAAAGCTTCAGCGCAAGAAACAGATGGCTGAAGAAGCGGCACTGAACCCTGACGGTGAAGTGGCGACCGATGATGATGTTGAGGCACCGAAAGACCAGGCACCCGACGCCTGAGCTGAATCGCGAAATTGAACACCCTCCATTGTGGGAGCTGACTGGCTCCCACGATGGATCGCACTTACTCCAGTGGCATCACCGTGACCCGCACCTCCGGATCATGGCTCCCTCCCCCCAGAATCACCCCACGCAACGGCGAGACATCGGAGAAATCCCGGCCCCAGGCCAGGGTGATGTGCTCCAGTGCCGGCTGCACATTGTTTGTCGGATCGAAGTCCACCCAGCCCAGCACCGGGCAAAACACCGAAACCCAGGCATGGGACGCATCGGCGCCGATCAACCGTGGCTGCCCCGGTGGCGGCTGGGTCAGCAGGTAGCCGCTGACGTAACGCGCCGCCAACCCGCGTGAGCGCACACAGGCGAGCATCAGGTGCGCGAAGTCCTGACAGACCCCGCGCCGGCGCTCCAGCACTTCCACCAGCGGCGTCGCGACCTGTGTCGCTTCGGCATCGAAGGTGAATTCGCTGAAGATCTTCTGCATCAGGGCCTGCACGCCCAGCATCAACGGTCTGCCGGTCGGGAAACAGCTCTCCGAGAACTCGACGAAACTGCGCTTCAGATGCACGTAGGGCGACTGGAATCGATAGCGACAGGCTTCCAGCAACGAGGCGGACAGCGGTTGACTGCTGTAGGTCAGCGCGTTGCGCGTCAGTTCCCAGGCCGGTGACTGCTGGAAATCCACCACGGGTCGCGCCAGCACTTCCACCGTCAGCCGTGCGTTGACCTGCAATTCATCGTGGGGTCGTTCGAAGGCGAGGCGAGTCAGCGGATTGCCGAACACATCCTGCTCGTCACGGCGGGCGGTCGGCTCCGGACTGATCAGCAATTGCTGCTCGCTGCAGCGCTGCCACTCGCATTCGCGCGGCCACAGATGCGCCAGTTGCTGGGCCAGGGACACCGGGCTGTCGTAGCGATAGCAGGTGTCGTGAAGGATCTGGTAATGGGCACTCATCAGACGGACACCGTGCGCTGGCTGACATCATCGACATGGGCGAAATGGCGCAGGGCCAGTCGATCCGACACCTGACTGCTGGCGTCGGCGATTTCCTGCAGCAGGTCCGCCAGACCGTCGAGGGCCGCGCGCACGCTGGATTCGCCGAACAGCGGATTCTCCAGACAGCTCAGATCGAAGCGCGCCAGACGCTCGACCAGCGGCGGCAATCCTGCCTCCCTCGGCACACCGAAGTCATCATTCAGCCGCTTCAAGGTGCGAGTCACCAGCTTCAACTGGAACAGCACCGCATGGGGGTTCTGCTCATCCAGCAGCAACAGGTCGAGCACCGGAATCAACTGCGCCACCGCCAGATAACGCGAGCGATAGGTGATGCTGCTGTTGCCCAGCTCAAGCAACCACTCAAGCCCGGCCTGATCGAACGCGCCAGCGCCGCGCAAGAAACCCGCGAGGCTGCTGCTGAGAAATTGCAGGCGCTCGATCCGCCGGCCGATCATCAGGAAGCGCCAGCCTTCGTCGCGAGTCATGTCGTCAAGGGCAAACCCGGACAGCGCCGCCAGCGACATCACCAACCGGTTGAGAAAATCCAGCAGTTCGCCGAAATCCGGCTCGTCAGTGTCCAGCTCTGAAGCCTCACGCTGCAGCTCCACCAGCGCCTGCCAGTTTTCCCGCGAGAGCTTGCCACGCACTTGCGATGCCGCCCACTGCAAGCGTTGCAGGTTGGAACGCAAACTGAACGACCAGTCCTCGCCGAGCAGCGCCGCGAGCAAGCGCTCCGGCAGTTCACCTTCGTCCGGCAGCAGCATCAGTCGCTCGCCCAGATCCACCGCAGCCTGCAGGGCTTGCGGGTCATCGCCGTCGACGTAACGCGCGAGCATGATCCGCAGCAGCCGCGCGCTGTCGTCGCAACGCTCGCAGTAACGGCCGAACCAGAACAGGTTTTCCACCACCCGCGACGGCAGATACGGATCGCGTCGCACCAGATCGGGCACACCGATGTTGCGCTGGGCTTTCCACTGTTCACCGCTGGGCGGTCGATCCCCCAGCACCCAAGTGTCCTTGCTCGCGCCACCGCGCTGCATCGACACCACTTCGGCATCGGCTTCTGCCGCGACCCGGGTCAGGCCACCGGGCAGCACCCGATAACCGTCGTGACTCGCCACCGCGTACATGCGCATGCCGATTGCCCGGGGTTGCAGTTGCCCGTCCTCGGGCTGCCAGATCGGCGCCTGGGACAACTGGGCGAGTTCTTGCGCGACATAAGCATAAGGCCGGGCCTGCATGCGCGCGGCGAGACTTTCACGCTGTTTTTCGCTCAGATCCCGACCAAATACCGGCGCAAAACTTTGCGACGGAAACGCCGGTTTGATCAACAGCTCCGGCAGTTTTTCCAGGGCCTGGGCCAACACCGGCGCTTCGCCGCACCACCACGTGGCAATGGACGGCAGAATCAGCTCTTCGCCGAACAGGTACTGATTGATCTTCGGCAGGAAACCCAGCAACCCCGGCGACTCCAGCACGCCACTGCCCAGCGCGTTCGCCACCAGCACCCGGCCCTGACGCACCGCCTCCAGCAATCCCGGAACGCCGAGCGCCGAATCCGTGCGCAATTCCAGCGGATCGCAGAAGTCATCGTCGAGCCGGCGCATGATCGCGTGCACCCGGCGCAGGCCGCTGAGGGTTTTCAGGTAGACCGTGGCATCACGCACCGTCAGGTCTCCACCCTCCACCAGCGGATAACCGAGCTGGCGGGCGAGATAGAGATGCTCGAAATAGCTTTCGTTGAAACGCCCCGGGGTCAGCAACACCACCAGCGGCGCGTCATCGTCGCAGGGGGCCTGACGGGCCAGGGTTTCCTGCAAGGTGCGGAAGAAGCCGGCCAGATGCTGCACTTTCAGATCCCGGTACAACTCGGGAAAGGCGCGGGACACGATGGTGCGATTTTCCAGCGCGTAACCGGCGCCGGATGGCGCCTGGGTACGATCCGCCGTCACCCACCAGCGCCCGTCGGGCGTGCGCGCAAGATCCACGGCATACAGATGCAGAAAGGCCCCGTCCGGTGGCGCAATGCCCTGACAGGGCCAGAGGAAGTTGTTATGGCCGAACACCAGTTCTGCCGGCAGCAGCCCTTCGCTGATCAGCCGCTGCGGGCCGTACAGATCCGCCAGCACCGCATTGAGCAGCCGCGCGCGCTGGGCGATTCCGGCGGACAGTTGTTGCCACTCGTCAGCGGCGATCACGTGGGGCAGCAGATCCAGTTCCCACGGACGATCCGCGCCCTTGGGGTCGGCATAGACGTTGTAGGTGACGCCGTTTTCCTGAATCTGCCGGGTCAGCAACGCCTGACGCTGCACCAGTTGCGCCGGGGTGCTGCGCTGCAATTGGTCGACCAGTCGCCGCCAGTGCGGGCGCACCGCCCCGCTGTCGTCGAGCAGTTCGTGATAGGTGCCCGCCGTCAGCGGGTAGCGGTCAAGCAGGTCAGGCATGGAAAGCTCGGCAGCCGGCAAGGAACGGTCAGACTAACGCAGGCACATGACGCCCGGATATACGAAAAATCCGGGGGTCGTGTACGAATCAAAAACGTCGTAAATCGAGAGTCATCGGTAGCTCGTCGTTCGTTTCGACATTGGGTATCGGAAGTTTCCCCGGCGTATGTCCGATGCGGAAGAAACGCGCCATGCGCCGGCTCTCCGCCTCGTTGGCGTTGACCGGCAGCGTTTCGTAATTGCGCCCGCCCGGATGGGCGACGTGGTACTGGCAGCCGCCCAGCGAGCGCTGCATCCAGGTATCGAGCAAGTCGAATACCAGCGGCGCATGCACCGGGATCGTCGGTTGCAGGCAATTGGCCGGTTGCCACGCGCGGAAACGCACACCCGCGACAAACTCGCCCACCCGGCCGGTCGATTGCAGCGGCACCGGTATTCCATTGCAGGTCAGCAGGTAACGCTGCGGCGGCAGTCCCGTGAGTTTGACCTGCAAGCGCTCCAGCGATGAGTCGACGTAGCGCACCGTACCGCCCGCCGCGCCCTCCTCGCCCAAGACATGCCAGGGTTCAAGGGCCTGACGCAATTCCAGCTCGATACCGTTGACGGCGTAATCGCCGACCTTGGGGAAACGAAATTCAAGGTGCGCCGCGAACCATTCGGCGCGCAGTGGATAACCGGCATTGTTGAGTTCGACGATGACGTCGGCGAAGTCCTGCTCGATGAAATGCGGCAGCAGGAAACGGTCGTGCAGCTCCGTACCCCAGCGCACCAGTTTCGGCGGCGCATAAGGCTCGCGCCAGAACCGCGCCATCAGCGCCCGCAACAACAGTTGCTGAGCCAAACTCATGCGCGCATGGGGCGGCATCTCGAACGCACGCAACTCCAGCAGACCGAGGCGCCCAGTGGCGCCATCCGGTGAATACAGCTTGTCGATGCAGAACTCCGCGCGATGGGTGTTGCCAGTGACGTCGATCAGCAGATTGCGCAACAAGCGATCGACCAACCACGGCGGGCATTCCTCTCCCGGCGCCGGCATCTGCGCGAAAGCGATTTCCAGCTCATACAGCGCATCGTTGCGCGCTTCATCGACTCGCGGTGCCTGAGAGGTCGGGCCAATGAACAGGCCGGAAAACAGGTAGGACAGCGAAGGATGGTTGTGCCAGTAGCTGATCAGGCTGCGCAGCAGATCCGGACGGCGCAGAAACGGTGAATCGCCCGGTGTCGCGCCGCCGAGCACGAAATGGTTGCCGCCGCCGGTTCCGGTATGTCGCCCGTCGACCATGAATTTCTCGGTGGACAGTCGGGTCTGGCGCGCTTCTTCGTACAGAAATTCGGTGCGCTCGACCAGCTCGTCCCAGGTCGCCGACGGCTGCACGTTGACCTCGATCACGCCGGGATCCGGGGTGATGCGGAAATTGCTCAGGCGCGGATCGTTCGGCGGCTCGTAGCCCTCCAGCAATACCGGGCAATGCAGCTCCTCGGCGGTAGCTTCGATGGCGGCCACCAGCTCCAGATAATCCTCGACCCGCTCCAGTGGCGGCATGAACAGGTACAACCGGCCTTCCCGGGCCTCGGCGCAGAAGGCGGTGCGGGTCAGCCAGTCGGCGGACTCGTCGATCTTCGGCACACGTTCGTCCGCCAGCGCCGGCTCGCCGTGTTCTTTGAGCTGCGATGTTTCGGGCAGTTCGGGGAAGTCCTGGTTCGGGTCGTTCGGATGAATGAACGGATACTCCGCCGCTTTCACCCAAGGCTGCGACCCCAATGGCAGGCGATAGCCGAGCGGCGAATCTCCCGGCACCAACCGGCAATGCTCATCGCGCAGATACCAGCGCCCACTCTGCCATTGATCGCCCTTGGCGGTGCGCGCCAGCGGCAGCACCTGGCCGATGATCTTGTCCAACCCCTGACTGAACACCTTGCGCAGTCGCGCACGTTCCAGCGGCTCCTCCAGGCGCGAGTCTTCGGCGCTGACGTTGCTCGGCAAGGCGCCCTCGCGCCAGAGGTAATAGAAATTGTCTTCGTAGGCCGGGAAGACGAAGCGTGTCGGCAGTTTCAGGCGTTCGGCGACGCTCGCCAGAAAGCGCCCGGCCAGTTCACCCGTGGCGCCGTAATCCTGCTGCTCATCGGCGATCAGTGCATCGTTATGCCAGATCGGCACGCCGTCGCGGCGCCAGTAGCAATTCAGCGACCAGCGCGGCAGTTGCTCACCCGGATACCATTTGCCCTGGCCGAAATGCACCAGCCCTTTGGGCGCGTAGTGCTTGCGCATGCGCTGGAACAGTTCGGCGGAGAGCCGGCGCTTGTCCGGGCCCAGCGCGGCGGTGTTCCATTCGGCGCCGTCGGGGTCGTCGATGGACACGAAGGTCGGCTCGCCGCCCATGGTCAGGCGCACATCGCCTTCCAGCAGGTCGGCATCGATCTGCCGGCCCAGCGCCTGGATCGCCAGCCATTGCTCATCGGTGTAGGGCTTGGTGACCCGCGGTGCTTCCCAGATTCGCTCCACGGACATTTCGTGGCTGAATTCGCACTCGCAAGGCTCCACCAGACCGCTGATCGGCGCCGCCGACGATGGATCGGGACTGCAGGCCAGCGGGATATGCCCTTCACCGGCGAACAGTCCGGAAGTCGCATCAAGGCCGATCCAGCCGGCGCCGGGCAGATACACTTCGCACCACGCGTGCAGGTCGGTGAAGTCCACTTCGGTGCCGGACGGGCCGTCGAGGCTTTTCACATCGGCGGTCAGTTGAATCAGATAACCGGAGACGAAACGCGCCGCCAGCCCGAGGTTACGCAGCAGTTGCACCAGCAGCCACGCCGAATCGCGGCAGGAACCGGAGGCGTGTTCGAGGGTGTGTTCCGGGGTCTGTACGCCCGGCTCCATGCGGATCAGGTAATTGATGTCTTCGCTCAAACGCTGGTTGAGCGCCACCAGGAAATCCACGGCCGGCAGCGGCGTGCGGTCGATGGCGTCCAGATAGGCCTTGAATTTCGGCGTCAGCGGCAGGGTTTCGAGGTACGGCGCCAGCTCCTTGCGTTCATCGGCGGCGTAGGCGAAGGGGATTTTCTCGGCGTAGGGCTCGAGGAAAAAGTCGAACGGGTTGAACACCGCCATCTCGGCCAGCAGATCGACCTCGATCCGCAGTTCGGCGGTTTTCTCGGGGAACACCAGCCGTGCGAGGTAGTTGCCCTGAGGGTCCTGCTGCCAGTTGATGAAGTGCTGCTCGGGCGAGACTTTCAGTGAATAGGACAGAATCCGCGTGCGGCTGTGGGCAGCCGGGCGCAGCCGCACGATCTGCGGGCCGAGTTCGACAGCGCGGTCGTAGCGGTAATGGGTGACGTGATGCAATGCGACATGAATCGACACGGCGTGCCTCCTGCGAGCCCAAGCGTATTCGAAAGCGCGCAAGACTTATGCCATGCAGAGGCTTGGGCGCTTTCCCGGAATGCTTAGGGCAGTACAGCACCAAAATCGGGCGATGCGGTGAAATGGTTTGGCACAGTTGCACGCAAATGTTGCGAGGAGCCCCTTCCCCTGACCCTCTCCCGTGATCGTTCCCACGCTCCTGCGTGGGAATGCAGCCCGTGACGCTCTGCGTCACTGGACGCGGAGCGTCCCTGGAGGCATTCCCACGCAGACGGTTCGACGTGGGAACGATCATTGAGCTCCTAAATGCAAAACGCCAACCCGAAGGTTGGCGTTCTCGTTAGCGCGGTACGACCGGCTTGCGTGCCGGTTTCGGCCCTTTGCCTTTCGCGGCTTCCTTGCGCTCCTTGGCGGCCTGCTGGTTGCGGGCGAATGCCGCGGCCTTGGCCTGTTCACGCTTGTCCCAAGGATTGCCGCCATCACTGGCGCGTGGAGGCAGACCGGTGTGCTGGGTGAGGATCTTGGTGGTCTTCTCTTTCGCGACCTTGTGGCTGCCGGCCGGCGTCGAGTTCTTGCGACGGGCACTCTGGTAGCTGTCGGTGGCCGGCTGATGCAGCGGGATCAACTGGTGCTTGCCCGGCCCGATCAGGTCGGCGCGGCCCATGCGGGTCAGCGCTTCACGCAGCATCGGCCAGCCTTTCGGGTCGTGATAACGCAGGAACGCCTTGTGCAGACGACGCTGCTCCTCGCTCTTGACGATGGTCACGCCGTCGCTCTTGTAGGTGACCTTGCGCAGCGGGTTCTTGCCCGAGTGGTACATCGCGGTAGCGGTGGCCATCGGCGACGGGTAGAACGCCTGCACCTGGTCGGCACGGAATCCGTTGCCCTTGAGCCACAGGGCCAGGTTCATCATGTCTTCGTCGGTGGTGCCCGGGTGCGCGGCGATGAAGTACGGAATCAGGTACTGCTCTTTCCCGGCTTCCTTGGTGTACTTCTCGAACATGCGCTTGAAGCGATCGTAGGTGCCGATCCCCGGTTTCATCATCTGGTTGAGCGGACCTTCCTCGGTGTGTTCCGGGGCGATCTTCAGGTAACCACCGACGTGGTGGGTCACCAGCTCCTTGACGTACTCCGGCGATTCGACCGCGAGGTCGTAACGCAGGCCGGAGGCGATCAAAATCTTCTTCACACCCGGCAAGGCACGGGCGCTGCGGTACAGCTGAATCAGCGACGAGTGGTCGGTGTTCAGGTTCGGGCAGATGCCCGGGAACACGCAGGACGGCTTGCGGCACGCGGATTCGATTTCCGGGCTCTTGCAGGCGATGCGGTACATGTTCGCGGTCGGGCCGCCGAGGTCGGAAATGACGCCTGTGAAACCCGGCACCTTGTCGCGGATCTCTTCGATTTCGCGAATGATCGACTCTTCGGAACGGTTCTGGATGATCCGGCCTTCGTGCTCGGTGATCGAGCAGAAGGTGCAGCCACCGAAGCAGCCACGCATGATGTTCACCGAAAAGCGGATCATGTCGTAGGCCGGGATTTTTTCCTTGCCGTACGCAGGGTGCGGAACACGTGCGTAAGGCATGCCGAACACGTAGTCCATTTCTTCGGTGGTCATCGGAATCGGAGGCGGGTTGAACCAGACGTCGATCTCGCCATGCTTCTGTACCAGCGCACGGGCGTTGCCCGGGTTGGTTTCCAGGTGCAGCACGCGGTTGGCGTGGGCGTACAGGACCGGATCGTTACGCACCTTTTCCATCGACGGCAGGCGGATCACGGTCTTGTCGCGGGTCATCTTGGGACTTGCCAGGATCTGTACGACCTTGGCTTCTTCCGGATCTTCAACCGGACCCTTCTCCTGCTCGATCGCGCAGGCCTGAGTATCCTGGGTATTGACGTACGGGTTGATGATCTTGTCGATCTTGCCCGGACGGTCGATCCGCGTGGAGTCGACTTCGTACCAGCCCGCCGGCGTGTCGCGACGGATGAACGCGGTGCCGCGCACATCGGTGATGTCTTCGATCTTGTGACCGTAGGACAGACGCTGGGCGACTTCGACAATCGCGCGCTCGGCGTTGCCGTACAGCAGGATGTCGGCGCTGGCGTCGATCAGGATCGAGTTGCGCACGCGATCCTGCCAGTAGTCGTAGTGGGCGATGCGGCGCAGGGAGGCTTCGATGCCGCCGAGCACGATCGGCACGTGCTTGTAGGCTTCCTTGCAGCGCTGGCTATAAACCAGGCTCGCGCGATCCGGACGTTTGCCCGCCATGCCACCCGGGGTGTAGGCGTCGTCGGAACGGATTTTCTTGTCCGCGGTGTAGCGGTTGATCATCGAGTCCATGTTGCCGGCCGCGACGCCGAAGAACAGGTTCGGCTCGCCGAGCTTCATGAAGTCGTCTTTGGACTGCCAGTTAGGCTGCGCGATGATCCCGACGCGGAAGCCTTGCGACTCCAGCAGCCGGCCGATGATCGCCATGCCGAACGACGGGTGATCGACGTAGGCATCTCCCGTAACAATGATGATGTCGCAGGAATCCCAGCCAAGCTGATCCATCTCCTCCCTGCTCATCGGCAGGAATGGCGCCGGCCCGAAACATTCGGCCCAGTATTTTGGATAGTCAAATAACGGCTTGGCTGCTTGCATGTCGATGACCGGTGTTGAGGTGCAAAATCGCGGGCGCGGAATATAGCACAAAAAATGACCAATTCCGACGGCTGTGGTCGGAAATATCAGGGGCTTTCAGACGACGACAGATTTACTCGTCGTCGTCGAAGTTATAGCTGCCCGGCGCGAGGTTTTCGAAGCGGGTGTACTTGCCAATGAAGGCCAGGCGGATGAAGCCGATCGGGCCGTTCCGCTGCTTGCCGATGATGATTTCGGCGATGCCCTTGTGCTCGGTCTCCGGGTGATACACCTCGTCCCGGTACACGAACATGATCACGTCGGCGTCCTGCTCGATCGCTCCGGATTCCCGCAAGTCGGAGTTCACCGGACGCTTGTTGGGACGTTGTTCCAGGGAACGGTTGAGCTGCGACAGGGCGACTACCGGGCAGTTGAATTCCTTGGCCAGGGCTTTCAGGGATCGGGAGATCTCGGAAATCTCGTTGGTCCGGTTGTCACCGCTGGAGCCGGGGATCTGCATCAGCTGCAGGTAGTCGATCATGATCAGGCCGATGTCGCCGTGCTCGCGCACC
This sequence comes from Pseudomonas paraglycinae, assembly GCF_021601625.1. Lineage (GTDB taxonomy): Bacteria > Pseudomonadota > Gammaproteobacteria > Pseudomonadales > Pseudomonadaceae > Aquipseudomonas > Aquipseudomonas paraglycinae. The sequence goes on along the minus strand of NZ_BQHR01000001.1, from coordinate 395,107 downwards.
AGACGCCGGGTCCGGGCACGCATCTCCGACGGGCTGATGCCGGCGGTGTCATCGATGAACAGCTTGCGGTCGTTGAGCAGGTTGACCGCCGAGGTCAGGCGCGGCCAGTCGTCGTCTTCCAGCTGGCCGGAACGCACCTTGGTCTGGTCGATACGACCGAGGGACGACAGCATACGCATGATCAGCGATTCACCTGGCATCTCGAGGGAGTACACCAGCACCACCTTGTCGCTGCGCAGTACGGCGTTTTCCACCAGGTTCATCGCGAAGGTGGTCTTACCCATCGACGGACGGCCGGCGACGATGATCAAGTCGGCCGGTTGCAGGCCGCTGGTCTTCTCGTCGAGGTCGGTGTAGCCGGTGGACAGGCCGGTGATCGAGTCGGCGGTGTTGAACAGGGTGTCGATGCGGTCGATGGCCTTGGTCAACAGGTCATTCACGCCCACCGGACCGCCGGTTTTTGGCCGGGCCTCGGCAATCGCGAAGATCTGCCGCTCGGCTTCGTCGAGGATTTCCTCGGCGGTGCGGCCTTCGGGATTGAAGGCGCTGTCGGCAATTTCGGTGCTGATACCGATCAGCTGACGCAACGTCGCACGCTGGCGGACGATCTGCGCATAGGCCTTGATGTTGGCGACGGACGGCGTGTTTTTCGCCAGCTCGCCAAGGTAACCGAGGCCGCCGACCTGCGAGGTCTGACCTTCCTTGTCCAGTTGCTCGGCAAGGGTCACGACGTCGATCGGCAGGTTCTGATCGGCCAGTTTGGCGATCGCCCGGAAAATCAGACGGTGGTCATGTCGGTAGAAATCGCCGTCGGAGACTTGATCGAGCACACGTTCCCAGGCGTTGTTGTCCAGCATCAGACCACCGAGCACGGCCTGTTCGGCCTCGATGGAATGCGGCGGCACCTTCAGCGCGGCGGTTTGCAGATCGTATTGCTCGGGAGCGGAGATTTCGTTCATGGCCACTTTTTAATCAGGAAAAGCAGGGAGTGCAAAAAGACAAAGGGCACGACCTGTAAACAGGATCGTGCCCGATGTTAACCGTCTGACGGACAAGCCGCCAGTCGATCAGGGTGTTGCTTAAGCTGCTACCACGACAACGCGTACGGTGGCTTCAACTTCGGCGTGCAGGTGCACAGCCACGTCGAATTCACCCACGTTGCGGATGGTGCCGTTCGGCAGACGAACTTCGCTTTTCGCAACTTCAACGCCGGAGGCGGTCAGTGCGTCAGCGATGTCGTGAGTACCGATCGAACCGAACAGCTTGCCTTCGTCGCCAGCGGTGGCAGTGATGGTCACTTCCAGCTCGGCCAGTTGGGCAGCACGGCTTTCAGCCGATGCTTTACGGTCTGCGGCGGCTTTTTCCAGCTCAGCGCGACGCTCTTCGAACGCAGCCAGGTTGGCAGCGGTCGCAGCGGTGGCTTTGCCGAAAGGCAGCAGGTAGTTACGGCCGTAACCGGCCTTAACGTTTACTTTGTCGCCCAGGTTGCCCAGGTTGGCGATTTTTTCCAGAAGGATCAGTTGCATGTGGAAATCCTCTTAACTTTTAACCTTCACCGTTCGCGTTATCGGTGTCTTTCGACACCCGACCGCGAAAATCAATCAGGCTGTCGACAATGGCCAGAACCACGAGCAACGGATAGATCAGCTGCATGAACAGCAACAGCGTCACGTACAACCCCACCAGCCAGAAACCGGCCAGTCGCCTTTGCGCCACCAGCCCGTGAATCAGGGCCAGCCCGGCGAACACCAGCGGTACACTGCACAACGGCGTCAACATGGCCATCTGTGCACCGAGATTCGGGCCCAGAAGCATCAACGCCAGCAGTAACATCGCCGGTCCCAGCGGGATCCGGATGGCGCGAAACTCGCGACCAAAACCACCCGGGTTGTACAACAACGCCTGCCAGTAACGCCCGACAATCAGGCTCAGCACGCTGACGATCTGCAACAAGGCCGCAATCAGGCCGGTCAGGACCGGTGCGATCAGCGACGCGAAACGCGCCTGCTCGTCTACCGACAATTGTTGGTAGGCATCACCGAGAAGCGCGGGCATGACCTTTACCAAGGCCTGCGCCAGCATCTCGATCTGGGGCGCAAACGCCGCCCCGAGCACCACTGAAAACACCAGCCCCATGGCTACGCTGACCAGCAGCGTGCGGACCCAGGACTCGCTTGCGCGCAACACCAGCGCAAGCCCCGAAGACCCCAGCAGCACCAGAAGTGCCCGTGGGTCATCGGCATACAACCACCATATCAATGCCGGCAGCAGTCCCAGCGACACGACGCCCAGGGCGTCGGTCAATCCGCGCCGCAGAAGCACCAGGCTCCCGGCGGCAGCACCCAACCAATACAACAACGGCAATGTTGCACACCCGGCCACTACGAGAGTGGCCTGCATACGGCCGCGCATGATGAACTCAGCTAAGGCACGCATGCATTCAATCCTTTGCTACTTGTCGACTGCCCGGTCTCAGCGGCCGTGGCTGTCGGTGTAGGCCAGCAGGGCCAGGAAGCGGGCGCGCTTGATAGCGGTGGCCAGCTGACGCTGATAACGAGCTTTGGTACCGGTGATGCGGCTTGGAACGATTTTGCCGGTCTCGGATACGTAGGCTTTCAGAGTGTTGAGATCTTTGTAATCGATCTCCTTCACGTCTTCAGCGGTGAAGCGGCAGAATTTACGACGACGGAAGAAACGTGCCATTTGATAGGCTCCTTAAAAGGTCCGTGGATTACTCGTCAGCGTTATCGCTGTTGTCGCTGTCGCTATCGCTGTCATCGCCATCGGCGCTGCCATCGTGCTCAGGACGTTCGCGACGCTCACGGCGCTCACTGCGGTTTTCTTCAGCCTTGAGCATCTCGGACTGGCCGGTAACGGCTTCGTCGCGACGGATGACCAGGTTACGGATCACAGCATCGTTGTAGCGGAAGTTGTCTTCCAGCTCGGCCAGGGCCTTGCCGGTGCACTCAACGTTCAGCATCACGTAGTGAGCCTTGTGAACATTGTTGATTGCGTAGGCCAGTTGACGACGGCCCCAGTCTTCCAGACGGTGGATTTTGCCGCCGTCTTCTTCGATCAGCTTGGTGTAACGCTCAACCATGCCGCCGACTTGCTCGCTCTGGTCAGGGTGGACCAGAAAGATGATTTCGTAATGACGCATGAATGCTCCTTACGGGTTGTAGCCTGCCGCTCAAAAACGGTCAGACAAGGAGTGAATGACACTTATGGACTTGCTGGCGCGGGGCACATGCATGCCTGCCGCCACAGCAAGGGGCGCAATTGTAGAGAAGGGACTGAAGAGGTGCAAGGCAATTGGTGATTATTTGAACAGTCACCAATCCGGGTCACCCCACAAAGCACTGTGGGAGCGAGCCAGCTCGCGATGGCGGCTTAACATCCAACAATGATGCTGAATGTAACTCCGCTTCGCGAGCAGGCTCGCTCCCACATTTTGAAAGGCGTGATGCTTAAGCTTTTTTGGCAGCTGCCTTGGCCTTCGCACCGCGTTGGCGCTGGGCTTCGAACAGGCACACGCCGGTCGCAACCGAGACGTTGAGACTGCTGACGCTACCAGCCATCGGCAGGTGTACCAGGTAATCGCAATGCTCGCGGGTCAGGCGACGCATGCCTTTGCCTTCTGCGCCCATGATCAGGATGGTCGGGCCGGTCAGGTCCTGGTCATAGATGCTGACCTCGGCCTCACCCGCCGTGCCGACAATCCACAACCCACGCTGCTGAAGCTTTTCCAGGGTGCGCGCAAGGTTGGTGACGGCCACCAGCGGAATCACTTCCGCCGCGCCGCAAGCCACTTTACGCACCACAGGGGTCAGGGTGGCCGACTTGTCTTTTGGCACGATGACCGCCAGCGCACCGGCAGCGTCCGCCGAACGCAGGCAGGCGCCGAGGTTGTGCGGGTCGGTCACGCCGTCAAGCACCAGCAACAGCGGTGCGCCTTCGGTGCGATCGAGCAGCTCGTCGAGCATCGCTTCGCCCCAGACCTGGCTCGGACTGACGTCCGCCACCACGCCCTGGTGCACGCCTTCGACCCAGGCATCCATTTCACGGCGCTCGGCCTGACCGATCTGAACCCGGTTTTCGTTGGCCAGTTCGATCAGCGTCTGCACGCGCGGATCGTTGCGGCTTTCAGCCAGCCAGATCTGCTTGACGCGTTTAGGGTGGTGACGCAGCAACGCTTCTACCGCGTGAACGCCGTAGATTTTTTCCAACTGACTCATGACTTCGCCTTCGGTTTACGCGCCCCGCCACTTTTGGCTGGAGCGGAACCCGCTTTCGGCGGGCCTTTACGGTGTTTGCTCGGTTTGGCTGGCTTGCCGCCGGAGGCCTTTTCAGGCGCCGACCGTCCGGTCTTTCCCCCGGACGCCGCTTTACCACCGTTTTTGGCGTCGGCCAGCAAGGCCTTCTTCATTTCACGGCTTTTGCGCAGCTCGGCGTTTTTCGCCACGGCGTCGCTCGGGCGATAAGCCTCGGCAACCTTTTCCTTGGCCGGACGACGGCTGGTGGATTTTGCCGGAGCTTTTTCTTCCACAACCTTGGCTGCAGGAGCAGTCGTTTCGGCGCCACGCTTCTTGCGGCCGATCGGCGCGCTGATGGTTTTTTCAGCCATCTCGAAGTCGATCTTGCGCTCGTCGAGATCGACGCGCATCACGCGCACTTCAACGGTATCGCCAAGACGGAAGCTGCGACCGGTGCGCTCGCCCGCCAGGCGGTGATGCACAGGGTCGAAGTGGTAGTAGTCGCCCGGCAGCGCCGTAACGTGCACCAGACCTTCGACGTAGATATCGGTCAGCTCGACGAACAGGCCGAAACCGGTCACAGCGGTGATCACGCCCGGGAACGATTCGCCCACGCGGTCTTTCATGAACTCGCACTTGAGCCAGTTCACTACGTCGCGGGTCGCTTCATCGGCACGGCGCTCGCTCATCGAGCACTGCTCGCCGAGTTGCTCCAGCGCTGCTTCGTCGTACGGATAGATGCGCGCCTTCGGAATGGTCATCGCCCCGGCACGACGAACGTGCGGAGTATCCTGTTTCGAATGGATCACGCTGCGGATCGCCCGGTGCGTGAGCAGGTCCGGGTAACGACGGATCGGCGAGGTGAAGTGGGTATAAGCTTCGTAATTCAGGCCGAAGTGGCCTTCGTTCTGGGCGCTGTACACCGCCTGGCTCAGGGAACGCAGCATCACGGTCTGGATCAGGTGGAAATCCGGACGGTCCTTGATGCTGGCCAACAGGGCCTGATAATCCTTCGGCGACGGACCATCCTTGCCTTTGTGCAGGGACAGACCGAGCTCACCGAGGAACGCGCGCAGTTTTTCCAGACGCTCCGGTGGCGGGCCGTCGTGGACGCGGTACAGCGCAGGGATTTCGTGCTTCTTCAGGAATTCGGCGGTGGCCACGTTGGCCGCCAGCATGCATTCCTCGATCAGCTTGTGTGCATCGTTACGGGTGGTCGGACGGATTTCGGCAATCTTGCGCTCGGAACCGAAGATGATCCGGGTTTCCTGAGTTTCGAAATCGATCGCGCCACGCACGTGACGGGCAGCCAGCAATACCTTGTACAGCGCGTAGAGCTGCTTCAGATGCGGCAAGACGTCGGTGTATTCACCGCGCAGCTTGCGACCTTCGGTAGCCTTCGGCGTTTCCAGCATCGCGCTGACCTTGTTGTAGGTCAGACGAGCGTGGGAATGGATCACCGCTTCATAGAAGCAGTAGTCGGTCATTTCGCCGGACTTGGAGATGGTCATCTCGCAAACCATGGCCAGACGATCGACATGTGGATTCAGCGAGCACAGGCCGTTGGAGAGCTGCTCCGGCAGCATCGGCACCACGCGCTCGGGGAAGTACACCGAGTTGCCGCGCACCTGGGCTTCATTGTCCAGAGCCGAACCGATCTTCACGTAGCTGGAAACGTCGGCAATCGCCACGTACAACTTCCAGCCGCCGGAGAACAGGCGCAGCTTGCCGGGCTTGGCTTCGCAGTAAACCGCGTCGTCGAAGTCGCGGGCATCTTCGCCGTCGATGGTGACGAACGGCAGATGGCGCAGGTCGACGCGCTTCTCTTTGTCTTTCTCTTCGACTTCCGGCTTGAGCTTGCCGGCTTCCTTCAGCACGGCTTCAGGCCAGACGTGCGGAATGTCGTAGGTGCGCAGGGCGACATCGATTTCCATGCCCGGCGCCATGTAGTTGCCGACGACTTCGATCACGTCACCTTGCGGCTGGAAGCGCGGGGTCGGCCAGTGGGTGATTTTCACCTCGACGAACTGACCGATCTGGGCGTTGGCGTTACGGCCCGGCGTCACCAGCACTTCCTGCTGGATCTTCGGGTTGTCCGCGACGACGAAGCCGATACCGCCTTCTTCGAAGTAGCGGCCGACGATGCTTTCGTGGGCACGGGACACCACTTCGACGATCACGCCTTCGCGACGACCGCGACGGTCCAGGCCGGACACACGGGCCAGGGCACGGTCGCCATCGAACACCAGACGCATTTGCGCCGGACTCATGAACAGGTCGTCGGAGCCGTCATCCGGCACCAGGAAGCCGAAACCGTCGCGGTGACCGCTGATGCGGCCGAGGATCAGGTCGAGCTTGTCCACCGGCGCATACGTGCCACGGCGGGTGTAGATCAGTTGAGCGTCGCGCTCCATGGCGCGCAGGCGGCGGCGCAGGGCTTCGATCTGGTCTTCTGTGGTCAGACCAAACTCTTCGACCAGTTGCTCGCGGGCAGCAGGCGAACCCCGATCAGCAAGGTGCTGAAGGATCAGTTCGCGGCTGGGAATAGGGTTTTCATATTTTTCCGCTTCACGAGCGGCCTCGGGATCGAGGGACTGCCAATCGGCCATTAGAGAGTTTTCACCTTGTCTATATGCGGGTTAGTTTGGCATAGGCGCCATCAAACGGGAAATTTCCGACTATATAAGACGCGTCTGGAGCCTTGTATCGACGCCTGGAGGGCGTTTTGAACACCGCTGGTAAAAAAAATCATTTTTTTTGCTGCCAGGGGTTTACAGTTAAAAAGGCGCTCCGTATAGTGCGCGCCATCGACGACGTACACACGTTGACGAGATGCCCAGGTGGTGAAATTGGTAGACACGCCAGCTTCAGGTGCTGGTGACCTTACGGTCGTGGAAGTTCGAGTCTTCTCCTGGGCACCAATTTCGAGTTTGAGACTAGATCAGTTTCAAGACTCACACAAAAACCCGCGAAAGCGGGTTTTTTGCATTCTGCGCCCCGCCTTTTTTCTGAAAATGATTTATTAAAATCAAATCAGGGGTTTACAGATCAAAAGGCGCTCCGTATAGTGCGCCACATCAACAGCGGCAACGCTGAAGATGAAGCCCAGATGGTGAAATTGGTAGACACGCCAGCTTCAGGTGCTGGTGACCTTACGGTCGTGGAAGTTCGAGTCTTCTTCTGGGCACCAATTCAAATTCAAGGTCACGATCTTGAATATCACAGAAACCCGCGAAAGCGGGTTTTTGCGTTTCCGGGGGCTGGAAAAGTCTGAGCCCCAACGCCTACCAGACCAACTCCCTCCCCGCAAGGCGCACTTGAGAAACAATATCGTTTATCATTGTTGCAAGTTTTTGCAATGCGACAGTGAGGAACCCTGCGAATGATGTTTCGAAATACCCTGCGCCGCGGCTTGACCTTCACCCTGCTCGGCCTGGCACTCGCCACTCCCCTCACCCAGGCTGCCGACGCGGTTTCCCTGACTCTCTACAACGGTCAACACAAGGAAGTCGGCGACGCGATCGCCAAAGCCTTCGAAGCCAAGACCGGCATTCACGTCAATGTCCGCAAGGGCAGCAGCAATCAGCTGGCCAGCCAGATCATCGAAGAAGGCGACCGCTCCCCCGCCGACGTCATCTACACCGAAGAATCCCCGCCGCTGAACAACCTCGGCGAACAAGGCCTGCTGGCCAAGGCCGACGACGCGACCCTCGCCGTTCTGCCGAAAGAATACGTCGCCGGTAACGGCACCTGGATCGGCGTCACCGCCAGGGTTCGTGTAGTGGCCTTCAACCCGAAACTGGTCGATGAAAAGGACCTGCCGAAATCGGTACTGGATTTCGCCGACCCGCAGTGGCAAGGCAAGGTCGGGTTCGTATCGACCAGCGGCGCGTTCCAGGAACAGGCTGTCGCCATTATCAAAAAACACGGCCGTGAAGCTGCCGAGGAATGGCTGACCGGTCTGCGCGCCTTCGGCAAGACCTACAGCAACAACATGGTCGCCCTCAAGGCTGTGGAAAACGGCGAAGTCGCCACCGTGCTGGTGAACAACTATTACTGGTTCGCCCTGCAACGGGAAAAAGGCCAGCTTGATTCGAAACTGCATTACTTCACCGGCGGTGACGTTGGCGGCCTGATCACCGTGTCCAGCGCAGCCGTGCTGAAATCCAGCAAACATCCAAAAGAAGCCCAGCAATTCCTCGCCTACATGGCCAGCGAAGAAGGCCAGCGCGTGATCACCCAGACCACCGCCGAATACCCGCTGCATAAAGGCATGGAATCGGATCGCGGCCTCAAGCCTTTCAGTGAACTGGAAGCGCCGGACGTCACGCCGGCCGATCTCGGTAATGCCGAAGAAGCTTTGGAGCTGGAACGCGAAGTTGGCCTGAACTGATGACCGCATCGTTATCCGCCCCCGCTACACGCGGGGGTTACGTGCCACGGCGCAAGCGGCCGTCGATCTGGCTGGTGCTGCCGGTGTTGTTGCTGGTGGTCATGAGCCTGTTGCCGCTGGCCTACGTCGGGCTCAAAGCCTGGCAAGCAGGCTGGTCCGAGGCGCTGCACTTGCTGTGGCGCCCGTATGTGTTCAGCCTGCTGCGCAACACGCTGGCGCTGATGGTTGGCGTAACCGTGACCTGTGGCGTGATCGGCCTGACGCTGGCGTGGTTGCTGGAGCGCAGCAATCTGCCAGGCCGACGGCTGTGGGGCGTGATTCTTTGCCTGCCGTTCGCGGTGCCGGCATTTGTCAGCAGCTTCACCTGGGTTTCGCTCAGCGCGCAGTTCGAAGGACTCGGCGGGGCGATTCTTGTGATGAGCCTGTCGAAGTACCCGCTGATCTTTCTGCCAGTGGCCGCCACACTGCGCAATCTTGATCCCTCCCTTGAAGAGTCGGCTCGCACACTGGGACAGAATCGCTGGGGCGTGTTTTTCCGCGTCACCCTGCCGCTGCTCTGGCCTTCGCTGCTGGCCGGCTCATTGCTGATCGCATTGCACATGCTCGTGGAATTCGGCGCACTGTCGATCATTGGCCTGCAAACTTTCACCACGGCGATCTATCAGCAATTCGAACTGGAATTCAGCAATGCCAACGCGGCAATGCTGTCGGCAGTGTTGCTGGCGCTGTGCCTGATGCTGTTGTGGCTGGAGTTGCGCGTGCGCGGCAAGGGCCGTCATGTGCGCACTGGCCAGGGCGCGGCGCGTCGGGCTGAACAAGTGCGACTCGGGCCTTGGGCGATTGCCGGTCAGCTGTATTGCCTGATGCTGGCGATTGTCGGCAGCGGGATTCCGCTGGGCATGCTGGCCTACTGGCTCGCCGTGGGGTCGTCAGCAGCCTTCCCGGTGGCAGCAATCACCGAAGCATTGCTGTCGTCACTGGCACTATCGCTGGGTGGCGCGGGATTGTGTCTGGTGCTGGCGGTACCGGTCGGACTGCTGGTGGTGCGCTATAAAGGTCAGCTGGCGATCTGGGCCGAGCGCCTGCCCTATCTGCTGCACGCCCTGCCGGGATTGGTGATCGCCCTGACGCTGGTGTATTTCGCCCTGCATTACGTGCCGGCGCTGTACCAGACCTCCGCGCTGTTGCTGATCGCTTATGCGCTGCTGTTTCTGCCGCTCGCTCAGGCGCCGATCCGCACGGCGTTGAACAAGGCGGCTCCGCAGCTCGAAGAAGCCGCCCGCACTCTGGGCGCTTCTTCATTCACGGCGTTCTGTCGAGTGACCCTGCCGATCATCTTCCCGGCACTGGGTGCGGCGTTCGCTCTGGTGTTTCTGGATGCCATGAAAGAACTGACGGCGACACTGCTGTTGAGTCCGACGGGGCTCAACACATTAGCGACCGAAGTCTGGGCGTACACCGCGAATGTCGAGTTCGCAGCAGCGGCGCCTTATGCGGCGTTGTTGATTGTGGTGTCGGGATTGCCGGTGTACCTGCTGACGACCCGGATGTATTTGAGCCGATAAAAAAATCGCAGCCGAGGCTGCGATTTTTTTTGCCCGGACTATCAGGCCCGGAACTGCCCCAGACTGGCCTTGAGCTGCGCCGCCAAACCATCCAGCACCTTGCCGCTGGCCGTGGTCTCGACCACCGCCTGGGCGGCTTTCTCGGCCTGGGCATGGATCGTCTCGACCCGCCCACGCACGGCCTGCGCGCCCTGCGCCTGATGCGCCGCGGCCTGAGTCGCCAGGCCAATCGCCGCATGCACCTGCTCGACCGACGCCTGCACCGATTGCTGCAACCGTGCGCTGTCACGCAGCACCAGCAAACCTTCGCTGGCCTGACGCCCGGCCTGACCGATCGCCTCGACCGCCTCACGGGCACCCTGCTGCAGCGCCACGATATGCGCCTGAATGTCGCCCGTGGAGCTTTGGGTCTTGCTCGCCAACGCGCGGACTTCATCCGCCACCACTGCAAACCCGCGTCCGGTCTCGCCGGCCCGGGCGGCTTCGATGGCCGCGTTGAGCGCCAGCAGGTTGGTCTGCTCGGCGATGCCGTGAATCACGGTCAGCACCACTTCGATCTGCTCGCTCTGCTGCGCCAGCCGCTCGATGACTTTCGCCCCGGTATCGACCTGCCCCGCCAGCGCCTCGATCAGGCTGCCGACCTTGGCCGAAGTGCGAGTGTTCTCGTCGGTGGCCTGGCGAATATCCACCACCTGCTTCAACGCAGCCTGCATCGCATGGCTTTCCGATTGCGCTTCATCGGCCATTTGCGACAGAGCCCGCAAACTTTCGGCCACTTCATCACGCTGCATTCCGGCCGCCGCATCGGCACCGGCATTGCGCAAGGTCATCGCACCGATTTCCACACCGGTACGCTGAGCCACATCCCCGGCCTCGCGCACGATCGGCTGCAACTTGTCCACAAAGCGGTTGACCGCCGACGCCATGTCGCCGATTTCGTCCTTGCTGTTGATCTGCACGCGTTTGGTCAGATCGCCCTCACCTGCTGCCAGATCATCCATGGCGGCGTTGAGCATCTTCAGGCGATTGACCACTCGATGACCGAGCACCACCGCCAGCAGCAACAGCACCCCGGCACCGACCAGCGCCAGACCCATGCCGATACGCCAGCGCAGAGTTGCTGCTGCGTCCTGCACTGTACTGGTGGTGTTGGCCTTCATTTCGGCAGCCGTGGATTGCGCCGATTGCAGGCGCGCGCGCATGGCGGTGGCGCTGTCGGCAGCAGCGCCTTTGAGGCTGTCACCGACCAGTTGATCGCTGCTGGCAATCAACGCCGTGAAGCGCTGATCGAGCGCCGCCAGATCGGTTTCGACCGAAGCAGTCGAGACACCCATCAGCACCTTGCCGATTTCCACGCCATTGGGGTTGATCGAGGCTTCGAGGTAGTAGACCGACGGATCGTTCTTCGCCGCATCCAGCACTTTATCCAGCGCCCGCTCACCCTGGCCTTTTTCCAAAAGGGCCTTGTTGATCGGGTTTTCGCGGTTGAGGTAGCGGGTCAGATGCTGGCCGGTGGCGTCGTCATACACCACGAACAGCACGTTGGGATTGCGCTGGGCCCGGCGGGCGAACTCGGACAAGGTCGGCACGTCGCTGTCCCACATGGCGCGAGGCGCCACCGAGGCCAGCAACTGGGCCATGTCATTGGCCGAATCCTTCAGGTCTTTTTCCAGAGTCGCACGCAGTTGCGCCTGCTCTTCCTTCAGACGCGAGGAAAGACCGGCGGTAAGACGCTGACGGGTACTCGAGGAGAGGTTGTCGAGGCTCGACGTGACTTCGCGCCCGGCCTGCTCCAGTTCACCGGACAACTTCTGGCTGTCGGCGCCCAGACGAGAGCCGAGATCGGCTTCCAGCGCGGTGACGGTGCTCCGCGTCAGGGCGACGGCCACCAGCACTTGCACCAAAAGGGCGATACCAAGGGTAACGAACACAGGCCGCAACAGACGGCTTTGTAACAGTGAGAGAACGGCTGACACTTTGAATCCCTCTACTTCTGACGCCATTAATTTGATGGCACTCTTGTAGACAGAATCACAGCAAAGGTCATGCCGTCCAACAGGCATAAACGACAAAGGCCCCGATGAAGGGGCCTTTGTGTTTTTACATCAACGACTTATCAAGCGAACGGATGACGCAGAACGATGGTTTCGTTGCGATCCGGACCCGTCGAAATAATGTCGATCGGCGCGCCGATCAACTCTTCAACGCGTTTGATGTAGGCACGAGCGTTGGCCGGCAGCTCTTCCAGGGTTTTGGCACCCACGGTCGATTCGGTCCAGCCCGGCACTTCTTCGTACACAGGCTGCAGGCCTACGTAGCTGTCAGCGTCAGTTGGAGCAACGGCGTTGCCTTGTGCATCTTTGTAGCCGGTGCAGATGTTGATGGTTTCCAGGCCGTCGAGTACGTCCAGCTTGGTCAGGCAGATGCCCGAGATGCTGTTCACATCGATAGCGCGACGCAGGATAACGGCGTCGAACCAGCCGCAACGACGGGCACGGCCGGTGGTGGCGCCGAACTCGTGACCTTGCTTGGCCAGGTGCGCACCGACTTCGTCGAACAGCTCGGTCGGGAATGGACCCGAACCTACGCGAGTGGTGTAAGCCTTGGTGATGCCCAGGATGTAGTCCAGGAACATCGGGCCAACGCCCGAACCGGTCGCCACGCCACCCGCGGTGGTGTTGGAGCTGGTCACGTACGGATAGGTACCGTGGTCGATGTCGAGCAACGAACCCTGGGCGCCTTCGAACATGATGTCTTTGCCGGCGCGACGCAGGTCGTGCAGCTCGGCAGTCACGTCCAGCATCAGCGGCTTGAGCAGCTCGGCGTATTCCTTGCACTCGGCCAGCGTCTTTTCGAACTCGATGGCAGGCTCTTTGTAGTAACCGACCAGCATGAAGTTGTGGTAGTCCACCAGTTCACGCAGCTTGTCTTCAAAGCGCGGCATGTTGAGCAGATCGCCAACACGCAGGCCGCGACGTGCAACCTTGTCTTCGTAAGCCGGGCCGATGCCGCGACCGGTCGTACCGATCTTCAGCTCGCCGCGGGCCTTTTCACGGGCCTGGTCCAGTGCCACGTGGAAGGACAGGATCAACGGGCAGGAAGGGCTGATGCGCAGGCGCTCGCGCACCGGTACGCCTTTCTCTTCCAGCTTGGTGATCTCGCGCAGCAGGGCGTCGGGTGCAACCACCACGCCGTTGCCGATCAGGCACTGCACGCCTTCGCGCAGCACGCCCGACGGGATCAGGTGCAAGACGGTTTTTTCACCATCGATCACCAGAGTGTGACCGGCGTTGTGGCCACCCTGGTAGCGCACTACGGCGGCAGCATGTTCGGTCAGCAGATCAACGATCTTGCCTTTGCCCTCATCACCCCATTGGGTGCCCAGGACTACGACATTCTTACCCATAACACTTGTCCTCATTCGCGCAAACTTGGTGCCGGCTTCAGCCGGCAGGAAAACTCAAGAAGCCAGTGGCGATACTTGCCAAAGCCCGTTCTGCTGGATCAATTGCCGGTCGCAGTCCGCATCACGGGCGGCGGCCAAAGGTTGTCCAGGCAATGCCTGAACGACACGCTGACCCTCACTGCGCAACTGGCAAACCTGCTGCCAGAGTGCCGCATCCGTACTGTCAGGCATCCAGATACCGCCAGACGGTAGCTCGATCTCAGCACGCCCCAGGGTCACCAGGGTTTTCAAATCGGTGGAGAAGCCGGTGGCCGGACGGGCGCGACCGAAGTCGGCGCCGATGTCGTCGTAACGACCGCCCTGAGCGATGGACTGGCCAACGCCCGGCACGAACACCGCGAACACCACACCGGTGTGGTAGTGGTAACCGCGCAACTCGCCCAGATCGAAGTACAGCGGCAGCTCCGGGAAGCGCGCCGACAGACGCTCGGCGATCGCCAGCAAGTCTTCCAGTGCCGCCAGTACCGGGGCCGGCGCATTGGCCAGACGCTCGCGGGCAGCGGTCAGGACTTCACGGCCGCCGCACAGGTCGACCAGCGCGCGCAGCATGCCGGACAGATCGGCCGGCAGGCCTTCGGTCAAGGTAATGACCTCGTCGATGGCCTTGCGTTGCAACGCATCGAACAACTGCTGCTCGACTTCACCCGACAGACCGGCCGCCTGGGCCAGACCGCGGTAGATGCCGACATGCCCGAGGTCCATGTGCACGTCCGGCACATCGGCCAGTTGCAGCATCGCCAGCATCAGGCTGATGACTTCGACGTCGCTGCTCGGGCTGGCATCGCCGTACAACTCGGCACCCAGCTGGATCGGGCTGCGCGAGGACGACAAGGCACGCGGCTGGGCATGCAGCACGCTGCCGGCGTAGCACAGACGGCTCGGGCCTTCGCGACGCAGGGTGTGCGCATCGATGCGCGCCACTTGCGGCGTGATGTCGGCACGGAACCCCATCTGCCGGCCCGATTGCGGGTCGATGACCTTGAAGGTACGCAGATCCAGGTCCTGGCCCGCGCCGGTCAGCAGGGATTCCAGGTACTCGATATGGGGAGTCACGACAAACTCGTAACCCCAGCTCTGGAACAGATCCAACACCTGACGACGCGCGACTTCAATGCGCGCCGCTTCCGGTGGCAGTACTTCTTCGATGCCATCTGGCAGCAGCCAGCGGTCTACCGTTGCCATTACGCCATTCCCCTTAGATCCGGGCGGCCAGCCCGAGGGCGAGCCTTGAGTGAAGCAGAAAATGACCGGCCCGTTCAAAACGCACGCGCATGAACGACGCGGCGAAAGGCCTGTTACCGGCTTCGCCCATCACTTTCCTCGAAAAACTGTCGGGCCATTCAACCCGATCTTCTGCAACAAAAACAGCAATCAAACGTGCAGACGCAAAAAAGCCGGGAATTTCCCGGCTGCCGCATCATACACACGTTTTCCCAAAGGATCACCCCGCCCGAGGTTTTAGCCGCCGGGCGGAATGATTCAGGTCAACGTCGTATCAAGGCTTGGACTTTTCCAGGTAACGGAAGAAGTCGCTGCTTGGGTCGAGGACCAGGACGTCGGATTTGTTCGCGAAGCTTTCACGGTAGGCACGCAGGCTACGGTAGAAACCGTAGAACTCCTGATCCTGACCGTAGGCCTTGGAGTAGATCGCAGCAGCCTGGGCATCACCGTCACCGCGAATCTCTTCGGATTCACGATAGGCTTCAGCCAGCAGCACGCGGCGTTGACGATCGGCGTCGGCACGGATGCCTTCGGCCAGCTCGTTACCCTTGGCGCGGTGCTCGCGAGCTTCACGCTCACGCTCGGTGCTCATACGTTCGAACACGCTGCGGTTCACTTCTTTCGGCAGATCGATGGCCTTGACCCGGACATCGACCACTTCGATACCCAGCTCTTTCTCCGCCATCTTGTTCAGCGACGCGGTGATATCGGCCATCAGCGCATCGCGCTCACCGGATACCACTTCGTGCAGGGTGCGTTTACCAAACTGGTCACGCAGGCCCGATTCCAGACGACGGGACAGACGCTCGTCGGCGATCTGCTTGAGGCCGGACGTTGCGGTGTAGAAGCGCTCGGCATCTTTCACGCGCCACTTGGCGTAGGCATCGACCATCACGGCTTTCTTTTCCAGCGTCAGGAAGCGTTGTGTCGGTGCATCCAGCGTCATCAGACGCGCGTCGAATTTACGCACCTGGTTAACGTAAGGAACCTTCACATGCAGACCCGGCTGAACGTCAGCCTGAACCACGCGACCGAATTGCAGCAACACCGCGCGCTCGGTCTGAGCAACGATGTAGAAGCAGTTCCAGCCAACCAGTACCACGACAACGCCAACGATCAGGGCGATCAGCGATTTATTGCTCATCAGCGGGTCTCCCTTGTGCGCGACTGCGGCACGTCAGTGACATGCGGCGTGACGTCCGTGTTGTTGCTGGCGGCAGCCGAACCGGTGACCGGTGCATTGCTGCCCGAACTGTTCTGAATCATCTTGTCCAGCGGCAGGTAAAGCAGGTTGCTCTGGCCGTTCTTGTTGCCGGTCACGAGAACCTTGCTGGTGCTGCTGAAGACTTCCTGCATGGTGTCCAGATATAGACGCTGACGAGTGACCTCGGGCGCCTTGCGATACTCGGCAACCAGCTTGGTGAAGCGATCCGCCTCACCCTTGGCCCGCGAGACCGTTTCGTCACGGTAACCGTTGGCATCTTCGAGGATGCGCTGGGCCTGACCACGGGCTTCCGGCACCACGCCGTTGGCGTAGGTTTCAGCCTGGTTGCGCGAACGCTGCTCGTCTTCACGGGCGCGGATCACGTCATCGAAAGCTTCCTGCACTTCACGCGGTGCCGCTGCGCTCTGTACGTTGACCTGGGTGACGGTGATACCGGTGCGATAGGTATCGAGGAAGCGTTGCAGACGCTCCTTGATCTCGCTGGCCATCAGCTCACGACCTTCGGTCAACACCTGGTCCATCGCGGTGGAACCCACCACATGGCGCAGCGCACTGTCGGTCGCATGTTGCAGGCTGATTTCCGGCTGGTCGACGTTCAGCACGAAGTCCTGCAGGTTGCTGATCTTGTACTGCACGGTCAGCGGCACTTCGACGATGTTCTCGTCTTCGGTCAGCATCTGGCCCTGCTTGGTGTAGGCACGCTCACGCGTGACGTTCTCCATGTACTTCTTGTCGATCGGCGGGAAGTAGATGTTCAGGCCGGGACCGACAGTCTCGTAGTACTTGCCGAAGCGCAGCACCACGGCTTGCTCCTGCTCGTCCACGACATATACCGCGCTATACAGCCAGACGGCCGCCAGCACGACAAGGCCGATGCCGAGCAGGCCGCCGAAGCCGCCGCTCTTGCCCGAGCCACCACCGTCATCACCGCGTTTTTTTCCACCACCGAACAACCCGTTCAGGCTTTCCTGCAGCTTTCGGAAGGCCTCGTCGAGATCCGGCGGCCCCTTGCGGTCGCCGTTGTTGCGACGCTTGCCACCCCAAGGATCCTGATTGTTCGAGTTGCCACCCGGCTCATTCCAAGCCATAGCGCTCTCCATCTGATAAAGCAAAGACGCACCCACGGCGCGCCGACCAATGCTACAGAATGCCTGCCGTTGCGGCACAACCGCTTTGCCAGGCTTTTATTGCAAAGTGTGTTGCTCGATGAACTCCGTCGGCACAACGCCTTCACGACTCACCAGTCGATTGAGCTCCGAGCGTGGCAATCGAACGGCCAGCAAGCTGACCCCTTCTTCGTCGTGTTCTTCTTTCTGTACCGCGCCCAGTTCGAAGAACTGCGCACGCAGACGCGCGAACCGCTGAGGCAGGCGCAAGGTTCCCACGAACAGGTCGCTGCCCAACAACTCGGCAATCGCCTGCTCGAGCAATTCCAGACCGGTGCCATCACGCGCAGACAGCCAGACCCGCTGGGGCTTGCCGTTTTCATCGCGCTGGATTTGTGGCTCAACGCCTTCAAGCAAATCGAGTTTGTTATAGACCTCGAGGATCGGCAAGTCCTGGGCACCGATCTCGCCCAGCACTACCATCACCTGCTCGATCTGCAACATGCGATCCGGTTCGGCCGCATCGATCACGTGCAGCAGCAGATCGGAGTTGCTCGACTCTTCGAGCGTAGACCGAAATGCCTCGACCAGTTTGTGTGGCAAGTGGCGGATGAACCCTACCGTGTCGGCCAGGACAATCGGCCCCAGGTCGTCCAGATCCAGACGGCGCAGGGTCGGGTCGAGCGTGGCGAACAGCTGGTCAGCCGCGTACACGTCGGACTTGGTCACGTTATTGAACAGCGTGGACTTGCCGGCGTTGGTGTATCCCACCAGAGACACGGTAGGGATATCCGCACGCGAGCGGCCACGACGCGACTGTTCGCGCTGGCTGCGCACTTTTTCCAGACGGCCCTTGATCTGGCGCAGGCGAACCCGCAGCAGTCGCCGGTCGGTTTCGAGCTGGGTTTCACCCGGGCCGCGCATGCCGATACCACCACCTTGACGCTCAAGGTGAGTCCAGCCGCGAACCAGCCGGGTGCTCATGTGGTCAAGCTGGGCCAGTTCTACCTGGAGCTTGCCCTCATGGGTACGGGCGCGTTGGGCGAAAATATCGAGAATCAGACCGGTACGGTCGATCACGCGACACTCGAAAACACGTTCGAGGTTACGTTCCTGACTGGGCGTGAGGACGTGATTGAAGATCACCAGATCGGCTTCTTCGGCGTGGACCAGGTCGCGCAGTTCCTCGACCTTGCCGCTGCCAATCAGGTATTTGGCGGTTGGCCGATGACGCGGCACGTTAAAAAACGCAACGGTCTCGGCGCCAGCCGAATTTGCCAGTTCCTGAAACTCCTGCGGATCTTCGCGCGCCTCAGGGTCCTGTCCATCCAAGTGAACGAGGATGACTCGTTCACCACCACCGTGGCGCTCAAAGAACAAAGGAGACTCCTATCAGGCGTTACCTGGCTCAGCGTCACCTGCTTCGGATTCGGTTGCGCTTGGCAGACGAATTGGACGAACCGGCACGACTGTAGAGATAGCGTGTTTGTAAACCATCTGGCTGACGGTGTTCTTCAGCAGGATAACGAACTGGTCGAACGACTCGATCGTGCCTTGCAGTTTGATCCCGTTCACCAGGTAGATGGAAACCCCCACTTTCTCTTTACGTAAAGTATTCAAGTAAGGGTCTTGTAGCGAATGCCCTTTTGACATGTGCCGCACTCCTTTAAGGATTCAATATAAAAAATAGGTAAACAGATGGCTTTTGCCGCCACACCCCCAAGGATAGACGGCAATTGCAAGGACTCAGCTCAATATGGAGATCGTCCCAAGGTATTTCAAGGCGCGTGGCAGATTGTCGCAATCCAGACTGTCGAGCCAATGTAAATCTTTCCAGCTGCGCAGCCAGGTGAACTGGCGTTTGGCCAATTGGCGCGTGGCGATGATGCCCCGCTCCTGCATCTCGGCCGACGTCAGCTTGCCATCCAGGAAGTCCCAGACCTGGCGGTAGCCTACCGCACGTATAGACGGCAACCCGGCATGCAGGTCACTTCTATTACGCAGGGCTACGACCTCGTCGATGAATCCCTGTTCC
Organism: Pseudomonas paraglycinae; assembly: GCF_021601625.1. Classification (GTDB taxonomy): domain Bacteria; phylum Pseudomonadota; class Gammaproteobacteria; order Pseudomonadales; family Pseudomonadaceae; genus Aquipseudomonas; species Aquipseudomonas paraglycinae. Next base: position 375,843 of record NZ_BQHR01000001.1, on the reverse strand, counting down.
AGCATATTTGTGAATCTTTGTTTAATGCGCTCGTGCAGTACCTGCCGATTAGTTGGAGCAATCGCCAGGTTCGCGACAGTATAGGGCAATTGTTGCAGTCCCGATGCGGCCGCTTCGGTACTTTGTACAGATTGTTTCAGCCGCAGTTCAGTCATGCTCTGACCGCTGACCCGGTAAACTTCCAGCGCACGACTCAGTCGTTGTGGATCGTTCGGATGAATGCGTGCCGCAGACTCCGGATCGATGACCGCCAGTTGATCGTGCAGGGCCTGCCAGCCAAGGCGCGCAGCCTCTTCTTCGATTTGCGCGCGAACCTCGGGATCGGCCGCCGGCATGTCCGCCAGACCTTCGATCAAAGCCTTGTAATAGAGCATCGTACCGCCCACCAGCAGCGGAATTTTTCCGCGGGCGGTGATCTCGGCCATGGCCTGGAGCGCATCGCGGCGGAAATCCGCTGCCGAATAGGCTTCGGCCGGGTCGAGAATGTCGATCAACCGGTGCGGAAACTCGGCCAGCAGTTCTTTGGACGGTTTGGCGGTGCCGATGTCCATGCCGCGATAGACCAGCGCCGAATCGACGCTGATCAGCTCGCACGGCAGTACCTTGGTCAGCTCGATGGCCAGATCGGTCTTGCCCGCAGCGGTCGGGCCCATCAGGAAAATCGCTGGAGGAAGCTGGCTCATCAACGACCGCGCAGGAACAGTTTGTCCAGATCGTCCAGGCCCAGTTGGGTCCAGGTCGGTCGGCCATGGTTGCATTGACCGCTGCGCTCGGTATTTTCCATGTCGCGCAGCAGGCCGTTCATTTCCGGCAGGGCCAGGCGCCGGTTGGCGCGGATCGCGCCGTGGCAGGCCATGGTGCCGAGCAATTCGTTCAGATGTGCCTGGATCCGGTCGCTGGTGCCGTATTCCATCAAGTCCGACAGCACATCACCCACCAGACGGTTGGCTTCGGCCTGCTTGAGCAGGGCCGGAATCTGCCGGATGGCCAGGGTTTCCGGGCCAAGGCGCTGCAATTCAAAACCGAGGCGCTGGAACCACGCCGCATGTTCTTCGGCGCAATCGGCCTCGCGCTGACTGACCGCCAGGGATTCCGGCACCAGCAAAGGCTGACCGCTAAGGCCTTCGCTGGCCATGGCGATCTTCAGACGCTCGTACATGATGCGCTCGTGAGCGGCGTGCATGTCCACCAAAACCAGGCCTTGGGCGTTCTCGGACAGAATGTAGATGCCCTTGAGCTGCGCCAGCGCATAGCCCAGCGGCGGAATGTCTTCCTGACCGGCTGGCAATGCATTGGCGTTGGCCTCGGGCAGCGGCGCAAAAAACTCGCGGTACGCGGCCTGGGCCTCGGCTACCGGCACGCTCGATTGCGGACGCGGCGTGTATTGATACTGATAAGCCCCGCCAGCGCTGGCACCCGACGAGGTATTGAACGCCGGTTGCGCCTGCGGTTGCTCCAGCAACGCATTGGCCGCCAGACGCATTTCGCCCTGCGGCCCGAACTCACCGGCTTCAAGGCCGGTTGGCCGGACGATCGCGGTGGTGACCGAACCGGCAAGCTGATCTTCCGGCCTCACATCGCCGAGGGCACGGTGCAAGGTGCCATAAAGGAAGTCATGCACCATGCGCCCGTCACGGAAGCGCACTTCGTGTTTGGTCGGGTGTACGTTGACGTCTACTGCTGCCGGGTCGACCTCGAAAAACAGCGCGAACGTCGGGTGCCGGCCATTGAACAGCACATCGCGATAAGCCTGACGCACCGCGTGGGCCACCAGTTTGTCGCGCACCGCACGGCCGTTGACGAAGAAATACTGCAAGTCCGCCTGACTGCGGTTGAAGGTCGGCAGACCGACCCAACCCCACAAATGCAGGCCATTGCGCTCGATCTCGATCGGCAACGCCTGCTCAAGGAAGCCCGAACCGCAGATCGCCGCCACACGCCGTGCGCGCGCCGCGTCATCGTGGGCTTCGTGCAGGCTGAGGATGGTCTTGCCGTTGTGACGCAGATGGAACGCCACGTCGAAACGCGCCAGCGCCAGACGCTTGATCACTTCTTGCAGGTGATCGAATTCGGTTTTTTCAGTCTTGAGGAATTTGCGTCGCGCCGGGGTGTTGAAGAACAGGTCACGGACTTCCACCGACGTGCCGACCGGGTGCGCCGCCGGCTGCACGCGGGGCGCCATGTCACGGCCTTCGGTCTCGACCTGCCAGGCCTGATCGGCATCTCGGGTGCGCGAGGTCAGGGTCAGACGTGCCACGGAGCTGATCGATGCCAAAGCCTCGCCCCGAAAACCCAGGCTCATTACTTGCTCAAGGTCTTCCAGGTTGCGGATCTTGCTGGTGGCGTGACGCGCCAGGGCCAGCGGCAGGTCATCGGCGGAAATACCGCTGCCGTCGTCACGCACACGCAGCAGTTTGACGCCGCCCTGTTCAACATCGACGTCGATACGTTTGGCGCCGGAGTCGAGGCTGTTTTCCAGCAGCTCCTTGATCACCGAGGCCGGGCGTTCGACCACCTCACCGGCGGCGATCTGGTTCGCCAGCCGCGGGCTGAGCAGTTCGATGCGCGCAGCGTTCAGGACCTGATTCATTCTTTGGACGCCAGTTCGGTGCCGGGAATGGTCAGGTGCTGACCGACTTTCAGATCATCGCTTTTCAGATTGTTGGCGCTGCGCAACGTGGCCGGCGAAATCTGGTAACGCACGGCAATCATCGCCACGGTTTCACCCGGACCTACCCGGTGATCACGCGGCCCCTGAGCAATCTTGCCCGAATCACGCAGCCAGGCGATGTAAGTGCCCGGTGGCGGATTCTGCTGGAAGAACTGACGCACGCCGCTGCTGATCGAACGCGCCAGCGCCTGCTGGTGGCTCGCTGCCGAGAGTTTGTTTGCTTCGTTGGCGTTGGAGATGAAGCCGGTTTCCACCAGGATCGACGGGATGTCCGGCGATTTCAGCACCATGAACCCGGCCTGTTCCACCCGCTGTTTGTGCAGCGGGGTGACCCGGCCAATGTTGGTCAGGACTTTCTGGCCGACGTTGAGGCTGGAGGTCAGCGAGGCGGTCATCGACAGGTCGAGCAGAACGCCGGCCAGCATCCGGTCCTTGTCATCGAGACTGACGTTGCCGGCACCGCCGATCAGGTCGGAACGGTTTTCGCTGTCGGCCAGCCAACGGGCGGTTTCCGAAGTGGCGCCACGGTCGGACAGGGCGAACACCGACGCACCGAACGCGGCCGCAGACGGCGCGGCGTCGGCGTGGATCGAGACGAACAGGTCTGCGCCCTTCTTGCGAGCAATCTCGGTACGGCCGCGCAGCGGGATGAAGTAGTCGCCGGTACGGGTCAGTTCGGCGCGGAAGCCTTTCATGCCGTTGACCTGACGCTGCAACTCGCGGGCGATCTGCAGTACCACGTCTTTCTCGCGCTGACCGCGAGAACCGGACGCACCCGGGTCTTCGCCACCGTGGCCGGCGTCGATCACCACAATGATGTCGCGCTTGCCGGCCGGGGCCGGTGGCAGTTTGATCGCAGGCTCGGCCGGGGTGACCGGCACCGCAGGCACGGTCGCAACCGTTGGGGTCGGCGCAGGTGTCGGCGGTGGTGCGGCGTCAGCCGGGTTGTCGAACAGATCGACCACCAGACGGTTGCCATATTGCGCATTCGGCGCCAGCGAGAAACTTTTCGGGGTGACGGCTTTTTTCAGGTCGATGACCACCCGCAGGTCGGTCGGCGTACGTTGGGCCGAGCGCATGGCGGTGATCGGCGTATTGGCGGTCTGCACATTCAGCGGCGCGCCGAGGGTGGCGCCGTTGATGTCGATCACCAGACGATCCGGCGCGGTCAGCGTGAAGACGCTGTGTTGCACCGGGCCTGTCAGGTCGAACACCAGTCGCGTGTTGTCCGGCGCCCGCCACAGGCGCACGCTGTTGACCTTCGTCTCGGCCACAGCGTTGACGGTTACTGCCATCAACATCAGTCCAGCGGCAGCCACCAACGCGCGAAAGCGCATACCTAACCCCATCATTCAATTGGTTTCCAATGCCAAAGCGGCACACCAGGCCTCGCCGCGCGAGCCCTGGGATAAAATGGTCAGCGAACGTCCGCTGTCTTGCGGGCTAATGGTAATGGTCAGGTCAGGCTTTGGCAAAAAGCCTGCACCTTTATCGGGCCATTCGATCAGGCACAGGGCGTCGTCTTCGAAATAGTCGCGAATCCCGAGAAACTCCAGCTCTTCCGGATCGACCAGGCGATACAGGTCGAAGTGAAACGCCCGGACGTCACCGATCTCGTAGGGCTCGACCAACGTGAAGGTCGGACTTTTCACCGCCCCGACGTGCCCCAGGCCGCGAATGATGCCCCGCGACAGCGTGGTTTTGCCCATCCCGAGGTTGCCTTCGAGAAAGATCAGACCATGGCCCTGGGTGATACGGGCGATGCGTGCGCCAAAGTCGCTCATGGCCTGTTCATCGGCCAGGTACAGGGTTACTTCAGACACGGTGCATGCTCCTCCAACAACTGACGAATGGCTGGAATCAGATCACTGGCCGCCAGCCCACGGCCGAATTTACCTTGTTGCGCCCCAGCGTTGGCGTGCAGCCAGACCGCCAGACAAGCCGCGTCGAAAGCTTTCATGTCCTGGGCCAGCAGCGCGCCGATCAGACCGGCCAATACATCGCCGAGCCCGGCGGTGGCCATGGCCGGATGGCCTTGATGACACAGCGCCAGACGACCATCGGGATGAGCAATCAGACTGCCTGCGCCTTTGAGCACCACCACCGCTGTATATTTTTTGCTCAATGCCAGCGCCGCCGCTGGACGATCGGCCTGCACCTCGGCGGTGCTGATCCCCAGCAGCCGCGCCGCCTCACCCGGATGCGGCGTGATCACGCAATCATTGGGCAGACTGACAAAACCGGAGGCCAGCAGGTTCAGTGCGTCGGCATCCCATACCTGCGGCAGCGAGGCATTGGCAGCGGCCGACAACAGCGCCCGCCCCCAACTCGCCTGCCCAAGCCCCGGCCCGACCACCAGCACGGACACTTTTTCCAGTAGCCCCATCAACTGATTGGCTGAAGAGGTGCCCAGCGCCATGGCTTCCGGCACCCGGCTCAACGCCGCCGGCACATGTTCCGGACGGGTCGCAAGTGACACCATACCGGCGCCACTGCGCAAAGCACTTTCGGTGCTCAACAGAATTGCCCCGCCAAAGCCGTGATCGCCGCCGATCAGCAGCACATGGCCGAAACGCCCCTTGTGCGCAGCCGGCGCACGGGCCGCCAGACGCGGCAGGTTAACCGCGTTGAGCCGTTGAGCGGCGGCAGGGATGTCACTGAAGTTTTCGGCCAAGGCCTGCAGATCGTTAAACAGCAGTTCGCCGACGTGATCCGCCGCCGCGCCCGTGAACAGCCCGAGCTTCAGGCCGATGAAAGTCACGGTGAGGTCAGCGCGCACCGCATCACCCAGCGCATGACCGGTATCGGCGCACAATCCGGAAGGGATATCGACCGCCACCACCGGCAGTCCGCTGGCATTGATCGCCGCAATCGCAGCGGCATAAGGCTCACGCACTTCGCCGCTCAGGCCGGTGCCCAGCAACGCTTCAACAACGATGCCGCGCAACTCGCAGGACACATCCCACGGGGCAATCGAGACGCTGTCGGCCACGGCTTCGGCGTGCGCCACGGCGGCATCGCCCTTCAAACGTTGCGGGTCGCCGACAGCCAGTACCTGAACCTGCCAACCCGCACGGTGGGCCAGCGCCGCCACCAGATAACCATCGCCGGCGTTGTTGCCGTGCCCGGCCAGCACCGTCAATTCATTCGCGGCCGGCCATTGGCGTACCAGTGCGCGCCAGGTGGCATGGGCGGCACGCTGCATCAATTCGAAGCCCGGCGTGCCGGCGGCGATCAGCCGTGCGTCGAGTTCGCGCACCTGCGCGGCACGGTACAGCGCGTCGGGTAATTGATCTTTAGTGTGCGGCATGCGTCTTCGGGCTCCGATGTCTGGCAGAATTATACGCACCTCAGCTCCGGTTTCTCTCGCCTCATGTCCGCCATCACCACAGATCTGCCTGCCCTCGCCCAATCCATCAAGGACTGGGGCCGCGAGCTGGGCTTCCAGCAAGTCGGCATCAGCGGTCTGGATCTGGCCGAGCATGAGCAGCACCTGCAACGCTGGCTCGAGGCCGGCTACCACGGCGAAATGGATTACATGGGCGCCCACGGCAGCAAACGCTCGCACCCCGAAGAGCTGGTGCCGGGCACCTTGCGCGTAGTCTCACTGCGCATGGACTACCTGCCGGGCGACACGCAGATGGCGCAATTGCTGGCAAAACCGGAAAAGGCCTACATCTCGCGTTATGCCTTGGGCCGCGATTATCACAAGTTGATCCGTAAACGCGTTCAACAACTGGCGGACAAGATTCAATCCGAGATCGGCCCGTTCGGCTTCCGCGCCTTCGTCGACAGTGCACCGGTGCTGGAAAAGGCGATTGCCGAACAGGCCGGACTGGGCTGGATCGGCAAAAACACCCTGGTGCTGAACCGCAAGGCCGGCAGTTACTTCTTTCTCAGCGAGCTGTTCGTCGACCTGCCCCTGCCGGTGGATGAACCCCACAGCACCGAACACTGCGGACGCTGCACCGCGTGCCTGGACATCTGCCCGACCAACGCCTTCGTCGGCCCGTATGTGCTGGACGCGCGACGTTGTATTTCCTACCTGACCATCGAACTGAAGAACGCCATCCCCGAAGACCTGCGACCGCTGATCGGTAACCGGGTGTTCGGCTGCGACGACTGCCAGATCTGCTGCCCGTGGAACCGCTTCGCCCGCCCGTCCGGCGAAAGCGATTTCAAGCCACGGCACAATCTGGACAATGCCGAACTGGCCGAGCTGTTCTTGTGGGATGAGGACAAATTCCTCAGCAGCACCGAGGGTTCGCCGTTGCGCCGCGCGGGTTACGAGCGTTGGCTGCGCAATCTGGCGGTGGGATTGGGCAATGCGCCTTCAACGATTCCGGTGCTGGAAGCATTGAAGGCGCGACGGGATCATCCGTCAGAGTTGGTTAGAGAACATGTGGAGTGGGCGTTGCGCCAGCATCTCGATGAAAGTACGTGATGCCCTCACTCACGAACTCTCCACACCACTGTCCTCACCTTCGAAGTCTAAAATCTGCGGTTGTATCTGGTTTTCTCCATCAACTTGAATCAGGACTCTCCTATCCAGGCCAGCGGCCTCGATATAGGCACTGACTCGCTGCAGAGTGGCCTCATCCAGCGGATTGTTTCGAAAGTTAAAATTGACCTGTTGAATATCCGGCACCTCAAAAAGTTCGTCTGGCAAGTGTTCAATTTCGTTATTGTGCAGATCGGCAAATGTCAGGCTTTCGCTTTCAAATAGCCCGACAGGCACCTCGTTCAGCCCCGTATCCGAGAGATAAAGACTGTCCAGGCGCCTCATGAATCTGAGGTCGGGCGACAGCCCGAGCGGGTTGTTGCTCAAGTCCAGCAGCGTCAGTTGTTCAATGTGGGCGAGGCCTTCGACGCTGGCTTCGGTGAGCCGTATGTCACAGTTGTCCAAGGTCAACGTCACCAGTTCCCTCATCTGGTACACCTCAGCGGGAAACGATTTCAGGGCAAAGCCCGACAGGGTGAGATACCGCACACCCGGAAAACTCGCGAGAAAGGCGCTGTCTTCCAACGGGGAAGTGCTGGTCAGACTCAACTCGCGAACATGGCTGAAATCCGCCGACAAACGAGGCAGGCTGCCAAGTACATCGAGATCGTAATCCAGCGTCGATGGCGTATACGGATTGGCGCTGGTTGCCTTCCGGGACCAATTGCCCTGAAGTTCCTGTGCAAAACGCTCTCGGCTTGTTCTCTGCACGCCAATCTCGGTACTTGTCAGGGGCAACCCCGTGACCGGGTGCCGGGACGGCACCTGCCCGGCCCACGCGCCAAGATCCTTCAACAGAGTGAAGTATTCCGCTTCCAGCCGGGCCACTGCCAGCAGCGGATCACCCGTCAATCGCTCGCGGTGCATGGAAGTCCGAGCATCCTGGGCCATGGTCGGAAACAACGCTGCCAGACGCTCATCTACATTGCGCGCCAGCCCCGACGGGGCATCGCCTCGATCCAACGGGTTCCCTGATGCTATAGGGTGCCAGTACCTGCCCTCGGCGTCCGGCTCCATCAGCGGACCGGAAGCCTTGAGTTCTCTGGCGACCGTCGCGCGAAAAAGGCCGCTTTCGGTATCCCGAACCACTTGTACGAAATGATCGTCGGAAACAGCCACATACTGGCGCTGCTTGAACTCCCGAACGCCCTGCGCATCGACCTCGCCGAGATTTTTTCGGGCGGGCACCCGGTAGTCCGCGAAAGAAGTGGGCGAGGCAACTCCCGCTACTTCATTGATCGCGAAAAGCTCCACGCTCGGCCTGGGATTGGTTATCTGCGCCGTCGTGACAGGATCCGGCAGGAAAAGAGACGGTCGCGGATCCGGGCGATGCGGCAGGGCTGAGATGGGAGAATCCCCCCTGGGCACCCGATGAGAACTATCGGCAGCGGAATCATTTATTTTGCTGGAGCCAGGTTTGATCCTGGGTGATTTGTCAGCCATGAAACTCTCATCCTTGAGATTGGGTTGCACTGATAACGGAGTTCTGCGCGAACCGTATCGAACGCGCAGGTCAGTCAGCCAAACCTGAATTGTCTGGCCCTCGAAAAATCATCATACCGCCGTGCTTGCTGCGCACTGTCGTACATATGTCTACCGCATGAGCCTGCATGCTCACGCTGCAGCCTGGAGGCGCGTTGATTGCCTGATCAGTAAATTAAAGAGAAAAGGCGCCTTCAGCGATTCCTCTTGGAACCACCGAAGGCGCGACCGGATCATTCCTCAGAGTGTATCCGGCAAAAGCACGAGTGGGCGCTGCCCTCCCGGCCATGGCACGCCAGGCCCATCAAGCGCCTCGAACGGTATGACCAAACGCATGCATGGTTACCGTCCGGGTGTCATGGTTCGCAAAGAAAAACAGACGTGTGGCCTGGTTAAGCCTGATTTCCGTGTAACCCGTGTCATTGAAGTAACCTGGGTCGCGGAGCTGACGCGGGTTGGGAGACTTGAAAGGGACCATCTCATTGTAATAAGTCTTGCCCCCAAGACCATTTGCAGCTTCGCTTGGAGACTTTCCTCCGTCCTTGATTGCATCCTTGAAACGGAAGAATTTATCCCTTGAAATGTCATCAAGGTCTTCGAAGCCGGGAATGGCGCCTCTTCCTGTTTTTTGACCATCTACCGTCCCTCTGAAGCCCTGTGTCTTGTATGTCCATTTTCGTGGACCTGCGCTCGTTCCCGAAGTGCTTCGCCCCCCCATTCCACTCGCCATGGCTCTGGCGGCCTCGCGAGGATTAGTGCTCAACCCTGACTTGAAAGCCCCCGCCAACCTGCTGGCACCTTTGATAGCCTGACCCGCCAGGCCGGCGCCAAGGGATGCCAACCCAAGTCCCAGACTGATGTAGCCAAGGACGTCACCCGCCGAAGAATCCGGGGCCAGTTCATGAGCCAGCTCGCTGGCGATAGCGGTAACACCCGAGGCGACTCCCAGCCCGATGGCCAGCACACCGAGTGGCGAGGCCGCTCCCAGCGTCAGAAAACTCACCGCAGTCCCCAGTGCTGCTAGCGCAACCCCGGCAATCGACTGCCAGGAAACATGCCCCGTAGGATCCACTCGGTTAACCGGATCGCCAAGGCAATACGCGTAAGCATTCAAGCCGCCTGCATCGAACGGACTCAGGCTGTCCGGGCTGATGAAGCGCATCAGTGTCGGGCTGTAGGCCCGGTAACCATTGCCCAGCAGATACAGACCGGTGACCTCATCCAGTTGCTCGCCATTGAAACCCGCCTGACTGAACAGGCCTCCCTCGACAGGCCGATGCCCGTAGGGACTGTAGGCGCTGTCGAGCGATTGTTCGCCATGCGAGCGACTCAGCACGCTCTGCTGCTGGTCAGCCCCGAAAAGCCGGATACCCGCATCCGCTCCCAGTTGCTGCTGTCCCAATATCAGACGGCCGTGTCGCACGACACTGCGTGATTCAGGACCACTGACTTCGTTGCTCATTTTGTTGTGGTGATAGAAGCGCTGCACCGCCGACTTTCCGGATTGCGACAGCTCGACCAGCCGATCGAAGCCGTCGTATTGGTAACCACGCAGGACCTCCCCACGTGAATCGATAACCTGAGTCAGGCGGCCAAACGTGTCGTAGGCCAGAGTACGGCCCTTATCGTCCTTGATCATCCGGCCGTTGGCGTCGTATTCCAGGGTGACCGGTGCCGGATAGTCGGCATGAGAATGTTGAACCCCGACCAACTGGGCCGGATCCTGTTCGCTGAAACTGAACGTCGTCACGTTGACACCCAGAGGGAACGTAGTTTTGCAAGGAGAGAATGTTATCCAGCGCATCGAACGTGAATGTTTGCTGGATAATTTCCTTGCCATAAGGGTCCCGCGGTCGCTGGATCCCTTCACAGTCGTACTGGATGAGTCGACCGCGTGCATCGTAAGAAAACCGCTCATCGCGCAACACCATGAAGCCGCGTTTGAGAACCTTCTGCGCCAGCTTGCCCGTCACGGTGTAACTGGAGCTCAGCGTTTGAGAGGGTAACCCGTTGACTTCAAAACGGCGGGTCAGCTCACGACCGATATCATCGTAGGTCAGATGCGTGAGGATATGATGCCCGGACAGGGTATCCCGGGTTTCGATCCGCTCAAGCAAACCAGCCTTGCCATAGAAGTATCGAGTTTCTATCGGGCCTTGCCTGTGCAAGGTTTCGCGCCCCCAGATGTCGTACTCGGTTTTGTGCCGCGTGCCCGATACGTCCACGTGTTCCAGAGGGCGCCCCGCCAGGGAGTAGGTATGGGAGGTCGTCCGGCGCTGCCCGTCAAAGCGGGTTGTTTCCGACTTCAGACGCCCGGACGGAAAGTACTCGAACAGATTCTCACGTCCTTGCTCGACGCAACTTTCCATTCTGCCGTTTCGTTCATCGTAGGTGAAACGGGTAAGCCCTCCGCCTCCTGTTAGCGCTTTGCGCTCAGTCAAGGCGCCACCCGGACCCGATGAATAAACAAACTCGGTCGTTTCCCCTGCCGCACTCGTGTGCGATGTGGGCTGAGTCTTGCCGGCCGGATAAACTGCAACTGACTTGCGCCCGCCCACCGAAAGCTCGGTCAGCCGATTCAAACCATCGAAGACTTGCTGCCCCAACAGTTTCCCGGCGACTCTGATCGCGACCGGCAAAACCTCGGTGCTGTGGACGGCAAAATCGGTCTGCACCGCATGCCCGTCCGGCAAAACACTGCGAAACAGTCGATCGTACGCATCGTACTCATAACCGGTCCTGTTCCCGGCGGGGTCGGTTTGACTGATCGTTCGACCCAATCCGTCGTACTCAAAGACGGTTTTGCCAAGGCTTTGCGCCTTGAGGTCGAAGACTTCAAGGCTGTCCGGCTTGCCGAAGGCATTGAAGACAGTAACAGTTTTACCCAGGCCTTGCTGCCAGCGCTTCTGCTGGCGAGCCACCGGGTCGAACTCGTTATACTCGACTCGCCCGTCGGCATGGCGAGTCTCCTTGATCTGACCCCAGTTGTCGTAAAACACCTGCGATTTCACAGGACGTGCAACACCGTCCCACCAGTCGGTGCGGGTCTGCTCAGTCAGTCGTCCGACCCGATCATGGAGCGCGGCATAGACCGCTCGCATCGGAAATGAGCCTGCCGGATCCGGGTTGTCGCAATCCTTTTCTTCAACGCCTATGACCCTCCCCAACGCGTCATAGGTAACTTTTTGCATGCCTCCCGACGGATCGGTCAGAACCACCGTGGCCGGCACGTCTACCTTGGCCGTTTCGTGACGCCATTGATACGAAGCAACATTCGTCGTGCCAGAGACAAGCGTCTTGCGTACACGACGTCCAAGCTTGTCGTATTCGAATGTAACCACACTGTCGTCAGCATCGCGCTCGGACAGCGTCAAACCACTCAGGGTGGAAAGCGTTTGCTCGGTCGAACTCGCTGTACCGTCGAACCCCTGCAAGGTTGTCTTCAGCCGCAGGGAGAAATCGTCGGTCGTGTAGGCATGCTTGATACAAGTCGTCGTGCCGTTACGAGTGACCTTCTGCTGCTCCAGGAGGCCGTGTGTAAGAGGGTTGTCCGGTGTTTCCAGATAAGTCAGAGCAAGGGTCGAACGAAGAACTTCGCGATCTGCGACCCACTCGAAAGATTTTTCCTCGACAGGCACCACACTGGCCAGCGTCCCGCCCTTGAGCACGGAGAGCAAGGCATAGCGATAACGCGTGACGATGGACGCACCGCCACCCGTCGCGGGAGCCACGGTTTTTTGCTTCAGGAAGCGGACAAACTCCAGCGGATCCGCTGGACAATCCGGTGTCTGGGTCGCCGGATAGTATTCAAACCGCGTTGTCACCCCGTCCGCCCCGACCTGTTTGAGCAGGTTGCCGATGGCATCGTATTCAGTGACAGAGGCCTCGGAACGCTTCTCTTTTGTCGTCAGGTCCTCGTAAGTCAGGGTCTGGACTTCAGGCATCCGGAACTGCGCGGGCTGCTGGGTGAAAGGCAGTCTCACGTCACAGTAGTACCGCGTTGCAACTGATGTTTGCGCATTACCGCAAGTGGTCACCTCGGAGATCAACAAATGGAACTTGTTGTAGGTTCGCTTGATACGGGTGTGGACTTTGTTCCCGACAATCAGCCGCTCTTCGCTGGAGTACTGATAGCCCCCCACGGCGCGGAAAAGAGGATCGCCATCGTCCTGGGGATCCACTGCAACGCCGTGCCCAAGGTAATTATGGTCCGAATAGGTGTAGATCTTGCTGACCTTCGGTTGCCCGTATCTGGCGTAAATATCGTGGGCAATGACGCAAGGCAGGCTTTGATCACCCTCGACGGTCGGAAATAGATGGCCGACTTCCTTGTAGCGAATGTTTTCCACGGCACCCAGGGGCGATTCAACTCGGGTCAGATAACCGTCTGCGTACTGCAGCTTCCAGCCCCCACCTTCCGGTAAATCGATGGCGTTGACCTGATCGTTTCTGAGCGTCAGAGCAAACTCAGCGCTGGAGGGCGTCTCCGGATGCCGGGTCAGAATCACCCTTGTGTCTTTGCGGGCGATCTTGAGCAACGTTCTTTGGAAGTCGCTGATCTCGATCAGCATCGGCTGCTCATTGAACGTCCTGTACTTCAGGGAAATACTCACGCCATTGGCTGCGAATATCGTCTCGGGAACCGCGATGTTGGTCGCCCCATGGACCCTGAGCACTTCACGTCGACCATCCTTGTATCGGATCTCGTATCGTCCATCAGCAGTTTTCAGAACCTTGGCGCTTTCCAGCTTCATTTCCTTGAAATGCAAGGCTCCCCGCGACTCGACAGCTTTGTAGCGCTCGCCGCTGGAGAACGTCATAACCTTACTGCGCAAGTCATAATGGGTGATCGACAAGGACCAGCCAGCGCCATAACCGGCATTGCGCGAATTCAACGGATTGAAATTCAACGCAAGATTGAATGAAGGGCCGTTAAGGTCGACGGACTGAATAGACCCAAGGGATAACGAACAGGTATAAACGCCGGTTCTGGGATCGACCCCGCCGGCTACAAAATCACCAAAATTGAATGCATTCGAATGCACGGACTCCGGAGAGTGGTTACTCATAACTAACATCCTGTCATTTATTTGCGACAAACTGTTTGCGCAAGAAGATTGCAGAGCAACGCCAAGAGAGCGTCAAATTGAAAAATGCATTTCAACTTAATGTGAATGACCGATTTGCAATATCCGGGTTTATACGTATCCGATGTTCGGTGCCATACTCGTCGTAGACATTTAGATCCAGAAACTCCCGGCGTATCACCTTACTTTGGAGTTCTGCTGTTATATGGCTGATTATCGAGATCGTACCGGGATCCTGACGCAACGTCCGAAAGCCACTCGGCGTGCGCGCGGTCACCTGATCGCTGAAAGCAGGACCGATGTAACCGATATAACTTCTCAAACCGGCCGACACTTTTGTTGCATCGCCGGAATAGAAAAACTCGCTTGCATATTCGGTTTCCTGCTGTACCGTCCCGCTGGACCATTCGAGCAAATGAATCAGACGACCTTCTGCGTTTAAGGTCAGACTGTGCTGCTCCATCCTTTCAAACAGACCTGGCCGATCCAGCACCCTTGTCCTGGCCAGCATGAAATTGGCGATCGGATATTGCCTGGGTGAGATGGCCTCCAAGGTGATACTGCTGTCGCGGCCGTCCTGGCCGTTGCTTCGATACCTTTTGCCATCCAGGATGACCTCGGCAGCAATCTGCATCGACCCCGAGCGACTGCTGGAAACCCAGTACTCAAAAACCTGGACGACCTCCGAAGGGTCGGACAATCGATTGCCGGCGGCAGGCACCAATGGCGAGACCCGTGCGTGCCCCCCCTTAATGTCGTGGGCAAAATGATTCTCCCGGGAGCTCGCTGTCCAGTCACCTGTCAGCGGTGCGGCGGAGTTATAGTCAATCAACCGAAGTGTCTCCAGAGCAGAGTGGCCATGGAGCGAAACAGCGTTGCCTTGCGCATCTTCACCAGAAATCAACACCAACACCCGAATCTGCATGCGACCGTTGGCATAAAGTGCTTTATGGCGAATGGCCGCCGAAGAATCGAACTTCACTTCAATACGCTGGATAATCAAACCTTCTTCAGACATATCAAACCCCTTAAACAAAAAAGTTATCGCGAAGCTTGAATAGCATTCACGTCAACTCATTGATACACGCTCCAAAAACAAATAAAACAGACAACCAGTGACAACATGTAATCACACACAATGAAACAACGATAAACTCACTTCCGACTCTGAAATGCTCAACACCCTCTTCAACAAACGGACATTTAATTACGCACAATAAAAAACCGTTTTCCCGCAATCATTTAAAACTGCGAGAAAACGGCTAAATTAACCGTAGCAACAAATCGGGCGATATCAGAAAACCAAGCGCGCGCTGCCACGCGCACCTCCAATCTATAAAGGTGTCGGCACCGCTGTATATTTAATTGGCAAGGTCGGATCCTTTTCGACGAAAAGAACTCAAGTAGTGAATGCACCTCGCCGCAGACTCATCCCCGTTCCAGAAAGAACTCACGCTTTTCAGAGTTGGTCCGAATGGCCAACTTGTGCTCCGTGCCATATTGGTCGATTGCGACAAAGGGAAACACGCCATCCGCACTGGATTCGGCCGCCGTGTATGCGAACTCGGAAAGCGCTTGCACGACGGTCAACTCGCCGTGACGATCATTGACTCTGACGACATACTCTTTGGTCTTTGCCGAAGAATCCAGAGCGTGATCTCGAAATATATAATTTACAAAGGTATTGTCATTAACAGGTAGCGCCACAGTGACATCAGTTTTATTCGGCCTTACCAGAATCCCCTTCAAATAGTTGGTTTTCGACGCATATATCCAGTTGCCATAGGCAAACTTGACATCATCCGTACCTCTCGAAGAAACCCAGTCCACCAGTTTGATCTGCTGTCCCTGATAAACAAGTCCGAGATAGTAGTTCCAGATCCGGTTTCCCGGCTCCTCATTGCCTCGTCTGTTCGAAGTCCAGCGAAACTGTTCTACCGAGTAGGTAACCGGCACCTGAGCGTCCAGAGTGATACTGCTGTCCTGAAAACCGGAAAGACCGGTTCCATTGCTTCGGATAGTTGCCCCGTTCAAAGAAACACTTGCCGCGATTTGCGTCGTGCCGCTACCCGAGGACGATACCCAGAATGTGCGCACTTGCGGGTGGATACCATCATCCGGCTCATCGTCAGAGGGTTGTGCTGCATCCTGTATCACCGGCGTTTCCAGCGTAAATCGACCTTGTTCGGTACTGGCACTCCAGCCATCGCGCAAGGTTCTCCCGGTGTTGTAGTGAATAAGTTCAATCGTATTCATGACTTCTGCTGGAACCAGAATGCGATCCCCGTTTCCATCATAACCCGATACCAGCACCTGAACCTTTACTTGCATACGGCCGTTGCCGTACAGCACTTTACTTCGCGTTAATGACGAAGAGTCGAACTTCACCTTCAAGTCGATATTGTCCAGCCTTTCAGGATGGATCAACTGGTTTCCTGATACTTCGTTAAGCTCACTCATATTTTTACTCCTTGTGTTTGACGTCATTCCATACCTCGCAAAGCAAACGCGAAGTGAGACATGAATAACATGCAACCACAAACCGGCAAAAATTTAAATGTAAGAACCTGTAGCTAAAATGAAAGCAGAATCAGCAATTTGAAAAACCCGGCCACATTACCTCCGAGATACATTCATCATGAAATGTAAGTTCGAAAGAAAAAAACCACGAAGAACGTAAAGCAGCCGCACTCGACAACACAGATAGCGAAAAAATCATTCGCTGGCAGAACAGCTACGAATTCATTTGCGCAAGGTCTCAATGTTCGTCGTTATAAACGAACTTCGGCATTTCCCAATGAAAACGAATCGCCAGCAGGCGCAACAGGAAGCCACCAAACAGCGTGATCAGAATCGCCTGCTCGCCCGGCACGTTCAGGAACAGACACAGCATGTAGCACCAGGCCGCAGCGAACGAGACGCTGGCGTACAGCTCACGGCGGAAGATCAGCGGGATGTCGTTGCAGAAGATATCGCGCAGGATGCCGCCGAACACCCCGGTGATCACGCCGCTGACCGAGGCCACCAGCATGCCGTGGCCCATTTCCAGGGCGGTCATGCAGCCGATCAGGGTGAACGCCACCAGACCGACCGCGTCGAGCACCAGAAACAGCGAGCGCAGATGGCGCATCCAGCGAGCCGTGAACACGGTGATCATCGCCGCGACTGTGGTCAGTACCAGATATTCCGGGTGTTTGACCCAGGTCAGCGGGTAATGCCCGAGCAGCACGTCGCGCACCGAACCACCGCCCAATGCCGTGACGCAGGCGATCAGCACCACGCCGAACCAGTCCATGCCGCGACGGCCCGCAGACAGGGCGCCGGTCATGGCTTCGGCAGTAATGGCGACGAGGTAGAGCATCAGCAACATGGTGGCGATCCTGGCAGGAAGGCGCGCAGTCTACTCACTTCGCCGAGGCACCAAAAGAGGGCACCCCGGCGTGGGTGCCGATCTCAGAACTTGATGAAATGCTTGCGGTAGTGCTGCAGCTCGGCGATGGATTCGCGGATGTCGTCCAGCGCCAGGTGAGTGCTGCCCTTCTTGAAGCTGTCACGCACGTCCGGCGCCCAGCGCGCGGCCAGTTCCTTGAGCGTGGAGACGTCGAGGTTGCGGTAGTGGAAGTAGCTTTCCAGCGACTTCATGTGGGTATAAAGGAAGCGGCGATCCTGGCAGATGCTGTTGCCACAGATCGGCGACTTGCCCTTCGGCACCCACTTCTCCAGGAAGGCGATGGTTTCGGCTTCAGCCTCGGCCATGCTCACGCGGCTTTCACGCACGCGCTGGGTCAGGCCGGAGTTGCCGTGAGTGCGGGTGTTCCACTCATCCATGCGGGCGAGGACTTCGTCGCTGTGGTGGATGGCGATCACCGGGCCTTCGGCCAAGGTGTTCAGGTCACTGTCGGTGACGATGGTGGCCATTTCGATGATCACGTCGTTTTCCGGATCGAGACCGGTCATTTCCAGGTCGATCCAGATCAGATTCTGCGGGTTTTGCATATTTCGGCTCCTGAGCAATGCTGCGCAGTTTAGCCTAGGCAGCCTGCCGGGCGTGCTAAACTCGCGGCCGTTTTACCTAATCGCTGCATTCTTCAGACGGAACACCCATGGCCAAACGCCAACTCAATCGTCGTCAAAACTGGCGCATCGAAAAGATTCAGGGCGAGCGCGCCGCCCGCGCCGCCAAACGCGAGTCCTCGGCTGTCGAGGCGCTCGAAGGCGGCGACCTGGGCCCGGAACAGCACGGCCTGGTGATCGCCCACTTCGGGGTGCAGGTCGAGGTCGAGGCCGTTGACGGTGAGCTGGCCGGCCAGGTCTTCCGCTGCCACCTGCGGGCCAACCTGCCGGCACTGGTCACCGGCGACCGGGTAGTCTGGCGCGCCGGCAACCAGGGCATCGGCGTGATCGTGGCGCAACTGCCGCGCACCACCGAACTCTGCCGTCCGGACAGCCGTGGCCAGCTCAAACCGGTGGCCGCCAACGTCGACATGATCGTCATCGTGTTCGCCCCGCTGCCCGAGCCCCATGCGAACCTGATCGACCGTTATCTGGTCGCCGCCGAGCACGCTGGCATCCGCCCGTTGCTGCTGCTGAACAAATTCGACCTGATCGACGAACAGAACGCCCCGGCGCTGAATGCCCTGTTGGCGGTCTATCGCACGCTGGGTTATCCGGTGCTGGAAGTCTCGGCGCACCACGGCAACGGCATGGAGCAATTGCAGAAGCAGCTCGACGGGCGCATCAGCGTGTTCGTCGGCCAGTCCGGTGTCGGCAAGTCGTCCCTGGTCAACAGCCTGCTGCCGGAAGTCGAAACCCGTGTCGGCCCGCTGTCCGAGTTGTCCGGCCAGGGCACGCACACCACGACCACCGCGCGCCTGTTCCACTTCCCTGGCGGCGGCGAACTGATCGACTCCCCGGGCATCCGTGAATTCGGCCTCGGCCACGTCAGCCGCGCCGACGTCGAAGCCGGTTTCATCGAGTTCAACGACCTGCTCGGCACCTGCCGCTTCCGCGACTGCAAGCACGATCGCGAACCGGGATGCGCACTGCTCAAGGCCCTGGAAGACGGCCGCGTGCAGCAGCAGCGGATGAACAGCTACCGCTCGATCATCGCCAGTTTGCCGGAAAACGGCTACTAAACAGCCCTGTCGGCGGCCCTTCCCCAAGGGCTGCCGGTTGTCGGAACCTGGCGGCGTTCCCACCCTCACCTTAAACACAAGCCCTTTCTGTAAGCCTGATTACTTCAGTTTGCAGGACATTTCTCTTTTCCCGCCCAAACCTTGTAGCGCCCTTCCAGAGGCCTAAATTGGGTTCTTCCTTCGCACCTATGCGATCTCCGAGGAACCCCATGCAGACCTATCATTTGTTCATCAGCCACTCGTGGAACCACCCCCACGCCCACGACAATCTGGTGCGCCTGCTCGGCGCTCAACCCGACTTCTGCTTCAAGAACTTTTCCGTGCCACCGCACAATCCGATCATGGGTGCACGCACCGACAAGCAGCTTGAAGAGGCGATCGAAAACAAGATCCGGCCGTGCTCGGCGGTGTTGATCATGGCCGGCATGTATTCGACCTACAGCAAGTGGATCAACAAGGAAATCGAGATCGCCAGACGCATGGGCAAGGTGATCATCGCGATCAAACCGTTCGGTGCCGAACGGATTTCCACCGTTGTACGCAATGCCGCACATGCCGAGTGTGCGTGGAACACCCAGAGCATCATCAAGGCCATCCGCCTGCACACGGCGGTGTAACCATGCGCAAGGGACTGTTTATCGGCATCAACCACTACACCCACGTCGCGCCACTGAGCGGCTGTAACAACGATGCGATGGCAATGGCCTCGGTACTGGAGCGCCACGCCAACGGGCGGCCGAACTTCAGCAGCAAGGTACTGACTTCAGCCGAGGAGAACCTGACACTCGACACGATGAAGCAACAGATCCGGGAGCTGTTTTCCGGCGACTGCGATGTGGCGCTGTTGTACTTCGCAGGCCATGGCCAGTTCGACACCAGCATCGACGAAGGACTGCTGATTCCACAGGACTTCCGGCACGGCGGCGAAGGCATTCGCATCAGCGACATTCTGACGTGGGCCGATCAGGCACCGCACATCAAGAACAAGATCATCATCCTGGATTGCTGCCAGGCCGGCGCAGCAGGTGCCATGCGCAGTCTGCGCGGTGGCAGCAGCGTGATCGGCGAAGGCATGACCATCCTGACGGCCTGCAAGAAAGAACAATCGGCGCTGGAAAGCCGTGGCCACGGGGTGTTCACCGATCTGCTGTTGCAAGCCCTGCACGGCGGCGCAGCCAATGTATTGGGCAAGGTCACGCCGGGCAGTGTGTATTCGTTTGTCGACAATGCGCTGGGGGCATGGGAACAGCGGCCGGTGTTCAAGACCAACGTGTCGCAATTCGTACCGCTGCGCGAAGTCGCGCCGCTGATTGCCGAAGAAACACTGCGCAAGCTCAAGGACTGGTTTCCCGAGCCGAGCTTCGTCTTCCGGCTCGATCCCAGCTACGAACCCACCGAAGCGGCATTCGATCCCGATCACGGCGATGTCTTCAAACAGTTGCAGATGTGCAACCGCCACAGCCTGATCGAACCGGTCGACGCCGAGCACATGTACTACGCCGCCCTCCACTCCACCGGCTGCCGCCTCACCGCACTCGGCGCCTATTACCGAGAGCTCGCGCTCAAAGGACATTTCTGATGCCCGTATTCATCAGCTACCGCCACGGCGATCGCGCTCAGGCGATTGCCATCAACAGCCGCCTGGTTCAGGCCAATATCAAGACCTACCTTGATGTGCTGGATCCTGAATCCCAGACCACCGACGACATCACGGGTGTCATCACCCGTAACATCACCGAGTGCAGCCACCTGCTGGCCGTGGTGTCGGAAAAGACCGCACTGTCGTGGTGGGTGCCGTTCGAAATCGGCGAGGCGACCATCAGCCACCGACGAATCTGCTCGTTCAGAACCGGCCCGGCAGAGCTTCCGCACTACCTGGACAAATGGCCGAAGCTGAGCACCGATCGGGATCTGGATTTCTTCATCGATGCTTACCGCACCGAAGGAAGCGTCAAGCGCTCCATGACCCTGGATTCGGTCACGGCAAATCAGTCAACGCGAACCGCCAACCGACAAAACGCCGAAGTGTTTCATGACGCGCTGAAAAACCGTATTCGACGCGGGTTTTAGTCAGCCCGAGCGCCGCAGGGAATGCGTCTGTGACCAGACTTCCCGCCGGACACAAAAAAGCCGACATCACTGTCGGCTTTTTTGTGGGTCACTGTTTCGGCGCGGGAGCCGGTGCAGCAGGTACCGGGGCTGGCGCCGCGGCGCCCGGCTCGGTCGGTTTCGGCAGCGGGTCGTCGAACAGGTTCAGCCGTTCGCGCAACTCGTGTGCAGGCACCGGCTGCTGATCCGCCGGCAAGGCGTTCGGGTCGACCGGGGTGGCCGGCGCCGCGCCGTTCTGGCCTTGATCTGCCGGTTTCGACGGGTCGGCACCTTGCGAACCTTCGATGGCCGCCTGGGCCTTCTTGGTCAGCACCACGATGTCGATGCGGCGGTTGACCGGGTTGAACGGGTTCTCCTTGTCGAACAGTGCCGACGAGGCGTAACCAACAACCCGCGCCACTTGAGCATCCGGATAACTGCCCGCCACCAGCGCACGCCGCGCGGCGTTGGCACGGTTGGCCGAGAGTTCCCAGTTACCGAAGTCGCCATTGCCCACGTAAGGCTTGGCATCGGTGTGACCGCTGATGCTGATCTTGTTCGGCACCGCCTTGATGGTGTCGGCCATGGCCAGCAGGATGTCTTCGAAGTACGGCTTCAGGCGTGCAGAACCGGAGTCGAACATCGGTCGGTTCTCGGCGTCCATGATCTGGATGCGCAAGCCGTTCGGCGTGATCTCGAACAGGATCTGATCCTTGAACTTCTGCAGTTGCGGGTTCTCGTCGACCTTGTTCTGCAGTTCCTGCAGCAACAGTTCCAGGCGTTCCTTCTCGACCTGCTCGGCCATGCCTTCAACCTGTTCGGTGTCGACCGTGACCTTGTCCGGTTGCGGCTGCGACTTCACTTCAGGGTTGAGGGTGTTTTCCGGCGCCAGGGTCGGCGTGCCGCCCAGATCGATGATGTACGGCGTGCCGCTCTCGGAGAAACCGACCGGGTCCTTGAAGTAACCGGCGATGGCGATCTTCTGTTCCGGGGTCGCGGTGGACAGCAGCCACAACACCAGGAAGAACGCCATCATCGCCGTCGCGAAATCGGCGAAGGCGATCTTCCACGCCCCGCCGTGATGCCCGCCGGCGATGCGCTTGACGCGCTTGATGATTATCGGCTGGTTATTTTCCATGACTTAGCGACCGCGAACGGCTTGTTCCAGCTCGGCAAAGCTTGGACGGTGAGCCGGGTACAGAACCTTGCGACCGAACTCGACAGCCAGCGACGGCGGCATGCCGGAAGCCGAAGCCACCAGCGAGGCCTTGATGGCTTCGTAGACGTTCAGCTCTTCCTTGGCATCGTGCGCCAGGGAGTGCGCCAGCGGGCCGAAGAAACCGTACGCCGCGAGAATACCGAAGAAGGTACCCACGAGTGCCGCACCCACGTGCAGACCGATGGACTTCTGATCGCCCTCACCCAGGGAGGCCATGGTCACCACGATACCCAGTACCGCCGCGACGATACCGAAACCCGGCATGGCGTCGGCAATGCCGTTCACCGCGTGGGACGGATGCTCGAGGTCTTCCTTCAGGCTGTACAGTTCCATGTCGAACAGGCCTTCCAGCTCGTGGGGAGCCATGTTGCCGGAGGACATGATGCGCAGGTAATCGCAGATGAACGCGGTCATGCGTTCGTCTTTCAGTACCGCCGGGTACTTGGCGAAGATCGGGCTCGCGGCGGCGTCTTCGATATCGCCTTCGATGGCCATCATGCCTTCGCGGCGGCTCTTGTTGAGGATCTCGTAGATCAGGCCCAGCACTTCCAGATAGAACGTGTGGCTGAAACGCGAACTGAACATGCTCAGGGATTTCTTGAGCACGTGCATCGTCATGTAGCCGGGGTTGGCCTGCAGGAATGCACCGAGTGCAGCACCGCCGATGATCATCACCTCGAAGGGCTGGATCAGGGCGGCAATCTTGCCGTGGGAGAGCACGTATCCGCCGAGCACGCTCGCGAATACGACGATGATGCCGATAATTTTAGCCATAGGTAGAAAGTACTTATTTAAGTCGGGTTCAAGGTCATATTCGGAAGTTAAAAAATCTCTTCTTCTACTTATCGGCAAAACTGCGCCAGACTATAGCCAGTTCAGGCGAAAAGCCAATTTAGCCCATGCCGGGCGCGTCTACAGTCAGTGAAGATCTCGTCCAGACATGGCTAATGAAACGAACGTCCCACACGTAAAACCGACCACACTCGATGGCTGGGTGAAGCTGCTCGACAGCGTTCGCCTGCCGGTGCCGCAAGATGCCCATGACCGGGTCTGCCGGGCGATTCGCGATGACCGCAGCTCGCTGCGCGACATCGCCGACCTGATGCAGGACAGCCCGGCACTGGCTCTGAGCATCATCCGCGAAGCCAACCGCCACACCCACGGCAACATGACTGCGCCGGCGGAAAACCTCGAAGTGGCGATCAATCGCCTCGGCCTTGGCCGCACCGAAGAACTGCTCGCGCGCCTGCCCGCCGAACCTTCCGCACAGATCCCCCAGGCCCTGCGCCAGTTGCAGATGATCAGCCAGCACGCCACGCAACAGGCCAACGGTTTTTTCGCCAGCCGCCTCGCACGTTTGTGGCAGGACATCCATTGGGGCAGCCTGCTGTTTCTCTCGCCGCTGTGGCCGTTGGCACTGACCTTTCCCCAATTGCTTGAAGAGTGGGAAGTGCGGGTTATCCACAAGGGCGAATCAGCGCGCGTCGTGGAAAAGCAGTTGTTCGGCGTGCGCCTGCTGAAAATCGGCGAAGCGCTGGTCGAAGCCTGGCGTCTGCCGATCTGGGTGCAACAAGGTTATCGGCTGCTGCTGACCGAGCAGCGCGAACTGGTCAAGGTCCTGCGCATTGCCCGCGATGTGGATCATCCGTTGCGCCAGCAAAACCGCCTCGACGACGATCCGACCCTGCGTCGCTGGCTCAATCAGCCGGCCAACACCGTGTTGCTGGCCAACGGTCTGGCACTCTCGGCGCAACAGGCCTGGGACAGTCCGCACAGTGAGCGCTGGCAATTCCTGACCAGCCTCTATCTGCAAATCTCGATGGACGAGGTGCAACAACAGTTGCACCAACAGGCCGCCGTCAGCGCTCGCCATCATTCCATGCCGGATCTGTGGCACCCGGCGGTTTCGCTGCTCTGGCCGTGGGGCACCCGTCGTCTGCCTGCCGGAATGCTGCCGGCTGCGGCGCCATCCGCTGAAGATCTGACCCAGTGGCGCCGGCAATGCGCCGAGCTGCTGGCCGTGCCAAGCCGCTTCACCAATGCCATGAGCCTGACTGTCGCCGCCCGTGACGCGCTGGTCGCCAGCGGCATGCGTCGGGTGATGATCCTGATGGCCGACCGCAGCCACGCCAATCTGCGCGTCCATCAAACCTCGGGGTTGCCGAAGGAAGCCGCTGCGCTCAATTTCGTCGTCAGCCAGAGTTCGGTGCTGCAACGCTTGCTCGCGCAGCAGGCGCAAGTGCGGATCACCCCGGACAACAATGCCCAGTTTTCCGCCCTGCTGCCGCCCTCGCTGCGCACGCTGTTCCGGGGCGAGCACCTGTTCCTGCGTTCACTGGTGAACAACGGCCGGGTGATAATGATCGTGGTCGCCGACCAGGGTGGCGGGCCGTTCGCCGACATCACCGTGCAAGCCTTCGGCAAAACCGCGCAGTGCATCGAGAAAGCCCTGCACAGTTTTAGCCAGCGCGGCCAATGACAGCTACAATCCTTCCCCTTTGTGCTCTGGAGACCTCACATGTCTGATTTCTCTGGCCTGGCCCTGGTGATCGAGCCGAGCGACCTGCTGCCGCGCCTCGAATCCCGCGATCTGATTCTGGTGGATCTGACCAGTGCCGCCCGCTACGCCGAGGGACACATTCCCGGCGCACGTTTTGTTGATCCGAAACGCACCCAGCTGGGTCAGGCGCCGGCTCCGGGCCTGTTGCCGAGCAAAGAGAAACTCGAAGAACTGTTCGGTGAACTCGGCCATCGCAAAGACGCGGTCTACGTGGTCTATGACGACGAAGGCGGCGGCTGGGCCGGGCGCTTCATCTGGCTGCTCGACGTGATCGGCCATGACAAATACCACTACCTCGACGGCGGACTGCCGGCGTGGCTGGCGGAAGGTTCGCCGATGTCGATCCAGATTCCTCCAGCGGCGGGCGGCCCGGTTGCCCTGACCCTGCACGAGGAACCGACCGCCACCCGCGAATACCTGCAGAGCCGTCTTGGCGCCGCTGACCTGGCGATCTGGGACGCTCGAGGTCCGCTGGAGTATTCCGGCGAAAAGGTCCTGGCGGCCAAGGGCGGGCACATCCCCGGCGCGGTCAATTTCGAATGGACGGCGGGCATGGATCAGGCGCGCCAGCTGCGCATCCGTACCGACATGCCGCAGATCCTCGAAAACCTCGGGATCACCAAGGACAAAGAAATCATTACCCACTGCCAGACCCATCACCGGTCCGGTTTCACTTATCTGGTGGCCAAGGCTCTCGGTTATCCGCGGGTCAAGGGCTACGCCGGTTCCTGGGGCGAATGGGGCAACCACCCCGACACCCCCGTCGAGCTTTAAGGATTTTTAAGGACAGTCATGAAAGAGCGTTTGTTTATCATCAGCCAGTACCTGCTGCCTCATCACCTGCTGTCGCGCCTGGCCGGCTGCGTCGCCGAGTGCCGCGTGCGCTGGTTCAAGAATGCCTTCACCACCTGGTTCGCCAAGCGTTATCAAGTGGACATGTCGCAGGCGCTGGTTGAAGACGTGACCGCTTACGAGCACTTCAACGCCTTCTTCACCCGCGCGCTGAAAGACGGCGCACGTCCACTGGACCAGACCCCGGGCGCAATCCTCAGCCCGGCCGACGGTGCGATCAGCCAGCTCGGTCCGATCGAACACGGTCGTATCTTCCAGGCCAAGGGCCACAGCTTCAGCGTGCTGGAACTGCTGGGCGGCGACGCGGCCAATGCGGCGCCGTTCATGGGCGGTGAATTCGCGACTGTTTACCTGTCGCCGAAGGACTACCACCGCGTGCACATGCCGCTGGCCGGCACCCTGCGCGAAATGGTCTACATTCCGGGCCGGATCTTCTCGGTCAACCAGACCACCGCGGAAAACGTTCCTGAACTGTTCGCCCGCAACGAGCGCGTGGCGTGCATCTTCGACACCGAGCGCGGGCCGATGGCCGTGGTGCTGGTGGGCGCGATGATCGTGGCATCGATCGAAACCGTATGGGCCGGTTTGGTCACGCCGCCGAAGCGCGAGCTGAAAACCTTCCGTTACGACGAAGCCGCCCGTGCGCCGATTCATCTGGAAAAAGGTGCGGAACTGGGGCGCTTCAAGCTGGGTTCGACCGCGATCGTGCTGTTCGGGCCGGATCAGGTGAAATGGGTTGAAGAATTGAAAGCCGGCTCACCGGTGCAGATGGGTCAGGCCCTGGCACTGTCCAACGCCTGAACCTGTTGATCCGCCCTTTCGCACGTCTGCGAAGGGGCGGACACGACCTGAGTGGCGCCGTTACTCTATCTGCCCACGGAAGCCGATCGGGCCTTCGTTGGCGTAGGTATTGGTGCCACTGAGGTTTTTCCCTCCGTCATTGGATGTGACACTCAACGCGATAACATTCTGGTTATCCCGCCCGCCGATCACCCACTTGCCACCTGGGTGCCACGGGGCATCGTTGCCACCCCACTGGTTTTCAACGTTGTACTGGTTCTGGCCAGTACGCTGAGCCTTGAAGCCAATAGGGCCTTCGCCGGCGTAAGTCATAGTGCCGTTAAAGGTTTTGCCACCGTCGCCGGACTTGATCTCGATCGCGACGACGTTCTGGTTGTCCCGCGCGCCCAGCACCCAGGTTCCACCCGGATGCCAGGGTGCCGAACTACCGCCCCATTGATTTGCCACTGCGTATTTAGACATGAACCTCATCTCCTTGAAGTTTCGGGAGACCTGCCCCGACGTTGACGGCAGGCCGTGCAACCGTGCGTTTCCGATCGCACGTCTGAGAGCCTAGTAGCGCCTGCGGGAATGGCACCAGGCCAGCAGACCAACGGTAAAAAACCCTGACAATCGCCTGCGAAACAGACCACAACTGCTAGAGTTTTTGGCATTGCCCTATTCGCCGCCGGAGCTTGTCACGGCATGAGTGAGCCTCGTTCCCAACCAAAACTGAGCGCCCCGACCCCGACGCAGTTGCGCCTGTCCTTCTGTGAAGCCACCCCGCGCGACCTCAAGCGCTGGATCGCCGACCTGCCGAAAGCAAACATCGGCGAAACCGCGCGCCTGCTGTATCAAGGCTTAGGTGAGCTCAATCAATTGCTGACGCCCAGCGATAATCGCCTGCATCTGCTGGAACTGTTGCGACCCGAGGTTTACTTCGTCTGCCAGCATCTGGAACGGCATTTTCTGCATCAGGCGATCATGCTCGATGAGCGCTCACGCAAGATCAGCAACCTGTGCCAGGCCCTGCAAAGTCAGCTGGCCATCGGTTACAAACAGATCATTCTGCGGATCGCGCCCAAGTATTCCCGGGATCGCGCAGCCCTGGTGAGCGAAGCGCTGCAACGGGCGGCCCATGCGCTGAAAGGGCAACTGGTTCGCGCCACGCAGTTGTACAGCGCCGCACCGGAACAGCTGTGGTTCGAACTGCATCAATTGTTTCGCTGCGCCTGCGAGCTGCAACTGCAACATCGCCGGGTGCGCGACGACCTTGCCAGCCTGACCGCCGAGTTGAGTGTCGAACAGACCTACCTCGCCGCCCTGCTGCTGGGCAGCGCCCGCTGCAATCAGTTGCGGCAGAATCAGATCGTGCGTCTGGCGCAAGTGGTGGAACCGTGGAGCGCCTGGCTGAAGCTGCATCCCGCCCATCCGGGCGAAGGGTTGTTCGCGGTTTCGGCAGAGATCGACGCCGGCCCGCGTTACCGCTACCAATTCCGTAGCGAGCAACAAGCCAGTCTGCTCGGTTTCGATCCGCAACCACTGGTGAACGCCATCGAGGCCCACCTGCTGCATCAGGATGCGACCAGGCCGCTGCCCGTGCCGTCCGGCCTGACGCTCGACACCCTGCAACATTTGCACGCCACCTGGGGCGAAGCTGCCGAACGCAGCTTCCAGCGCACCGTCGGCCAGGGCAACCTGACCGTGTGCGTCGGCATGAGCGCCCTGCACTTCTACCTCGGCGGCGAACGCACCTTCAGCGAACTGCTCAAGCACCCCGGCGCCCGTGCAGCGAATTTCAGCCGCGCGGTGGTTCAGGGCGAAAAGGACAGCTGGAGCCAGGCGTTCGATGCCGCGCCGCAGAGCACATCCGATGAATTGTTGCCCTACGAGGAAATTCGTTACGAACCGCTGATCGACGATGAAGACGACGCCGACAGTCCGCCGCATTACCCGACCTACGCCTTGCCGGTGATCAACCACAGCCCCGGCGGTTATTGTCTGGCCTGGCCGAAGGATGTACCCGCCGAATTGCAGGCCGGGGAAATGGTCGGGATTCAGGACAGCCTCAATCAGGGCTGGAGCATTGCCGTGGTGCGCTGGATCCGCCAGGTGCGCGGCGCCGGTACGCAAATGGGCATCGAACTGGTGGCGCCCCATGCGCGGCCGTGCGGTTTGCAACTGGTGCGTTCGCGGGATGATCACAGCCAGTATCTGCGCGGTTTGTTGTTGCCGGAAATCAGTGCGATCGACTTGCCGGCGACGCTGTTGGCGCCACGGCTGCCGTTTCAGGAAGGCAACAAAGTGCTGATCAACACCCAGGGCGAGGAGCACCGCGCCGGGCTGGATCGGCGGGTGGCCAGCACTCACAGTTTCAATCAGTTTGCCTATCGCTCGCTGGAAACCGCCAGGAATGGCGGGAGCGAAGAGGATTTCGACTCGTTGTGGAAATCCCTTTGAGCCAGGACCGCAGCCGAAGGCTGCGATCCTGCGCCGATGTCAGAGCTGCCCGTCGCGATCGCGGAAGCCCAGCAGGTACAGCACGCCATCCAGACCGAGGGTCGAGATCGCCTGCTTCGCCGACTGCTTGACCAGCGGCTTGGCGCGGAACGCCACGCCCAGACCGGCAATCGCCAGCATCGGCAGGTCGTTGGCGCCGTCGCCCACGGCGATGGTCTGCTCCAGACGCAAACCTTCTTTTTCAGCCAGCTGCTTCAGCAGATCAGCCTTGCGCTGGGCATCGACGATCGGCTCGATCGCCACGCCAGTGCACTTGCCGTCGACCACTTCCAGTTCGTTGGCGAACACGTAATCGATGCCGAGTTTGGCCTGCAATTGCTTGGCGAAGTAGGTGAAGCCGCCCGACAGGATCGCGGTCTTGTAGCCCAGACGCTTGAGTTCGGCGAACAGGGTTTCGGCGCCTTCCGTCAGGCGCAGCGAGGCGCCGATCGAATCGAGCACGCTGACATCCAGGCCCTTGAGCAGTGCCAGACGCTCCTTGAAGCTGGCGCGGAAGTCCAGCTCGCCGGCCATTGCCCGCTCGGTGATTTGCGAAACCTGATCGCCGACGCCGGCGGCCTTGGCCAGTTCGTCGATGACCTCGGCTTCGATCAGGGTCGAGTCCATGTCGAACACCGCCAGACGACGGTTGCGACGGAACAGCGAATCTTCCTGGAAGGCGATGTCGACGTTCAGCTCCTGTGCCACGCTGAGGAACTCGGCGCGCAGGGCTTGCGGATCGGCGGCTTCGCCGCGCACGGAGAACTCGATGCAACCCTTGCCCCTGTCAGCCGGGGTGTCCAGCGGCATACGACCCGACAGACGGTCGATATGATCAATGTTCAGGCCGTATTTGGCGGTGATCGAGCTCACGGCCTGCAACTGGCCGGCGGTGACCTTGCGGGTCAACAGAGTAACGATATGGCGCTTCTTGCCCTGATTGCCCACCCATTGCTGGTAATCCTCTTCGGACACCGGGGTGAAGCGCACCTGCTGGTCGAGCTCATAGCCCTTGAACAGGATGTCCTTGAGCACCGACTTGCCTTGCTCGGAGTCGGGGATTTCCACAAGGATGCCGAACGACAGCATGTCGTGGATCACCGCCTGACCGATGTCGAGGATATTCACACCACCCTGGGCCAGAACACCGGTAATGGCCGCCGTCAGACCCGGACGGTCGACTCCCGTGATGTTAATCAGGACGATTTCGCGCAACGCGCACCCCCGCAACTGGAAAAAAACCGCATTCTACCCACTTTCAGTGACCATCGGGCACCGCCAGCGCTTTGCCGGTCTAGGGCCTGTCGCTATACTGCGCGTCAACTTCACGGACAAAAGAGCCGAGCTCAGTGAACCGGCCCACGCCAGTTAAAACCGATAACTTCTTTCTGCTGATCTTCCGTGCACTGCGCCACCGCCGTGTACCGATTGCATTGCGCATTGCCAGCCATAACGTGATCCTGGTCGCTCTGGCCCTGGTGATCTATGCCTGCGTGATGGGCCTGCAGTTCAAGCAGGCCATGCACGAGCAGGCCGATGCGCTGGGCGAAAGCCTGACCACGCAGACCGCCACCTCCGCCACCGAGCTGCTGGTGTCCAACGACATACTCAGCCTCAACGTGCTGCTCAACAACCTGACCAAGAACAAGCTGGTGGCCCACGCCGCCATCTACAGCGTGGACAACCGCATCCTCGCCGAGTCCGGTCAGCGGCCCAAGCACGGCCTGCTGGGCGAAGCCGAGGGCATGTACGAGAGCAAGATCACTTTCCAGGACGTGACCGCCGGGCAACTGCGCATCAGCCTGGACATGGATCAGT
Source organism: Pseudomonas paraglycinae (assembly GCF_021601625.1). Lineage (GTDB taxonomy): Bacteria > Pseudomonadota > Gammaproteobacteria > Pseudomonadales > Pseudomonadaceae > Aquipseudomonas > Aquipseudomonas paraglycinae. The sequence goes on along the minus strand of NZ_BQHR01000001.1, from coordinate 345,151 downwards.
TCCAGCAGCCGATGACCATCAGCCTGCAAAGCATGGGTATCCTGAGTGCGATCCTGCTGGCACTGTCACTGGCCCTGAGCCTGCGTCTGGGCCGGCACATCTCCACGCCGCTGCTGCAACTGCGCGTGTGGTTGCGCCGGATCGACGAATACACGCCGGGTATCGAACGTCAGGACGAGATCGGCGATCTTGCCCGCCAGTTACACGCCAACTATGCGCCGGAGCCGGCCGAACCGGAGCCTGAGCCGGAACCCGAGTTCGAGGACGACGAACCGGAATTCGAAGTGCGCAACCTGCGTGATCCGAGTTTCGACGAGAGCCGCCCGATGGCTGCGCAGAAGCCTGCGCCACGCCATGCGGTCAGCACCGTTGAAGACGACGATGACGAAGACCCGTTCGCCGATCTGCGTGACGAGTCGCTGGACGAAGCAGCACAACCGGCAGTGCGCCGACCGACCCCGAGCGTGCCGCAACACACGGCGGTGCTGGCGGTACAACTGGGCTCGCAGGAACAACTGCGCCGTTTGCCGCGCGCACGTCTGGAAGAGTTGCAGGATCGCTATCGCGACTGCCTGGAGCAGGCTGCTTCGCTGTACCAGGGCGAAATCGAAACACTGAACGACGGCAGCACCCTGATGCTGTTCCACACCGAAGACAGCGGCGACGATTACCTGACCAACGCCATCTGCTGCGGCGAGCTGCTGCGGGCGCTGGGCCACCAGTTGCAGATCGAAGTCGCCGACAGCGGCATCACCCTGCAATTGCAGCTGGGCCTGACACTTGGCGACGAGCTGTTCGGCCTGAGCCAGATCGACCTGTTGCTGACCGACTCCGCCCAGGACGCCCTGGCTCTGTCGCAACACAGCCGCAACCTGCTGCTGGTGGAGCGCAAGATCGGTGACGACGCGCTGATTCGCCAGCGTGCACGAATCCGGCCGATTGCCAGCCCTGAGGGGGCTTGCTGTGTGGAGCGGTTGATGGAGCCTTATCCGTCGATGCTTGAGCGGCAGCTGGCGCGGATGCATGAGCGTCGGGCCTGAGGCCTTGCCCTTGATGTGAAGAAGCCCGCAGACGAGTGATTGTCTGCGGGCTTTTTGTTTGTGGCGTTATTGTGATATCACCCGTCGTCAAACAGCCCCTCACCCTAGCCCTCTCCCAGAGGGGAGAGGGGACTGACTGAGGTGTATAACGCTATCCGTCGACCTGAAAATTTGAGTCGATTATGGATTCACAGCCGAGCTTTCAAGTCGGCGTACCTCCCGAATATCCCCCAATCAGTCCCCTCTCCCTCCGGGCGGTCCGACGTTTCGGGAGGGTTAGGGTGAGGGGCTTTTCGAGTCGGACACCAATGCATGTCCCACCAACGCCCAGACACGACAAAGCCCGCACAAGGCGGGCTCTGTCCTGACTCGATCCAGCCTTAGAAGCGAAACACTTCCATATCCGTACGAATCGGCGAAGCCATCGGTATCTTCGGCTGCTTCTCGGCTTCCGCCGCCGGTGCTGCCGGTTTCGGTGCCGGTTTGCGCGGCGCTTCGGCGACCGGTGGCTGATTGGCCAACGGCTTGAGCGCTACCGACAACTGCTCGGCCAGACGCTGCAACAACACGCCTTGCGCCTGCACCTGCGCGGCGGTGGTGCCGGCATGCTGCTCTTGCAGATGGACGATGCGGTTATCGCGCACCTGGCCACGGCGGTCGATCAGACGCCATTGCGCATCGAGGATCGCCGGTTGCGATTGACCAGAATCCAGACGCGTAATGGTCAACAGCACCTGCACATCCGGGGTGAAGCCCACAGTGGCCGGCGCCAGCACGACGCGCTGACTGTCCAGATGCCCGGCAACCTGACGCAACAGCAACTGATCGATGTCCGACGAAAGGCTTCCGGCCCAGCGACCATCGGTCGAAGCTTGGAGGCTGCCATCCGGTTGACGCTGCAACAGGGTTTCCCGTTGCAGGTAATCGGCAACGATCACAGGGCCCAGCAAAACTGCCATGCCCGCGCTTTGCGCAGGCTGGGCCGGACTTCCGCTGTCCAGCTGATACAGCGACACCGGCTGGTGAACGCTGCAACCCGCCAGGCCAAGAACGCCGGCGAGCAGGAAAATAAGGGGGCGCAGAGAAGTCATCATCCCGTCCAGGTGGCCGCCACAAGGCTGACCACAGTGAAAATACTCAATAAATATGAAGAACGCTCGGCCACGCCGGCGCTTGGAAAGGCCATATCATCCGTGAATATGCGTTCCGACTCCAGCGCCAAAGCGCCGATCTACGGGTTAAATCGTAGATCCGGCGCTCTAGGACGCTTAATTGAGGTTTTCGACGAGCAGCGCATCCACCCGCTGGAAGCCACGTGGCAGTTTGTTACCACGACGACCACGTTCACCTTTGTAGTGTTCGAGGTCGTCGGCTTTCAGCGACAAGGTACGTTTTCCGGCCTGCAGCACCAAGGTGGCGCCTTCCGGAAGAACGGCGATGTCCGTGACATATTCTTCGCGACTGGCCACACGCTCACCGGAAATACCGATGATCTTGTTGCCTTTGCCCTTCCCTAATTGTGGCAGATCGCTGATCTTGAAGATCAGCAGGCGACCCTCGGTCGTCACCGAGGCCAGCCAGTTGTGCTCGCGGTCGGCGACCGGACGCGGCGCAATCACCTTGGCGTTGTTCGGCAGGCTCAACAGGGCCTTGCCGGCCTTGTTCTTGGCTTGCAGGTCTTCGCCTTTCACCACAAAACCGTAGCCGGCGTCGGAGGCGATCACGTACAGCGAGTCCTCTTCAGGCATCAGCACGCATTCGAACGTGGCGCCCGGCGGCGGCGTCAGACGGCCGGTCAACGGCTCGCCCTGGCCCCGTGCCGATGGCAGGGTGTGGGTGGCCAGCGAGTAACTGCGGCCCGTGGAGTCGATGACCACCGCCGACTGGTTCGAACGCCCCGCCGCCGAGGTCTTGAAGCCGTCCCCGGCTTTGTACGACAGGCCGGTGGCGTCGATCTCGTGGCCTTTGGCCGAACGGATCCAGCCTTTTTCCGACAGTACGACGGTGACTTTCTCGTTCGGCAGCAGATCGTGTTCGGTCAGCGCCTTGGCTTCGGCACGCTCGACGATTGGCGACCGACGGTCATCGCCGTAGGTTTCAGCGTCTTTCAGCAGCTCGCTGCGAACCAGCTTCTTCAGCTTGGCTTCGCTACTCAGCAGGGCTTGCAGCTTGGCCTGTTCCTTGAGCAGTTCGTCCTGCTCGTCGCGCAGCTTCATCTCTTCCAGTCGCGCCAACTGACGCAGACGGGTGTCGAGGATGTAGTCGGCCTGGATCTCGCTGAGGGCAAAACGCTCGATCAGCTTGGCTTTCGGGTGTTCCTCGGTGCGGATGATGTGGATCACTTCATCCAGGTTGAGGTAGGCGATCAGCAAACCGTCCAACAGGTGCAGGCGACGCTCGACCTTGTCGAGGCGGAATTGCAGGCGGCGACGCACGGTCAGCACGCGGAATTCCAGCCACTCCACCAGCAGCGCACGGAGGTTTTTCAGCTGCGGCTTGCCGTCCAGACCGATGATGTTGACGTTGACCCGATAGGTCGACTCCAGCTCGGTGCTGGCGAACAGGTGCTGCATCAGCGCTTCGTGATCGACGCGGCTGTTGACCGGAATGATCACGATGCGGCACGGGTTCTCGTGGTCGGATTCGTCGCGAAGATCGGCGATCTGCGGCGCTTTCGACGGTTTGGCCTGCATCAGCGCAGCGATCTGTTCCAGCACCTTGGCCCCGGAGACCTGGTGCGGCAGCGCGGTGACGATGATGTCGCCGTCCTCGACGTGGTACACGGCGCGCATGCGCACCGAGCCCTTGCCGGTTTCGTACATTTTCAACAGGTCGGCGCGTGGGGTGATGATTTCCGCTTCGGTCGGGTAGTCCGGGCCCTGAATGTGTTCGCAGAGCTGTTCGACCGTGGCTTTCGGCTCATCGAGCAGACGCACGCACGCGGTGGCAACTTCGCGCAGGTTGTGCGGCGGCACGTCGGTGGCCATGCCCACGGCGATACCGGTGGTGCCATTGAGCAGGATGTTCGGCAAACGTGCCGGCAACACCAGCGGTTCCTGTAGGGTGCCGTCGAAGTTCGGGCCCCAGTCTGCGGTGCCCTGGCCCAGTTCGCTGAGCAGCACTTCGGAATAACGCGACAGCCGCGCTTCGGTGTAACGCATGGCGGCGAAGGATTTCGGATCGTCCGGCGCACCCCAGTTACCCTGGCCGTCCACCAGCGTGTAGCGATAGCTGAACGGCTGGGCCATCAGCACCATCGCTTCGTAGCACGCCGAGTCGCCGTGCGGGTGGAACTTGCCGAGCACGTCGCCGACGGTACGCGCCGACTTCTTGTGCTTGGAATCGGCATCCAGCCCCAGCTCGCTCATGGCATAGACGATACGCCGCTGTACTGGTTTCAGACCGTCGCCGATATGCGGCAGGGCACGGTCCATGATCACGTACATGGAGTAGTTGAGGTAGGCATTTTCGGTGAAGTCAGCCAGCGACCGGCGTTCTACGCCATCTAAGCTGTCTGCAAGGTTATCGCTCATGCGGGCCTCATCGGTTCGTTGTCTGGCGCAGCAGCATGGTGCCGCCGCGCTGAGTAAATTCAAGTTTGTTCAGGGCGCTCATGCCGAGCAGCACCTGATCGCCATGCAGCCCCGGCGCCACCAGTGCGCGGACGTCCCGCAGCACGATGTCGCCCAGTTGCAGGCGGTCGATACGGGTGCGATAGCCCTGGCTCAGGCCATTGGCCGTGCTCAGGGTCACACCGAAACCTTCTTCCAGCCGGAGGTTTTTCGCCACCTCGGCCGGGATTGCCACGTCGGTCGCGCCGGTGTCGAGCATGAACTCCACCGGCCGACCGTTGATCAGGCCACTGGCGACAAAATGTCCCTGGGCGTTGCCGATCAGTTTCACTTCTATAAAGCCGTTGCCCTGCTGCGAAGCCACTTCCACATTGGGATTGCGCTGGCGCTCTTCCCACTGGCCGAAAAACCGCGTGGCCAGAAACAGCGCCGCGCACCACGCCAGAATCATCAGCACCCGACCGGCGCGTTTGCCCGGCGGTTGCTGGCTCATGGCTTGGCGCTCCAGCCACCCTCAGGCGCGGCGAAACGCCAGATGATCGGGCGAACCTCGCCATCGGCGCGCGGGCCGAAATTGTTGTCGACGCCGATCCAGGCACCCTGTGCATCGACGACCAGCGCCTCTTCCAGCCCGAAGTTCTGCTCGTAACGACGATTGGCCTGCAACAGCTCGGCCGCATACGACCAGCAGAGCTCGACCTTGGCCGTCTGCACATCCCGTCGACAGATCTGATACGCGTTGCGCTCAAGGGTAAACAGCTTGCCGTTGAACAGGGAGATATCGGAAAAATCCCGATTGACCGGACGGGCTTTCGGGAACTGCGGCGGTTGCATTTCCATGCCGCCCTCGCTGAGCAACACGCAGCGACCGTCACAATCCCAAACCGTCTGCTGGCGCTTGATCAGCAACAAGCCACGGCTTTGCCGCTCGGCGGCCAGCCACATCTGATCGCCCGCCGGGTTGATCGCCAGGCCTTCGAATATCGCATTGAATTGCAGCAACATCCCGCTGGCCCGCGCTTCGCGCACCATCATCGGCGAGATTTTCAGCCACGACGACGGCCCCTGCGGCGGCACTTGCAGCACGGCCGCGTGGGCTTCGCTGACGATGTAGCGGTTACCGGCGCTGTCGCAGCTGATGCCTTCGAAATCCAGATCGCCGCCCCGAATGAACGACGCTGCCCAAGTTCGCGAGCTGATGCCCCACGGCAAACCGCTGTCCGGCACTTTCGGCGGATCGATGCGCACGGCCGTGGCCTGCCAGACCCGATCGCGGATATCGAGACGGTAGATCTGATCATCGTCGCGATCCGAAACGGTCCACAAGTCATTTCCGCACAAGGCCAGCCCCGACAGGTTGCCGCCGCGCATGCCTTCGACCGGGTGTTCGGCGAGCACGCGCAGTTCTTGCGCAGGCTCTGCCGACACCGTCATCGAACCCAGCAGCAACGCACCCGCCAAGGCCCAGCCAAACCGCATCAGGCCAGAACCTCGGCGAGGTTGCCCTTGGATTCGAGCCAGGTCTTGCGGTCGCCGGCGCGTTTCTTCGCCAGCAGCATGTCCATCATTTCCGAGGTCTCGGCGAAGTCGTCCCCAAGGGTCAACTGCACCAGGCGCCGGGTATTCGGGTCCATGGTGGTTTCACGCAGTTGCGGCGGGTTCATTTCACCCAGACCTTTGAATCGGGTGACCTGCGGCTTGCCGCGTTTCTTCTCGGCCACCAGACGGTCAAGGATCCCGTCGCGCTCGGCGTCGTCCAGGGCGTAGAAAATCTCTTTGCCCAGGTCGATGCGGTACAGCGGCGGCATCGCCACGTAGACGTGACCGGCATCCACCAGCGGGCGGAAATGCTGGACGAACAAGGCGCACAACAATGTTGCGATGTGCAGACCGTCGGAGTCGGCGTCGGCGAGGATGCAGATCTTGCCGTAGCGCAGCTGGCTCATGTCCTCGGCGCCCGGATCGACACCGATGGCCACGGCAATGTTGTGCACCTCCTGACTGGCCAGCACTTCGCTGCCGTCGACTTCCCAAGTGTTGAGGATCTTGCCGCGCAACGGCAGGATCGCCTGGAATTCCTTGTCCCGCGCCTGCTTGGCAGAACCGCCGGCGGAATCACCTTCCACCAGGAACAGCTCGGAACGCATCGGATCCTGCCCGGCGCAATCGGCCAGTTTGCCCGGCAACGCCGGCCCCTGGGTGATGCGTTTGCGCTCGACCTTTTTGCTCGCTTTCAGGCGACGGCCGGCGTTGCTGATTGCCAGTTCGGCCAGCGCCAGACCGGTTTCAGGGTTGGCGTTGAGCCACAGGCTGAACGCGTCCTTGACCACACCGGAGACGAAAGCCGCTGCTTCACGAGACGACAGACGCTCCTTGGTCTGGCCGGAGAATTGCGGCTCCTGCATCTTCATCGACAGGACGAAAGCAATGCGCTCCCAAACGTCTTCCGGCGCCAGCTTCACGCCACGCGGCAGCAGACTGCGGAATTCGCAGAACTCGCGCATCGCATCGAGCAGGCCCTGACGCAGACCGTTGACGTGGGTGCCGCCCTGCTCCGTCGGGATCAGGTTGACGTAGCTTTCAGTGACCGAGGTGCCACCTTCCGGCAGCCACAGCAAGGCCCACTCGACCGCTTCCTTGGTACCGGCCAGGTTGCCGCAGAACGGCGCGTCCGGCAGGCGCTCGAATTCGCTGACCGCGTCCACCAGGTAGGAACGCAGGCCATCTTCGTAATGCCACTCGACCTTCTCGCCAGTGCCTTTGTCTTCGAAACTGATCAGCAGCCCCGGGCACAGAACGGCCTTGGCCTTGAGCACGTGCTTGAGGCGGCTGATGGAGAATTTCGGCGAATCGAAGTATTTCGGATCCGGCGCGAAGTACACGCTGGTCCCGGTATTGCGCTTGCCGACAGTGCCGATCACTTGCAGATCGGTGGCCTTGAAGCCGTCGGCGAAGGTCATTTCATATTCGTTGCCGTCACGCTTGACCCGCACCCGTACCTGGGTCGACAAGGCGTTGACCACGGAAATACCCACCCCGTGCAGACCGCCGGAGAACTGGTAGTTCTTGTTGGAAAACTTGCCGCCCGCATGGAGCTTGGTGAGGATCAGTTCGACGCCCGAAACGCCCTCTTCCGGGTGGATGTCGACCGGCATACCGCGACCGTCGTCGCAGACTTCCAGCGAATGATCGGCATGGAGGATGACCTGGATCGATTTGGCGTGGCCGGCCAAGGCTTCGTCGACACTGTTGTCGATGACTTCCTGGGCAAGATGGTTCGGCCGACTGGTGTCGGTGTACATGCCGGGGCGCTTGCGCACCGGGTCGAGGCCCGAGAGGACTTCGATGGCGTCGGCGTTATAGGAGCTAGCGCTGGGAGTGGCCATAGGGTCTCGTCGTCAGTGATTCAATGAAAATGGGGCAAGACTTCACAGTGCGGTGAAATCGATTGCCTGATAGGTATCGGCACCAATCCCGGCAAAGCTGAGCAATGCCGGCAATTGTGTAACAAATCCCTGGAAACTGTGGTCGCCGCCGGCCTGAATGCGCAAGGCGCAGGCCCGGTAATACTGCTGGGCAAGGCGATAATCCAGCGTTTCATCCCCGGTCTGCAACCATACCTGATAACGCTGCGGATCCTGCGGCGCCGGCACTTCCAGCTCGGCCAGGGCCGTCACGTGGTCGTGGGTCAGCTCCCAGGTTTCGTCGGTGTACAGGTTTTTCTGGGTGCCCAGGTATCCGTCGAACATCCGGTGCGGACTGACGGCCGGGTTGACCAGCAGGGCTTTCAAGCCATGGCGCTCGGCCAGGTGAGTCGCATAGTAGCCGCCGAGCGAGCTTCCCACCAGCAATGGCCGGCCGAGTTCGGCGATTGCCTGTTCCAGCTGACCGATGGCTTCGCGCGGGTGGTGATGCAGCGCCGGCACACGCAGTTGATCGCTCAAACCCAGCCGCTCCATCACCTCGACCAGCTGACAGGCCTTTTTCGAGGCCGGCGCACTGTTGAAACCATGGATATAGAGAATCGAACCGGACATTTGAGCTCCCTGGGCGTCGGCTGAAGAAAGCGGAGTTTACAGGGAGTCGAGGGGTGTTGGGCCAGCACCCGAGGAAATCAGCGCTGCGCCCGTCAATCAGTAACCGTCGGAGCCGTAATCAACCTGAAAATCGAAACCCGTGACACGCTCCACACCGGTCTCGATCCGCCCATCCGGCAACAATCGCAACCAGCGATACCCCGGTGCCTGCTCGCCGACCTTGAAGTCTTCACTGCCCGGCTCGAACTGGATGCAGGTCGACGGCGATGCCATCAGCCGTACGCCGTTGCGCTCGCGGTCGATCTCCTGATGGACATGCCCCCACAGCACGGCACGGGCCTGCGGGAAACGATCGAGCACCTCGAAAAAGGCTTCCGGATTGCGCAAGCCGATCGGCTCCATCCAGGCGCAATCGATCGACACCGGGTGATGGTGAAAGCACACCAGATGATGGCGATCCGGCGCTTCGCTCAGGGAGCGGGCGAGCAGTTGCAGCTGGTCGTCCTGCAAATACCCCGGCACCGATCCGGGCACGGCCGAATCGAGCAGGGTCACGCGCCAGTTGCCGACGTCCACCACGGACTCCAGCAGCGCACTCTTCACAGTCGCCTGAGCCATGATCTGTGGCTCGTCGTGGTTGCCGGGAATCCAGCGGGCCGGCGCGTCGATCTGCGCCGTCATCTGCCGGAATTGCTGGTAGGACTCCAGCGTACCGTCCTGGGACAGGTCGCCGCTGGCGACGATCAGGTCGATCCGCGGTTGCTGTTCGAGCACCAGCTCGATGACTTTTTGCAGGCTCTCGCGGGTGTTCATACCCAGCAGCGTTCCGTCCGACTCGGCGAACAGATGACTGTCAGAGAGCTGCACCAGCAACGCCGTGTCGGCGGTGGTCAAAGTCGATACGCTCGGCAAGGCGTTCTCCCCCGGGATCGCGGGACTGGAAAGGTGCGGCAATTATGCGGGGGGACAGCGCAAAGAGAAACCGGCGAACCGGACGCAGTTCACAACTTGCGGTGGTTATCGGACCGCCGCGTATTCGTGTCCGCACGCCAGGCAATGACTCAGCCATTCGCCCAGGAACAGATTGAGCTGGGCCTTCTCGTCCGGCTGATGCATGGCCGCATTCGGGTAAGGATAGACGCCGCGAAACCGTCGCGCATGCTCGGCGCTGATCACTTCGGCCATGCGCGCGTCGTGATAGACCTGCACTTCCAGTTGCGGCACCGGCAGCCACGGCAGGCTGTGTTCCTGACGCACCTGCAGGGTCGTGGTGTACGGACAGGTCTGCAGCACCTCCAGCGCCAGCACGCCGAGCATCTGGTCGCCCTGGGTCACGGCAATGCGCCGTGCCTCGGGGTCGCTGCGCATGTCCGGCAACAGTCGCATCAGGCGCGCGTAGTTCGCCTCGCAGGCGGCTTGCAGGCCCACGAGGTCGACGCGGTAGCGATCGCGCAACTTGTTTACGACCATAGCCCCCTCACTTCGGCGCGATTGAGCGCCAGCCACTGCAAGGCGATGATGCTCGCCGCATTGGCAATCCGTCCGTCACGTACGGCCTGCAGGGCATCTTCAAAAGCCCAGACCGTGACGCGAATATCTTCAGCTTCTTCCTCCAGCCCATGCAGGCCGCCCGCGCCTTCGGTGCTGCAACGCCCCAGATACAAATGCACGAATTCGTTGCTGCCGCCCGGCGATGGAAAGTATTTGGTCATCGGCCACAGGGCCTTGATGTCCAGCCCAGCTTCCTCCTGTGCCTCGCGGTGAGCAACTTCTTCCGGCTGTTCGTCCTTGTCGATCAGACCGGCGACCAGCTCCACCAGCCACGGGTTATCGGCCTTGCCCATCGCGCCGACGCGAAACTGCTCGATCAGCACCACTTCATCGCGCTGCGGATCGTAGGGCAGCATGCACACGGCATCGTGGCGCACGAACACTTCACGATTGATTTCGCGGCTCATGCCACCGGCGAACAGTTCGTGGCGCAAGTGCAGGCGGTCGAGCTTGTAGAAGCCCTTGTAGCACTGCTCGCGTCGCACGATATCGACGGCGGACGGAATGGCTTTGGCAAAATCGGTCATGAGCATCCTCTTTACTGCAAATCCAATACGAGGCGCCTTACCTGCGACCTCGACTTCGCGCCATCCTAACGCGCCGGTGACGTTTGATGCAGCCCCTTTACTGTCAGCGGGATGGACGGTGGAGGCGAAACCCACTCTAATTAGCTTAGTGGCGAACTGACCGCTTCGTTGAGAGTCGAAGCGGTAACTTTTTGCCTTCCCCTGCTTCAGAAAGGACGCCCATGTCGCTTTTCAAAATCGCCTCCGTGGCCGCCATCGCCCTGACCCTGGGCGCCTGCGCCAGCCTGTTCCAGCCCAACTACCGCACGCCGCTGGAAACCACCCGCGACGCCTCGGAAACGCTGAAACCGGGCTGTTCCAACCCGGACTGCCCGCTGGTGAACATCGATACGTTGCGCTTCCCGGCAGAACCGGCGCTGGACGCCATCATCGAAAAACGCCTGCTGCAGATGACCCGCACCGCACCGAACGCGCCGGTAGCGCCGACGCTGGCAGCGTATCGCGAGCAGTTCCTGGCCACCGCCGGCCCGCGCAACAGCAGCTATTTGCAGGCGAAAGTACGCGAGCAGCATGACGGTCTGGTGATCATCGAAACCTCGAGCTACCTGGACACCGGCGGCGCCCACGGTACGCCGGGCCGCGGTTTCATCAACTATTCGCGTCAGCAGCACAAGGTACTGACCCTGGCGGATATGTTGCTGCCAGGTCAGGAAGAGGCATTCTGGAAAGCCGCGCAAGTGGCGCACAACAGCTGGCTGATCAGCACCAAGCTCGATCAGGAACCGGAGTTCGTGAAGAGCTGGCCATTCGTTAAAACCCCGAACGTGGCGCTGACCTACGGCGGCGTGATCCTCAAGTACGACGTGACCACCATCGCGCCTTATGCGCTGGGCCACGTCGAACTGAAGATCCCTTACCCGCGCCTGAACGGCATTCTCAAGCCCGAGCTGTTTCCCGGCCGTAACTGAAAGCCCGACCGAGCACCAGTTGCAGCAGCCCTGCCAGCACCAGCGCCGGCAGGGTCGCGCCGACATCCGGATACAGATTGGCCAGCAAGTGATAGGTGCTGATGCCACCCAGCCAAGCCAATAGTGCCGGCCAGCGCAACGCGGCCGACGCCACCTGGGCACTGCGCTTGCGCAGGATGAAGTGATCCACCAGCACCACGCCGAACAGCGGCGCGAACACCGAACCGATCAGCAGCAGGAAGTTCTGGTACTGCGCCAATGGCGCGAGCAAGGCGATCAGGGTGCAGATCACACCGATGGCCAACGCCAGATGCTCGACTTTCAGACGCAACAGAATCCCGCTGGAAACCGCTGCCGAGTGAATGTCGGCGAAAGCGTTTTCCGACTCGTCCAACAGAATCAGCAGCAGCGGAATCCCGAGGCCTGCACCGGCCAGCGCCAACAGCAGCGCGTTGACTTCACCGCTCGGCGCGAAGGCCAGGGTGTAGGCGACGCCGAGGCTCATCAGCCAGAAGTTGCCGATGAAGAAACCGATCGCCGTACCGCCGAACACGTTCTTCGCCTTCTTGCCGAAACGCGAGTAGTCGGCAATCAGTGGCAGCCACGACAGCGGCATCGCAATCGCAATGTCGAAGCCCACGGCGAGCGACATCGAGCCATCCCCGGCCCGTGCCCACAAGGCGGCAAGATCGGCCTTGGCGAACAGGTTCCAGGTCAGCCAGATGCACGCGGCCAGAATCAGCCAGATGCCCCACTTGCGCAGGATCTTGCGCACGAACGTCAACGGCCCGCTGATCGCGAGCAAGGTCGCCAGCGCACCGAAGCACAACGTCCACAGCATCGGACTGGCCCACAGCGAACCTTCGCTGAACGCACGGGTGCCGAGCAGACTGGCGGCGGCGCGCATGACGATGATTTCGAACGAGCCCCATCCGATCAATTGCAGCAGGTTGAGCAACGCCGGCAGGCTCGCGCCTTTGCTGCCGAGGCTGAGTTTCAGCGCAGCCATAGACGACAGGCCGGTGTCGCTGCCGATCACGCCAACGGCGGCCAGCAACAGGACGCCGACCAGGGTGCCGAGGAAGATCGCCAGCAGCGATCCCGACAGGCCCAGCCCCGGCGCCAGCAGCGCACCGGTCTGCAAGACCATCAGGCCGATGCCGAGGGAAAACCACAGGGAAAACAGATCACGACCGCCGAACACACGCTGGTTGGCGGGCACGGCGAGGTCGGGGGAATAAGTACCGGGTTGAATGCTCAAGGACGTTTCTCACAGAGAAGCAGAAAAAAAGCTGCAAGCTGCAAGCTACAAGTCAGAAGCGATATGCGGACTGCTTCTCCTCTTGTAGCTTGTAGCTTGCCGCTCGTGGCTAGACTTTCTTGTATAGCTGACTGCCTTCCTTCCTGAACCGCTCGGCCTGTTCCGCCAGGCCCTGGGCGACGTCCACGTCGACCGCGTCGATCCGCTGGTTGGCCGCGTATTCGCGGACTTCCTGAGTGATCTTCATCGAGCAGAATTTCGGCCCGCACATCGAACAGAAATGCGCGACCTTCGCCGAGTCCTTCGGCAGGGTTTCATCGTGATACGAACGGGCGGTGTCCGGGTCCAGACCGAGGTTGAACTGGTCTTCCCAGCGGAATTCGAAACGCGCCTTGCTCAAGGCGTTGTCGCGGATCTGCGCGCCCGGATGTCCCTTGGCCAGGTCCGCGGCGTGAGCGGCGATCTTGTAGGTGATGATCCCGGTCTTCACGTCATCCTTGTTCGGCAGACCCAGGTGCTCCTTCGGCGTCACGTAGCAGAGCATCGCGCAACCGAACCAGCCGATCATCGCCGCACCGATACCCGAGGTGATGTGGTCGTAACCCGGTGCGATGTCGGTGGTCAGCGGGCCGAGGGTGTAGAACGGCGCCTCGTCGCAGCACTCCAGCTGCTTGTCCATGTTCTCTTTGATCAACTGCATCGGCACGTGGCCCGGGCCTTCGATCATGCATTGCACGTCGTGCTTCCAGGCGATCTTGGTCAGCTCGCCGAGGGTTTCCAGTTCGCCGAACTGCGCTTCGTCGTTGGCGTCGGCAATCGAGCCCGGACGCAGGCCGTCGCCCAGCGAGAAGCTGACGTCGTAGGCCTTCATGATTTCGCAGATTTCGTCGAAGTGGGTGTAGAGGAAGTTCTCTTTGTGGTGCGCCAGGCACCATTTGGCCATGATCGAACCGCCACGGGACACGATGCCGGTCACGCGTTTGGCGGTCAGCGGCACGTAGCGCAGCAACACGCCAGCGTGGATGGTGAAGTAGTCGACGCCCTGCTCGGCCTGCTCGATCAGCGTGTCGCGGAATAGCTCCCAGGTCAGGTCTTCGGCCACGCCGTTGACCTTTTCCAGCGCCTGATAAATCGGCACGGTGCCGATCGGCACTGGCGAGTTGCGGATGATCCACTCGCGGGTTTCGTGGATGTGCTTGCCGGTGGACAAGTCCATCACCGTATCCGAACCCCAGCGAATGCCCCAGGTCAGTTTCGCCACTTCTTCTTCGATGGATGAACCCAGCGCGCTGTTGCCGATGTTGCCGTTGATCTTCACCAGGAAGTTACGGCCGATGATCATTGGTTCCAGTTCGACGTGGTTGATGTTGGCCGGGATGATCGCGCGGCCACGGGCGATTTCTTCGCGGACGAATTCCGGGGTGATTTCTTTCGGGATGCTCGCGCCGAAGCTGTGGCCGGCGTGTTGCTGGTTCAACAGGCCAGCGGCGCGGGCCTCTTGCAGCTTCATGTTTTCGCGGATGGCGACGTATTCCATCTCGGCGGTGATGATGCCTTTGCGGGCGTAGTGCATCTGGCTGACATTGGCCCCGGCCTTGGCGCGGCGCGGGTTGTTGACGTGGGCGAAACGCAGTTTGGTCAGCTCCGGATCGGCCAGACGCTCCTGGCCGAAATTCGAGCTCAGGCCTGGCAGACGCTCGGTGTCGCCACGGTCGTCGATCCACGCCGAACGCACGTCGCCCAGACCTTTGCGCACGTCGATCACCACGTTCGGATCGGTGTACGGGCCCGAGGTGTCGTAGACGGTGACCGGCGCGTTGATTTCGCCGCCGAAGTCGGTCGGGGTCACATCAAGGGTGATTTCGCGCATCGGCACGCGGATGTCCGGGCGGGAGCCCTGAACGTAGATTTTTTGCGAACGGGTGAATGGTTGAACCGACTGCTCGTCGACCTTGGCCGAGTCACTCAGGTTGATCGCGTTTTTAGATTTTGTAGTCATCACGGGCTCTCCAGACAGCATCCAGGCAGTGGATTGTCGGAGCAGAACCTGAGAGGCACGGACGCACCAGGACTGGTGCTGTGCATCGTCGTCGAGCGTTCGATTGTCGAACAATATCCCGGACGAAGCACAAGAGGACTCGCCGGGTGACGAGAAATCTTGTTCCCTACGCAGGCGCTAACCTGATCAGGTTCAACGGGATCCGAAATTATTCGATCTCAGCCTCATAGCAAGGCACCCCGACAAGAACCCGGCCAGTCTAGACACAACCGGCAAAGAACGCCAACACCGCGGTAAACACCATGATGAATGGCGCAATTGGCAGATTGTTGCCTGCCGCCTGCGCTACTACACTCGCTACGCCATGCTGCGCCTTGACGCTGCATGGGCCGCGCCTTACCTTTGGCGCCCGGATTACTTCCATAATATTCATGCTAGGGATCGCCTCATGCTGCGCAAACTCTCACTGGCTGTCGCCGTGTCTTGTGCGTCCACCGCAACGGCCTGGGCAGCAGAAGCGCCTTTATCGACCAGGACCGATCTGGTCAGCGTCTATCAGGAAGCCGTCGACAACAACGCCGACCTGGCCGCTGCCCGCGCCCAGTACGGTGCGCAGAAAGAAGTGGTGCCCCAGGCCCGCGCCGGGCTACTGCCGAACCTGTCCGGCGGCGCTGAAGTCGCCAACGTGCGCACTTCGATCGACCAGCCCTCGGCCATCGCCAATCGCAGCGCGCACTCCTATCAGGCGACGCTGGCGCAACCGCTGTTCCGCGCCGACCGCTGGTTCCAGTACCAGGCCGCCAAGGACGTCAACGAGCAGGCCGCGCTGCAACTCTCGGCCACCGAGCAGAACCTGATCCTGCAAACCGCCGAAAGCTACTTCAACGTGCTGCGCAGCCAGGACAACCTGGCCTCGACCAAAGCCGAGGAAGCCGCGTTCAAGCGCCAGCTCGATCAGTCCAATGAGCGCTTCGATGTGGGCCTGTCGGACAAGACCGACGTGCTGCAATCGCAAGCCAGTTACGACACCGCGCGCGCCAACCGGATCGTCGCCCAGCGTCAGGTCGATGATGCGTTCGAAGCGCTGATCACCCTGACCAACCGCCAGTACAACTCGATCCAGGGCATCGTCCACACGTTGCCGATCCTGCCGCCGGCGCCGAACGACGCCAAGGCCTGGGTCGATACCGCCGCGAAACAGAACCTCAATCTGCTGGCCAGCAACTACGCGGTCAGCTCCGCCGAACAGACCCTGAAACAGCGCAAGGCCGGCCACCTGCCGACCCTCGACGCGGTGGCCAAATACGAGAAAGGCGACAACGACGCCCTCGGCTTCTCCAACCCGAACGCGTTCGGTACGCCGTACAGTGGCAACGTCGAGCAGAGCACCGTGGGCTTACAACTGAACATCCCGATCTACAGCGGCGGACTGACCAGCTCGCAAGTGCGCGAGTCGTACTCGCGGCTGGACCAGACCGAACAACAGCGTGAAGGCCTGCGCCGGCAAGTGGTGGAGAACACCCGCAACCTGCACCGCGCGGTGAACACCGACGTCGAGCAGGTGCA
This sequence comes from Pseudomonas paraglycinae, assembly GCF_021601625.1. GTDB lineage: Bacteria > Pseudomonadota > Gammaproteobacteria > Pseudomonadales > Pseudomonadaceae > Aquipseudomonas > Aquipseudomonas paraglycinae. The sequence continues at coordinate 328,630 of NZ_BQHR01000001.1, read as the reverse complement.
GGCGCGCCGCCAGTCGATCATCTCCAACCAGAGCGCAGTGGAAGCCACGGAAATCGGTTACCAGGTAGGTACGCGCAACATCGTCGACGTGCTCGACGCCCAGCGTCAGCTCTACACCTCGGTACGCAACTACAACAACACTCGCTACGACTACATCCTCGACAATCTGCGCCTGAAGCAGGCGGCGGGGACGTTGAACCCGGGTGATTTGCAGGATCTGACGCGTTATCTGAAAGCCGACTACAACCCGGACAAGGACTTCCTGCCGCCGGATCTGGCCAAGGCTGCGGAAGCGCAGCTCAAGGCCCGGCCTTAAACAAAAAACGCAGCCCTGAGGCTGCGTTTTTTATGGACGGTCGATCAACCTTCCCAGGCCATCGAGCAAGCGCTGCAACGCGCCCTGATTGCGGCGCATCACGCTCAGCCCGGCTTCCGCCATGCGCTGTGCGTCGCGCGGCAATTCGAACAGACGCTGCACTTCTGTCGCCAGACCTTCGGCATCATCCACTTCGGCCAAGGCTCCGGCGCTGCGCAGTTGCGCGGCGATGTCGAGGAAGTTGAACAGATGCGGGCCGCTGATCACCGGTTTCGCCAGCGCTGCCGGTTCCAGCAGGTTGTGGCCGCCGTTGGGCACCAGGCTGCCGCCGACAAACGCGCTATCGGCCAGGGCGTAGAGAAACAGCAGCTCGCCCATGGTGTCGCCGAGCAGCACCGAAGTCTGCGCATCAACGCCCGCGCCAGTGGAACGACGCACCGTGGCAAAGCCTTCACGCTGGCACAACTCGAACACCGAGTTGAAACGCTCCGGATGGCGCGGCACCAGAATCAGCAGCGCATCGGGATGGTTGGCCAGCAAACGACGGTGAGCGTTCAGCGCCACCTCGTCTTCGCTTTCGTGTGTGCTGGCGGCGATCCACACCGGGCGCTCCAGCGCCTGCCATTGGCCACGCAATTCATGGGCACGTTGCAGCAGTTGCGGGTCGATGGTCAGGTCAAACTTGATCGAGCCGGTGACTTCGACTGTCTCCGGGCGCGCACCGAGATCACGGAAACGCTGTGCTTCAGCTTCGGTCTGCACGGCGAACAGGCTCATCTCGGCCAGCATCGGTGCGGTCAGTTTGCTGAACCGGCCATAGCCCTTGGCTGAACGTTCGGACAGGCGCCCGTTGGCCAGCGCCACCGGAATCCTGCGTTTGGCGCATTGGTGAATGTGGTTGGGCCACAGTTCGGTTTCCATGATCACCGCCAGTTTCGGCTGCACGCGATCCAGAAAACGCGCCGCCGCGCAGGGCAAGTCATACGGCAAATAGCAGTGCTGGATGCGCGGCTCGTTGGCGAACAACGCGTGAATGCGCTCCGAGCCGGTCGGGGTCATACAGGTTACGGTGATCGGCAGCTGTGGATAACGTTGCAGCAGCGCGCGAATCATCGGCGCGGCGGCGATGCTTTCGCCCACCGACACGGCATGAACCCAGATGCCGCCCGGTTGCAGGGCCGGCATGCCATAGGAGAATCGTTCGCCAATCCGCTTGGCATACGCCGGCGCCTTGCGCGAGCGCAGCCACAGCCGAATCGCCACCAATGGCAGCCCCAGATAAAACAGCGCGGTGTAGAGAGTTCTATTCATGGCGGCGGAGTTTATCGGCTTTTGCCGCCGATCGCCCGCAGGTGTATGGCAAATCGCTCCGCCAGCCAACGGGCGGCTGGCCCGAGGGGTTCGTCGCGGCGCCAGACCAGCTCCACCACCAGCGCCGGCGGCGTCCATTCGCTGTCGAGTTCCACCATCAGGCCCTGATACGCCGAGTACTGCACCACGTGACGCGGCAGCCAGGCCCAACCGAGATCGCGCACCAGCCATTCGGCCATCACGTAGAAACTGTCGGCGCGCCAGACCTGCGGACTGGCCGGTTCGCTGCCGGGGTAGACGCTGGTCTGAGTCGACATCAGCAGTTGCCGATGCTGAGCAAGCTGCTGGCAGTTGACCCGTGACTGCGCCGCCAGCGGATGATTGACCCCGCAGACGGTGACCATTTCCACACTGCCCAGCACCCGGCGCTCCAGCGCTTCGGGGATTTCGTCGTGATAGAACAGCAACCCGAGATCGGCACGGCGCTCCACGAGTTTGCGCGAAACCTCGCCTTGGGCGGCGCTGGTCAGTTGCACCTCAAGACTGGGAAACTGCTCGGCCAGCGCGCCGAAGCTTTCCACCAGCGCCTGATAAGGCATCGCCTCATCCTGGGCAACCCGCAATTGCGCTTCCTGCCCGCGCATCATGGCCACGGCCCGACCGTTCAGGCGCTCGCACTGACGCAACACTTCACGCGCCTCTTCAAGCAAGGCTTCACCCGTTTCGGTGAGACTCGGCTGGCGACCGCTGCTACGCTCGAACAGACTGACGCCGAGGTCGTCCTCGAGCATGGCAATCGCGCTGCTGATAGCCGACTGCGCCTTGCGTTGCTGACGCGCCACGGCGGAAAACGAGCGTTGTTCGGCGACCGCAACAAACACCCGCAACTGCTCCAGATTCCACTGCATGCTCATCGGCCAACCCATCTTGTAAACAGATAGGTAATGACTTTACCCCATCTGGGGAGTCACTAGAATGCCGCCTCAGAAAGCAACGCTACACACGAGGATTTGAACATGAACGCTTACGTCTACCTGGCCATCGCCATCTGTGCCGAAGTGATCGCGACCGTTTCGATGAAAGCCGTCAAAGGCTTCAGCACGCCATTGCCACTGGTGCTGGTCATCGTCGGCTACGCCATCGCGTTCTGGATGCTGACCCTGGTGGTGCGCAGCGTGCCGGTGGGCGTGGCCTACGCGGTGTGGGCCGGCATGGGCATCGTGATGGTCAGCGTCGCGGCGCTGTTCATCTACGGGCAAAAGCTGGATATCCCGGCGATGCTCGGGATGGCGCTGATCGTGCTCGGCGTGGTGGTGATTCAGCTGTTCTCGAAAACGGCCGGCCATTGATCCTCACATGAGCCCTTGCAGGCACTCGCTCCTGTAAGGGCTCATGCCTTCCCTCTGTTGATCATCGACAAATCCCCTTTTCCCCGAGTCTGTATACTGCGCCCTCGTCTTGAACACTGAGGTCGTTGCATGCCATCTCCAATTTCCACCGACGTGCTGATTGTCGGCGCGGGTGTCGCCGGTCTCTGGCTGAACGCGCGCCTGCGTCGCCAGGGTTTCTCGACCGTGCTGGTGGAAAGCGCCAGCCTCGGCGGCGGGCAGAGTGTGAAGTCCCAGGGCATCATCCACGGCGGCGCCAAGTACGCGCTGCACGGTGCACTGACCGGCGCCTCGGAAGCCATCGCCGACATGCCGCGCCGCTGGCGTGAAGCCCTGGCCGGTAACGGTGAACTGGACCTGACCGGCGTGCGCCTGCTGTCCGAAGCCCATTACCTGTGGTCGCCGGGCACCCTCGCTGGCAATCTGACCAGTTTCTTCGCCAGCAAAGCGGTGCGTGGCCGGGTCGATCAGGTCAAGGGCGATCAACTGCCGGCGGCCCTGCAAGACAAGCGTTTCAAGGGCAAGGTCTACCGCCTCGCCGAACTGGTGATCGACGTGCCGAGCCTGATCCAGCGTCTGGCCGACCTGTCGGGTGACGGTCTGCTCGCCGGCCAGACCATCGAGCCGCTGCTGGAAAGCGGCGTGCTGGTTGGCCTGAAAGTCGACGGCCGTGAGATCCGTGCCCAGCGCATCGTCCTCAGCGCCGGTGCCGGTACCGCCGACCTGCTGACTGCTTTGGGCCTGACTCATCCGGCCATGCAACGCCGGCCGCTGCACATGATCATCGCGAAAGGCCCGGGCCTGAAGCCGCTGTACGCGCACTGCCTCGGTGGCGGCACCAAGCCGCGCATCACCGTGACCACCCACCCGGCCGCTGACGGCCAGTGGGTCTGGTATCTGGGCGGCGACATTGCCGAGTCCGAAGGCGTGGCCCGTGAGCCGGCCGAACAGATCGCCACCGCTAAAAAAGAACTTGGCCAGTTGTTGCCATGGATCGACCTGAGCACCGTGCAATGGGCGACCCTGCGCGTCGATCGCGCCGAACCGCTGCAAACCGGTCTTACCCGTCCAGACAACGCCTTCCTCGCTGAAGAAGGTCGCCTGCTGGTCGGCTGGCCAACCAAACTGGCCCTGGCGCCAGACTTCGCTGACCGCGTGATCGCGTCCCTCGAACGCGACGGCATCCAGCCAAGCCACCCGGCTCCGCTGCCCGAGCTGCCAAAACCACCGATGGGTGTTCCCGCCTGGGAGCAACTGCTGCCATGAGCCTGCCGACCCTGCACGATCTGCATCGCCCACTGGGCAGCACCGGCCTGCTGGTTTCGCCACTGGGCCTGGGCACCGTCAAACTCGGCCGCGACCAGGGCGTGAAATACCCCAACGGCTTCCAGATTCCCGACGACGACGCCGCGCGCATGTTGCTCAAGCAGGCGCGGGAGCTGGGCATCAACCTGATCGACACCGCACCGGCCTATGGCCGCAGCGAGGAACGTCTCGGCCCGTTGCTGCGCGGTCAGCGTCAGGACTGGGTGATCGTCAGCAAGGTCGGCGAAGAATTTGTCGACGGCCAGTCGACCCACGACTTCAGCGCCGCTCACACTCGGATGTCGGTGGAGCGCACCCTGCAACGTCTTGAAACCGATTTTATCGACCTGGTGCTGGTGCACTCCGACGGTAACGATCTGGCGATCCTCAACGACAGCGAAGTCTACGCAACCCTCGCGGCACTCAAGGCCGAGGGCAAGATTCGCGGCTTCGGCTTTTCCGGCAAAACCGTCGACGGTGGCCTCAAAGCACTGGAGCAAGGCGACTGTGCGATGGTCACCTACAATTTGAACGAACAAAACGAGAAGGCGGTCATTGACTATGCTGCTGCCCACGGCAAAGCCATTCTGGTGAAAAAGGCACTGGCCAGCGGTCATGTGTGCCTGAGTCCCGGCGTGGATCCGGTGCGCGCCAGCTTCGAGTTGCTGTTCGCCCAGCCCGGCGTGGCCAGTGCCATTGTCGGGACAATCAATCCGCTGCACCTCGCCCATAACGTTGCGACCGTTGCCCAGGTCCTTCGTGGTCACTGACGCCGCCTCGCGGCCTTAAGCAGGAGCCGACATGCCGCGTACGCTCATCAGAAAGAACCCGAGCAACTTCAAGACGCTGCCGCTGTTCGTCGAAGCCACGTCGGAAGGCCTGACCTACCAGAGCGTCGGCATGCCGCTGAATTTCGCCCAGACCCTGCAGCGACGCAAACCGGTCAACGTGGCTGACGCCGAGCGGTTTGCGCTGGAGCTGGCCAACCTCGGCGTCTCGGTGCGCCTGACGCTGCACTGGCAGAATCGCGATTACTGGGTGCTGGTGCGCCAGCGTCGGCAGGATCGCGGCGATGTGGTGCTCAAGCTGATTTCCGGTTACGTGCCGGCCCATGAGCTGAACATTCCGCTGCACACAGCGATCCAGGAGATCGCCGAAGAATGCCTGCTGGAAACCCCGGAAGGCTGGCTCGGCGGGCGCTTCAATGACACCTGGCTGCCGGCGCCGTATGCCTCGGCGCTGCATTATCGCGAGGCTCTGCCCTTTCGCCTGACGCCGCTGTCCGGTTCGGCACGGCCGGTGCGCTGCGCCAATCTGCAATTGCTTGAACGGCCGCGGGCCTACGTGCATTTGCCGACCGCGTCCCTGCAATTGATCTACGACCTGCGGCTGGACGTGCCCAAGGAAGCCAAGAACCTCAGCCTGTTCCATGTCGATGAACGGCTGGAAGGCGATCAACTGGTCGCCCGACTCGACCGCAAGCGCCCCGATCTGTACTTGATGCCGTTGCAGGACGGCGAACCGCTGCCCGAGCTGTACACGCTGAAGAAAGGTCAGTTGTACCCGGCGGGCACTCGCGGTCTGTACCTGGCGGAAAGTTTCGCCCGGCAGGACGGCTGGCTGGTGCGCGACGAGCGTATTCGCTGGAAGGACTGGCTGCGCCAGCAGGGTCTGACCCCACCGCCCAAGGACACCGGGCTGGCGCGCTTGCGCGGCAAGGCCAAGCAACTGCTGAAGAAGATCGTGCCACGCAAGAAAGTGAACTCCTGAACGGCAAAAGACCGCGCCTGCGAGTGACTCCGGAGAGTCATCGCAGGCGCGGTCTTTATGTTTGCATCACTCGGATTTGCGGATTTTTTCCACAATCGCCGTGGTCGAGCTGTTTTCCACCAGCCCCAGAACCTTAACGGTGCCGCCGTAGGCTTTGACGATATCCGCGCCGACAACCTGGTCGATGCCGTAATCGCCGCCCTTCACCAGCACGTCCGGCTTGACCTCGCGCAGCAGGTTTTCCGGGGTGCCCTCAGCGAAGCTGATCACCCAGTCCACCGCGCCGAGACCGGCGAGAACCGCCATGCGCCGGTCAACGCTGTTGATCGGACGGCCCGGCCCTTTCAGGCGGCTGACCGAAGCATCGTCGTTGATCGCGACGATCAGGCGATCGCCCTGGGCCCGCGCCTGCTCGAGGTAGGTCACGTGGCCGGCGTGCAGGATGTCGAAGCAGCCGTTGGTGAACACGATTTTCTCGTTGTGCGCACGGGCATCGGCGACTGCCAGCAGCAGTTGCTCCAGACCCAGCACACCACGTTCGGAACCTTCTTCACGCTGGATGGCGCGACGCAGCTCAGGGGCGCTGATCGCCGCGGTACCCAGCTTGCCGACGACGATGCCCGCCGCCAGATTGGCCAGCGCCACCGCGTGCGGCAGTTCTTCGCCAGCGGCAATTGCGGCTGCCAGGGTTGAAATCACCGTGTCGCCGGCGCCGGTCACGTCGAACACTTCACGGGCCCGTGCAGGCAAATGCAGCGCCGGATGATCCGGACGCAACAGGGTCATGCCGTGTTCGCCACGGGTCACCAGCAGTGCGCCGAGATCCAGGTCGTGCATCAGCGTCGCGCCCTTGGTCACCAGCTCGTGCTCATCGGCGCAACCGCCGACGATGGCTTCGAACTCGCTGAGGTTCGGGGTGATCAGGCTCGCGCCACGGTAGATCGAGAAATCTTTGCCCTTCGGGTCGGCCAGCACCGGAATGCCTTTGGCACGGGCGGCCTGGATCAGCGCCTGATGGTTTTTCAGGGCGCCCTTGCCGTAGTCGGACAGCACCAGCACCTTGATGCCTTCGAGCAGATCGTCGACCTGCGCGCCGAGGGCCAGTGCGTCGGTGGCGAACGGTTCTTCGAAGTCGATACGCAGCAATTGCTGGTGCCGGCTCATGACCCGTAGCTTGACGATGGTCGGCTGATGCGCGATGCGCTGGAACAAGGCTCGCACGCCCGCACCCTTGAGGCTGTTGCTCAGGCTGTCGGCGGCTTCGTCGTCACCGGTCACACCGACCAGCGACGCCGGCGCACCCAGCGCGGCAATGTTCAAGGCAACGTTAGCGGCACCGCCCGGGCGGTCTTCGATTTGCTCGACTTTAACGACAGGAACCGGCGCCTCAGGGGAAATCCGTGAGGTACCACCATGCCAGTAACGGTCGAGCATGACATCGCCGACCACCAAGACAGGGGCTTGATCGAATCGCGGCATGGACAACTTCATGGAGCAACCCACATACAAAATGAACAGGGGCGCGATATTAACACAGGGTTGGCGAAGGCTTGTGCGGCGGCTGCAACAGGATGAAACAGCTGGCTTTTTTGCTCATTTTTTAAGCAGAAAAGCCGCCAGCAGCTCGCAGGCTTCTCTCGGCTCGACCGTTTCCGTATCGATCCGGCATTCCGCCGCCGAGGGTTCTTCGTAAGGGCTGTCGATACCCGTGAACTGCTTGATCCGGCCCTCTCGCACGGCCTGGTACAGACCTTTCGGGTCCCGGCGCTCACACACCTTCAGCGACGTGCTCACATGCACCTCGACAAAGTCGCCCTCGGCAAAAAGATCTCGCGCTGCCTCCCGTTCCGCCCGGAACGGCGAGATGGCTGCCACAATGACGATCAGGCCGGCGTCGACCATCAACCGGGCCACTTCAGCCATGCGCCGGATATTTTCCCGACGACTCGCATCGTCCATTCCCAAGTCCCGGCACAAACCGTTGCGCACGTTATCGCCGTCGAGCAAAAACGTGTGCAGGCCGAATTCATGCAAATGCACTTCCAGGGTGTTGGCCAGGGTCGACTTGCCGGCACCGGACAATCCGGTCAGCCACAGGCAACGTGGACGCTGGGCCTTGAGCGCGGCTCTGTCCCGAGCAGACAGCGTGAAGCTGTATGGGCGAATGGCCGATGCGGTCGCCAGACCGGGCAACACTTCATTCATAACCGAGCAACTCATAGTCGCGTTGATAAACCCGACGTACCAAACGCCGTGTACGCAAGGAGCAGAACTCTCGCGCCTTGGTCGGCTGGCGCAGCACGGAAACGTTGACGTGTGGCAGCTGACACACCATCCCCAACTGCTCGCAGACAATCTGAAAATCCCGCTCCAGGTGCTCCTGATAGCCGATGAAATCCATGGCCAGATGGCCCAGCGAGTCGGTCAAAAAATCGCTCTGTGCGGCAAAATGCAGTTGTCGCGAGATCGTCTCCGTATGCAGCCAGCGGGCAATGAAATCGTCGAAGTCCCGGTACTGCCGAACCAGTTGCTGCGCGGCATGATCACGCCCGCTCAACGTATTGCCGTGGAGAAACGCATAAGCCGAATACGCCCGCTCCAGAGGATCTCGTACGAAAGCAAACTTGTACGCAGCGGCATACTGCTCGGGAAACTGCTGCTCGTACCAGTACAGCGGCAGGTGACCCGGAGTCCTGCCGTTGAACATCGCCGTACAGATACTGCTGCCGGCGCATTTGGGCACGTGGATAAACAGACAGGAACGCTGCGCGAACGATGGGGGGTAGTGCCGATTCGCAGACATCGACTTGTTCACGACCTGACGGTCCACGACTGACAGTCGATCCAGCAGAAATTGCCGCTGTGCCTTGGGCAACAGCTTCCAGAGATAACGTTGCAGCATCGCAGTACCCACGCGAAAGGGATGGCCCTCTCGATTGAAGTCAAAGTTCGTTCGAGAACCTTAACAAGCGTGTTACCGGGATTTATTCAAGTTTGGTCAAGAAGCGTAAAGAAACGGATACATATCTCGGAAGCGCATTGCACGCCCCGAAGGGCGACAGGATGGGGCAGTCCCATCCTGTCGTCGGGATCAGGCGATGTCTTCAGCCGGAGCATCCAGGCCCATCGCATGCAGACGCGAGTAGTAGCCGTTCTGCGCCAGCAACTGTGCGTGGGTGCCACGTTCGACAATCTGGCCCTGATCCATCACCAGAATCAGATCGGCCTTCTCGATCGTCGAGAGGCGATGAGCGATGACCAGCGTGGTGCGGCCCTTCATGACGTGATCCAGCGCTGCCTGAATGTGCCGCTCGGATTCGGTATCCAGTGCCGATGTCGCCTCATCGAGAATCAGCAGCGGTGCATTCTTCAACAACGCCCGTGCTATCGCCAGGCGCTGACGCTGACCGCCGGACAGCAACACGCCATTTTCCCCGACCTGGGTGTCCAGGCCTTCGGGCATTTGCGAGATGAAGTCCATTGCGTAGGCGTCGGTAGCGGCCTTTTCGATATCGGCCCGGGGAGCACCGGCCAAGTCGCCGTAGGCGATGTTGTTGGCAATCGTGTCGTTGAACAGGGTCACATGCTGGGTGACCTGTGCAACGTGGCGACGCAGGTTGCGCAATCGGTAATCTTCGATCTCGACGTCATCGAGCAGAATCTCCCCGATATCGTGATGATAGAAACGCGGAATCAGGCTGGCGAGAGTCGACTTGCCGCTACCGGAGCGACCCACCAGTGCGATCATCTGGCCTGGCGCCGCACTGAAGTTGATGTTCTTCAGCACTTCGCGCTCGGTGCCCGGGTAAGTGAAACTGAGGTTGCGTACCTGCAGATGGCCGCTGACCCGGTCACGCTCCACCGTACCGTTATCCACTTCAGGTTCTACGTCCAGTTGCTCGAAAATGCTTTCGGCACCGGCAACCCCTTTCTGGATGGTCGAACTGACCTCCGACAACTGCCGGATCGGCTTGGGCAGCAGACCCGCGGCCGTGATGTACGCCACCAGATCACCGGCCGTGGCATCGCCACGCAGGAACAGCACCAGGAACATCAGCACGGCCATGGCGCTGTAGATCACCAGCTGCAGCATGGGCGTATAGACCGCTCCGGTCTTGGTCATGCGCAATTGCTTGTCGGTGTTGCTCTGGCTGGCGGCGGCAAAGCGGCGCTCTTCATAGCTCTCGCCACCAAAACTGCGCACCACGCGATAGCCCTGGATGGTTTCGGAAGCCACGTGAGTCACGTCGCCCATGGCCACCTGGATCTTCTTGCTCTGCTTGCGGAATTTCTTGCTGGTACTCCCCACCATTAAGGCAATCAACGGAAGGATCGCCAGCATGACGAGGGTCAGCTTCCAGTTCATCCAGAGCAGATAGGCGAACAGAAACACCACCGTCAGGCCTTCACGGATAACCACCTTGATGGCATCGGTGGCGGCACCGGTCACCATGGTCACGTTGAACGTGATGCGCGAAATCAGATGCCCTGAATTATGGGTGTCGAAATAACGATTGGGCAGCACCAGCAGTTTGTTGAACAACTCGATGCGCAGGTCATGCACCAGTCCCAGCGATACTTTCGCCAGATAAAAGTTGCCGAGAAACGACCCCAGCCCCTGCCAGGCAGCGATCAGAATGATCAGCAGCGGCACGGCCATCAACAACTGCAGGTCCTTGAGATAAGGAACATTGGGAAAGAGCACCGCTTCGGGATTGCTCAGGCCATCGACAAAATATTTGAGTATTCCCGCCAGCATTGGCTGGGTGGAGGCAAAAATCACGAAGCCAACGATACTCAGAAGGAAAAGGCCGATATAGGGCTTTACGTACCCCAACAGCCGAAAGTAGATCTTCAGGCTGGAATCCTGTTCCGCTTTGGGCGGTACGTCACTCATCGTAGGGCTCACTGATTAGGAAGAACGCGAAATTTTATCACAGGCACCGGGATTGGCCCGAGCCCATACCAAAACACTGGCCAGACCAATAGGCAACCAGCTTACAAACCACTCGGCCCTTGGGGTTCCGGTCAGGCTGGCGGCGTCGAATTGCATGGCCAGGCTCGAGAACAGCCAAATGCCAATGATGCCCCGCCCGTAGAGGGTTTCCCGGGCTTTCCATGCCTGGCACAAGACGGCAATCCAGATTGCACACCACAACAGCAAGCCTGGCAGGCCCAGCTCGATAGCGACATGGGTGAACAGATTATGGGCATGGTCAAAATACATGCCCGAAGCAAACACTTTGTAGTCGCCACCAAGACCCAGCCCACGCAGGGGGTGCTCGGCGATCATTTGCAGGCAGGCCATCAGAATCTGCGGCCGGTAGGAAACGCCGCGCGCCATGACCAACGGCTCGAACAACACGAAAGCCAGCATGGCGACAACCAACGCGCACGCCGCAATTGCACGGCTGCGGCGGTCACCGCACCAGATCGGCATGGCAAGCAGCGTGAGAAACAATGCCAATGCGGCGCCGCGACTCTGGCTGAGCAGTACGAACATGCCCAGAAACGTCATCGCGATGACCCAGACAATCTGCATCCGCCCGGTTTGTGGTGGCCACAGAACAAGCCATACCGCCGCCAGGCCGATGACATAGCCCCCGAGGATCGGGTGGGCCAGCTCGCCCAGGCCTTCCACGCGCGCCATCAGGACATTGCCATCGAGAAGGTAGAATTTGACGATAGCCGCGATTGCCGTGGCCGCCAGCCCGATGCCACCCCATTGCATGATGCGAATCACACGGTCGGGTCTGCCATTGGCGAAAACCGGAAAGAACAGAAGAAAAACCACGATATACAGCAACCGCTTGGCCTCGCGCCCGCTGTCCGCGGCGTTCGTCCATGAAAGACTGATCAAAGACCAGGCCAGAAGCCCGAGCATCGGCAGCCAGATCCAGCGCTGTTCATGAAACATCTCCCTGAGCCGGGCCCGTGCAGACCAGGAAAAGACCAGCGCAGGTATCCAGAGCAATACGACCAGGCCTTGCTGATAGGCTTTGTTGGTAGGCGCAATGGCAATGGCTAACAGAAACCACAACAGACCTGTCGACATCCATGCTTTCGCCCAACGTGTTTCTTGCATCAAACTGCTCCTGATAGAGTTCACCCACCCAGCCCGGCATGGTTAAAGCTGAAACTTTTCGGCATCATTGCCCGCCACAGCGCCCCGTTCTTCCCACAAGGCTTTTCACGATGCAATTTTCCCGGCTGCCAGAGGCCACTTTGAATCAAATGATTGACGGTGCCAGAATCCTGGAGGCCGATAGCTACGGGCCGAAAGTCTACCTGTTGCAGGATGGGAATATTCTGAAACTGTTCCGCCGCAAACGGTTTTTTTCATCCGCACTGTGGCGCCCCTACTCGAAACGCTTCATCGATAACGCCGTCGGACTGCAAAAACTGGGCGTTCCAACCCTTCAGGTCCTGCAGCTTTATAAACTGCAAGCTCCTGGCATGACAGCTGTGCTCTACCAGCCATTGCCGGGAGAGACCTTGCGCCAGATTGCCAGCAAGGATGGTTTTTCGTGGCAGCAGGCATTGCCAGACCTGGCCGGTCTGATCCGCAATCTTCATGAATCGGGAATCTATTTTCGTTCGCTGCACCTGGGCAACATTGTGGTGACGCCCGACAACTGCATGGGCCTGATCGATGTAGCAGACTTGCGTTTTTTGCGGGCGCCGTTGCCCCGGTATCTGGTCAAGCGCAACCTGCAGCATTTCGCTCGCTATATTGAACGCGAGAAGCTGAACGAAACCTTTCCGATGCACGCACTGGAAAAGGCCGTAATGCCTTCATGAAAGCAGGTCGTGGGCAGCCTGGCTGAAATCGAGCCAGGCCTGGTCAGGCGCCAGCGCCTGATATTGCTCGGCGGCGACTGTTTCGGCCGATGCGCTGAACGCCCTCAGGATCGCGTCACGCCAGGCGGCCACATCCTGAACGGGGGCATACCAGCCGGTATCGGCCAACTGTTCGCGAAACACCTCCAGCTCACTGGATAAAACCGGAACACCCGCCATGACGGCTTCCTGCATGATCAGCCCCAGGCCTTCATTCAGCGACGGCATGGCAACCCAATCGAATGCCCGGTAAAGCTGAGCCGCATCATCCAGATGCCCCGGCAGCAAGACCTTGCCACGCAATTGCAACTCATCGATCCGCGCCTCCAGCACAGCGCGCCCCGTGCCTTCACCGAGAATCACCAACTGCAGATCAGGTCGCTGAAGCAAGGCTTCGGCGAAAGCGTCGAGCAGGCAACCAAACCCCTTGCCCGCGACCAGTCGCCCAACAGCTCCCAATACCGGTTTGTCCAGCGCAAGACCCAATCGCGCTCGCGCCTGCTCCCGAGGGAGAAGGTCGGCACGAAACGCCAGAGGATCGAAAGCGCTGCGCAACGTCATGACCTGAATCTGCAAGTCCTGACACAACGACGCCGCGAGGGTGTTCGAGACTGCAACCAGCGTCAGTTGCGAGGAGGGAATTCGTTTGAAGAGCGCGCGATCCGCAGGATGAAGCCGCGTCGAACCATGAAAGACCACCACCGCACGAACGTCGGGCATGGCTTCGATGACAGGCAGCAATGTACGTGCTACGCCAAGGCCATCGAGGAGCACCACGCGTGCACGGCTGTTTTTGAGGGCTTTGTGAAATCTGGAACGCATCCAGGGCCTCGTCAGCCGCCAGAAATGCCGCCCTTTCAACCGGGCGGAGGACAGCCCCCACTCCGTCACTTCGCCAACGCTCAGCCCACCTTCGCAGGCGCGGCCTTGAAGCAACCAGGTTTGAACCGGCTCCGACGAAGCGGCCTGAGACAGGATCTGTTGATGCACCTTATGAGTTGAGGCAAACGGAGCACCCCCGGCCCACATGACGTTGAGAATACTCATAGGGAACGAAGCCAATACCTGGGTTTCTGGAAAAAAGCTGCGGTGCATTTAATTGATGAACCAGCCAATACAGACTCCCAACAGCAAAGACAATACGAACTTTATCTGTTCGCGACGACTGCGGCGCGCCTTGCGCTGACGCTCGACAGCCGTTTGCACATGCAGACCGAAACCCGTGTGCATGACGGCGTCCGCTTCCAGCGTCATGGCCGTCAGATTCAAGTCTGCGTAGCGAATGGACAGCGCCTTCTCCCCACTGAATCCGGCAAAAGGTGCGCACAAGCGGTATTCCTTCATCCGGCGCAAGCCAGGATTCAGCGAAAAGCCCTGCCACTCAGGCTTGTCGGACACCAACGGGTAACAAGCTACCCCGCCGACGATCTCCCGCGTCTCCAGCCGAATGTAAGGACTATGCACCCGCAAGTCATGATTATAGCTACGCAGCCAGACCTGCAGAATTTCCGGGCGCAGGTCGAGAATGGTCCTGGAGTCTTCCACAAATCCCGGGCGATAGAATTCCCAGTCGTCTTCGCAATGGAAGACATAGGGTGTGGTGACATGTGCGTAAGCCAAGTCGATTGATGCCAGCTGCCCCAGCTTCGGGCGATTGATGAATACGGTGCAATGCTCCTTCCAATGAGCAGGAATCACAGCGTGCACACCTTCATCCCCCGCATCCTCCGTGATGAACACTTCACGGATGGGAGCGGTATTGAACCGGTCGAAGCTCTCAAGCGTTATCTTGAGCAGATCCATTCGACCACAGCTGGTGACCACCAGGGTGATGTCACTTTCTTGAGTAAATTGCACCGGAATCTCAATTAGGTAAAAGTCGCCAGCAATATCGATTGCCGGGTAGTGCTTGTCAAATGCCCAGCTTCAGACGCACCTTTTCCAGAAGGCTCAGCGGCGCACGAGCCCGCAGTTCTGGCTTAAGTTCCTCGACGATACGTTGGCCGATTCGTGCAAAGCTGAACTGACTGACCGCGAGCTCGCGACCGTTGCGCGCAATTCGCGGCGCCAG
This sequence comes from Pseudomonas paraglycinae, assembly GCF_021601625.1. Classification (GTDB taxonomy): domain Bacteria; phylum Pseudomonadota; class Gammaproteobacteria; order Pseudomonadales; family Pseudomonadaceae; genus Aquipseudomonas; species Aquipseudomonas paraglycinae. The sequence goes on along the minus strand of NZ_BQHR01000001.1, from coordinate 313,629 downwards.
TTCCGGATCGCTGCGCAATACGGCCAGCTTCTCCTGAAGCTGTGCGATGTCCTTGTAGAACACCACGTTGTGCATGTCCTTCAACCCCAGGGCCTGACTTTCCTCTGCCCCCTGATCAAACGCCAGCAATACACAACCGCAGGCCATCGCTTCGAAATTCTTGATCATGAATTCGCCCATGCCAACGTCGGCGCTGACAAAAAAGCGGATTCGGTTGAGCGTGTCGCGGTATTCCTCTCCGGACTTCGTGCGGGTAACCACCAGAGGCTCGACGCGCCCCAACTCGTCGAGCAAGGCTTTGCGACCGCTGTAGGCAACACTGTTGGTGCTACCCACGAAAGCCAGCTCGATATCCCGCTCGCGCCCCTGATCTTCAAGTTGTGACTGGTCGTAGCCCTTGGGCACGAAGACGGCGTCGAAGCCCTCCTGACGAAGGCGCTCGGTGACCACGAAGCCGGAGCTGATCACTCGTGCCCACGGCAAGCGGCGGTAATGCGCGCTGAACTTACCGGTGTATTTGCACGGAATGTAATTCTGGTAGGCATCGTGTTCCAGAATCACGAGATTGGGGATCGTGCGGATAAATCCGACCTGACGGATTTCCTGCTTGAAACGAAGGAAAAACACGATGCGGTCATATTGCGTAACGTCGACTTCGCGCCGGAAATAGCGACGCAGATTGCGCTGTTCATCGCTGCTCAGCCACCGCAGATCGCACTCGCAATGTGCCGCAACACCTTCGTACAAGCGATCCAGAATCGCCCGCTGATCTTTCTGCACCAGAAATAAAACTTTCATCGTCTTCCTTGCCGCGACAGGCAAACAGAGCAACGCCTGAAGGTCTTTCCGCTCGAAAGCGGACGTACTTCAGGCCCGTACCATCTATAAACGCCAGAACAGTTCATGGCGTCGTACAGCCTTGCGGAAAAATTCGTTTTCACCGTAGGGCGAGCCCGCACGCCCCGCAAGCAGGCGCTGCAGGCCGCGCCGCAGGCGACGCTTGAACGGAGCCGGTGGTTGCAGGTCGTGCATCATGCCCAAGGCCATGGCTTTGTCACGTTGCTGCGAGAGCGTCAACGGCACGCACAATGGCTGCATCGGTTGCGACGAGTCGAATGTCGGCGGCAGGGCGATACCTTGCCCGCTATCACCCATCGGCCAGCGATCGTTATCGTGCAGGTGGTTGGCGTAGCCGAGCAGGACCGGTTGCCAGTCAAGACCACGCAAGACTTCCAGCACGGCTTCCTGGGCGCAGATGTGATCGGGATGCGGATCGAGCGTCGGATGCGGCAGCACGATCACATCCGGGCGCGCGCGGGACAGCACGTCACGCAGGTCGGCCAGCAGATTGTTCCAGGTCGGCGCGCCATCGGCATCACCGGGCAAGGCAAACGGATTCAGCTGACGAAACATCCGTGTATCACTCAAATCAGCTTCCCGCGAACCCACCGGCTGATTCGGCGCAGCCTGCATCGCCGCCAGTTGCAGGCAGAAATACCCGAGCTGCACGCAGTGCTCCTGCGGTACGCCGGCCCAGCGCGGTACGGCAAGACTGTCCCAGGCACGCAGGCGCCCCTTTAGCCGCGCCGCCTCGACCTTGTTCAGGCCCATCTGTTGATAATGTTCGGCTTCGATCTCGCCGGCGGTCAGCGTCACGATCCAGGCTTCACTGGCCTGGCTGTACAGACCGTAGGCGGCGAGTTCCGCATCGTCGGCGTGAGGGGCGATGACCATCACCCGCTGCTGGCGGTAGTCCGGCTGCTCCAGTGCCCACAGCACCGGCTCGCCGGAGACCCGGCAAAAGCGCCCGCGCAGACGCAACTGGCCTTGCGACAAGGCCTGCGCCTGCCCGCTGAGGTTCAGATAACGCAGACCGTTGACGCCACGTTCGAACGTCTGCGCATCGGGATGGGTGCCCCCGGCCAACTCGACCCGAGGATCGAAGAAGCGTCCCAGAAAGCTGCTTTTGACATTCACCGCGAGGATCAGCGTAGCGTCGTCCATCAGCATCACGCCTTCGTCGAGGCGCAATTGCTCGCCGTTCAAATGCACTTTTGGCTGCGGGGTAAACGGCGGAAAGCTGTATTGGTAATCGTCTTTCGGCGAATAGAACAGGTGATCGGCGAACCACGCTTCGTGAGCGATCCAGCCAACCACTGCCAGCACCAGCGGCAACCACCAGGCCACCAGCACACCGAGAGCGATCAACACGACCAGTGCGATCAACAGGCCGATGCGTTTATTGCGCCGGTGGCGCTTGAGCAATTGCTGTTTGCGGCTCATGGGCTGACTCATACGGTGAAGACCGGCACAGGATTGCACCAGCGATCCTTGTATTCACGGTCGGCACGACCGAAGGAAAAGCGCAGCGGCTTGTCCAGTGCCCGCGCATGCTCCCAGGCACTTTGCGTATTGAGGAAACTCAGGACGCTGCCAGGGCTGAATTCGCGGGTTTCAGGGTCGACGCCGCCGTTGATGTATTCGACGCTGATCCACTCCGGGGCTTCAACGCGATACACCAGTTGAATGGCAATCGGCGCGTCGTTGAGGAAGATCACCGAGCCGATCAACAATTCGCGCAGCAATTCGATGACTTCGGCCATGCGTGCCGCGCCAGTGGCCGGAAAACCCCAGCGACGCTGAAACAAGTCGCAGTAGATTGCTGCCAGTTCCGCACTCGAGAAGTCGCTGACCGGCCGCACCACACCGCCCGCCTCTTCCAGCAGGCGCAGTTCACGGCGCTGGTTGTAGCGAAACTTCTTCGACAGTTCTTCGGGGGTACGGGCCATGGCCAGTTGTTCGGTCTGCAACTTGAGGCCGCTGAAGCGGTTTTCGTTGAGCGCCGACAAGTAGCGTCCGCGATGGCGCAGCGGGGCCTGGGCATCGACGGCGGCCGGCAGGATCAGCTCGGCGTTGCCGAGGTCGAACAAGCCTTTCTTGCCGCTGCGCTTGAGCACGTCCTTGGACAAGGCCAAGTCGCGGCCCCAGGTCGGGATCGCGGCTTTGACGTCGCCCCGCTGCTCCCAGGCCAGATAACGCACCGGGATGCCGGCCAGATCCGCCAGACGCTCGACCACCATGGGATGAGTCGCGACGCTGCCGCCGAAACGCTGCCAGGCCTGTGCATAAGTTGAGGCGTCAACGGGCGACCAGCCACGTTCGCGCCAGCCTTGAAATCGGTTGAGCATCAGCCCCTCGGTGCCAGATCGGTAACTTGCGGCAAATGCCAGAAGGTGTCGCGTACAGCTCGGTCGGAGAAGCGCTCGCGCAGACGATCGACCATCATTTCGGCGCATTGACGACGCTGCTGCTCGTCCATGCCGGCCAGATGTTTCAGACCCTGGGCCAGATGCTCGGCGTCACCCAGCGGGAACAGAATGCCCACGCCTTCGACCACTTCCTTCGCCCCGCCACACGCCGTGGCCAGCAACGGCACGCCGGCGGCCATGGCCTCCAGCAGCACCATGCCAAACGGTTCGTGGTCGGAGCTCAAGGCAAACACATCGAATGCGCGGAAATAATTGCGCGCGTCCGGCACCTGGCCGAGGAACAACACGCGATCACCGATGCCCAGTTCACGGGCCAGTTCCTTGAGGTCTTGTTCCAGACGCCCTTTGCCGAGAATCACCAGTTGGCTGTTGGCCGGCAGACCGGGCAATGCCGCAGCAAAACCGTGCAGCAGCGTGGCCTGATCCTTGTCCGGGTGCAGACGACCGACGTTGCCGACAATGAACGCATCCGCTGACAGACCGAGGGTCTCGCGGGCTTCACGGGCCGACACCTGACTCATCTGCAACGCCGAGACATCGATGCGGTTGTAGAGGGTCTGGATGCGCGCCGCCGGCCATTTCGGCAGGCAACGGCGCATGTCGTCGCGCACTGCATCGGACACGCCGAGCAGGCTCAAACGCTTGCGGAAAATCTGCGCAAAAAGTTTGCGCGAGCCGCGTTTGTAATCGCCAAACGCGTGATGCACGCCAATCACCGGCAGCGAAGTGCCGAGCAAGGCGATGTAGATCGGCTTGAAGCGATGGGCGATGCAGAAACTGAAATTGCGTGAAGCGGCGATCTTGCGCAGATCGCCGATGGCGCCCAGCTTCAGGCCACGAATGGCCTTGGAGCTGTATTCCATGAACAACACTTCATCGGAGGCGCAGGCTGCGGCCACCTCGCTATCGGCGGCCCCGGTCAGAAAGACCGTGGTGACCCGATAACCGGTGCCCGCAAACAGGCTGGCGTATTGCCGTGCGCAGTCGAGGAACGGCCCGTCATAGCCGTGACAGAACTGCAGCACATGGCGTTCAGCCGAGCGTGTCATAAGCGTTTGCGCCTTCTTTGACCACCAGGATGTCTTCCATGATCAGGTATTGCAGATCCGAGCCGAAGAACATGTTCAGGGCGTCGGTCGGCGAGCAGATCATCGGTTCACCACGGCGGTTGAGCGAAGTGTTCAGGGAAACGCCGTTGCCGGTCAGCACTTCCAGCGCCTTCATCATGTCGTAGTAGCGCGGGTTGTATTCGCGCTTGAGCACCTGGGCCCGGGAAGTACCGTCTTCGTGGACGACTTCCGGCACGCGGGTTTTCCACTCTTCAGCCACTTCGAAGGTGAAGGTCATGAACGGCGCCGGGTGATCGATCTTGATCATCTGTGGCGCAACGGTGTCGAGCATCGACGGGCAGAAAGGCCTCCAGCGCTCGCGGAACTTGATCTGGTGGTTGATGCGGTCAGCCACGCCAGCCACGCTCGGGCAACCGATGATCGAACGACCACCCAGTGCGCGCGGACCGAACTCCATGCGGCCCTGGAACCAGGCCACCGGGTTGCCATCGACCATGATTTTGGCGATCTGCTCCGGCATGTTGTCGAGCTTGCGCCAGGTCGGCTTGTTCTCGTGACGGGCGCACGCGGCGATCACGTCTTCATTGCTGTACGACGGGCCGAGGTAGACGTGTTCCATCTTCTCGACCGGCACGCCACGGGCGTTGGACACATAGGCCGCTGCGCCGACTGCAGTGCCGGCATCGCCGGAGGCAGGCTGTACGAACAGTTCCTTGACGTCGTCGCGGGCGATGATTTTCTGGTTGAGCTTGACGTTCAACGCACAGCCGCCGGCGTAGGCCAGCTTGCCGGTTTCCTTGAGCACGTCGCCCAGGTAGTAGTCGATCATCTGCAGCGCGATTTTTTCGAACAGTGCCTGGATGCTGGCGGCGTAGTGGATGTACGGCTCGTCGGCGATGTCGCCTTCGCGCTTCGGACCCAGCCACTCGATCAGCTTCGGCGAGAAGTAGTAACCCTTGCCCTTCTCTTTATAGCGACGCAAGCCGATCACGTTGGCGTAGTCGGTGTTGATCACCAGCTCGCCGTTCTCGAACGAAGCCAGGCGCGAGAAATCGTATTTGCTGGCGTCGCCGTACGGCGCCATGCCCATGACCTTGAACTCGCCGTCCAGCATGTCGAAACCGAGGAACTCGGTGATCGCACCGTACAGGCCGCCGAGGGAGTCCGGATCGAAGAATTCCTTGATCTTGTGGATCTTGCCGTTTTCGCCGTAACCGAAGAAGGTCGTGGCGTACTCGCCCTTGCCGTCGATGCCGAGGATCGCGGTTTTCTCTTTGAAACCCGAGCAGTGATAGGCGCTGGAAGCGTGGGCCAGGTGGTGTTCAACCGGTTCGATCTTGATTTTCTTCGGATCGAAGCCCAGTTGCTCCAGGCACCAGACAATCTTGTTGCGATAGCGCTTGTAGCGACGGTTGCCCATCAGGATCGCGTCGAGTGCGCGGTCCGGGGCGTACCAGTAACGCTTGGCGTACTGCCAGCGAGCCTTGCCGAAAATGCTGATCGGGGCGAACGGAATCGCGACCACGTCAACGTCGGAAGGCTTGATGCCTGCCTGCTCCAGGCAGAACTTCGCCGATTCGTAGGGCATGCGGTTCTTTGCATGTTTATCGCGTACGAAGCGCTCTTCCTCAGCCGCCGCGACCAGCTTGCCGTCGATGTACAAGGCTGCGGAAGGATCATGGCTAAGGGCGCCGGACAGGCCAAGAATCGTCAATGCCACAGGGGTCTAGCCTCTTTAGTCTGCATTCAGGCGCGATGCGCCTTGAAAAATGATGTGCCCTCGCACCGGGCGAGAGACAGCTAAAGGGCGGGATTATAGCGTAAACGTGGCGGGAATGACCCTGTGCGAATTGCCCCATGTCGTTCAACCTACTGAACCCTTGTCCATCGGCCTATCCACGGCCTGGTCGCCAATAAACACTGATATTCCCGTCCACCGTCTGGCGATAGATCGTGTACGGCAGAAAAGCCGTATCGAACACACCGGACAGGGTCAGATCGAGCAGGACAACCGGCACCAGAATGCCGGTAGGATCGGGCGGCGCGTGCAGCAGGCAGAAATCGTGGGCGAGTCCGCTGTAGATACGCGGAATCGACTGACAGTAGGTCTTCTGTTTACGCAGGCCGCGCGTGGCGTCTTCATCGTCCTGCAGCACCGTAACGGCGGTGCCGCAGCCGGACAGTGCCAGGGAAAATGCGCCGATAGTGATAGCGTTTTTGATGCTCAAGATTTGCCCTCCGGGAACGTCGGGGCAAACTAGCATCGGGGTTTTGCGAGGGGCAGTTCATGGGTTCCGGGAAGGCCGTAGGACAAGTCACAAGGATTTGTCGCCACATGCCTCACCCGGATCCAACTGCAGAAATGTCTTACGCGCTGGCGAAAACAATCACGCGGTGCCCGCTACATCTTTGGGCAACCGCTGATCAATCACCTGATACAGCGCGCTGCTCTCAGGCCAGTTGCGCATGAAGCGCGCACGATCCCGGGCATAGGCCGGAGCGAAGCTGCCCAACGAGCCGTGCTGACACATCGAATCCAGATCTATCAGCGCCCAGCGATCTTCCTGCCAGAACAGGTTATGCCCCTTGAAGTCGCCATGGCTGATGCGTTCGGCGATCAACCGCGCAAACAGCTGATCCAGCGCCTGCAACTCGCTTTCCGGCGCCGCACCGTTTTCAACGTACGGCGCAAAGCGCTCGATGATGTCCGGCCCGGCCAGATGTTCGGTGATCAGATAGGCCTTGCTGCGCAGCCAGAGAAAACGGGTTTCCAGCACCGCCAACGGTTTTGGCGTGGCGATGCCGAGGAAGGCCAGACGATTGCCTTCGCGCCAGGAATGCCAGGCGCGGCTTGGACGCCAGAAGCGCTTGAGCCAATGGGCAAAATTCTTGATGTTGTAACGCTTGATCACCAGCGCACGCCCGGCAACCTCGACCTTGCCGACACTGGCCGCGCCGCCGGTCTTGTACAGATGGCCCTGATCGAGCAAGGCATCGGCCTGCTCCAGCACCGGCAACATCGCGGGCTCTTCCTCACGACGAATCGAGCGCAGACCGAACGCGCCGCGCTTGACGCTGAACAGCGTGCACTCACGACCGGCCTTGATCAGGTAATCCTTCAAGCGCCAGGCGCGCACCTTGTCGATCTGCTTTTGCAAGGCTTCCAGCGGCAGCGCGTGTTCGCTGTTGCTCAGCAGGTAATACACCAGCAGTTCTTCAGTGAACGGCTCGAGCGACTTGGGCAACTGGGCGAAGAACACTCCGAGGTTTTCCAACACTTTCTGCCGGGACAAAGGCTGGCCGGCGTTTTCCGCACAGATACCTGCGCCATCGATCAGATACAGCTGACCGCCGTGGCGCAGCAGGTTGTCCAGGTGCAGGTCTTCCTGCCACAGGCCTTTGCCGTGCAATTGACCGATGGCGCCAAGCGCTTCGGCCAGCACCGCCGATTGTTCGTCGGCCAGCACCGGCAAGGATTCGACCTTGTTCCAGGCATCGCCGAGGCTTTCGGCGCCTTCGAGGAGCTCGAACAGCAGCCAGCCACCCTCGCCGTCCTTCAGGCCGTCGGCCAGCAACAACGGCGTGGTCATGCCCTGGGCGGCGAGCAGTTTCACACCTTCCAGTTCACGCTGAAAATGCCGCGCAGCCTTGTTGCCGACCAGCAATTTGGCCAGCACCGGACGCCCGCGCCACACACCGGCACCGACGTAACGCTGCCCCGGCAACACCCGCAGCAGACTGAGCAACTGCAAATCGGCAACGCCCGCCGCATCCGCGAGCGAAACCGTCAACGGCAGACTCGGCGTGCGCCCGGCATTTTTCAAGTCGGACAACTGCATCAGCGGGTCTCCTTGCGACTGCGCCGCGCGGTCAGCCGCGTGATCCAGCTGTCGACCAGCGAACTGTCCGTCGATTGATCGAGATACGCCGCCAGCAGCTCACGCAATTGCGCCTCGCTCCACTCCGGCGCACGGCGCAGCAGCGGTTCCAGATCCTTGACCCGGTCACGCATGCCGAACAGCAACGGGCGGGTCTTTTCCAGGTCGATCAACTGCGCCTGATAGCCATCGCTCTCGGCGCGCAGGAAAATGTGTTTTGGATAAAAGCAGCCGTGCACCTGACGCATACCGTGCAGATGACGCGCCAACAGGCCGCAAGCCTTGAGAATCGCCGACTGCTGCGCGGCATCGAGATCCGACCAGCGCTGCAACAGCGAATCGAGATCGTCCCAGCCCTCCAGCGCGCGGGTCAGCAGGATCGCACGGACTTCACCGTTGACCTTGCGCTCACCGAAGAACGCCGCCTGCAACGCCGGAATGCCCAGCTTGTTGTAACGACTGATATTGCGAAATTCCCGGGCGAAGGTCGGCTCGCCGAATGGCGCGTGCAAGGTGCGAGTCAGGTAATTGCACTGGCGCTTGAGGTAATAGCCATGCCCTTCCAGCTCCAGACGAAACACGCTGCTCCAGCCGCCGCCATCGGTGTTGGGTTCATCCACGGCGTCGAGTTGCTTGGACCACAGCGCATCGAACGTGCCGAGACCGTGGCGCTCCAGCAGCGCACGATCTTCAGCGGCCAGAAAATCAGTCATTCGCGTCCCTCGAAAAATCTCACCACGTGGCGAATCCGTTGCTTGTCGGCGGCATTGAGCCGTTCACGTCGGCGATATTGCAGGTAAAAGCGCAGGCGCTGGGTGTTCGACAGGTGATACTTGGCCACCTTGTCGAGACAGGCCAGATCCTTGGTGATCCGGTACTTGAGCCAGAAGCCGCGCCAGAAATCGCCGTTCGGGCAATCGATCAGAAACAGCTGCGCCTGATCGTCGATCAGCAGGTTGCGCCACTTCAGATCGTTATGAGTGAAGCGATGGTCGTGCATGACCCGGGTGTAACCAGCCAGTTGCCGGCTGACGCCGTCGACCCAGGCGCGATCCTTGAGCTTGGGATCGTTGCGTTCGGCCAGTGCCGACAGGTCTTCGGTGCGCGGTAGCTCACGGGTGATCATCGCCCCGCGATCGTAGGCCATGCCGTTGCGCTCCAGGCCCCACGCCACCACTTCGGCGGTGGGAATGCCCCACTTGGCAAAGCGCTTGAGGTTCTGCCATTCCATCTTCACCCGGGGCTTGCCCAGATAACGCCGCAGACCCTTGCCGGCACCGCTGTAGCGCTTGACGTAATAGTTGACGCCATTGAGCTGCACGCGAATGACTTCGGACAATGGATCGCGAGTCAGGCGCTCGCCCTGAAGGGCAAATACCGCTTCGAGGCTACCGAAATGCTGCGCAAGTTCACTGTACTCAGGCTCCAGATTCCAACCCGCCATCAGAGCGCATCCCCGTAACGCTGCTTGCGCGCGTAGAGCTTGTTGGCCTTGCCTTCAAGCCAGCTCAGCAACGGCGCTTCTTCGGCCAGGATCTGGCGCAGCGGTTGCTGGAAGTAGCCTTTGAGGAAACGCAGCTTGTCGCGGCGGGTCAGGCCGATATCCAGCGCGGAAAAGTACAGCGCCGCCAGATCCTTGTTGCGCCAGCGCTGGGTGATCGCCGGGCGAGTCTGGGCACGGTGCAGGTCGATCACCGAAAGTTTGAAATCTTCGGGAGTGACCGGTTTGTCGGTGTGCAGCAGGAAATGGCAGATGTAGCAGTCGCGGTGATTGACCCCGGCGCGGTGCATCATGCCGGTCATGCGCGCGACCTCGGCGATCAGCGCCCGCTTGAGTCTTGGCTGCGGCGGTTGCTTGACCCAGTCGATGCTGAAGTCTTCCAGACTGATGGTCGGTGCCAGCTCTTCGGTGACGATGAACGAATGCTGATCCGCCGGGTTGCTGCCCTTCTCGCCGTACGCAACGGCGGTCATGGTCGGCACGCCGACTTCCTGCAAGCGCTGGATGGCTTTCCATTCCTGACCCGCGCCGAGCACCGGCAGCTTGGCGGTCAGCAGGTTCTTGAAGATCTCGCCCCAACCGATGCCCCGGTGGATCTTGACGAAAAAGCCATTGCCGTCGACTTCCGTACGTAACGTCCGGCGGGCTTCCAGCTCGCGGTACACCTCGCCCTGCAAGCCCTCGACCTCGGCGAACGGATCGCGTCCGGCCCACAGGCTCTTGAACGGTTCAGCCAGCATCAACTTCATTTAAGCGTGCTCCGCCAGAATCACATCGGCCGCGTGCTGCGGCATGCTGTAGAGGTCGGCCGTCTCGGCGAAGGCCAGACCGTTGCGGCTCCAGGCCGCCCGTGCAGCGTCGTCGTTCAACATGTCAGTCAGGTATTGCGCCAGTTGCGCCTGATCGAACGGTTCGTCCAGCACTCGCCCGGCGTCCGCCTCGGCGATGTAATGGGCGTAACCGCAGACCGCGCTGACCAGCACCGGCAACCCGGCGACCAGCGCCTCAAGCAGCACCGTGCCGGTGTTTTCGTTGTACGCCGGGTGGATCAACAGATCGGCGCCGAGCAGGAAACGCGGGATATCGCTACGCCCCTTGAGGAACGTCACGTTGTCGCCCAGGCCCAGCGTCGCACTCTGCATCTGGAACAATTTGGGGTCATCCTGGCCGATTACAAACAGCCGGGTGCGTTTCTTCAGCTCGGCGGGCAATGCGGCCAGCGCTTTCAGGCTGCGATCGACACCCTTGGTCTTGAACCCGGAACCGATCTGCACCAGCAGCAGTTCGTCGTCCTTGAGGTTGAATTCGGCGCGGAAACCGGCGCGAATCTGGTCGGCATCCGCAGGGCGGCGACGATCCTGGGCGATGCCCGGCGGCAGCAAGTGGAAGCGTTCCAACGGCGTGTCGTAATGTTTGATGAACAGCGGCTGCTGCACTTCGGAAATCATCAGCACTTCGGTCTTCGCGTCTTTGGCGAACACCGCACGCTCGTACTCGGCGAAGTGGCGGTAGCGGCCCCAGCGGCGGTACAGCGAATTGCGCAGGTTCTGCGCCTTGTCTTCGAAGCAGCCGTCGGCGGCGTAGTAGACGTCCAGCCCCGGCATCTTGTTGAAGCCGATCAGGCGATCCACCGGGCGCTTGGCCAGGTCCGCTTCCATCCACGCGCTGAGCTTTTCGTTGCGCCGGTGATTGAAGAACGCCTTGACCGGCGCCACCAGCACTTCGAAACCGGGCGGCACGTCGCCTTCCCAGATCAGGGTGTAGACGCGGATCTGGTGCCCGCGCTTCTGGCATTCGAGGGCGATGCGCATGAAGTCGCGCTGCAAACCGCCGAACGGGAAATATTTGTAAAGGACAAAAGCCAATTGCATCAGCGCAGCTCCTCAGCCATCAACAACGTGCTCAGTCGGCTGGCAACACGCTCGGGATTCAGACGCGTGAAGCACAGGGGCCACTCGCGTTTCAGGTCAAACTGACGGGCATCCTGCGCGGTCGGTTGATAGGTACATTTCTTTTGCAGGCACGGCGCGCACGGGAAATCGCTGCCGAGGTGAATCTGCAGCTTGCCGTAGGCGCCGGTCAGGCCCGGATTGGTCGGGCCGAACAGGGAAATCGTCGGCACATCCAGTGCCGCAGCCAGATGGCCGAGACCGGTGTCCACCGCGACGCAGGCCTGGGCGCCGGCCAGCACCTTGCCGACCCCGGCCAGGTTCAGCTTCGGCAAAACTTCGGCGTGTTTGAAACCGGCGGCGATGCGCTCGGCCCGGGCTTTCTCCAGCGGGTTGCCCCACGGCAGCTTGATCCCGACGCCGAGGTAGCCGACACGTTCGGTCAGCTCGCGCCAGTAGGCTTCCGGCCAGTGCTTGGTGTCCCAGGTGGTGCCGTGGAGGAACACCACGTAAGCATTCTTGCGCGGCAGTTCGACCAGACGCTCGACGTTGAGGCCATAATCGCCCAGGCCTTTGGGCAAGTCGTAACCCAAAGCAATGGCGAACAACTGGCGCACGCGCTCGACGGCGTGCTGCCCACGGGCCACCGCCAGTTTGCGGTCATAAAAGCGCGCGGCAATCGGCTCGCGGGCCGAGCCCTTGTCGAGACCGGCCACCGGCGCTTTGACGTAGCGGGTCAGCCAGGCGCTTTTCAGCAGGCCTTGAGCGTCGATCACCAGGTCATATTTGTTCGCCCGAACGGATTGCTTGAAGCGTTTCCACTCGCCGCTGGTGATGGTTTTCCAGATGTTCTTGCGCCAGCGGCGGATCGCCACCGGAATCACTTTGCCTACGGCCGGGTGCCAGGTCGGAATCTCGGCGAAGCCTTCTTCCACCACCCAGTCGAACTTGATCCCGGGAATCGCCCGGGCGGCGTCGGTCAGCGCCGGCAACGCGTGAATCACGTCGCCCAGCGATGAAGTCTTGATCAGCAATACCCGCAAGTTAATGAACCTCGACCACAGAGCCCTGCAAACGCTGCAAGGCATCGTTGACCGCGTCCGGCATCAGCTGGCGCAGGCAGTTGTAATGGCCGAAACGGCAGGTGCGGTCGAAGCAAGGACTGCAATCGAGGCCCAGACGGACGATTTCCACGTGCTCGGCCAGCGGCGGGGTGAAACCCGGCGAGGTCGAACCGTAGACCGCCACCAACGGACGATTCAGCGCGGCGGCCACGTGCATCAGGCCGGAATCGTTGGAGACCACCGAGTCGGCGCAGGACATCAGGTCGATGGCCTCGGCCAGCGAAGTGCCGCCGCTGAGGTTCACGGACTCTTCGCGCAGGCCCGGAATCAGCCGCGCGCGAATGTCTTCACCCACCGCGTGATCGTTCTTCGAACCGAACAGCCAGACCTGCCAGCCTTCGCGGATGCGCGCCTCGGCAACCTTGGCGTAATGCTCCGACGGCCAGCGTTTGGCCTCACCGAATTCGGCGCCGGGGCACAGCACCAGCACCGGGCGATCGAGGGTCAGACCGAACTTGGCCAATGCGGCCTCGCGTGTCACCGGATCGATCTGCAGGCTCGGGCGCGGATAAGGTTTCGGCAACTCGGCGTTCGGCTCGTAGGCCAGCGCCATGAAACGCTCGATCATCAGCGGATAACGTTCTTTATCCAGCGTGCGCACGTCATTGAGCAGGCCGTAGCGGAATTCGCCGCGCCAGCCGGTGCGTTTCGGGATGCCGGCGAAGAACGGCACCAGCGCCGACTTCAGCGAGTTCGGCAACAGGATCGCCTGGTCGTACTGGCCGGCCAGGGATTTGCCGATCCGCCGACGGGTCGCCAGCTCCAGCGCGCCGTGGCCGAGCGGGAAGCTCAAGGCCTTGCGCACTTCGGGCATGCGTTCGAGGATCGGCCGGCTCCACTCGGGGGCCAGCACGTCGATTTCGCACTGCGGGTGGCGCTGCTTGAGACACTGAAACAGTGTCTGCGCCATCACCATGTCACCGACCCAACTGGGCCCAACGATCAGAATATTCATGTGGTTTCCATAAACGAACCGGGGAGGCTTTACGCCTCCCCGTCTCGAGAATCAGCTTAGCCCCAGCTCACGCCAGATCCGCATCACCTGCCGCCGTTCGTCTGCGAACTGATCGCCCGGTATCACCCCGGCGTCCTTCTGCAAGGCCTGCCGGTGGGCGGCGGAACGATAGGCCTTGTAGGCCTCGCGCAACAGGCTGGCGTCTTCGGCCGGCATCAGCCCTTCGTGCTCCAGCTCTTCCAGAATGCGGATATTGTCCGTCCAGCGCAGCAACGGCGGGTGGGTTTGCGACCACGCCAGAGCCGCGTATTGCACCATAAATTCAATATCGACGATACCTCCGGCGTCCTGCTTGAGGTCGAACGGCGCCGTGGCCTCGAAGGCATTCGCCCCGGTACCGGCGGCAGTGCTCTTGCTGCCGAGGTTGTCGCGCATTTTGGCGCGCATCTCGCTCACTTCCTGTTGCAGTTTCGCCAGATCCCGCACTTTGCCCAGCACTTGGGCCCGGACGTTCTCGAACGCCTGGCCGACATCCTTGCTGCCCACCAGCACCCGCGCCCGCACCAGCGCCTGATGTTCCCAGGTCCAGGCTTCATTTTCCTGATAGCGCGCAAACGCGCCGAGCGAACTGACCAGCAGCCCGGATGCTCCGGAAGGACGCAGGCGCATGTCCACTTCGTACAGCTGACCGGAGTTGGTCTGTGCCGTCAGCAAGTGAATGATCCGCTGGCCGAGCCGGGTGAAGAACTGCGTGCCATCGATGGGTTTCGGGCCATCGGTTTCGGCCTGCTGATCGCCATCGTGGATGAACACCAGGTCCAGATCCGAACCATGCCCCAACTCGATCCCGCCGACTTTCCCGTAACCGACAATGATGAAGCCGGGATCGCACAGCGTGCCGTCGGTGCGCAGCGGCGTGCCGTATTTGGCCACGGTCTGGCGCCAGGCCAGGGCCAGCACTTGCTCAAGAATCGCTTCGGCCAGCCAGGTCAGGTAATCGCTGACTTTCATCAACGGCAGGCTGCCGGCGATTTCCGAGGCGGCGACGCGCAAGCGGTGCGCCAGTTTGAAATGACGCAGCGCTTCCATCTGTTGTTCGAGGTCGTCTTCCGGGATCCGCGTCAGGCGCTCGCGCAACTCGGCGGCCAGTTCCGGTGCCAGCGGCGGCTTGAACAGCCGGCCTTCGTTGAGCAATTCATCAAGCAGCAACGGGAAGCGGGTGATCTGCTCGGCGATCCACGGACTGGCGGCGCACAGCGTCAGCAAACGCCGCAGCGCGCCGGGGTTTTCCGTCAGCAGCACCAAATAAGCCGAGCGCCGGGCTACCGCTTCGACCAGCGGCAACACCCGCTCGAGCACCAGATCGGGATTTTCATGCTCCACCGCCTGGGCGAGCAGGCGCGGAATAAAGGCATCGAGACGCTCGCGCCCCAGACGCTGCATCGCCCGCAACTGCGGACTGGCGCGCAGGCTCGCCAGTGCCTTCAGGGCCTTGGTCGCGTCGGCGAAACCGCCCTCCTCCAGCTGGCGACAGGCCGCTTCTTCGTCTTGAGCCTCCTCCCACAGCGGCAGCCATTCACCGCCGACCACCACTTCGCTCTCGACGCCTTCGTCCTCATCCGGATCGGCGATCACTTGCGCAAAGTGCCAAGCCACCCGGCCGCGCCAGAACATCAGCTTCTCGTGGAACGCTTCCCAGTCGGCGAAACCGAGCATGAACGCGATTCGCGCCTGATCCTGAGCGCTGTCCGGCAGCATCTGGGTCTGACGGTCAGCAATCGCCTGGATCGCGTGTTCGGTGTAACGCAGGAATTCGTAACCTTCGCGCAGTTCGCTGATCACCGCTGGCGGCAGATAGCCCTGCCCTTCAAGCGTGCTCAACACCTTTAATAGAGGGCGCTGTTGCAGACTCAGGTCGCGACCGCCGTGAATCAGTTGAAAGGCCTGGGCGATGAACTCGACTTCGCGGATACCGCCCGAGCCGAGCTTGATGTTGTCGGCCATGCCTTTGCGCCGCACTTCCTGCTGGATCAACTGCTTCATGGTGCGCAGCGCTTCGATCGCCGAGAAGTCCAGATAGCGCCGGTAAACGAACGGCCGCAGCATTTCCTGCAACTGCTCGCCCGCCACCTGATCGCCGGCCACCACTCGCGACTTGATCATCGCGTAGCGTTCCCAGTCGCGGCCCTGATCCTGGTAATACTGCTCCAGCGCATTGAAGCTCAGCACCAGCGCGCCGGACGAGCCGTACGGGCGCAGGCGCATGTCGACGCGGAATACAAAACCGTCGACGGTGATCGGGTCGAGTGCCTTGATCAGACGCTGGCCGAGGCGGATGAAAAATTCCTGGTTGTCCAGCGGGCGCTTCACGCCGACGGTTTCGCCGCCCTCGGGGTAAGCGAAGATCAGGTCGATGTCCGAAGACAGGTTCAGCTCGACCGCGCCGAGCTTGCCCATGCCGAGGATGACCATCTGCTGCGGTTCGCCGCTGCGCCGGCCGGTCGGTGTGCCGAACTGGTCGCAATGGCGGCGGTACAACCATTGATAGGCCTGATCGATGCTGGCGTCGGCCATGTCCGAGAGATCGCGGCAGGTCTGCACCAGATCGGCCTGGCGGTTGAGGTCGCGCCAGATGATCCGCACCTGATGCCGGGTGCGCTGGCGACGCAGGGCTCGGCCCAGTTCATCTTCGGTCTGGGCGAGGCTGACGGCGGCGGCGATCTGCGCGCACAACTCACCTTTGGCGAACGGCCGGTCCAGCTCACCGGACTGCACCAGCGACAACAACATCAAAGGGTCACGAACGCTCTGTTCAATGACGAAATCGCTGGCGGCGCTGACGCGGGCGAACTGCGCCCAGCGTTCCGGCGTCCAGGTGGAGAAGCCAAGATCATCTTCAAGTCCGGCGACGGCCGCACGGAACGACTGCTCCGATCGGCTGACCAACGGCAGGAGAATGGCGGGCAGTTCGGCAAGCGCGGGCAGGGTCATGGTCTATCCTTGATCGGCGTGTAAATGGCCGCTTGTAGTGATGATTGAAAAACCGCTACGCGAAGGACTGTCGAACAAAAGTGAGAAATAGCTGAAATTTCTTTTTCTTTGGCAGCCAGCATCAAACTTTCACCTTTTTCGGATGGCTAAAGACCAACCTTAACGATTATTCTCACAACGCAGTCGGAGGCCACAAGCCTTTCATCTGTAGTTTTACTACTCGTCTATACATTCGAAAGGCTGAAATGCCGGATGATTTGTAGTAAAACTACACGCCGCCGGAACAACCTGTCGGCAATCCAAGAATTTTAAATCGTCTGCCCACAAGGCCAGTCGCAAACTCAGGCAACCGATTCTGGAAGCCTTTCCGCCCTGGAGCAAGCCATGCAAGACCTCGATCCCGTCGAAACCCAGGAATGGCTGGACGCCCTGGAATCGGTTCTCGACAAAGAAGGCGAAGACCGTGCTCACTATCTGATGACCCGTATGGGTGAACTGGCGACCCGCAGCGGTTCGCAGCTCCCTTACGCCATCACCACGCCTTACCGCAACACGATCCCCGTTACCCACGAAGCACGCATGCCTGGCGACCTGTTCATGGAACGCCGCATTCGCTCGCTGGTACGCTGGAACGCGATGGCCATGGTAATGCGTACGAACCTGAAAGATTCTGACCTGGGTGGTCACATCTCCAGCTTCGCTTCCAGTGCGACCCTGTACGACATCGGCTTCAACTACTTCTTCCAGGCCCCGACCGACGAACACGGCGGCGACCTGATCTACTTCCAGGGCCACACCTCGCCAGGCGTTTACGCCCGTGCATTCATGGAAGGCCGCATCACCGAAGACCAGATGAACAACTTCCGCCAGGAAGTCGACGGTCAGGGCCTGTCGTCCTACCCGCACCCTTGGCTGATGCCTGACTTCTGGCAGTTCCCGACCGTTTCGATGGGTCTGGGCCCGATCCAGGCGATCTACCAGGCTCGCTTCATGAAGTACCTGGAACACCGCGGTTTCATCCAGCCGGGCAAACAGAAAGTCTGGTGCTTCCTGGGCGACGGCGAGTGCGACGAACCGGAATCCCTGGGCGCCATTTCCCTGGCCGGCCGCGAGAAGCTGGACAACCTGATCTTCGTCATCAACTGCAACCTGCAGCGCCTCGACGGCCCGGTTCGCGGCAACGGCAAGATCATCCAGGAACTCGAAGGCGTGTTCCGCGGTGCTCAGTGGAACGTGACCAAAGTCATCTGGGGCCGTTTCTGGGACCCACTGCTGGCCAAAGACGTCGACGGCATCCTGCAACGTCGTATGGACGAAGTCATCGACGGCGAGTACCAGAACTACAAAGCCAAAGACGGCGCGTTCGTTCGTGAACACTTCTTCAACACGCCAGAACTCAAGGCGATGGTTGCTGATCTGTCCGACGACGAGATCTGGAAACTCAACCGTGGCGGCCACGACCCGTACAAGGTCTACGCGGCGTACCACGAAGCGGTCAACCACAAAGAACAACCGACCGTCATCCTGGCCAAGACCATCAAGGGTTACGGCACCGGTGCGGGCGAAGCGAAGAACACCGCGCACAACACCAAGAAAGTCGACGTCGACAGCCTGAAGCTGTTCCGCGACCGCTTCGATATCCCGGTGAAAGACGAAGAGCTGGAAAACCTGCCGTTCTTCAAGCCGGAGCCAAACAGCGCCGAAGCCCGTTACCTGGCCGAGCGTCGTGCCGCACTGGGCGGTTTCGTGCCTCAGCGTCGTGCACAGAGCTTCAGCGTACCGACTCCGGATCTGGACACCCTCAAGGCGATCCTCGACGGTTCCGGCGACCGTGAAATTTCCACCACCATGGCGTTCGTGCGGATCCTCGCGCAACTGGTCAAGGACAAGGAAATCGGCCCGCGCATCGTTCCGATCATCCCGGACGAAGCCCGTACCTTCGGTATGGAAGGCATGTTCCGTCAGCTGGGCATCTACTCGTCCGTCGGCCAGCTCTACGAGCCAGTCGATAAAGACCAGGTGATGTTCTACAAGGAAGACCAGAAAGGTCAGATCCTTGAAGAAGGCATCAACGAAGCAGGCGCCATGAGCTCCTTCATCGCGGCCGGTACTTCGTACTCCAGCCACAACCAGCCAATGCTGCCGTTCTACATCTTCTACTCGATGTTCGGCTTCCAGCGTATCGGCGATCTGGCATGGGCCGCTGGCGACAGCCGTACCCGTGGCTTCCTGATCGGCGGCACCGCCGGCCGTACCACCCTGAACGGTGAAGGCCTGCAGCACGAAGACGGTCACAGCCACCTGCTGGCTGCCACCATCCCGAACTGCCGCACCTACGATCCGACCTACGGCTACGAGCTGGCGGTGATCATTCAGGACGGCATGAAGAAGATGACCGAAGAGCAACAGGACATCTTCTATTACATCACCGTGATGAACGAGTCCTACCAGCAGCCAGCCATGCCGGCCGGTGCCGAAGAAGGCATCAAGAAAGGCATGTACCTGCTCGAAGAAGACACCCGCGACGCGGCGCACCACGTACAGCTGATGGGCTCCGGCACCATCCTGCGTGAAGTCCGTGAAGCGGCGAAGATCCTGCGTGAAGAGTTCAACATCGGCGCCGATGTGTGGAGCGTCACCAGCTTCAACGAACTGCGTCGCGACGGCCTGGCCGTAGAGCGCAGCAACCGTCTGAAACCTGGCCAGAAGCCTAAGCGCAGCTACGTCGAAGAATGCCTGAGCGGCCGTAAGGGTCCGGTCATCGCGTCTACCGACTACATGAAACTGTTCGCCGAGCAGATCCGTCAGTGGGTACCGTCCAAGGAATTCAAAGTCCTGGGCACCGACGGTTTCGGCCGCAGCGACAGCCGCAAGAAACTGCGTCATTTCTTCGAAGTCGACCGTCATTTCGTGGTGTTGGCAGCCCTGGAAGCACTGGCTGACCGTGGTGATATCGAACCTAAAGTCGTGGCCGAGGCCATTACCAAGTTCGGCATCGACCCGGAAAAACGCAACCCACTGGACTGCTGAGGAGAAACTCTGTGAGCGAACTCATTCGCGTACCTGACATCGGCAGCGGTGAAGGTGAAGTAATCGAACTGTTTGTGAAGGTCGGCGACCGTATCGAAGCCGACCAGAGCATCCTGACCCTGGAATCGGACAAGGCCAGCATGGAAGTGCCGGCCCCGAAAGCCGGCGTCATCAAGAGCCTGAAAGTGAAGCTGGGCGATCGCCTGAAAGAAGGCGACGAACTGCTGGAACTGGAAGTCGAGGGTGCCGCAGCTGCGGCCCCTGCTCCGGCTGCTGCGCCTGCCGCCAAGGCTGAAGCTGCACCGGCAGCCGCTCCTGCACCGGCTGCTCCAGCTGCTGCCCCTGCTGCCGCTTCGGTTCAGCAAGTGCACGTGCCGGACATCGGTTCGTCGGGCAAGGCCCAGATCATCGAGATCCAGGTCAAGGTCGGCGACACCGTCGAGGCTGATCAGTCGCTGATCACCCTGGAATCCGACAAGGCGAGCATGGAAATCCCGTCGCCTGCCGCTGGCGTGGTCAAGGCCATCAGCGTCAAGTTGAACGACGAAGTCGGCACCGGCGACCTGATCCTGGATCTGGAAGTGGCGGGTGCTGCGGCCCCTGCTGCTGCCGCTCCGGCCCAGGCTGCTGCTCCGGCCGCTGCGGCTGCACCAGCACCGGCCGCCGCGCCAGCTGCACCGGTTGCCGACAGCGTTCAGGACATCCACGTTCCGGACATCGGTTCGGCCGGCAAGGCCAAGATCATCGAAGTGCTGGTCAAGGCTGGCGACAGCGTTGAAGCCGACCAGTCGCTGATCACCCTGGAATCCGACAAGGCGAGCATGGAAATCCCGTCGCCTGCCGCTGGCGTGGTGGAAAGCGTTTCCATCAAGCTGGACGATGAAGTCGGCACCGGCGACCTGATCCTCAAGCTGAAAGTCAAAGGCGCTGCTCCTGCTCCTGCTCCTGCCCCGGCTCCAGCTGCCGCTGCTGCTCCGAGCGCTCCGGCGCCGGCCGCTGCTGCTGCTCCGGCTGCCGCTGCACCTGCTGCTGCCGCTCCGGTTGCTGCTCCAGCCAAGCCAGGCGCCAAAGTTCACGCCGGCCCTGCCGTGCGTCAACTGGCTCGCGAATTCGGCGTCGAGCTGAGCGCTGTCGGCGCCAGCGGTCCGCACGGTCGCATCCTGAAAGAAGACGTGCAGGTTTACGTCAAAGCCATGATGCAGAAGGCCAAGGAAGCACCGGCCGCTGCCGCTGGCGCAACCGGTGGCGCGGGCATCCCGCCGATTCCGGTCGTCGACTTCAGCCGTTTCGGCGAAATCGAAGAAGTGCCGATGACCCGCCTGATGCAGGTCGGTGCTGCCAACCTGCACCGCAGCTGGCTGAACGTGCCGCACGTAACGCAATTCGACTCGGCGGATATCACCGAGCTGGAAGCGTTCCGCACCGCACAGAAAGCTGTCGCAGAGAAGGCCGGCGTCAAGCTGACCATCCTGCCGCTGCTGCTCAAGTCCTGCGCGCACCTGCTCAAGGAACTGCCGGACTTCAACAGCTCGCTGGCACCAAGCGGCAAGGCGATCATCCGCAAGAAATACGTGAACATCGGCTTCGCCGTCGACACCCCGGATGGCCTGCTCGTACCGGTCATCAAGAACGTCGACCAGAAGAGCCTGCTGCAACTGGCCGCCGAGGCCGCTTCCCTGGCTGAAAAAGCCCGGACCAAGAAGCTCTCGTCGGACGAGATGCAAGGCGCCTGCTTCACCATTTCCAGTCTCGGCCACATTGGCGGCACCGGCTTCACGCCAATCGTCAACGCGCCGGAAGTGGCGATCCTCGGTGTTTCCAAGGCAACCATCCAGCCAGTCTGGGACGGCAAAGCCTTCCAGCCGAAACTGATGCTGCCACTGTCGCTGTCCTACGATCACCGTGTGATCAACGGCGCCGCTGCTGCACGCTTCACCAAGCGTCTGAGCGACCTGCTGGCGGACATCCGCACCATCCTGCTGTAAAGCGCTCGGCCCTCCGGCAACGGAGGGCCGATCGTGCTCCACGTTTTCGAGCGCCACACGCTCGTACCTCAACCCCGTCAGTTTGGCGGGGCTTTTTTTTGCCTGAAATAACTGTCGCCCGAACTTTTCCCACAACTTGCGCTGATATAAGCCACGACTCGAGTCCACTTCCTGTCGATATTTTTCAGCAACAGGCAACTAACCTTGGCGCATCAAAGTTGCACCAACCAGCCGGGTAACTTTATCAATCACCAACATTTATTCGAATGGACTCGAACATGCTGAAACCTACTGTCGGCCCGATCATTGGCTACACGACAACTAATCAGGTGCGGATCTTTATTCGCGGCGGACTGCAGCATAACGCTGCCGTATTTGCCGGTATTCGCTATCGGATATTGGATTCGAAACAATGGCAGACGGGCCAGTTTGTAAAACTGGATTCAACCCGCGACATGACTGAAGTGCTGGTGCTCGATCATTTGCAGGCCGACACCGACTACGAATACCAGACCGGCTGGTTCAGCCCGATGAGTCCCGTTCACAGTGTGGATAGCGTGGCGGAGTTACCGCTGCAATGGCCACGGGAAACGTATCGCCTGCGCACCCGCAGCCATCAGCCCTTGCAGCCGCGCGCTTATATCCTCGGTTCCTGCCGCTACTTGCGCATGACCGCCGGCATCCCGGTTCTTCCGCATCTGGGCGACCGGATTTTCGCGTCGATCAGTCAATTGATCGAAGGCGCACAACCGGCGATCAGCGCCATCATGATGTGTGGCGATCAAATCTACGCTGATGATTTGAACCTGTTCGCACCGGATCGCGACTATGAAGAGTTCATCGCAAAGTATCGTACGGCGTTTTCCCTGCCCAATATTCGACGACTGATGTCGGAGACTTCGACTTACATGATTCTAGATGATCATGAAATAGAAGATAACTGGCCAATGAACGCCAACGAGTCCGATGAAATACTGTTCAGCAATGCGATGAAGGCTTACGAACTCTATCAAGTCAGTCATAGCCCGGCTTACTCCGCAACAACTAACGGCACAATCGACCGTACTTCACTGAAACACTACTGGTATCAATTCAGCGACGGCGATATCGAATGGTTTGTAACGGACAGTCGAACTCGCCGCAACTTGTCGGCCGAGAACCGCCGCATCCTCGATGAAGAACAGGAACAAGCCTTGTGCAATTGGCTGGTGAAGAGTCCGGCGAGGGTCAAGTTCGTGGTCACCAGTGTCATGTTCTACCCCGACCGCAAAATGAACGGCGATGATGCCTGGGCAGGCTTCCCCGAACAGCGCCTGCGCCTGCTGGAAACCATCCGCCGGCATCGGCTCAGGAACGTCGTGTTCATTTCCGGCGATGTGCATGGCTCGCTGACCAGTCGCCTGAGCCACAGCGAAGACCCGGACTTCGAGGTACACACCGTCGTATCTTCGCCGCTGAGCAACAGCAAATTGCTGCCCTATGCCACCGCCGCGACCTTCATGCTCGACCAGCCGCTGGCGCAGACCGAGGCAGGCGAATACCGGCACGAACTGACCAGCCAAGTCATCAGCCAGGACAACTTTGCGCACCTGGTGGTCGAGGCCGGACGGATCCAGGTCAACTATCACGACCGGGATGGCAGGCACCTGCAATCCATCGATATTCCGCTGCGATGAAATCCAGCGGCACGACCGTTCCGGATGGCCGAAGGCTCTGGAACGGCCATCTCCGCGCTTAATAGCATTAGTTTCCGGCAAGTGCTGGAGAAATGTTCACTGCAGCCGACATATTCTTATAGCACTTGGCCTTCATGTCTCTTGTCAGTCGGTGCCGCAATGATGCAACCTTGCCGCAGGCAACAGTAAAGAGGGCGAGAGCCCGGCGCGTTCAGCAAATTTCCAAGCGAGTTCCCTTCATGAAGAGCCAACCCGATGCCGCCAGCCGTATGGTGGCCGAGGTAGTGACGCAGTTGCCTGTGCCCTCGCGGCTCGGCATGCTGCGTTTCGAGCGCCTGAATGAAGCCAGCTGGGCGATGCTGTTTCTCGATCCCAACTGCGAACGCCAGTTCGGCCAGCCCGCCGTTGAACTCTGCGCCCTGGTCGGCTCGCCCTACGCAAGCCTGATGGAGCCCGAAGCGCGCTATCAACTGCATGATGCGATCCAGCAACAACTCGGCCAAAGCCCGCATTACCTGGTGCGCTATACCCTGCACACCGCCGCCGGCGCGTTGAGCATTCTTGAACTCGGTGAAGCCTACAAACAGCACAACCGCCACTTGCTGCGCGGTTACCTGCTGGCGGTCGACGATGTATTCGACGAAGCGCCGACGTTGCCCTCCGTCGATCTGGAAACCCAGAATTCACGCCTGCAAATCGCCCTTGAACTCAACCAGCGTGCCCAGCAGGAACAGCTGCAACATCTGGAGCGGGTGCGCGCCCAGCAGGACCTGATCCTGCTGCTGGCCCGCCAGCGTTACAGCAGCCAGAACTCCCTGCAAGAAGCCGCCGAACTGATTACCCGCTGCGCCTGCGATATCTACGAAATCGACTGCGCCAGTCTGTGGAACCTTGAAGGCCAGAAGCTGGTGCCGATCTCGGCGTACCACCGCGCCACCCAGGAATACATCCTGCCGGAGGTCATCGACGTCAGCGGCTTCCCCGATTACATGGACGCGTTGCACGGCAGCCGCGCCATCGACGCGCACAACGCGATGCGCGACCCGCGTACCCGGGAAATGGCCGAAGCCCTGCGCCCGCGTGACGTCAACGCCATGCTCGACGCCAGCATCCGCGTCGACGGCCAAGTGGTCGGCGTGCTGTGCCTGGAGCAGACCGGCGTCACCCGCGCCTGGCAGTCCGACGAAATCGCTTTTGCCGGTGAACTGGCCGACCAGTTCGCCCAGGTCATCAACAATCACAACCGCCGCACCGCCACCAGCGCGCTGCACCTGTTCCAGCGTGCGGTCGAGCAAAGCGCCAACGCCTTTTTGCTGGTCAACTGCGACGGCGTGGTCGAGTACGTCAACCCGAGCTTCACCGCGATCACCCAGTACACCACCGAGGAAGTCCACGGCCAGCGCCTCTCGGAATTGCCAGCCCTGGAAAACTTAAGCGAGCTGCTGTTCGACGCGCCGTCGGCGCTGGCCAAGAGCAACAGCTGGCAGGGCGAATTCAAGAGCCGCCGCAAGAACCTCGAACCCTACTGGGGCCAGTTGTCGATCTCCAAGGTCTACGGCGACAACCGTGAGCTGACGCACTACATCGGCATCTACGAAGACATCACTCAGACCAAGCTGGCGCAGCAGCGCATCGAGCGCCTAGCGTATACCGACAACCTGACCAACCTCGGCAACCGGCCTGCATTTATCCGCAATCTGGATGAACGCTTCGCCCGGGATAGCGATACCCCGATCAGCCTGCTGCTGGTGGACATCGACAACTTCAAGCGGATCAACGACAGCCTCGGCCACCAGACCGGCGACAAACTGTTGATCAGCCTGGCCCGGCGCCTGCGTAACAGCCTGAGCCCGAGCGGCAGTCTGGCGCGGTTCGCCAGTAACGAGTTCGCAGTGTTGCTCGACGACACAGACCTTGCCACCGGGCAGCAGATCGCCAACCAATTGCTGGCGACGCTGGATAAACCGATGTTCGTCGACAACCAGTTGATCAGCGTCACTGGCTCCGTGGGCCTGGCCTGCGCGCCACTGCACGGCCGCGACCCGCAAACCCTGATGCGCAACGCCGGCCTCGCTCTGCACAAGGCCAAGGCCAACGGCAAACATCAGGTCCAGGTGTTCACCGAAGCGCTGAACGCCGAGGCCAGCTACAAACTGTTCGTCGAGAACAACCTGCGCCGGGCCCTGACCCAGAACGAGCTGGACGTGTTCTATCAGCCGAAGCTGTGCCTGCGCAGCGGTCGCCTGCTCGGCATGGAAGCATTGCTGCGCTGGAACCACCCGGAGCGCGGCATGATTCGCCCGGACCAGTTCATCAGCGTCGCCGAGGAAACCGGCCTGATCATTCCGATCGGCAAGTGGATCGCCCGTCAGGCCTGTCGCATGAGCAAGGCTCTGACTGCTGCCGGCATGGGCAATCTGCAAGTGGCGATCAACCTTTCGCCCAAGCAGTTCTCCGACCCGGATCTGGTGGCCTCCATCGCCAACATCCTCAAGGAAGAAGCGCTGCCGGCCAATCTGCTGGAGCTGGAACTGACCGAAGGCCTGCTGCTGGAAGCGACCGAAGACACCCACTTGCAGCTCGACCAGCTCAAGCGCCTGGGCCTGACCTTGGCGATGGACGACTTCGGCACCGGTTACTCGTCGCTCAGCTACCTGAAAAAATTCCCGATCGACATCATCAAGATCGATCGCAGCTTCATCCATGAAATCCCGGACAACCAGGACGATATGGAAATCACCTCCGCCGTGATCGCCATGGCCCACAACCTGAAACTCAAGGTCGTCGCCGAAGGCATCGAGACTGCCGAGCAACTGGCGTTCCTGCGTCGCCACCGCTGCGACGTCGGCCAGGGCTACCTGTTCGACCGGCCGATTCCGGGCGCCGAGCTGATCCAGGCGCTCAAGCGCTATCCGCGCGGCCCGCTCTGCCTGTAAATCCCAAGACAGTACCCGCACATTTTGCCTAGTGATTAACGGGGCATCATTGGGCACACTGGCGGTCAGACTTTTTACATCCCATCCTGACTGAGAGGAACGATCATGGTTCTGCGCTCGGAAATTCTGGTGAACAAAAACGTGCTACCGACTAAAGAACAAGCTCTGCCTGGCCGCGAAACCCCGATGGCCCTGCCTGAAAAACACTTTGTTTTCACCGAAACGCCGTTGCTGGGCCCGTTCTTTCAGGACGTCGACTTCGCGATTTTCGGCCTGGGCTGCTTCTGGGGTGCCGAGCGCCGCTTCTGGCAGCGTGAAGGCGTGGTCAGCACCGTGGTCGGTTACGCCGGCGGTTACACGCCGAACCCGACCTACGAAGAAGTCTGCTCGGGCCTGACCGGCCACGCTGAAGTGGTGCTGGTGGTGTTCGACAAGGCCAAGGTCAGCTACGAAGAGCTGCTGGCGATGTTCTGGGAATTGCACAACCCGACGCAGGGCATGCGCCAGGGCAATGACATCGGCACCCAGTACCGTTCGGTGATCTACGCGACCCATCCGGAGCAACTGGAGGCAGCGTTGAAGAGCAAAGCTGTTTATCAGGCCGAACTGTCGAAGGCGGGTCTGGGTGAAATCAGCACCGAGATTGAACAGGCGCCGACCGTTTACTTCGCCGAGGCCTATCACCAGCAGTATCTGGCGAAAAACCCGGAAGGCTATTGCGGGATTGGCGGCACGGGCGTTTGCATGCCGCCGAGTCTGGCGGGGAACTGACCGCGACCACTGATCGCTCCCACGCTCCGCGTGGGAACGATCGGTCAGTGATCAGCTCTCGGCGATCAACCAATCCATCTGCCACCCACCCTGGGTTTGCCCAAGCTTTTTGGACAGCCACGGCAGTAGCTCACGCAATTCTTCCTCCAGCCCCCACGGCGGATTGGCAATCGCCAGGCCAGAGCCGTTCAGGCTGTTCGGCGTGTCCAGTGGATGCACGAGCAGCTCGACCCGCAGCAGTTTCGGCGCACCGGTGCCGGCCAGATCCTGATAGAAACGACGCAGCGCACGCTGATCCTTCACCGGATACCAGATCGCAGCCACGGTCTGGCGCATCCGGCCAATGGCCTCTTTCATCGACGCCGCACAACGCTGCATTTCATCGAGCTGTTCGAACGGCGGATCAATCAACATCACCGCGCGCTTCTCCTGCACCGGCAACATGGCGCGGGCGACATGCCAGCCCTCGCCCAGATGCACCTTCACCCGACGATCGCCGGCCATGTTCTCCTTGAGCTGCACGCCGTCTTCAGGGTGCTTCTCGTTGAGCATCACCCGGTCCTGCGGTCGGGTCAGACGCCGTGCCAGCTCCGGCGAACCCGGGTAATAACGCAACTGACCGTCCGGGTTCATCTCGTGCAGCACCTTCATATAGTCGGCGGTCAGCGCCGGCAGATCCGGCTGATCCCACAACCGCGCGATGCCTTCCAGGTACTCGCCGGTACGGTTGGCCTGATCACCCTGCAGGTCATACAGACCGATGCCGGCGTGGCTGTCGAGATAGGCAAACGGCTGCTCCTTGCGCGACATCAGGGCGATGAGGCGGGTCAAGGTCAGGTGTTTGAACACATCGGCGTGATTGCCGGCATGGAAGGCGTGACGATAATTCATGGCTGCTCCTGCGAGGGCCGTGAAGTTTACCTTTTACCGGGCGGCAAGTCAGGGGTTGGGGGCTGAGTGGGCGTTCCCGGCGCTACACTGGCCGCAACCACCTGACAGGAAGTCTGAAAATCATGTATTGCCGGATCATTGCCCTCCTTTGCCTGCCGGGCTCATTACACGCCTTCGCTGGCGAAGAACACACCGAACAGGCACGCCAGAATCTGAAGAACTACGGTTTGAGCTACTGCATCCTGGCGCCATTCAAAGAACAATCTGCACTGGAAAAAGACATCGGACTGTCCGCCGGAGCCTACTCGTTCATGGGCAAAGGCCTGCACACCATTGTTCAGAATGAGGACACGCTGGAGGTCACGCATGATCCGTATGCTGAGACTGAGAAATACATGGCTGGCGCCTACCTCAAAACATCCTCAACCAGCAAACAGACTAGTAAAAACATAGTGTTCTATTCTTGTCTGGAAATTTATAACTCGCCGGAATTTGACG
This sequence comes from Pseudomonas paraglycinae, assembly GCF_021601625.1. GTDB lineage: Bacteria > Pseudomonadota > Gammaproteobacteria > Pseudomonadales > Pseudomonadaceae > Aquipseudomonas > Aquipseudomonas paraglycinae. Next base: position 285,165 of record NZ_BQHR01000001.1, on the reverse strand, counting down.
CTTTCATCAAGTCGCAGGATCAGTATCTGCAAAACTGAAATCTTCTCGCCTGACTAAATGATCTTTCCAAAACGGATGTTGGAAAGGGGTGAGTGGGCAGTCTAGCTGTCGGGTACATCCGTGAGAGCCCCCTCACCCTAGCCCTCTCCCGGAGGGAGAGGGGACTGACCGAGGTGATCTTTCGGTTTGCATCGACCTGAAAAATCACCGCGACCTCAGCTTGGCCAAGCGAAGTTCACCACCGAAGTCGCAGGTCGGCGTACATGACCCAAACAACTCGGTCGGTCCCCTCTACCCTTGGGAGAGGGCTAGGGTGAGGGGTTGGGGATCTAAGGCCGGTCACGCAACCTGCGGCCAATCACATCCAAGACATCACAGCCGTCACGCAACGGAATCACGCAGAGCTGGGCGAAGTCGCTGAGGATGACCGAGTCGCACTCGACCGAGCCGCGCATGCACATGTTTTCCAGGACCTGGATTACCGCGCGGATTCGGTAGTTGGCGGCGTCCATCAGGATGTCGAGCGGGGCGTGGGTGTCGATGAACAGCGTGGGCATGTCGTTGCAGTTACTGGTCAGCGCCATGAGGCGGTTGTCGGGGTGGGGGATGAAGGGCTCGTAGGGTGGATCGGGTTTCAATGTTGGCACTGGAATCACTCCTAACGTATTGGGTGGAGCCGCCAACTCTCACTTCCACGCATTAGGTGGCGGCTGTACGCAGGTGTGGAAGACCGGGACGTTAGGCACCCGGCGCACTCGAAAGCGCCCCGCGCACAGCCACCAAAAACTCAAACGACAAAAACGCCTGACTGGTGCAGCTTGACGCGCCTAACGATAAAAGGGCTTCCACGCCCTGTCACCGAATTTGCGGTGACAGCCAAAGACTATCCCCGCACCACCGCGCCCACCAGTTCACGCAAACCGCCGCAACTCGCAGGAAACGTCCGAAGCCTTTGCCCGGAAATTTCACTCTGATTCGTCCCGCAAGTAGTCCAGCAGTGCCGAAGCCGACGATTCGTCCGACGCTGAAACCGCAAAAAACCTGACAACCTTGCAGCGCAAGACATCGGCGGGGAACGCTTCGAACAACGCCGGTTGCTCCTCGCTCAACCACTGCAAGGCGTTGTTGATCCGGGCATCTTCGCCGAATTGCGCCAGCAGTTTTTCCGGCACCGACCACCAAGGAAACTCTCGACCGGAGACCTGCGCTCTACCCCCTATCTCGACGGCCTGACCGTTGATCAATCCTCGCGTGAGGACCGGTAGTAGTTGCCCGGCATCCACCTCGGACGACTCAAGGATCGGCAACAAATACCGCCCATCCCAAAACCGGAAGAACACCACTTTCCCGTCCGGCATCAGCACCTGGGTCAAACTGCGAAAGTGCTCGACCACCGCCTCAAGCCCTGCTGAAGAAACCGCCAGCCAGCCCCAGTCGCGAGACTCCGTGGTCGCCACCCAATCCAGAAACTCACTGCCCGCGTCGACGATTCCCACGTAGGGCATCACCGCATCCCACTCGGCATAAATTGTTTCCACCCAGACCGGTTTCGGCATCTGCGCTTTCAGCGGCCAGGCCTTCAGTGGCTCTGCCGCACTGGCGCTACTGAAAATCGCGAACAACTGCTCCGACGGCTTCAGCGGCACATCCTTCAACCATTGTTCAGGCTGCACAGACACCACCCTTGCAGCGCTCGCATTCTTCGCAGAACGGCGCATCACCTTTAAGGCTCATGATTTGCGCCGCAGTCAGAATCACAGCCGGTGCCGCCACCAGTTTTTCCGGCAACCCCGGCATTGTCGGCGCCGCGCTCATCGCCGCCATTGGCGCGCCACCCACCACAATCGGCACGCTGCTGAAGATCCCGCCGGGGCCGATGTTGATCCACTGCCCGCCCGCCTGAATCGTCGCGCTCGCCCCGCCGTCGATCACCACTTGCTGGCCTGCGCTGACGTGGAATTGAGCACTGGCGTTGATCGCCTGATTGCTTACGCGGATGTGCCGGTCGCCGGTCACCGTGAGGTGGTCGTCCTGCTTCACTTCGGTCTGGCGCTGGCCGTGGGTGATGCGCTGCTCATCGGCTTTCAGTTCATGCTTGGCGAGACCGGTCACAACGACGCTGCGCTGGTTATCGACCTGCACCTGCTGATCGTTCAGCACATGCTGCGTCCAGTTTCGCTGGGCCCGCAGGTAGATTTCCTCGGCGCCTTTGCGATCCTCGATGCGCAGTTCGTTGTAGCCCCCACCGCCGGGACTGCTCTGGCTGCGGAAAATACTGCGGGTCTTGTCGGCCGGCAGGTCCAGCGGCACTGGCGTCGCGGCGTTCGGCAGGCAAGCCATGACCAGCGGTTTGTCGGCATCGGAATCGATGAACCCCACCAGCACTTCCATGCCGACCCGCGGAATCAGCACGCTGCCATAACGGTCATGAGCCCAGCCGCTGGCGACCCGCAGCCAGCAACTGGAATGCTCGTTGAGTTCGCCGTCGCGATCCCAGGCCAGTTGCACCTTGACCCGACCGTACTCGTCGCAATGGATTTCACTGTCTTGCGGACCAGTGACCACGGCTGGCTGATAACCGAGCATCCGAGGTTTTTCCGGGCCCATCGGCGGGCGGAAGAACACGTCCCACGGTGTGGCGAGAAAGGTATTACGGTAACCCTGGAATTCGTCACCCTCGCTGGTCACCGATTCCTCCAGCACTTGCGGCTGTCGGCCATGGTGCTCGATTGCGGTCAGCAGCCAGAGGTCATTCAGATCCTGGCGCGGATGCTCGGCCAGTTGCAGGAAATGTCCGCTGACCAAGGCAGATTGATCGCTGCGCCCCTCGGCCTGACGGTAATCGGCGACATGCCGCTCAAGCGTGCGCTGGGCCAGTTGCTTGCCAGTGGCGCGATCGGTGAACTGGCCGGGAAAGTGGTAATCCTCCAGCACCGGGCGCTGGTCGCTTTCCACCCAGCTCTGCAGCGCCAGCCGCGGTTTGGTGAAGTCGTAATCACGCCGGGTGACCACGCTGGTGCGGGTTTCCACTCGAACGGTGAAGCGCTTGATTGCCGGTGCCGATGCAGCCATGCCGCTGCCCGGCAGGTACAGCGTCGGCTCGGCCAGACGCGGGAACACCGTTTGATCGTCACCGAACACCAACAGATGCCCGTCCGGGCTGTGCTGAAAGTGGAAGTGAATGCCGACTTCGGCACACAGCCGCTGGATGAACGCCAGATCGCTCTCGGCGTACTGCACGCAATACTCACGCGGCGGGTAATCGCTGCCGAGGCGAAATTCGAAGGCGTCGCGCAGGATCGCGTGATCCTTGAGGATCTGCGTCACAATCTGCGGCACGCTTTGATGCTGGAAGATCCGCTGATTGATCCGATGACCCAGATAGGCCAGACGCGGAACGAGGCTGACGTGATAGCGGGTCAGACGCTTGCCGGAATCCCCCTGCCCGACCCGATAGATCTGACCGTGGATACCGGAACCGTCTTCATCAAAACTCAGAAACGCCTGACAGTGCAGCAGGCTTTCCAGATCCAGATCCGGCCGTTCACTGACCAGCTCCAGGTCAAAGCGAAAGGGTTGGCTGATGGCTTCCTTGCCCGTGAACTCAAGGACTTTGAGGTCAAACAGGGCGCCTTCGACGGTCAACGTGAAACGCGGTTGATTGGCAGGCGCGAACATCCGATGTCTCTCTGCAGATTGAGGGCGGGCGATTCTGCATGAGGGGCAAGGGGTGCAGGTTGGGTGACTGAAAAATCAGATTTCCCCTACTTGAAACTTCGATCTCCCCTTCAAGAATTGGCGCATTCGACTACAGACTTTGCCTTCAGAAAAATCGCAGGCAAAGAAAACGGCCCGCTTCCGGGTAGGAAACGGGCCGTTTTCTGGTGAGCCTCAGCTCATTTCCATCACTTGTTCAGATGGAAATCCTTCTCGGCCGCTTCAAAGCGCTGAACCATGCCGGCGCTCGGCTGGCCCATCAGGCTGACGAAGTAGATCGCCAGGCTGGCGAAGATGAAGCCAGGGATGATTTCGTACAGACCCAGCAGTTCGAAATGCTTCCACACGATCACGGTGATCGCGCCGACCAGGATGCCCGCCAGTGCGCCGTCACGGGTCATCTTTTTCCAGATCACCGAGATCAGCACCACAGGACCGAAGGCCGCACCGAAACCAGCCCAGGCGTAGGACACCAGACCCAGCACGCGGTTTTCCGGGTTGGCAGCCAGGGCGATAGCGACCAGCGAAACCAGCAGCACCATGGCGCGACCAACCCATACCAGCTCGACTTGCGAAGCGGATTTACGCAGGAAAGCCTTGTAGAAGTCTTCGGTCAGGGCGCTCGAGCACACCAGCAACTGGCAGCTCAGGGTGCTCATTACTGCCGCGAGAATCGCCGACAACAGCACGCCTGCAATCCACGGGTTAAAGAGGATTTTCGCCAGTTCAATGAACACGCGCTCGTGGTTTTCGGTCACTGGACCTGCCACCTCCGGGTGCGCCGAGAAGTAAGCGATACCGAAGAAGCCCACCGCCACGGTGCCGCCCAGGCACAGGATCATCCAGGTCATGGAGATGCGACGGGCGTTGGCGATGGATTTCACCGAATCAGCGGCCATGAAACGCGCCAGGATGTGCGGCTGACCGAAGTAGCCCAGACCCCAACCCATCAGCGAGATGATGCCGATGAAAGTGGTGCCCTTGAGCATGTCGAAGTTGCTCGGGTCCTGCGCTTCGATCGCCAGGAACGTGGTGTCGACGCCGCCGGTGGCCAGCAGCACGATGATCGGCGTCAGCAGCAGGGCGAAGATCATCAGGGTGGCTTGTACGGTGTCGGTCCAGCTCACCGCGAGGAAACCGCCGACGAAGGTGTAGGCGATCGTCGCCGCAGCACCGGCCCACAGCGCCGTCTCGTAGGACATGCCGAAGGTGCTTTCGAACAGACGGGCACCGGCCACGATGCCGGAAGCGCAGTAGATGGTGAAGAACACCAGAATCACGACTGCCGAAATGATGCGCAGCAGACCGCTCTTGTCTTCGAAACGGCTGGAGAAGTAGTCCGGCAGGGTCAGTGCATCGCCGTTGTGCTCGGTCTGAACACGCAGACGACCGGCGACGAACAGCCAGTTCAGGTAGGCACCGACGATCAGGCCGATGGCGATCCAGCTTTCGGACAGGCCAGACATGTAGATGGCGCCCGGCAGGCCCATCAGCAACCAGCCGCTCATGTCGGAAGCGCCGGCGGACAATGCCGTCACCACGCTGCCCAGGCTGCGGCCGCCCAGAATATAGTCAGAAAGGTTATTGGTGGAGCGATAGGCCATGAAGCCGATCAGCACCATTGCTGCGATGTAGATCACGAACGTGATCAGGGTTGGATTGCTTGCGCTCATTACGTACGTGCCCTGGCTTTGTTTTTATGTAGCGGCGGCGGTTGCACCGTTTGCAGACTGACGTCTGACAGACGATTCGCACGGCCGCGCATTTATGACCAATGTTTCCCCAGGAAAGCCATTGGCCGGTGCGTCGGGTTTCCCCGGTTGCACCTTGGGCGCGAATCCTATGCAACAAAGTAAAACAGGTGCAACCAGTTTCTTGAGAATTAGTTGCACCCAGTCGGATTTATCTTACGGAAGTGGCTTTTTGCTCCCTTTTAACGCAGTGACAACGCTTTTCTAGAAGCAAAAGCACCAAGCAAGAGCAGCACTTTCGTACCAGAAATTATTTCCTGACGAGCTGCAGAATATTCCGACAAAAAAGGGTTGCACCCGGTTGCACCTGTTTCGGCTCGCGGCTAATCTTGCCGCCAGCTGTTGTCGCGCAACTGCGGCACCTATGAGGATAAAAATATGGCTACCACCACCCTTGGGGTCAAACTTGACGACCCGACCCGCGAGCGCCTGAAGGCCGCCGCAACCTCGATTGATCGCACACCGCACTGGCTGATCAAGCAGGCAATTTTCAATTACCTGGAAAAACTCGAGGGTGGTGCAACCCTGACCGAGCTGAACGGTTTGACCGCCAAGGACGCCGACGACGCGGGCGAAGTCCACACCGATCACGCTCACCAATGCTTCCTCGAATTCGCCGAAAGCATCCTGCCGCAGTCGGTGCTGCGCGCCTCGATCACCGCCGCTTACCGTCGCCCTGAACCGGAAGTGGTACCGATGCTGATCGAGCAGGCTCGCCTGCCGGCGCCGATGGCCGAAGCCACCAACAAACTCGCCGCAACCATCGCGGAAAAACTGCGTAACCAGAAGAGTGCCGGCGGTCGTGCAGGCATTGTTCAGGGCCTGCTGCAGGAATTCTCCCTGTCGTCCCAGGAAGGCGTGGCGCTGATGTGCCTGGCCGAAGCGCTGCTGCGTATCCCGGACAAAGGCACTCGCGATGCGCTGATCCGCGACAAGATCAGCACCGGCAACTGGCAGCCGCACCTGGGCAACAGCCCGTCGCTGTTCGTCAACGCGGCGACCTGGGGCCTGCTGCTGACCGGCAAACTGGTCTCCACCCACAATGAAGCCGGCCTGACTTCGTCCCTGAGTCGCATCATCGGCAAGAGCGGCGAGCCGATGATCCGCAAGGGCGTCGACATGGCCATGCGCCTGATGGGCGAGCAGTTCGTCACCGGCGAAACCATCGCCGAAGCCCTGGCCAATGCGAGCAAATTCGAAGCCAAAGGCTTCCGCTATTCCTACGACATGCTCGGTGAAGCGGCGCTGACCGAACACGACGCCCAGAAGTACCTGGCCTCGTACGAACAAGCCATTCACTCGATCGGCAAAGCGTCCCACGGCCGTGGGATTTATGAAGGCCCGGGCATCTCGATCAAGCTGTCGGCCCTGCACCCGCGTTACAGCCGCGCCCAGTACGAGCGCGTGATGGACGAACTGTACCCGCGCCTGCTGTCGCTGACCCTGCTGGCCAAGCAATACGACATCGGCCTGAACATCGACGCCGAAGAAGCCGACCGCCTGGAGCTGTCGCTGGATCTGCTTGAGCGTCTGTGCTTCGAGCCGCAACTGACTGGCTGGAACGGCATCGGTTTCGTGATCCAGGCTTACCAGAAGCGTTGCCCGTACGTGATCGACTACGTGATCGACCTGGCTCGCCGCAGCCGTCATCGCCTGATGATCCGTCTGGTGAAAGGCGCGTACTGGGACAGCGAAATCAAGCGCGCTCAGGTCGAAGGCCTGGAAGGCTATCCGGTCTACACCCGCAAGGTGTACACCGACGTTTCCTACATCGCCTGCGCCCGCAAACTGCTGTCGGTGCCGGAAGTCATCTACCCGCAATTCGCCACGCACAACGCCCACACCCTGTCGGCGATTTATCACATTGCCGGTCAGAACTATTACCCGGGCCAGTATGAGTTCCAGTGCCTGCACGGCATGGGCGAACCGTTGTACGAACAGGTTGTAGGCAAAGTCTCCGAAGGCAAGCTGAACCGTCCGTGCCGTGTGTACGCTCCGGTCGGCACCCACGAAACCCTGCTGGCGTACCTCGTACGTCGTCTGCTGGAAAACGGCGCCAACACCTCGTTCGTCAACCGCATCGCCGACCAGTCGATTTCGATCCAGGAACTGGTGGCCGATCCGGTGGCGCAGATCGAGCAGATGGCGACCGTGGAAGGTGGTTTCGGCCTGCCGCACCCGCGCATTCCGCTGCCGCGTGACCTGTACGGTTCCGAGCGTGCCAACTCTGCCGGCATCGACATGGCCAACGAACATCGTCTGGCTTCGCTGTCCTGTGCCCTGCTGGCGACCGCGCACAACAACTGGAAAGCTGCGCCGATGCTCGGTTGCGCCTCCAGCAACGAAGCGCCGGCACCGGTGCTGAACCCGTCCGATCTGCGTGACGTGGTCGGCCACGTGCAGGAAGCCACGGTCGAAGACGTCGACAACGCAATCCAATGCGCCCTGAACGCCGCACCGATCTGGCAGGCCACCCCGCCGGCCGAACGTGCCGCGATTCTGGAACGCGCCGCTGACTTGATGGAAGGCGAGATCCAGCCGCTGATGGGCCTGCTGGCCCGCGAGGCCGGCAAGACCTTCGCCAACGCCATCGCCGAAGTCCGCGAAGCCGTCGACTTCCTGCGTTACTACGCGGTGCAGGCACGCAACGATTTCAGCAACGACGCCCACCGCCCACTGGGCCCGGTGGTGTGTATCAGCCCTTGGAACTTCCCGCTGGCGATCTTCAGCGGTCAGGTTGCAGCCGCATTGGCCGCCGGTAACCCGGTGCTGGCCAAACCGGCCGAACAGACTCCGCTGGTGGCTGCACAAGCCGTACGCCTGCTGCTTGAAGCCGGGATTCCGGAGGGCGTGCTGCAACTGTTGCCGGGTCGCGGTGAAACCGTCGGCGCCGGTCTGGTGGGCGATGAGCGCGTCAAAGGCGTGATGTTTACCGGTTCCACCGAAGTCGCGCGTCTGCTGCAACGCAACATTGCTGGTCGCCTCGACAACCAGGGCCGTCCAATTCCGCTGATCGCCGAAACTGGCGGCCAGAACGCGATGATCGTCGACTCTTCGGCACTGACCGAACAAGTGGTGATCGACGTTGTGTCGTCGGCGTTCGACAGCGCCGGTCAGCGTTGCTCGGCCCTGCGTGTTCTGTGCTTGCAGGAAGATTCCGCTGATCGCGTCATCGAAATGCTCAAGGGCGCGATGGCTGAAAGCCGTCTCGGCAACCCGGAGCGCCTGTCCGTGGACATCGGCCCGGTGATCGACGCCGAAGCCAAGGCCGGTATCGAGAAGCACATCCAGGGCATGCGCGACAAAGGTCGCAACGTGTACCAAGTGGCCATCGCCGATACCGAGGAAGTCAAACGCGGCACCTTCGTCATGCCGACCCTGATCGAGCTGGAAAGCTTCGACGAACTGCAACGCGAGATCTTCGGCCCGGTGCTGCACGTGGTGCGCTACAAGCGTAAAGAGATCGACCAGTTGATCGCCCAGATCAACGCCTCCGGTTACGGCCTGACCCTCGGCGTGCACACCCGCATCGACGAGACCATCGCCAAGGTGATCGACAACGTCAACGCCGGCAACGTCTACGTCAACCGCAACATCGTCGGTGCCGTGGTCGGCGTCCAGCCGTTCGGTGGTGAAGGCCTGTCGGGTACTGGCCCGAAAGCCGGTGGCCCGCTGTACCTGTACCGTCTGCTGTCGACGCGTCCTACCGATGCCATCGAACAATCCTTCGCTCGCGGTGATGCTGCCGTGGCACCGGACGTTCGTCTGCGCGACGCCATGAGCAAACCGCTGACCGCCCTGAAAGCCTGGGCCGACAGCAACAAGTTCGCCGACCTGAGCACCCTGTGCGTGCAGTACGCAGCGCAGTCGCAAAGCGGTATCACCCGCGTACTGGCCGGCCCGACCGGCGAGAAGAACAGCTACGCGATCCTGCCGCGCGAGCACGTGCTGTGCCTGGCTGACATCGAAGGTGATCTGCTGACCCAACTCGCGGCGGTACTGGCGGTGGGCGGTTCGGCGGTCTGGCCGGAATCCGACACCAGCAAGGCATTGTTCGCACGCCTGCCGAAGGAGATTCAGGCGCGGATCAAACTGGTTTCCGACTGGAACAAGGACGACGTGGTGTTCGATGCGGTTCTGCATCACGGCCACTCCGACCAGTTGCGTGCGGTCTGCCAGCAGATCGCCAAACGTGCTGGCGCCATTGTTGGAGTCCAGGGTCTGTCCCAGGGCGAGACCAACATTGCGCTGGAGCGTCTGGTGATCGAGCGCGCGTTGAGCGTCAACACTGCGGCAGCGGGCGGTAACGCCAGCCTGATGACCATCGGATAAAAGCAGCTGCAAGCTTCGAGCGACAAGCTGCAAGTAAAAGCAAACTGCTCTTACTTGCGGCTTGAAGCTTGTAACTTGTGCCGCCCCATCACCCTTATCTATCTTCCTTTCCCCTTTTTATAAGCCTCCCTAGACTGCGGCATACTTTATTTAAGGTAGGCCGCCATGTCCGAGACGCTGCTCAGTTCCCGCAATCTGGCTTTCGAGCTGTACGAAGTCCTCGATGCCGAGGGCCTGACCCGGCGCGAGCGATTTGCCGAGCACAACCGCGAAACCTTCGACGCCGCCATCGGCACGGCACGCAACATTGCCGAGAAGTACTTCGCACCGCACAACCGCAAGGGCGACGAAAACGAGCCGCGCTACGAGAACGGTCAGGCGATTCTGATTCCCGAGGTGAAACCGGCGGTGGATGCCTTCCTCGAGGCTGGATTCCTCAACGCGGCGCGCAGTTTCGACGCTGGCGGCATGCAACTTCCTACACTGCTGTCCCAGGCCTGCTTCGCTCACTTTCAGTCAGCGAACGCGGCTTCTACTTCCTATCCGTTCCTGACCATGGGCGCGGCCAACCTGATCGAAAGCTTCGGCACCGAAGAACAGAAGCAACGTTTCCTGCAACCGATGATCGACGGCCGCTTCTTCGGCACCATGGCCCTGACCGAACCTCATGCCGGGTCGTCGCTGTCGGATATTCGTACACGTGCAGAGCCTGCGTCCGACGGCACCTATCGCCTCAAGGGCAACAAGATCTTCATCTCCGGCGGCGATCACCCGCTCTCGGAAAACATCGTGCACATGGTGCTGGCCAAGCTGCCGGACGCACCGGCCGGGGTGAAGGGTATTTCGCTGTTTATCGTGCCCAAGTTTCTGGTTAACGATGACGGCAGCCTCGGCAAGCGCAACGACGTGTTGCTGGCCGGGCTGTTTCACAAGATGGGCTGGCGCGGCACGACGTCCACGGCGCTGAACTTCGGCGATAACGGCGAGTGCGTCGGCTATCTGGTAGGCAAGCCGCATCACGGCTTGAGCTACATGTTCCAGATGATGAACGAGGCGCGGATCGGTGTCGGCATGGGCGCGGTGATGCTCGGTTACGCCGGTTACCTGTACTCGCTGGAATACGCCCGCGAACGGCCGCAGGGTCGGGTGCCGGACAGCAAGGACCCGACGACGGCGCCGGTGGCGATCATTCAGCACGCGGACGTCAGACGCATGCTGCTGACACAGAAATCCTACGTTGAAGGGGCGTTCGATCTCGGTCTGTATGCGGCACGGCTGTTCGATGACACCACCACGCTGGAAACCGAGGCCGAGCGCAAACAGGCGCATGAACTGCTGGATTTGCTGACGCCGATTGTCAAATCCTGGCCATCGGAGTACTGCCTCAAGGCCAACGAACTGGCGATCCAGATTCTCGGCGGCCACGGCTACACCCGTGAATACCCGGTGGAGCAGTACTACCGCGACAACCGCCTGAACCCGATCCACGAAGGCACTCACGGCATTCAGTCGCTGGACTTGCTCGGGCGCAAACTGGCGCAGAACGGTGGTGCCGGGCTCAAGCAGCTGATTCGACTGATCGCCGACACCGCCGAACGCGCGGTGGCGTACGAATCGTTGACCGCACTGCGTGAGCCGTTGGAGAAACTGGTGGCGCGCCTGCAGAGCGTGACCATCGGCCTGCTGACGGATCTGGCTCAAGGCAAGGTCAACAGCAGCCTGGCGAACTCGGCGTTGTACCTGAAGGTGTTCGGGCACGCGGTGATTGGCTGGCGCTGGCTGGAACAGGCGATTCGAGCCGAGGAAGGGTTGGCCAAGGGGAATGCGGCGGATGTCGACTTCTATAAGGGCAAGTTGCAGGCGGCGCGTTATTTTCTGACGTGGGAAGTGCCGGGGTGCCAGCATGAATTGGCGTTGCTGGAGGCGCGGGATGATACGTGTCTGGGGATGCAGGATGCGTGGTTCTGATCATTGACCGAGTGAAACCCGGCCCTCACCCCAGCCCTCTCCCGGAGGGAGAGGGGGCCGAATGGGGGATGCTTAAGAAGTACATCGACCTGAAAGTGCTATGCCGAATCCATAATCGACTCGGTTTTTCAGGTCGATGTAGAGAGCAAGACAACTCGGTCAGTCCCCTCTCCCTCCGGGAGAGGGTTAGGGTGAGGGTGAGGGGCTCTTTGGCTCTTGGCACTCAAACCAACTTGAACCTACCCATCTGCCGCGCCAGATCATCCGCCAGCCGCTGCAACATCTGACAATCCTCGCGACACGCCCGAACCTCCCCCGCCGTCGCCCGGGCCAGATCGGAAATCCCCTGCACGTTACGGTTGATCTCCTCAGTCACAGCCGACTGCTCCTCAGTCGCCGTCGCCACCTGATGGTTCATGTCGCTGATGCGCTCGACCTGCCCGGTAATGGCAGTCAAAGAGGCCCCGGTACGCTGGCTCGATTCAACTCCTGTCCCCGTCGCGGCCTGCCCGGTACGCATTGAAGACACAGCATTCTCCGCCCCCTGCTTGAGGCTGCCGATCATCTGCTGGATCTCGTCGGTAGACGCCTGAGTCCGTCGCGCCAAGGTGCGCACTTCATCCGCCACCACCGCAAAACCACGCCCCATATCGCCGGCTCGAGCAGCCTCGATGGCAGCATTCAACGCCAGCAGGTTGGTCTGCTCGGACACCCCGCGAATCACCGCGAGCACCTGATCGATCGACGCCACCTGATGCGCCAGCTCACCCACCGCGCCCGCCGCGACGCCAATTTCATCGGACATACTTTCTATATGGCGAATCGAGCCACCCACCACTTCCCGCGCCTGCATCGCTTCATCGCGCGCCGTTTGCGAGGCAAGCGCCGCGTTGCCGGCGTTCTGGGCAATTTCCTGTACGGTCAGGCCCATTTCGTGGACGGCGGTGGCAACCATGTCGGTCATTTCCTGCTGGCGACCGGAGCGTTCGGCGGTGTTATCCACAACCCTGGCCACCTGACCGACGGCAACGCGCAGACGTTCACTGGTGGTCAGCACTTCGCCGATCATCCCGCGCTGGCTGTCTAGGAAACGGTTGAAGCCCCGGGCGAGGTCGCCCAGTTCATCGGCGCGGCTGGAATCTAACCGATGGGTCAAATCTCCACCGCCGCTACCGATTGCTACCAGCGCAGCTGTTACCTGACGAATCGGTCGCACCAATCCCTGAGCCAGCCAGACCACCAGTGCCAGGCAGACCAGCGCCACCGCCAGACCGATGCCGCTGCTCATCCACATCGCCCGGCGGGCTTCGGCGTAGATCTGCGACTGTGGCACTTCGGCCACCAGGGTCCAGCCGAGGTCGCGCAAAGGCAGGCTGAAGGCGAGGAAGTCTTCACCGTCGCGCTGGAAGCTGCTGTTGGCGGCGACTTTATGGCCCATGACCGCTTGTGCTGCTGCGCCACCGATCTGCTCGCTCAAGGTGCGCTTGCCGCTGAACTGTGCTTCGGGATGGACCTGGATCAAACCGTCGGAACGCACGAGATAGACCTTCCCGCGCTCGCCGAAGCTGAAGTTGTGGATCAGCTCCGACAGCTCTTTCATGCTCAATCCAAGACCCGCCACGCCGACCACTTTGCCGGCCTGCTCCACCTTCAAATCAATGAACAGTGCCAGCTCTCCGGTGGCCCCGTCGTTGTCGATGTTCAGAGTTCGCGGCTGATTGCTGTCGAGGAAGGAGTAGAACCAGGCATCGGCCGGTTTATCGCGACTCAGGGTGCGATCCAGGCCTTTTTCAGTGATGTAGTGATTGGATTCGGTGCCGATGATCAGCGCGGTAAACGCCTTGTGTTCGGCGCGGATACCTTCCAGATACTGCGCGAAGCCCGCCGTTTTGGCGGAGTCTTCACCATTGGCCAGCCAGTCGCGGACCATGGTGTTGCTGGCGATGTCCTTGGCGGCGGTAAGGGGCTGAACGAGGATTCGTTCGATGTCGTTGCGCGTCGCTTCGATGCTCGACGGCAGCGCCTGTTCGACCAGATAGCTCTGGGCGAGGCGGTTGACCACCAGGGTATAAATGCCAACCACGATCAGAATGCTGACCAGCAGGGCGGTGCCCATACCGAGGATCAGCTGCCATTGAATACTGCGACGCCAGAACTGCATGGAGCACCCCCAAAGAATAAGAGGCTGAAACACTGCAACAGCCGTGCCGATTGTATACAAACCAATCGACAATCTTATTCTTTGGTTGTGCGCAACCCCATCAACCCTGATTGATGGTCTTGGCGATGGTCTCGACCGTGGCGCTGACTTGCTCTTGGTAACGCTCGAGTTCTTCCTGATGCTGTTTCTTCATTTCAATCTGCTGCGAGCACAGATTCATCGCCGCCAGCACCAGCAGGCGGTCGCCGATCAGGGTCGGGTATTTGCGCTTGGTGTCGGCCAGCGCGGCCTTGAGCATCAATGCGGCGTCCAGCAGGGTCTGTTCTTCCCCGGCCGGTGCCTTGATCGAATAGTCCTCCCCCATGATGGAGATGACTTTTACCCCTGCTGTGCCGTGGTTCATGCGCTGACAGGACCTGCGTTGACGCGATCAACCAGGGCCTGGATGCGCGCGGCGGTGGCGCCGTGCTTTTCTTCCTGTTCCATCAGGCTCAGTTGCAGGCTTTCGTTTTCATCCTTGGCCTGGGCCAGTTCCGTGGACAGGGTCTGGTTGGTTTGCGACAGGGTCTGGTTTTGTTGCACCAGGTCGCTGACGAGCTGTTCCAATTGGCTGAGGGATGCTTCCAACATTTTGATCTTCCGGGGCTTTTTCAAAGGGCGCGTACGATAAAGAAAAGTCGTCGTTGACGCCAGGGTTAAACCGGCGCAAGGCCTTGATTTTCCTGGCGGCTCGACCGTTCTTGCGAGTCTTAGAGACTGTCATCTGCCGATCTGGTTCCTGCACTTCGTCGCTTGCGTGCGGATGCGACAAATACGCGCACCGACTCAAGACTTTAGTCGTATGACCGATAAGTCACCCAACAGCAGTCTCAGCCCGCATGGATGCGGCCCTTCCTGGTATACGCCCCATGTCCCTTCGCAATATGAACATCGCCCCCCGGGCGTTCACCGGTTTCGCCCTGATCGGCGGCCTGATGCTGATTCTTGGTGTGTTCGCCCTGAACCAGATGAGCAAGATCCGCGCAGCAGGCGAAGACATCGCCACCGCCAGCGTGCCTTCGATCAAGGCCCTCGACGAATTCACCCAGTTGACCCTGCGCCTGCGCGTGCTGTCGTATCGGTTGCTGATCAACCGCGAGCCAGACGTCCAGCAAAAAACCATCGAGCTGTTCGATTTACGCAACCGGCAGATCACCGACGCGCAACGCGCCTACGAGCCGCTGATCGATGGCCCGCAAGAACGCGCGGCTTACGATCAGTACGTGCAGTTGCTGGCACAGTACCGCCAGCTCGAAGACCGGATGAAGACTCTGTCACGCAACAATCAGATCGACGAACTGCGGCAGATGCTCAACACCGATTTGCTCGCCAATTCCGAAGCGGTGAATACCGCTCTCGCGCGTTTGCTGGAGATCAACACCCAACAGATCGCCGAGACCAATCAGGGCGCCACGGATCAGTATTCGATGTCGTTCAATCTGGTCGTGACCCTGTTGATCATCGCCACCGGCCTGACCTTCCTGTTCGCCTGGTTGTTGACCAGCAGCATCACCAAGCCAATCGCCAAGGCACTCGATGCAGCGGAAACCATCGCCGAAGGCAACCTGACCCAGCCGATCCACGTGGACGGCACCGACGAAGCCGGACGCCTGCTGGCGGCCATGGCCAAGATGCAGTCGAAGCTGCGCGACACCCTGCAGCGGATTTCCGGCTCGGCCACCCAACTGGCCTCCGCCGCCGAAGAGCTGAACAGCGTCACCGACGAAAGCGCCCGAGGCCTGACCCAGCAGAACAACGAAATCGAGCAGGCCGCCACGGCGGTCAACGAGATGACCAGCGCGGTGGAAGAAGTTGCACACAACGCCGTCAGCACCTCGGAAGCTTCGAAGAACGCCACCACCTCCGCCGGCGACGGCCGCGATCTGGTGCAGGAAACCGTCAGCGCCATCGAACGCATGAGCGCCGATGTGCAGAGCACCGCGACCCTGATCGGCGACCTGGCCAACGAATCCCGCGACATCGGCAAGGTGCTGGACGTGATCCGTGGCCTGGCTGACCAGACCAACCTGCTCGCGCTCAACGCCGCCATCGAAGCGGCCCGTGCCGGTGAAGCCGGTCGCGGTTTTGCCGTGGTGGCTGACGAAGTCCGTGCACTGGCGCACCGCACCCAGCAGTCGACCAGCGAAATCGAGCGCATGATCGGCAGCATCCAGAGCGGCACCGAACACGCCGTGGATTCGATGCGCAACAGCACCGAGCGCGCCGAGTCGACCCTGAACATCGCCCGTGGCGCCGGTCTGTCGCTGGACACCATCAACACGGCCATCGTCGAAATCAACGAGCGCAACCTGGTGATCGCCAGCGCTGCTGAAGAGCAGGCGCAAGTGGCACGGGAAGTGGATCGCAACCTGGTGAACATCCGCGATCTGTCGGTGCAGTCGGCGACGGGCGCGAATCAGACCAGTGCGGCGAGTAACGAGCTGTCGCGCCTGGCGCTGGATCTGAACAATATGGTTGGGCGGTTTAGCCTTTGATTTTTTAGATCAAGGTCAAGATCAAAAGCTACCCCCTCACCCCAACCCTCTCCCCCTAAAGGGGGCGAGGGGGAGGGAGCAGATCTTCGTGCGTTTCAAGACCTGAGTTCGACTCGCTATTTCAGGTCGATGTAACTCGAGAGAGCCACTCGGTCAGTCCCCTCTCCCTCCGGGAGAGGGCTAGGGTGAGGGCAGCAATCGCAAGCCGAACCCAAATCCCGAATCCCCCGCTGAAAAACCTTTTTGACAGCATCACATTTCAACAGGTTAGAATCGCTGGCACGCAGACTGCATGGTCAGTTTGTGCCCGTCTTTCCGCTTCTGGAGTACTGCCTTTGAATGCGACGACCATCAACAGCCTGTTCTTGATCGGCGCGTTGCTGGTAGGCGCAAGCATTCTTGTCAGCTCCCTTTCTTCCCGTCTCGGCATCCCGATTCTGGTGATCATCCTCGCGGTCGGCATGACTGCCGGGGTCGATGGCGGCGGCATCATTTTCGATAACTACCCGACGGCCTATCTGGTCGGCAACCTCGCGCTGGCGGTGATCCTGCTCGACGGCGGCTTGCGCACCCGGGTGTCCAGTTTCCGCGTGGCCCTATGGCCGGCTTTGTCGCTGGCGACGGTCGGGGTACTCATCACCACCGGCCTCACCGGCATGGCCGCCGCGTGGTTGTTCGATCTCAACCTGATTCAAGGCCTGCTGATCGGCGCCATCGTCGGTTCCACGGATGCCGCGGCGGTGTTCTCGCTGCTCGGCGGCAAAGGCCTGAACGAACGGGTGACCGCCAGCCTGGAAATCGAATCCGGCAGCAACGACCCGATGGCGGTGTTCCTCACCGTGACCCTGATCGACATGCTCGCCAGCGGCCAGACCGGCCTGCACTGGAGCCTGCTGACCCACCTGATCCGCGAGTTCGGCATCGGTGGTGTGATCGGTCTGGGCGGTGGCTGGCTGATGCTGCAACTGGTCAACCGGATCAATCTGGCCGCCGGCCTGTATCCGATTCTGGTGATCGCCGGCGGTCTGGTGGTGTTCGCCCTGACCAACGCCCTGCACGGCAGCGGCTTCCTCGCCGTGTACCTGTGCGGCCTGGTGATCGGCAACCGCCCGGTGCGCAGTCGTCACGGCATTCTGCACATGCTCGACGGCATGGCGTGGCTGGCGCAGATCGGCATGTTCCTGGTGCTGGGGCTGCTGGTCACTCCGCATGATCTGCTGCCGATCGCCTTGCCGGCGCTGGGTCTGGCGCTGTGGATGATTCTGTTCGCGCGGCCGCTGTCGGTGCTGGTCGGGCTGCTGCCGTTCAAGGCCTTCCATGGCCGCGAAAAGGCGTTCATTTCCTGGGTCGGTCTGCGCGGCGCGGTACCGATCATTCTGGCGGTATTCCCGCTGATGGCCGGGCTGCCAAATGCGCAGCTGTACTTCAACCTCGCGTTCTTTATCGTGCTGGTGTCGCTGCTGGTGCAGGGCACGAGCCTGCCGTGGGTGGCCAAGCTGCTCAAGGTGACGGTGCCGCCGGAGCCGGCGCCGATTTCCCGCGCCGCCCTCGAAGTGCACGTCACCAGCGAGTGGGAACTGTTCGTTTACAAACTCGGCGCGGAAAAATGGTGCATCGGTTCGCCCCTGCGCGAACTGAAAATGCCCGAAGGCACCCGTATCGCCGCCCTGTTTCGCGGCCAGCAACTGCTCCATCCGTCGGGTAGTACGGTGCTGGAAGTCGATGATTTGCTGTGTGTTATCGGCCATGAACACAACCTTCCGGCCCTCGGAAAACTGTTCAGCCAGGCGCCGCAACGCGGCCTCGATCTGCGCTTCTTCGGCGACTTCGTGCTCGAAGGAGATGCCCAGCTCAAAGCGGTTGCCGCCCTGTACGGCCTGCCCGCCGAAGGCATCGATCCGGACATGACCCTGGGCCACTTCATTGCCCAGAAAGTCGGCGGTGCACCTATCGTTGGCGACCAGGTGGAATGGAACAACACCCACTGGACGGTTGCGGTCATGGACGGGAACAAGATCGCCAAAGTGGGCGTCAGATTCCCCGAAGGAAGTCGCCCGGGCCCCGGGCTCTTCCTCTAAACTGCGTCCACTCTCACTTGCTTGACCGGTCTCTATGCCTACCCTGCGCTCCTTTTTCCTCGCGGCCCTGCTGGGCCTGAGTCTTACTGTCGGCCCGCTGCAGGCCGCAGAACCGCCGTCCAGCGACGCCGTGCAGGCCAGCCTGGACAAGCTCACCGACAGCAAACTGCCCGAGGCCGACAAGAAGGCCCTGCAGACGGTCCTGCAAAACACGCTGAACCAGCTCAATAACCGGCGTGACTACGAACAGAAGCTGATCGACCTCAAGCAGCAACTGGCCACGGCGCCGAAGCAGACTATCGAGAATTCGCGCGAACTGACCCGCCTCAAGGCCAGCGCCGTAGTGCCGGTGGCGCAGCGCTTCCCGAAGGAAAACATTCAGCAGCTGGAGCAGATGCTCACCGAGCGCTCGACCCAGCAAAGCGATCTGCAAAAGGCCCTGGCCGACGCCAACAGCCTGATCATCACCGCCCAGACCCGCCCCGAGCGTGCCCAGGCCGAGATTTCCAGCAGCCAGACGCGCATCCAGCAGATCAATAACATCCTCAAGACCGGCAAGGACGCCGGCAAAACCGTCAGCGCCGAGCAGCGCGACCTGCTCAACGCCGAGCTGGCCGCCCTGAACGCGCTGATCCCGCTGCGCCGTCAGGAACTGGCCGGCAACAACCAATTGCAGGATCTGGGCAACAGCCAGCATGACCTGCTTTCGGAAAAGTCCGACCGTCTGGACCGCGAGATCCAGGAACTGCAAACCCTGATCAACCAGAAACGTCTGACCCTGTCGCAGGAAACCGTGACGCAGCAGTCGATCGAGGCCCAGAAGTCCGGCAGCAGCGCCCTGCTCGCCACGGAAAGCGCGGCCAACCTCAAGCTCTCCGACTACCTGCTCAAAAGCACCGACCGCCTCAACGAACTGACCCAACAGAACCTGCAGACCAAGCAGCAGCTGGACAGCGTGACCCAGAGCGATTCGGCCCTCGACGAGCAGATCAACGTGCTCAAGGGCAGCCTTCTGCTGTCGAAGATTCTCTATAAACAGAAACAGGCGCTGCCGCGCCTCAAGGTCGACCGCGATCTGGCGGACCAGATCGCCGACATTCGCCTGTACCAGTTCGAAATCAACCAACAGCGCGAACAGCTGAGCAATCCGGCGACCTACGTCGACAACCTGCTGTCCACCCAGCCGCCGGAACAAGTCACGCCACAACTGCGCAAGAGCCTGCTCGAGCTGGCCAACACTCGCGTCGATCTGCTGGAACGGCTGAGTCGCGAACTGAGCGCGATGCTCAACGAATCGATCACCCTGCAACTGAACCAGAAACAACTGCTGAGCACCGCGCAAAGCCTGCGCGCGACCCTCGACGAGCAGATGTTCTGGATTCCGAGCAACAAGCCGCTGGACACCGAATGGATGCGCGGCGTGCCGGAGCGCCTCAAGCGTCAGATCGACACTTTGCCGCTGGCCTCGAGCTTCAGCGAACTGACCGACGGCCTGACCCAGCGACCGCTGTTGTTCCTGCCGCTGGCGCTGCTGATCGGCGCGCTGCTGTGGCGCCGCAAGCAGTTGTACTCGCGCTTGAACAAGGTTCATCAGGACATCGGTCACTTCAAGCGTGACAGCCAGTGGCATACGCCACAGGCGATCCTGATCAATATTCTGCTGGCGATGCCGGTGGCGCTGGGCTTGGCCCTCTGCGGGCTGGCGTTGCAGATCGACGCCCGCGGGCAGAACGCCAACATGGGCGCGGCGCTGCTGCAAATGGCCCAGGCGTGGCTGGTGTTCTACACCGCTTACCGGATCCTCGCGCCGGGCGGCGTGGCGGAACTGCACTTCCGCTGGGAAAAGCCGCAGGTCGAATTCCTGCAAGGCTGGGTGCGTCGCCTCGGACTGGTGGTCATGGCGCTGGTGGCGGTGGTGGCGGTCGCCGAGCTGCAACCGGCGGCGCTGGCCGACGATGTGCTGGGCATGCCGGTTGTGCTGACCTGCTACGCCCTGATGGCGTGGCTGCTCAGCCGTCTGCTGATCAGCAGCCCGACCCACGAAAACGCCTCGCTGTTCCGCAAGGCTGTGGGCGTGATGTTCACTCTGCTGCCTATCGCGCTGTTCGTCGCCGTGTGCTTCGGCTACTACTACACCGCGCTGAAGCTCAGCGACCGCTTGATCAACACGTTGTACCTGCTGATGTTCTGGCTGGTGATCGAAGCCACGTTCGTCCGTGGCCTCGCGGTTGCGGCACGCCGTCTGGCCTACCAGCGCGCCCTGGCCAAACGTCAGGCCGCGAAAGAAGCCGGCGACGGCGAAGCGGTGATCGAAGAGCCGACCCTGGACATCGAAAAGGTCAACGAACAGTCTCTGCGCCTGATCCGTCTGGCACTGCTCGGCGGTTTCATCGCCGCGCTGTACTGGGTCTGGGCCGACCTGATCACGGTGTTCTCGTACCTCGACAACATCACCCTCTACGAATACACCAGCGGCACCGGCGCCAACATGAGCATGGTGCCGATCAGCATCGGCGACATGCTCGGCGCGCTGATCATCATCGGCATCACCTTCGCGCTCGCCCGCAACTTGCCGGGCCTGCTTGAAGTGTTCGTTTTGTCGAAACTCAATCTGGCTCAAGGCAGTGCGTACGCGACCACGACGCTGCTGTCGTACGTGATCGCCGGGGTCGGTTTCGTCTCGACCCTGTCGACCCTCGGCGTCAGCTGGGACAAGTTGCAATGGCTGGTGGCGGCGCTGTCGGTCGGCCTCGGTTTCGGCATGCAGGAGATCTTCGCGAACTTCATCTCCGGCATCATGATCCTGTTCGAACGCCCGGTGCGGATCGGCGACACCATTACCATCGGCAACCTCTCGGGTACGGTGAGCAAGATCCGCATCCGCGCCACGACCATCACCGACTTCGACCGCAAGGACATCATTGTCCCGAACAAGACGTTCATCACCGGGCAACTGATCAACTGGTCGCTGACCGACACCATCACCCGGGTGACCCTGAAACTGGGCGTCGATTACGGTTCGGATCTGGATCTGGTCAAGGAACTGCTGCTCAAGGCCGCCCGGGAAAACCCGCGTGTGCTCAAGGAACCCGAGCCGCACGTGTACTTCCTCAACTTCGGCGAAAGCACTCTCGACCACGAATTGCGCATGCATGTGCGCGATCTCGGCGACCGCAACCCGGTACTCGATGAGGTCAACCGCTTCATCAACCGCGAGTTCAAGAAGCAGCACATCAACATTTCGTTCCGCCAGATGGAGGTTTACCTGAAGAACCTCCACGGTCAGGAATACAAGATGGTGCCGATCGAGCCGGAAACCAAAACCATCGTGCCGGTCAGCGATGACCAGAAACCCTTGCAGGAACCGCCGCCGGCCAAACTCGACTAACCCGGCTAATCCCAGCAGAATGCTCGGACATTCTGCTGGAGCCGGTCCTTGAAAGCCCTCGACGAACTGACCTTCGACAACCGCTTCGCCCGCCTGGGCGATGCGTTCTCGGCCCACGTGCTGCCCGAACCGATCGACAATCCGCGACTGGTCGTGGCCAGCCCTGCGGCTCTGGCGCTGCTGGATCTGGACCCGGCAGTGGCCGACACCCAGGAATTTGCCGAGCTGTTCGGCGGCCACAAGTTGTGGGCCGATGCCGAGCCACGGGCGATGGTCTATTCCGGACATCAGTTCGGCGGCTACACCCCGCAATTGGGCGATGGGCGCGGATTGTTGCTGGGCGAGGTCTACAACGCCGCCGGTGAGCACTGGGACCTGCATCTGAAGGGCGCCGGGCAGACGCCGTTCTCGCGCATGGGCGACGGTCGCGCGGTGCTGCGCTCGTCGATCCGCGAGTTCCTCGCTTCCGAAGCGCTGCATGCGCTGAACATCCCGTCTTCACGCGCCGCCTGCGTGATCGGCTCCGACACCCCGGTCTGGCGTGAGAAACAGGAACGCGCCGCGATGGTGCTGCGCCTGGCGCCGAGCCACATCCGTTTCGGCCATTTCGAATATTTCTATTACACCAAACGTCCCGAGCAGCAGAAGCTGCTCGGCGAACACGTGTTGGCGATGCACTACCCCGAATGCCTGGAACAGCCGGAGCCGTATCTGGCGATGTTCCGCGAGATCGTCGAGCGCAACGCCGAACTGATCGCCAAATGGCAGGCCTACGGCTTCTGCCACGGCGTGATGAACACCGACAACATGTCGATCCTCGGCATCACTTTCGACTTCGGCCCGTTCGCCTTCCTCGACGATTTCGATGCGAACTTCATCTGCAACCACTCCGACGACCAGGGCCGCTACTCCTTCAGCAATCAGGTGCCTGTCGGCCAGTGGAATCTCAGCGCCCTGGCCCAGGCCCTGACGCCGTTCATCAGCGTTGAAGCCCTGCGCGAAACCCTCGGTTTGTACCTGCCGCTGTTCCAGGCGCACTACCTCGACCTGATGCGCCGCCGCTTCGGCTTCACCACCGCCGAGGACGACGACCAGCAACTGCTGGAACAACTGCTGCAACTGATGCAGAACAGCGGCGTCGATTACACGCTGTTCTTCCGCCGCCTGGGCGAAGAGTCAGCCGAACAGGCCGTCGCTCGCCTGCGCGATGACTTCGTCGATATCAAGGGTTTCGATGCCTGGGGCGAGCGCTATGTCGCCCGCGTCGCACGCGATGGCGCGACCGATCAGGAACAGCGCCGTGCGCGGATGCATGCGGTGAATCCGCTGTACATCCTGCGCAACTATCTGGCGCAGAAGGCTATTGATGCCGCCGAGCAGGGTGACTATTCAGAAGTGCGCCGGTTGCATGCGGTGCTGAGCAATCCATTCGAGGAACAGCCTGGAATGGAGAGTTACGCGGAACGGCCGCCGGAGTGGGGCAAGCATTTGGAGATCAGTTGTTCCTCATGAAGCGCACGGTCTCCTGTCTTGGAGCCGTGCACCCTCCCGTCAGGCAACCTGCTAGATGACAGCGCCGGCTGAAAAAACCGCGCGACATGCTCAGAGTGCAAAGGCCACGACACTGGACACACTGGTTTCCTTTCAGATAAACACGTCCACAGGTAGCTTGAAGTGCTCGGCCAGCCAGCGGACCTGCCGCAGATTCAACTGGCGCTTTCCACTGAGGATTTCCGAAACAACAGACTGAGTCCCCACACCCGGCAAATCGCTCTGGGTCAAACCATGCTCACGCATCAAATACCCCAGTACTTCAAAACCGGGCGGTTTAGGCGTCGGGTGATGCACGCGATCCCATTCTTCAATCCAGTCACCGATGATATCCACCAGACTCATTAAAGGATGAGACTCATCATCACCCGTCATTTCGAGCAGCTCGTCAAGGGCTTGAACGAGCCTGTCGTAGTCGTCTTCGCTTTTCGGCTTGCGCAGCAAGGGCGAAACGAACTCCCAGTGCTCAGCGGCTTTTTTGATCAGAACACTCATGCCTTAGCCTCCTTCCATTTACCGCGGTCATATTCGCGATGATCCAACACATGTCTGATGTACAACTTTTGAGGTCGAAATCTGACATAGGCGATCAACCTGAGCTTGTTACCGCCAATATCGAAAACATGAAAATCACCCACTTTGTCGACAGCTGGAAACAAGGCCTTCAGCGCCGCAAAATCTGGCGATTTGCTCCCTTTCGCCACTTCCAGCCAGTGGTCCAGTGCTGTAGCTGCGTTAGGCCATTTGGCCTTCGCTTCTCGTATTCGTTTTCCGGTGATGACATGCATGCAACATCCTTATCGCATTCTGCTATGGGGAGTTAATCACAGATCAAAATTATCGCAAGTTGCGATACGGCCGAGCAGACCAACGGACTAAGCCGGTTCATCTCAGCCTAGGCTCACAGCCAAACACTGCACGATTGAAAATATGAGCAAACGTCTCCAACTAGTAGTTATCAGCTCTCCACCGGATTCCGATCATGACCGACCCACTCCTCATCCCCTGCCCCTCCTGCAACGGCCTCAACCGCATTCCCGCCGAGCGCCTCAACGATCACCCGAAGTGCGGGCGCTGCAAGTCCGAGGTGCTGTTGAACAAGCCGTTCGAGCTCAAGCAAGGCGATTACGCCAGTCAGATCAAGGGTGATCTGCCGTTGCTGGTGGACGTGTGGGCGGAGTGGTGCGGGCCGTGCAAGTCGTTTGCGCCGGTGTTCGAGCAGGCGGCTGCGCAGCTGGCGGGCAAATGCCGGCTGGCCAAGCTGGACAGCGAGGCCAATCAGCAGTTGTCGGCGCAGCTGGGGATTCGTTCGATTCCGAGCCTGATTCTGTTCCGCAACGGCCGGGAAGTCGCCCGTCAGAGCGGGGCTTTCCCGTTGCCGCAGTTGATGGCCTGGCTGCGCAGCCAGGGCATCTGACAAGGCTTCAGGCGTCTTCGAGCAGGTTATGCAGTTCGACGAACTGTTGCGTCAGCTTGTGCCGTGGGTCGAGGTGGATCAGCGGCGTGTTGGCCTGATGCGACTCGCGCATGCGCACTGAACTGGCGAGGTAGACCGGCAGCACCGGCAGGCCCTCGGCGATCAGTTCGTCGAGGATCTGCTGCGGCAGGCTGGCCCGGGCCTGGAACTGGTTGACCACAATGCCTTCGACTTCCAGGCCTTCGTTGTGGTCTTCCTTCAACTCGTCGATCTCGGCGATCAGACCGTACAGGGCCTGACGCGAGAAGCTGTCGCAGTCAAAGGGAATCAAAACCCGATCGGCGGCAATCAGTGCCGAGACCGCGTAGAAATTCAGCGCCGGTGGCGTATCCAGATAGATCCGGTCGTAATCTTCCGACAACTCGTCGAGCAGCTTTCGCAGCTTGTTGATCTTGTGCTTGGCCTCAAGCTTGGGCTGCAGGTCAGCCAGTTCGGCAGTGGCGGTGATGATGTGCAGGTTGTCGAACGGCGTTTCGTAGATATCCGCCTGATTCTTTTTCGAGAACGGCCCGGAAGACAGGGTCTGCTTGAAGAAATCGGCAATGCCCATCGGAATGTCATCACCCGTGAGCCCGGTCAGATACTGAGTGGAATTGGCCTGGGCATCGAGGTCGACCAACAGCGTGCGATAACCCTCGCTGGCGCTTACCGCCGCCAGATTGCAGGCAATGCTGGATTTGCCCACGCCACCTTTCTGATTGAACACCACGCGCCGCATGACAAAACCTCCGTGTATCAAAGAATGACCGAGTGTAGTGGTGCCCGGTGCCGGTTCGCTACCTCGATGGGCACGGACTACAGAGTCGGGCGCCAATATCCCAATGAATACGGCGCAAAGACACCCGATGATCGCCGATTCGCCTGACAGACAGACACCCGACAATCTGGATAATGGCCAAGTGATAGCTCTTGCCGCGTACCATTCGGTTCATTTCGTCGTTCAAAATGTAACCAGCATTTGCTACACACTCGTCGCACCGGGATAATGCGCGCCACCCGGCGCCACGCGCCATGCCATTTCAGGCTAAATCAGCTCAGCGGCGACGTTGGCGAAACCGCGTCAACTCAGCCCGCAGGGGCGGGATAAATGTCCGTGATCAACTTCAACATCGCCCAATGGCGCGCCTGGGCTCCCGGGCTCGACAGTGTGGAAGCCTGGCAAGCCTGGAGCCGACAACCGGTCGTGCTCGAAAGCAGCGATGCCGCACCCGATGTTTCGTTTCTGCCGGCCATGCAGCGCCGTCGTCTCAGCCGTCTGGCGCGGATGGCGTTCAGTGTCGGCTGGCCGCTGGCCGACGGTCGGGAAAACCTGCCGCTGGTGTTCGTCTCCCGGCACGGCGAAACCCCGCGCACCTTTGAAATCCTCAGCGATCTGGCCAACGAACAGCCGCTGTCGCCGACCCAGTTCAGCCTGTCGGTGCACAACGCGATCATCGGCCTGTGGTCGATCATGCGCGGCGAGACCAGCGAAATGACCGCGCTCGCTGCGGCTGGCGACGGCCTCGAACACGGCATGCTCGAAGCGGCCACGTTGCTGAACGAAGGCGCCCCGGCGGTGCTGCTGGTGATCACCGAGGAACAGCCGCCCGAAGC
Organism: Pseudomonas paraglycinae; assembly: GCF_021601625.1. GTDB lineage: Bacteria > Pseudomonadota > Gammaproteobacteria > Pseudomonadales > Pseudomonadaceae > Aquipseudomonas > Aquipseudomonas paraglycinae. Next base: position 258,615 of record NZ_BQHR01000001.1, on the reverse strand, counting down.
CTATTCGACGTGGATCGACGACGTACCGTTTCCCTACGCGGTCGGGCTGTTGCTCACCCCCGGTACCGACTGGCGGCTGACCCTGAACAGCGCCCCCGAAGCACGGTCAAAAACGCAGTGGCCCCACGCACTGAATCTGCTGCGAACCCTGCTCGGTCAGCAACCCCATTGCCAACATGCCTGGAAGACTCGTCTATGGACCTGGCAACGCAACCCGTGATCGGAAAAAACCGCGACGCCTATTACTGGCGTCTGCTGGCCACTGCCACCAGCTTCGCCCTGTTCGGGCTCGGTGGTCTGTGCCTGCGCCTGCTGGTATTTCCATTGCTCGGTTGTCTGCCGGGCGATGCCATTACGCATCGCGAACGGGCACGCCAGACCGTCAGCCGGCTGTTCTGGTTTTTTGTCCGGTTCATGGCCCGTACCGGCGTGCTGACCTACGACATTCAGGGCGCCGAACGCCTCGGCCGTCCGGGGCAGATGATCATCGCCAACCACCCTTCACTGATCGACGTAGTGTTTCTCATCGGTCTGGTGCGCGGTGCCAACTGCGTGGTGAAGAAAAGCCTGTGGGAAAACCCCTTCACTCGCGGCCCGCTGCGCAGCACCGAATACATCAGCAACGACGGCAGCATGGACATGCTCGACGCCGCCGCCGGTGCCTTGCAGAGCGGGCAGACCCTGATCATTTTTCCCGAAGGCACCCGCACCCAGCCAGGTCAGGCGCCAGCCTTTCATCGGGGCGCGGCGGCCATCGCGCTGCGCGGTGCGAAAATCCTCACCCCGGTGGTCATCAAGGTCAGTCCGACCACCCTGACCAAGGCCGAGCCCTGGTATCGCATTCCCAGTCGCCGCGTGCACTTCAGTTTTCACGTCGGGGCCGATATAGACCCACAGACTTTCGCCGCGCAGGGGCCAGCGCCCCAGGCTTCGCGCAAGCTCAACGACTATTTGCACCAATTCTTTATCAAGGAGCTCGCCGAAGATGAGCGATCTAAACCGTGACATCAAAGAGCTGATCATCGACGCCCTGGGCCTCGAAGACATCAGCGCAGAGGACATCGGCGACGACCAGACGCTGTTCGGCGAAGGCCTGGGCCTGGATTCCGTCGACGCCCTGGAGCTCGGCCTGGCGATCCAGAAAAAGTACGGCATCAAGATCGACGCCGACGCCAAGGACACCCGTAACCATTTCTCCAACGTGGCGAGCCTTGCGGCGTTCGTCACGGCAAAACAGGCAGCTTGAGACCGGACCATGCAAACTCGTGACGACATCTTCAACACCCTGCGCGATGCCCTGGTCGAGCTGTTCGAACTGGACCCGGCTCGCGTGAGCCTGGAATCCAACCTGTATCAGGATCTGGAAATCGACAGCATCGACGCCGTCGACCTGATCGATCACATCAAACGCCAGACCGGCAAGAAAATCGCCGCCGAGGAATTCAAGTCGGTGCGCACCGTCAGCGACGTGGTCGAGGCGGTCTACCGTCTGGTTCAACCGGCCGCATGAGCCGACTGATCGGCCTCGGCCTGCTGCTGGCAGGCTTGCTGTATCCCTTTGCGGTGTATTTCGGCATGGAGCATTTCGCGCCATGGCAGTTCGGCCTGCTGCTGGGCGGCCTGTGGCTGGCCCGGGCGCTGACCGGCGAACGCAAGCCCGGCAGTTTGTGGATGGCCGGCGTGGCGATCGTGTTCTGCCTGCTGCTGGCGGTGTTCGACAGCCCTTTGCTGTTGCGCTGGTACCCGGTGCTGATCAGCGGCTTCATGCTGGTGCTGTTCAGCCTGAGCCTGAAATACGGCCCGCCGATGGTCGAGCGTCTGGCTCGCCTGCGTGAACCGCAACTGCCGCCCAAGGCGATTCGTTACACCCGCCAGGTCACCGTGGCCTGGAGCGTGTTTTTCTTTTGCAACGGTTTGTGCGCCGCCCTGCTGACACTGTGGGCGCCGCTGAACTGGTGGATGTTGTACACCGGCCTGATCTCCTACGGATTGATCGGCCTGATGTTTGCCATTGAATGGCTGATACGACAACGGGTAAGAGGTCGCCCATGAACTGGATAAAACTTGAGCAGCTGTTGCTCAAGGCCCTGCCGGCGCGCACGGTAACGAGCGCACCGGCATTCGATCATGCACAACTGTGCGAACAGGCCCTGAGCCTGGCGGCAGGTCTGCAAGCGCGCGGCGTGCAACGTCTGGCGGTACATCTGGAAGATGCCGCCGACCTGGCCGTCGCCCTGCTCGGCGCCTGGCGTGCCGGCGTCAGCGTGTTGCTGCCGTCTGATCTGCAAGTGCAGACCCGCCAGCGCTGGTCGAACGACGTCGATCTGTGGCTGACCGATCAGGCCGGTGACGCTCGTCTGAGCGATTTGCTGCAACCTCCCCTGCCCGCTGCCGAACTGGATCTCGACCAGTGCCGCCTGAGCCTGTGCACCTCCGGCTCCAGCGGCGAGCCCAAGCGCATCGACAAATCCCTGCGCCAACTGGCCAACGAAGTCGAAGCCCTTGAGCAACTATGGGGCGCGGACCTGGGTGAAGCCTGCATCCTCGGCAGCGTCGCCACCCAGCACATCTACGGCTTGCTGTTTCGTGTGCTGTGGCCGCTGTGCGCCGGGCGTCCATTCCTGCGCAAGCAACTGGCCTTCCCGGAAGACCTGCAACGCGCCAGCCGCGAGCACCCGGCCTTCGTCTGGGTCGCCAGTCCGGCGCTGCTCAAACGCATGGGCGACAACCTCGATTGGCCAGCCCTGAGCGTCGTGCGCCGGGTGTTTTCGTCCGGTGGCGCACTGCCGGCTGACGCCGCACAAAGCCTGCATCAACGCTTGGGACAGTGGCCGACGGAAATCCTCGGCAGCTCGGAAACCGGCGGCATTGCCTGGCGTCAGGGCGAACCGTTGTGGCAGCCGTTTGCCGGCGTCGAGTTGAGCCAGGACAGCGACGGCGCCTTGCTGATCGCTTCGCCCTACCTGCCCGCCGGGCATGTCGAACACACCGCCGATGCGGCGCGTATTCAGGCCGATGGCCGCTTTGAATTGCTCGGGCGGCTCGACCGGATCGTCAAACTCGAAGAAAAACGTATTTCCCTGCCGATGCTTGAACAGGCGCTGGTAGCCCACGACTGGGTCGCCGAAGCGCGTCTGGGCGTGGTGCAGGAAAACCGCGCGTCCCTCGGCGCCCTGCTGGTGCTCAGCGAATCCGGCCTGTTTGCCTTGCGCGAACATGGTCGACGCAGCCTGACCGAAACCTTGCGCCGTCATCTCGGCGACCATTGCGAAGCCCTGGCCCTGCCCCGCCGCTGGCGTCTGCTACGACAACTGCCGCTGACCTCACAGGGCAAATTGCCTCAAGCCGACGTCGAAGCCTTGCTGTTGGCGCCACGGCCAAAAGCACCGGAAATCCTGGAGCAGGCCGAAACCGAGGGCGAATGGAACCTGCAATTGAGCGTTCCGCCGGATCTGGCCTACTTCAGCGGCCACTTCCCCAAGGCCCCGGTACTGCCGGGCGTGGTGCAGGTCGAATGGGCGCTGAACCTGGGTCGGCAACTGCTGAACCTGCCCGGCGCGTTCGCCGGCATGGAAGTGCTGAAATTCCAGCAACTGGTGCGCCCCGGCGATGAAATCCAGTTGCACCTGCGCTTCGACCCGGAGCGCGGCAAGTTGTATTTCGCCTATCGCAACGACACCGCCACCTGCTCCAGCGGGCGGATTCTGCTGGGGACTGGCGATGCATAATCCTTGCGCAGTGATCCCGGTCTACAACCACGAAACCGCCATCGGCACGGTGGTCGACGCCCTGCTCGCCGAGGATCTGCCGTGCATTCTGGTGGACGACGCCAGCAGCAAATCCTGCGCGGCGGTGCTGGACGCGCTGGCCGAGCGCGAGCGGGTTCATCTGGTGCGCCTCACTGCCAATCAGGGCAAGGGCGGCGCGGTGATGACCGGTCTGCGTGAAGCCGCGCGGCTCGGCTTCAGCCATGCCTTGCAGGTCGACGCCGACGGTCAGCATGACCTGCAGGATGTGGCGCGCTTCATCGAAGAATCCCGCGCTCACCCCAAGTCGCTGATCTGCGGTTATCCGCTGTACGACGCCAGCGTGCCCAAGGGCCGTTTGTATGCGCGCTACCTGACCCACGTGATGGTGTGGATCAACACCCTGTCGCTGCAGATTCGCGACTCGATGTGCGGCTTCCGCGTGTATCCGCTGGAACCGACGCTGGGCGTGATCGACTCGGCGCGGATCGGCAAGCGCATGGATTTCGACTCGGACATTCTGGTGCGCCTGGCGTGGCGCAATCAGCCGATGCGCTGGTTGCAGACCAGCGTGCATTACCCGCTGGACGGCGTGTCGCACTTTCGCCTGTTCTACGACAACGTGCTGATCTCGAGCATGCACACGCGCCTGTTCTTCGGCATGTTGCTGCGCTTGCCCGTGATCCTCTGGCGACGGTGGCGCGCATGACCGTCGAGACCGACAAGAAGCACTGGGCCGACCGCGAAGAGCGCGGCAGTTTCCTGCTGATGAAATTCACCGCGTTCGCCGCCAAGGTCCTTGGTCGACGCCTGCTGAGTCCGTTGCTGTACGGCATCGTCCTGTACTTTTTCCTGTTCGGCCGCACTGCGCGGCGCAGTGCCTGGCAGTATCAGCAGCGCCTCGCCGACTGGAGCGGTCGCCACGAACTGCGCCCGACCCGGTGGCGAGTATTCCGCCAGTTCATGGCATTCGCCGATTCGCTGCTCGACAAGCTCGACGTGTGGAACGGCAAGCTGAAGATCGAGCAGATCGAAATCATCGACCCGGCGCTGTTGCGCAATCAGTTGCGCGGCAGTCGCGGGCAAATGCTGGTGGGCGCGCATCTGGGCAACCTCGAAGTGTGCCGGGCGCTGGCGGAGCTGGGCGAAAAGGTCACGATGAACGTGCTGGTGCACACCAAGCACGCCGAGCAATTCAATCGTCTGCTGGGCGAGGCCGGGGCGACCAACCTGCGACTGATCCAGGTCAGCGAGCTGGACCCGGTGATCATGCTGCAACTGCACGAACGGCTGGAGCGCGGCGAGTGGCTGGCGATTGCCGGCGACCGCGTGCCGCTGCATGGCGGGCGCAGCGTGACCGTGGACTTTCTCGGCCACCCGGCGCCATTTCCGCAAGGGCCGTGGCTGCTGGCCGGCCTGCTGAAATGTCCGGTCAACCTGCTGATGTGCCTCAAGCAACCAGACGGACACTACCGCCTGACTCTCGAGCCGTTCGCCGACGCCGTGGTGTGGTCACGCCGCGAGCGCGAACAGGTCATTCATCAGTGGGCCACCCGCTATGCGCAACGCCTGAGTCACTATTGCCTCGAAGCACCGTGCCAATGGTTCAACTTTTACCCATTCTGGAAAACCGATGACAACGCCAACTCCTGAGCCGGTCACCTTCGGCGAACGCCCTTTGCGCATCGAAGACGTGCTGGCCCTGGCCAACCGTCAGGCGCCCGTGCAGTTGCAGAGCGACGCGCCTTATCGCGAACGCATCGCCAAGGGCGCGCGGTTCCTCGATTCGCTGCTGGACAAGGAAGGCGTGATCTACGGCGTGACCACCGGTTACGGCGACTCCTGCGTGGTCGCGGTGCCGTTGCATCACGTCGAGGCGCTGCCGCGTCATCTCTACACGTTCCACGGTTGCGGACTGGGCAAACTGCTCGACGCCCAGGCCACCCGTGCGGTGCTGGCGGCGCGGTTGCAGTCGCTGTGCCACGGCGTGTCCGGGGTGCGCATCGAGTTGCTGGAGCGCCTGCATGCGTTTCTTGAACACGACATTTTACCGCTGATTCCTGAAGAGGGTTCGGTGGGCGCCAGCGGCGACCTGACGCCGCTGTCCTACGTCGCCGCGACCCTGTCCGGCGAGCGTGAAGTGATGTTCCGTGGCGAACGCCGCCAGGCTGCCGATGTGCACCGCGAACTGGGCTGGACACCGTTGGTGCTGCGCCCGAAAGAAGCGCTGGCATTGATGAACGGCACCGCCGTGATGACCGGTCTGGCCTGCCTGGCTTACGCCCGCGCCGATTACCTGCTGCAACTGGCCACCCGCATCACCGCGCTGAACGTGGTGGCGCTGCAAGGCAATCCTGAACACTTCGACGAGCGCCTGTTCGCCGCCAAGCCGCATCCGGGGCAGATGCAGGTCGCCGCGTGGCTGCGCAAGGATCTGGCGATCGACGCACCGACCGCTCCGCTGCACCGTTTGCAGGATCGTTACTCACTGCGCTGTGCACCGCATGTGTTGGGCGTGTTGGCTGACAGCCTGAACTGGCTGCGTTCGTTCATCGAGACCGAACTCAACAGCGCCAACGACAACCCGATCATCGACGCCGAAGCCGAGCGCGTGCTACACGGCGGGCACTTCTACGGCGGACATATCGCGTTCGCCATGGACAGCCTGAAAAACCTCGTGGCCAACGTCGCCGACCTGCTCGACCGACAACTCGCGCTGCTGGTGGACGAGCGTTACAACCACGGTTTGCCGAGCAACCTGTCCGGCGCCAGCGCCGACCGCGCGATGCTCAACCACGGCTTCAAGGCCGTGCAGATCGGCGCCAGTGCCTGGACCGCCGAAGCGTTGAAAAACACCATGCCGGCCAGCGTATTCTCGCGCTCCACCGAGTGCCACAACCAGGACAAGGTGAGCATGGGCACCATCGCCGCCCGCGACGCCATTCGTGTGCTGGAGCTGACCGAACAGGTCGCCGCCGCCACGTTGCTGGCGGCCAATCAAGGCGTATGGCTGCGCGGCCGCGATGAAGATGCACGACCACTGCCGCCATCGCTGGCCGCCATGCACGAGCAACTGGCCCGGGACTTCCCGCCGGTGATCGAAGACCGTGCCCTGGAAGGTGAATTGCGCCTGTGCCTGCAACGCATCGCCGAGCAACACTGGAGGCTGCATGCGTAGTGCCGGAGTGCTTCACGCCGATACGGAAATCCTCGTGCCGTTCTTTGACGTCGACACCATGCACGTCGTCTGGCACGGCCATTACGTGAAATACCTGGAAGTGGCGCGCTGTGCACTGCTCGACAAGATCGGCCACAACTACAACCAGATGGTCGACTCGGGCTATGCCTGGCCGGTGATCGACCTGCAACTGCGCTACGTGCGCGGCGCGGTGTTCGGTCAGCGGCTGAACGTGCGCGCCAGTCTGGTGGAGTGGGAAAACCGCCTGAAGATTCACTACCTGATCACCGATGCCGAGACCGGTGAACGCCTGACCCGCGCCAGCTCGGTGCAGGTGGCGGTCGAGATGAGCAGCCGGGAGATGCAACTGGCCTCGCCGAAAGTCTTCACCGATGCCGTGGAAAGGATGCTGCGATGAATGTGTTGTTGAAATCCTTGGGGGCCCTGGCACTGCTGACGCTGTCGTCGCTGGCCAACGCCTTCGACCTGCAACAGTTGAGCGAGCAACTGGCGAAGCCGGACGTGATCCACGGCCAGTTCACCCAGGAAAAACACCTGCGCGCCCTGCCCCAGCCGCTGATCAGCAAAGGCAGTTTTGTCCTCGCCAAAAACCACGGCCTGCTGTGGCTGCTGAAATCCCCGCTGCAACAGGATTACCGCATCAGCGCCAAGGGCATCGCCCGGCGTGACGCCACCGGCTGGCAACTGCTGCCGAACAAGAGCGCCGGGGCCGAGCAGAACCGCTTGTTCCTGGCGGTGCTGCAAGGCGACAGCAGCGGTCTGCAACGGGATTTCGAACTGGCCCTGAGCGGCGATGCGCAGAAATGGCAACTGACCCTGACCCCGCGCTCGGTGCTGCTCAAGCAGGTGTTCAATCAGATCAACATCAGCGGCGGCGCGTTGGTGAACACCATCGAACTGCTGGAAACCCAGGGCGACAGCACCGTGCTGCGCATGCAGGACAGCACCGCCGGCCAACCTCTGAGCGACGCGGAGCAACATGACTTTGCCGAGTGAACGCAGGCTGCCCTGGCTGTTCCTGATCCTGCTGCTGGCGGTTGTCGCACTGGGCGCCTGGCAGTGGCGCGACGGTGCGCCGCTGTCGGCCAACCTGATGGAACTGGTACCCGGCACCCACCCGGACGCCCTCGAACTGCGCGCCGAACAACGCATGCAGGAGCCGCTCAACCGCGACATCCTGGTGCTGGTCGGTCACGCCGATCGCCAGCAAGCGGTCGCCATGGCCCAGACCCTGGGCGAGCAATGGCAGGCCAGCGGGCTGTTCGAAAAGGTCCAGTGGAACCTGCAAGCCGACCTGCCGGCCCTGCGCACGCAGTTGCTGCAAGGGCGGCTGGCGATGCTCTCGGCGGATGACCGACAACTGCTGATAGAACATCCCGACGCCTTTATCCAGCAACGGGTACAGGCACTGTTCGACCCGTTCACCGGGTTCAGTCTGGTGCCGAGTCAGGACGACTGGCTGGGCCTGACCGGGCGCATCCAGAACAGCCAGCCGCAACATGGCGCGGTGCAACTGGACATCGGCAGCGGCGCGTTGATCGCCGACGCCGACGGCAAGAGCTGGGTGCTGCTGCGCGCACGCACCACCGGCAGCGCCTTCGACATGAATCAACCGCTGCAAGTCGCCGCACTGCTGCAACACAGCCGTGAACAAGCGGCGAGTGCCGACGTGCAATTGCTGGCCGCCAGCGGCCTGCTGTACGCCGCCAACGGTCAGCAGCAGGCGACCCGGGAAATGACCTGGGTCGGCGGCGGCGCCACCATCGGCATTCTGCTGCTGTTGCTGCTCGCCTTCCGCCGCTGGCGGGTGCTGCTGGCGTTCATTCCGGTGCTGGTCGGCATGCTGTTCGGTGCGGTGGCCTGCGTGGCGCTGTTCGGGCACATGCACGTGATGACGCTGGTGCTCGGTTCCAGTCTGATCGGCGTGGCGGTGGATTACCCGCTGCACTACCTGTCCAAGAGCTGGAGTCTCAAACCTTGGCACAGCTGGCCGGCGTTGCGCCTGACCCTGTCCGGGCTGACGTTGAGCCTGATCACCAGCGCCATCGGTTACCTGGCGCTGGCCTGGACACCTTTCCCGGCCCTGACCCAGATCGCGGTGTTCTCCGCCGCCGGTTTGCTCGGCGCTTATCTGTCGGCGGTGTGCCTGTTGCCGGCGCTGCTGAAAAACGTCGAACTGCGCCCGGCGCAATGGCCGCTGCAACTAGCCGAGCGTCTAGTGCGGTTGCGCGAAACCCTGCTCGAACACGTCAGGACGCCGGTGTTGCTGGCCCTGCTGATCGCCTTCTGCGTCGGCGGCCTGCTGCAACTGGAGAGCAAGAACGACATCCGCCAGTGGGTGGGCGCGCCGCAACGCCTGACCGATGAAGCGCAGACCATCGCGCGGATTACCGGCTATCAGCCGACCAGCCAGTTCTTCCTGGTGCGCGCCGCCGATCAGCAGCAATTGCTGGAACGGCAAGCGGCCCTGAGCGAGCGGCTGGATCAACTGGTCAACCTCGACAAGCTGCAGGGTTATCTGGCGCTCAATCAACTGGTCAGCCCGCCGGCTCAGCAGCAACAGGTTCGCGAAGCGCTGAGCAAGTTGCCGCAGTTCTGGCAGCCCTTGCTGGAGGTCGGCGTGCCGCTGGCGGCGCTGCAAACCGAGCTGCAACAGTTGCAAACGCTGCCCGCCGAAGACATCGATGCAGCGCTGGCCGGCCCGCTCGGCGAGCCCTACCGCACGTTGTGGCTCGGGCCGACCGAGGATGGCGTGGCGGCAATGGTCAGCCTGCAAGGCCTGAACAATCCGTCGCTGCTGCGGGTGCAGGCGCTGGACCTGCCCGGCGTGATGCTGGTGGACCGGCTCGGCGATCTGAACAAGGTGTTCGCCCAGACCCAGATCAGCGCCGCTGAGCTGAAACTCGCGTCCTGCGTGTTGATCGTGCTGGTGCTGATGCTGCCGTTCGGCCTCGGCGGCGCGCTGAGGATCGTCGCCCTGCCGCTGCTCGCTGCGCTGTGCAGCCTCGCCAGCCTGGGCTGGCTCGGTCAGCCGCTGACCCTGTTCAGCCTGTTCGGCCTGTTGCTGGTGACGGCGATCAGCGTCGACTACGCGATCCTCATGCGCGAGCAGGTCGGCGGCGCGGCCGTCAGCCTGCTCGGCACCTTGCTCGCGGCCGCCACCACCTGGCTGTCGTTCGGTCTGCTGGCGGTGTCGAGTACGCCGGCGGTGAGTAACTTCGGCTTGTCGGTGAGCCTCGGGCTGGCGTTCAGCTTCATGCTCGCGCCGTGGGCCGGGCGTCAGGCCCACGCGGTTTCCGTCACGGAGCCTTCAGCATGATGGTGGTGATTTTCTGGCTGATGGCCCTGGCGCTGTTTTTCGTCGCCACCCGGGTCGGCCGGCATTTCGGGCTGATCCCGATCGTCAGTCAATTGCTGCTGGCCAGCTTCGGCCTGCCGCTGCTGATGTACTTCTGGATCGAACCGGGCTGGCAACTCAACGGCGCCGAACTGATCGCGCCGGGCTGGCTGAAAAACCTCTACAGCCTGAGCTTTGCCCTGTTGCTGGGGCACATCCTCAGCGACGTGATCGACCTGCGCCTGGACCGGCAGAGCGTGAAGATCGCCCTGCCGAGTTTCGCCGTGCCCTTCACCTGCGGCCTCGCGACGGCGTACTGGCTGTTGCCGACGCAGCCGTGGATCAACTCGTTGGCGATCGGTTTGGTGTTCGCCATCACCGCGATCCCGGTGTTGTACCTGTACCTGCGCCACATCGACTACCCGCCCGCCGCCACCCGACGTCTGGTGCAGACCGCGATCCTGATCGACCTGACCTGCTGGACCCTGTTCGGCCTCGCTCAGGGCAGCCTGCACCTGAGCAGTCTGTTGCTGCCGCTGGGGATGGCCTGCGTGCCGGTGCTGCTGCGGGTGTTCGGGATCCGCCGGCCATTGACCTACAGCCTCGGTTTTTTTGCGCTGCTGGTGCTGGCCGAACACTACAAACTCAACGCGCTGATTTTCGGCATCGGCTATCTGCTATGCATGGCCGCGCTCAAGGTGCCACTGGTGTTGCCGCTGCCGGCGCACTGGATGAACCGTTTGCAGACCTGGGTCGCGATTCCGCTGATCCTCACTTTCGGCATCGTCCAGATCGACGTGCACAGCGCCCTCGCCAGCCTCGGCGCCGTGCAATGGGCGGCGCTGCTGCTGTTGCCGATCGCCAGCAAAATCGTGGGCAACTGGCTCGGTCTCGGCTGGGCCGGCGCGTCGTTCGCAGGCGCCAGCCGCTGGCGCGAAAGCGTGCTGCTGAACATTCGCGGCTTAAGCGAAATCGTTTTTCTCAACCTGCTGTTGCAACAACAGCTCATCAGTCCGGCGCTGTACTTTGCGCTGATGCTGATGGGTCTGATCGCGACGCTGTTGCCGGCCTTCATCGGCTTGCACCGGGCGTCACTGAACCCTATTGCCGTACCCAGGAGCTCGCGTGCCAATCGTTGAAATGGAATCCCGTCAGGTCGTGATCATCGGCGCCGGCCCCTCTGGCGCCATCGCCGCCGCATTGCTCAAGCGCAAGGGGCACGACGTGCTGGTGATCGAGCGCCAGCATTTCCCGAGGTTCTCCATCGGTGAAAGCCTGCTCTGCCATTGCCTGGATTTCGTCGAAGAAGCCGGCATGCTCGAGGCGGTGAATGCCGCCGGGTTCCAGCGCAAGAACGGCGCGGCATTCGCCTGGGGCGAGCGCTACAGCGCCTTCGATTTTGCTGACACCTTCACCGCCGGCAAGCCCACGACGCTGCAGGTGCAACGCGCCGACTTCGACAAATTGCTGGCCGATCAGGCGGCATTGCAGGGCGCGGAAATCCGCTACGGCGACGCGATTGTCAGCGTCGATTTCGAACGTCCGAGACCGCAGCTGAATGTGCGCCGCGAAGACGGCAGCGAGTACCGCGTCGAAGCCGACTTTGTCCTCGATGCCAGCGGTTACGGCCGCGTGTTGTCGCGTTTGCTCGACCTGGAAGCACCATCGAATTTCCCGGTTCGACAGGCCGTCTTCACTCACGTTGAAGACCACATTGATCATCCCGGCTTCGACCGCGAGAAGATTCTCATCACCACCCACCCGCAGCACCGCGATATCTGGTTCTGGTCGATCCCGTTCAGCAACGGTCGCTGCTCGGTGGGCGTGGTGGCTGCCGCAGAACATTTCGCGGGTCGCGATACCGACCTCGACGCCTGCCTGCGCGGTTTCATCGCCGAAACCCCGAGCCTGGCCAAAGTGCTGAACAACGCCGTGTGGGATACCCCGGCGCGCACTCTCGGCGGCTATGCGGCCAACGTCAAAACCCTGCACGGCCCGGGCTTTGCGCTGCTGGGTAACGCGGCCGAATTTCTCGACCCGGTGTTCTCCTCGGGCGTGACCATTGCCATGCGTTCGGCGAGCATGGCCGCCGCTGTGCTGCACCGCCAGTTGCAGGGCGAAACCGTGGACTGGCAACGGGAGTTTGCCGAGCCGCTGAAACGCGGGGTCGACACTTTCCGCTGCTACGTCGAAGGCTGGTACGCCGGCACTTTCCAGGACGTGATTTTCCACGAGCAAGGCTCGCCGGAAATCCGCCGCATGATCTGCTCGATCCTCGCCGGCTACGCCTGGGACGAACGCAACCCGTTCGTCAGTGAAGCGCGCCGTCGGCTGAAGACGATCTCCGAACTCTGTGCAAGGGACGACACATGAATTACCTGAGCGACAACTACGTCGAGGAAACCCGCTTCGGCTTCTGGTTCCTGCGCAGCCACACCTGGCAGCACCATGTGTTGCGCGTGGCGATCAACGATCTGCGCGGGCTGTTCAGCGAATCGTTGCCAGCCAGTCCGGTGCTGCTGGATGCCGGTTGCGGCCAAGGCAAGTCGTTCGGTCACCTGCGCCAGACCTTCGCGCCACAGCGCCTGATCGGCGTCGATGCCGATCCGCACAGCCTGGAATTGAGCGCCGCCGAGGCCGCGCGTCAGGGCTTCGACGTTGAGCTGATCGGCAGCGACTGCGCGACTTTGAATGTCCCGGATTCAAGCGTCGACCTGCTGTTCTGTCACCAGACCTTCCATCATCTGGTGGAGCAGGAAAAAGCTCTCGCCGAGTTCTATCGGGTGCTCAAGCCGGGCGGTTATCTGCTGTTCGCCGAGTCCACCGAGGCTTACATTGATACGTGGGTGATTCGCTGGCTGTTCCGTCATCCGATGCACGTGCAAAAGAGCGCGGCGCAGTACCTGGAGATGATTCGCCAGCAGGGTTTCGAGTTCGGCGAACAGAACGTTTCGTACCCGTATCTCTGGTGGAGCCGGTCGAAGGATTTCGGTCTGCTCGAACGTTTTGGATTGCACAAACCAAAACCATTCGGCCAGCGGGAAGAAACCCTGGTCAACGTGGTGGCCCGCAAACCCTTGAACGAGGCTGTCTGATGTTGCGTGTTCTGCTGCTCGCCTGCGCTTTGCTGCTCGGTGCCTGTGCCAGTCAGGCGCCGCTGCCGGCCGGCAACCCGAGCCTCCCGCTGCCGATGCAGCTGCATATCGAGCGCCACCTGGCCGGGCAACAGCAAGACTGGTTGCTGGTGATCCAGCGCGAAGGGCCCGGCATCCGCTGGTCGATGATGGATCCGCTGGGCATTCCCCAGGCGCGTCAGCAGTTGATCGACGGGCACTGGCAAGCCGACGGCCTGCTGCCGCCCAACCCGGAAGCCCGGGAGTTGTTCGCCGCGCTGCTGTTCGCCCTGACCCCTGCGGGCGAGCTGTCGCGCAACTACCCCGACGCGCAGCAACAGGGCGGCCAACGTTCCCTGCCGGCGCGCTGGGACATCCGTTACACCCAACCCTTGAGCTTCGAATTGAACCTGCCACAAGGCCCACACTATCGCGTAACGCCACTCGGTGAACCGACGTCATGACCGCCTACCTCAATGCCCTCGGCGTGATCTGCGCCCTGGGGCGCGACAAGCAAGCCGTGGCACGCAACCTGTTTGCCGGCGACTGCTCGGGCATGCGCCGCGAGTCCGGCTGGGTGCCGGAGCGCGAGCTGCCGGTGGCCGCCGTGCACGGCGATCTGGCGCCGATTCCCGAAGCGCTGGCCGACCAGCGCAGCCGCAACAATCAACTGTTGCTGGAAGCCGCGTTGCAGATTCGCGATGACATCGAGCACGCGATCCAGACTTACGGCCGCGAGCGCATCGGCGTGGTGCTCGGCACCAGCACTTCGGGCATCGACGAGGCCAGCCGTGGCCTCGCGCACTACATTCGCGACCAGCAGTTCCCGGCCGATTACGACTACCGGCAACAGGAACTCGGCGCCCCGGCGAATTTCCTCGCCGACTGGCTGCAACTGAGCGGCCCGACCTATGTCATTTCCACCGCCTGCACTTCCAGCGCACGCGCGCTGATGAGCGCCCGACGCCTGCTCGATCTGGGCCTGTGCGACGCGGTGCTGTGCGGCGGTGTCGACAGCCTGTGCAAACTGACCCTCAACGGTTTCAGTGCGCTGGAAGCGGTCTCGGACGAGCGCTGCAATCCGTTTTCCGCCAACCGCAACGGCATCAACATCGGCGAAGCGGCGGTGCTGTTCGTGATGAGCAAAGAGCGCGGTGCAGGGCCGGGCATTGCCCTGCTCGGCGCGGGCGCCAGCTCCGACGCGCACCACATTTCCGCACCGGAGCCGACCGGCCGTGGCGCGCTGCAATCGATGCAAAAAGCCCTCGATCAAGCCCACTTGCAGGCCGGTGACATCAGCTACCTGAACCTGCACGGCACCGCGACCCAGCACAACGACGCCATGGAAAGCCTGGCCGTCGACGCGCTGTTTGCCGAAGGCGTGCCGTGTTCCTCGACCAAACCGATGACCGGCCACACCCTCGGTGCCGCCGGCGCACTGGAAGCGGCGTTCTGCTGGTTGAGCCTGAGTGCCGACAACCCCGACCACGCCTTGCCGCCGCACATCTGGGACGGCCAGGCCGACCCGGCATTGCCAGCGCTGAAGTGGGTGACCGCAAGCGAGCGCCTGGCGTCCATTGCACCGCGCTACCTGATGAGCAACTCGTTTGCCTTCGGTGGCAATAACGTCAGCCTGATTATCGGAGACGCCCCATGAGCCACTGGCCGCTCGCCGAACTGCTGCCCCACGCTGGCGACATGATCCTGATCGACCGGATCCTGAGCTTTGACGACGAACAGATCCACACCACCCTCACCGTCCGGCCCGGCGGCCTGTTCAGCCTGCCCGACGGCAGCCTGCCGGCCTGGGTCGGCGTCGAGTTGATGGCACAAAGCGTCGCCGCGTTCGCCGGCTGCCATGCGCGGCAGAAAGGCAACCCGGTGGAGCTGGGCTTTCTGCTCGGCACACGCAAGTTCGAATGCAATGTCGCAGCCTTTCCGGTTGGCAGCGAACTGACCATCCATGGCCTGCGCTCGCTGGAAGACGACAACGGCATGGGCGTATTTGAATGCCATATCAACGCGCCCGGCATCGAGGCCAGCGCCCGGCTGAACGTGTTCCGCCCGCCCCAGGCAGCGGACTATCTAGAGCAATCCAAGGAGTCGAACGATGACTGAATCAATACTGGTCACCGGCTCCAGCCGTGGCATCGGCCGCGCCATTGCCTTGCGCCTGGCCAGCGCCGGCCACGATATCGTCCTGCATTGCCGCAGCGGCGTAGCGGAAGCGCAAGCAGTGAAAGCCGAAGTCGAAGCGCTCGGGCGCACCGCGCGCATCCTGCAATTCGACGTGGCGGATCGCGAAACCTGCAAAGCCATCCTCGAAGCCGACGTTGAAGCCCACGGCGCCTACTACGGCGTGGTGCTCAATGCCGGCCTGACCCGCGACGGCGCCTTTCCGGCCCTGAGCGACGACGACTGGGACGTGGTGCTGCGCACCAACCTCGACGGTTTCTACAACGTCCTGCACCCGGTGATGATGCCGATGATCCGCCGCCGCGCCGCGGGTCGCATCGTTTGCATCACCTCAGTCTCGGGGCTGATCGGCAACCGTGGCCAGGTCAATTACAGCGCGTCGAAAGCGGGCGTGATCGGCGCCGCGAAAGCCTTGGCGATCGAACTGGCCAAGCGCAAGATCACGGTCAACTGCGTAGCGCCGGGCCTGATCGACACGGCGATGCTGGATGAAAACGTGCCGGTGGAAGAACTGATGAAAATGATCCCCGCACAACGCATGGGCACGCCTGAAGAGGTGGCCGGTGCGGTGAATTTCCTGATGTCGGCGGAAGCGTCGTACATCACCCGCCAGGTGCTGGCGGTCAACGGAGGCTTGTGCTGATGAAGCGCGTTGTCGTCACCGGCATGGCCGGCATTACCTCGCTGGGCAGCGACTGGGACACCATCGCCGGCAATTTCGCCGCCAACCGCAGCGGCATCCGCCGGATGGACGAGTGGGATCGCTTCAGCGAGCTCAACACGCGCCTGGCCGGGCCTATCGATGATTTCCAGGTGCCGGCGCACTGGACCCGCAAACAGCTGCGCAGCATGGGCCGTGTTTCGCGGCTGGCCGTCGGCGCGGCGGAAAAAGCGCTGGCCGATGCCGGCCTGCTCGGCGACGAGTCGATCAAGGACGGGCGCATGGGCGTGGCCTGCGGTTCGTCCACCGGCAGCACCGACGAGATCAAGGCGTTCGGCAACATGCTGCTCAACTCGGTGGCCGAGGGCCTCAACGCCAACTCCTACGTGCGCATGATGCCGCACACCACGGCGGCGAACATCAGCATCTTCTTCGGCCTCACCGGCCGTTTGATCCCGACCTCCAGCGCCTGCACCAGCGGCAGCCAGGGCATCGGTTATGCCTACGAGGCGATCAAGTTCGGACGCCTGCCGCTGATGCTCGCCGGTGGCGCCGAAGAACTGTGCCCGACGGAAGCCATGGTGTTCGACGCGCTGTACGCCACCAGCCTGAAAAACGATGCGCCGCACACCTCGCCACGCCCCTACGACAAGGGCCGCGACGGTCTGGTGATCGGTGAAGGCGGCGGCATGCTGGTGCTTGAAGAGCTGGAACACGCCCTGGCACGCGGTGCGCACATTCACGCCGAGATCGTCGGTTTCGGCAGCAACGCCGACGGCCAGCACACCACCCGCCCCGAGCAAGTCACCATGCGCCGGGCAATGGAACTGGCGCTGGAAGACGCAGGACTTGCGCCGGACGTCATCGGCTACGTCAACGGCCACGGCACCGCCACCGAACAGGGCGATGTCGCCGAAACCCTGGCCACCAGTGCCCTGTTCGGTGAACGCATGCCGATCAGTTCGCAAAAGAGCTTCCTGGGCCACACCCTCGGCGCCTGTGGGGCGCTGGAGTCGTGGTTCAGCATCGAGATGCTCAACCGCGACCTGTACGTGCACACGCTCAACCTCGACGAGGTCGATCCGCACTGCGGCAAGCTCGACTACCTGCGCGGCGAATTCCGCCAGATGAGCCACGAATACGTGATGAACAACAATTTCGCTTTCGGCGGGGTCAACACCTCGCTGATTTTCCGTCGCTGGCCCCAACCGAATTAATCTAGGTCAAGGAGACCTCCATGCACTTCAAGAAACTCGCTGCCACCCTGCTCATCTGCGCCTTGCCGGCCGTCAGCCAGGCCCGTGACACGGCGGTCTACCTGCCGTTCGACAAGGCCGTCGCCGAAGCGACCCGCACCGGCAAGATCGACGGCAGCGTGAAGTTCTATCTGGCGGGCAATGCCCCGGCCGGCAAAGTCACCGTCGTCAGCCCCGGCGCCGTGACCAACAAGAAGACCAACGCCTTCAACAAGACCGACCAGGAAGCCTGCGAGTGGGTCGTGCAATCGGCGATCATCAGCCTGCACCAGGCCGCAAAAAACGCCGGCGCCAACGCCGTGACCAACATCGTCAGCTTCTACAAGAGCAACGAGCGCAAGGATGCGAAAACCTACGAATGCCACGCGGGCGCCATCATGGCGGGCGTTGCGTTGAAGGGCGATCTGGCGACGGTTCAATAACGGCCGGAAACGACAAAGGGCGCCTTTCGGCGCCCTTTCACAAACAGGTTGGCTTGTCATCGCCTGTCACCTGTCTGGCTCTGCGATGGCTGGTTGCCCAGGATCCTCAGAGTCTCACAAGCCCCTTTCGGGAACGCCGGCAGTATTGCCTGAAACCTCATATCGAGCAACGGCTGGCATTTGGCTTCGATGCGCCACTTCCGTTGCCATCACAGTCCCAACGCCCGTCTGACCGCAGTTTTAATGGCGTGAAACTCGTCTGTTGCAAGATGTGAGATCAGGTAGATGCGTTTGCCTTGCCGATCCCGGCTTTTGATCCGATCAAGCCGCGAAAGGCTGACCGTGGCAATCATGTCGCACTTTGCCCAACAGGTCGGACTGGCTCCCTGAAGGTGACTTGCAAGTTCAAGATGGTGCCCAAGCAAGCTATCAGGGGCGGTGGTACTCAACGGCACTACTGTTACCAACAAGCTGTTGGTTCGATGTTTACGTATCACAACAACAGGTCTGACTTTGACCATCTCGGGGATTTCATAACCCCTGAAATCGCAAATCAAAACGCTGCCCTCCTTAGGCTGATATCGAAGTGGCATCCGTGACACTCGTTTGAAAAAGAACTGATTTTGCGCAACAACGGCCATATTCCCTACGACAGTTCCGTTACTCGAAATGTACGGAGTCGAGCCAACCAAACCTGTTCACCACAACTACACTCGCTCAAACAGGCCAATACACAGTGCCTGCCGGAACGGCGAGCCCGGTCGGTCAAGTACTCGCGGTTCTCTTTCACCGTCAAGGAGACGACCATGCAAGCGAAAGCCCTGATCACCGCCGCCCTTCTCGGCCTGCTCCCCAGTGCCAGCCACGCCACCAATCTGATGTACATGCCGTTCGAAACAGTCGTGTCGGATGCAATGCGCGCCGGGCGGCTGGATGGCAGTGTGAAGTTTTATCTGGTCGGCAACGGGCCTCAGGGGACTCAGCGGTTGTTGCAGCGCGGGGTGGTCAGTGACTTGAAGACCAACGGTTTCAACAAGAGCGATCACGACTCGTGCGAGTGGGTGTTGCAGTCGAACCTGATTGCGCTGCAAGCCGAGGCCAAGCGTGTCGGGGCGAATGCGGTGACCAACATCGTCAGCTACTACGACCAGCATGTGCGCAAGGATCTGAACACTTACGAATGTCGGGCCGGGGTGTTTGTGACGCGAGTGGCGTTGAAGGGTGATCTGGTGCGGCTGCCCTGATCAACCGGCTTCAAGCTTGCGCGTGAGCAGTTCGACAAACGCCTTGGCCATCGGTGATTTCTGGTCCTTGCGCTGCACCAGCCACACCGCCGTCACGGCCTCGGGATCGAGCAGCGGTCGATAGACCACGCCGTCGATGCGCATCCGCTGATACGACGCCGGCATGACCGACACGCCCAGACCCGCTGCCACCAGACCGATGATGGTCATGGCTTCGCCGGCCTCCTGGGCGAAGTGCGGGCTGAACCCGGCATCGCGGGCCAGACTGATCAACTGCGAATACAGACCACTGCCGTAGCTGCGCGGGAAGAACACGAACGGCTCCAGAGCCAGCGCCGAGAGGAACAGCCCCTCTTCAGAGCCCTGCGCCAACGGATGTTTGGAGCTGAGCACGGCCACCAGCGGCTCGCGCATCAGTTCGACCACGCTGAGCGAATCCGGCAGGCCCAGCGGGCGCATGATGCCGACCTCGATCGATTCGTCCACCAACGCATCGGCCACCATGGTGCTGCTCATCTCGCGCAGGTTCAGGTGCACGGCCGGGAAACGCTGACGGAAGGAAAATATCGCCTGGGGAATGGTCGAGTTGAACGGCGCCGACGAGGTGAAGCCGATCTTCAATTCACCCAGTTCGCCGAGCTGTGCACGGCGGGCCACGTCGGCCGCTTTATCGACTTGTGCGAGCACCAGCCGCGCTTCCTCCAGAAACAACCGCCCGGCCTCGCTGAGCTCGACCCGACGATTGGTACGCTCGAACAGTCGCGCGCCGACTTCCTGTTCCAGTGCCTGAATCTGCTGGCTCAGCGGTGGCTGGGAGATACCCAGCACCTGTGCGGCGCGACCGAAGTGCAGTTCTTCGGCGACGGCGATGAAGTAGCGCAGATGACGCAATTCCATGAACACCCCATTAGGTCGTGAAAGCTATCAAACAGGTCGAACAATATATTGGATAGAAACATTAGCCAGCTATATGATTTTTTCATTGCCTGTCTGCCCGCGCCCTCCGAGGTCTGATGTGAAAACCGCCGTCGCTCCACTGGCCCATGAAGTCCCGCCCGCTGCGGCGGACGATGTGATGACCGAACTGCAAGAGATCTACATCGAGAAAGGCACGCCCGCGTTCATGCGCACGGTACTCGCGCTGTTCAGCGGCGGCTTCGCCACCTTCGCCCTGCTGTATTGCGTGCAGCCGATGATGCCGCTGCTGTCCCACGAGTATTCGATCAACGCGGCCCAGAGCAGCCTGATCCTGTCGGTGGCCACCGGCATGCTGGCGTTCGGTCTGCTGATCACCGGCCCGATTTCCGATCGGGTCGGGCGCAAACCGGTGATGGTCGCCGCGCTGTTTGCTGCTGCGCTATGCACCATCGCCAGTTCGATGATGCCGAGCTGGCACGGCGTGCTGATCATGCGTGCGCTGATCGGGCTGTCATTGAGTGGCCTGGCGGCGGTGGCGATGACGTACCTGAGCGAGGAAATCCATCCGCAGCACATCGGGCTGGCGATGGGTCTGTACATCGGCGGCAACGCGATTGGCGGCATGAGCGGGCGGTTGATCACCGGTGTGCTGATCGACTTCGTCAGCTGGCACACGGCGATGATGGTGATCGGTGGGCTGGCGCTGATTGCGGCGGCGGTGTTCTGGAAGATCCTGCCGGAGTCGCGCAACTTCCGCTCCCGCTCGCTGCACCCGCGCAGCCTGCTCGACGGCTTCACCATGCACTTTCGCGATGCCGGTCTGCCGCTGCTGTTCCTTGAGGCGTTTGTGCTGATGGGCGCGTTCGTCACGTTGTTCAACTACATCGGTTATCGCCTGCTGGCCGAGCCGTACCACATGGATCAAGTGTTTGTAGGGCTGCTGTCGGTGGTGTACCTGTCGGGTATCTACAGCTCGGCGAAAATCGGTTCGCTGGCCGACAAACTGGGCCGCCGCAAAGTGCTGTGGGCGACCATCGCGCTGATGTTCGCCGGCCTCGCCCTGACCATGTTCACACCGCTGCCGCTGGTGATCATCGGCATGCTGATCTTCACCTTCGGCTTCTTCGCCGCGCACTCGGTCGCCAGCAGCTGGATCGGCCGCCGGGCGCTCAAGGCCAAGGGCCAGGCGTCGTCGTTGTACCTGTTCAGCTATTACGCCGGGTCGAGCATCGCCGGGACGGCCGGCGGGGTGTTCTGGCACATGGCGGGATGGAACGGGATCGGGTTGTTCATCGGCGCGCTGTTGCTGGTGGCGCTGTTGGTGGCGTTGAAGCTGGCGAAGTTGCCGCCGCTGGGTGGCGTCAAAGCCTGATTCACGCCCATAAAAAACGCCCGGCATAAGCCGGGCGTTTTTTATTGAGGCACGATCACTCGTGATACTGCGCCGACAACTCATGCACCGCACGCAGGAACGCGCCGGCGTGTTCCGGGTCGACTTCCGGGGTGATGCCGTGGCCGAGGTTGAACACGTGGCCGCTGCCTTTACCGTAGCTGGCGAGGATGCGTCCGACTTCGGTGCGGATCGCTTCAGGTTTGGCGTACAGCACGGTCGGGTCCATGTTGCCTTGCAGCGCGACCTTGTCGCCGACGCGGGCGCGGGCGTTGCCGATGTCGCAGGTCCAGTCCAGACCCAGTGCGTCGGCGCCGGCGTCGGCGATGCTTTCCAGCCACAGGCCGCCGTTCTTGGTGAAGAGGATCACCGGCACCTTGCGACCGTCGTGCTCGCGGATCAGGCCGCTGACGATTTTCTTCATGTAGGCCAGGGAGAACTCCTGATACGCCGCCGCCGACAGGTTGCCGCCCCAGGTATCGAAGATCTGCACCGCTTGCGCGCCAGCCTGGATCTGGCCGTTCAAGTAAGAAGTCACCGACTGCGCCAGCTTGTCCAGCAGCAGGTGCATGGCTTGCGGGTTGTCGTAGAGCATCGCCTTGGTCTTGCGGAAGTCTTTCGACGAGCCGCCTTCGACCATGTACGTGGCGAGGGTCCACGGGCTGCCGGAGAAACCGATCAGCGGTACACGGCCGTTCAGCTCGCGGCGGATGGTGCTGACCGCGTCCATCACATAACCGAGATCTTTGTGCGGATCCGGGATCGGCAGGGCTTCGATGTCGGCCAGGGTGCTGACGACTTTCTTGAAGCGCGGACCTTCACCGGTCTCGAAGTACAGGCCCTGGCCCATGGCATCGGGAATGGTGAGGATGTCGGAGAACAGGATCGCCGCGTCCAGTTGCGGATAGCGGTCGAGGGGTTGCAGCGTGACTTCGCAGGCGAATTCCGGATTCATGCACAGGCTCATGAAATCACCGGCCTGGGCGCGGCTGGCGCGGTATTCCGGCAGGTAGCGGCCGGCCTGGCGCATCATCCACACAGGGGTGACGTCTACGGGTTGCTTGAGCAGGGCGCGGAGGAAACGGTCGTTCTTCAGGGCAGTCATGTCGGCATCCGGAAAAAAAGTGCGGGCATTTTCTCAGAGCGCGACGCAAAAGGCACGGATGCAGGTCAGCCTTTTGTCTATCGGGTCAATTTGTCGCAATAAATACGGGGCATCAGCATCAGCGAGAAACAACTGTGGGAGCGAGCCTGCTCGCGATAGCGGATTGTCAGCCAATACGTCTGGTGACTGATTCACCGCCATCGCGAGCAGGCTCGCTCCCACAGGCTTATTGCTTTTGGCTCAGGATCCGGGTTTAGACGCCCAGGTAATCCAGAATCCCTTCAGCTGCATTGCGGCCTTCGAAGATCGCCGTCACCACCAGGTCGGAACCGCGCACCATATCGCCACCGGCGAAGATTTTCGGGTTGCTGGTCTGGTGCTTGTACTGTCCCTGCTCGGGCGCAACGACGCGGCCCTGGCTGTCGGTCTGGATCTCGAACTGCTCGAACCACGGCGCCGGGCTCGGGCGGAAACCGAAAGCGATGACCACGGCGTCAGCCGGGATGATCTCTTCGGAACCCGGAATCGGCTCGGGGCTGCGACGGCCACGGGCGTCCGGTTCGCCGAGACGGGTCTCGACCACCTTCACGCCTTCGACCTTGTCCTCGCCAACGATGGCGATCGGCTGGCGGTTGTAGAGGAATTTCACGCCTTCTTCCTTGGCGTTCTTCACCTCTTTGCGCGAGCCGGGCATGTTCGCTTCGTCACGACGATAAGCGCAGGTCACCGACTTGGCGCCCTGGCGGATCGACGTGCGGTTGCAATCCATCGCCGTGTCGCCGCCGCCCAGCACCACGACCTTCTTGCCTTTCATGTCGACGAAATCTTCCGGCGACTTTTCAAAGCCCAGGTTGCGGTTGACGTTGGCGATCAGGAAGTCCAGCGCGTCATAAACGCCCGGCAGATCTTCACCGGCAAAACCGCCTTTCATGTAGGTGTAGGTGCCCATGCCCATGAACACGGCATCGTATTCGGCGAGCAGTTGCTCCATGGTCACGTCCTTGCCGACCTCGGTGTTGAGGCGGAATTCGATGCCCATGCCGGTGAAGACTTCGCGGCGATTGCTCAGCACGGTCTTCTCAAGCTTGAACTCGGGGATGCCGAAGGTCAGCAGACCGCCGATTTCCGGGTTCTTGTCGAACACCACCGGCGTCACGCCACCACGCACCAGCACGTCGGCACAACCGAGGCCCGCCGGGCCTGCACCGATGATCGCGACACGCTTGCCGGTCGGTTTGACCTTGGACATGTCCGGGCGCCAGCCCATGGCGAACGCGGTGTCGGTGATGTACTTCTCGACCGAACCGATGGTCACCGCACCGAAACCGTCGTTGAGGGTGCAGGCACCCTCGCACAGACGATCCTGCGGGCACACCCGGCCACAGACTTCCGGCAGAGTGTTGGTCTGGTGCGACAGCTCGGCGGCCTGGAGGATGTTGCCCTCGGCCACCAGCTTCAGCCAGTTCGGAATGAAGTTGTGCACCGGGCACTTCCATTCGCAATACGGGTTGCCGCAACCCAGGCAGCGGTGGGCCTGGTCGGCCGACTGCTGGGGTTTGAACGGTTCGTAGATTTCCACGAACTCTTTCTTGCGTTGACGCAACAGTTTCTTCTTCGGATCCTTGCGCCCGACATCGATGAACTGGAAGTCGTTATTCAGACGTTCAGCCATTGTTAAAACCTCATCAAACTCTTCAGGCGCATATCACTGCGGGTTGGCACGAGTGCTGGAAAGCAACGACTTCAGGTTGGCAGCCTTCGGCTTGACCAGCCAGAAACGACGCAGGTAGTCATCGAGGTTCTCGGCGAGCTCACGACCCCACTCGCTGTCGGTTTCCGCGACGTACTCGTTCAGCACGTTCTGCAGGTGGCTGCGATAGGCTTCCATCGCCTCGCCGCTGATCCGCTGGATTTCCACCAGTTCGTGGTTGACCCGGTCAACGAAGGTGTTGTCCTGATCGAGCACGTAGGCGAAACCGCCGGTCATGCCAGAGCCGAAGTTGTAACCGGTCTTGCCCAGAACGCAGACAAAACCACCGGTCATGTACTCACAGCAGTGATCGCCAGTGCCTTCCACGACCGTGTGGGCACCGGAGTTGCGCACAGCGAAACGCTCGCCTGCGGTGCCGGCGGCGAACAGCTTGCCGCCCGTGGCGCCGTACAGGCAGGTGTTGCCGATGATGGCGCTTTCCTGAGTCTTATAAACGCTGCCCTTCGGCGGCACGATGGTCAGCTTGCCACCGGTCATGCCTTTGCCGACGTAGTCGTTGGCGTCGCCTTCCAGGTACATGTTCAGACCGCCGGCGTTCCACACGCCGAAGCTCTGACCGGCAGTGCCCTTGAAGCGGAAGGTAATTGGCGCTTTCGCCATGCCCTGGTTGCCGTGCTTGCGCGCGATTTCGCCGGAGATCCGTGCGCCGATCGAACGGTCGCAGTTGCAGATGTCCAGATCGAACTCGGCGCCGCTGAGGTCGTTGATCGCCGACGTCGCCATCTCGACCATTTTCTCGGCCAGCAGGCCCTGGTCGAAGGGCGGGTTGCGCTCGACGCCGCAGAACTGAGGCTTGTCCGCCGGGATGTGATCGCTGCCCAGCAGCGGAGTCAGATCCAGGTGATGCTGCTTGGCGGTCTGGCCTTCGAGGATTTCCAGCAGATCGGTGCGGCCGATCAGTTCTTCGAGGGAACGCACGCCCAGCTTGGCCAGCCACTCACGGGTTTCTTCGGCGACGTAGGTGAAGAAGTTCACCACCATGTCGACGGTGCCGATGTAGTGATCCTTGCGCAGCTTCTCGTTCTGGGTCGCGACGCCGGTGGCGCAGTTGTTCAGGTGGCAGATGCGCAGGTATTTGCAGCCCAGCGCGATCATTGGCGCCGTGCCGAAGCCGAAGCTTTCGGCGCCGAGGATGGCTGCCTTGATCACGTCGAGGCCGGTTTTCAGGCCGCCGTCGGTCTGGACCCGAACCTTGCCGCGCAGGTCGTTGCCGCGCAGGGTCTGGTGGGTTTCGGCCAGGCCGAGTTCCCACGGAGCGCCCGCGTATTTGATCGAGGTCAGCGGCGAAGCACCGGTGCCACCGTCATAGCCGGAAATGGTGATCAAGTCCGCATAGGCCTTGGCCACACCGGCAGCGATGGTGCCGACGCCCGCTTCAGCCACGAGTTTCACCGAAACCAGTGCCTTCGGGTTGACCTGTTTCAGGTCGAAGATCAGCTGCGACAAGTCTTCGATCGAATAGATGTCGTGGTGCGGCGGTGGCGAAATCAGGGTCACGCCCGGCACTGCGTAACGCAGTTTGGCGATCAGCCCGTTCACTTTACCGCCCGGCAGTTGCCCGCCCTCGCCCGGCTTGGCGCCCTGGGCGACCTTGATCTGCAGCACTTCGGCGTTGACCAGGTACTCCGGGGTCACCCCGAAACGGCCGGTCGCGACCTGCTTGATTTTCGAGCTCTTGATGGTGCCGTAGCGCGCCGGGTCTTCGCCGCCTTCGCCGGAGTTGGAACGCGCACCGAGGCGGTTCATGGCTTCGGCCAGGGCTTCGTGAGCTTCCGGCGACAGGGCGCCCAGCGAGATACCGGCGGAGTCGAAGCGCTTGAGCACCGATTCCAGCGGCTCGACTTCACTGATGTCCAGCGGCGTGTCGAGGGTCTTGACCTTGAACAGGTCGCGGATCATCGACACCGGACGGTTGTCCACCAGCGAAGTGTATTCCTTGAATTTGGCGTAGTCGCCCTGCTGCACGGCGGCTTGCAGGGTGTTGACCACGTCCGGGTTGTACGCGTGATATTCGCCACCGTGGACGAACTTCAGCAGACCGCCCTGCTGGATCGGCTTGCGCGGACTCCAGGCTTCGGTGGCCAGTGCTTTCTGCTCGGCTTCGATGTCGATGAAACGCGCACCTTTGATGCGGCTCGGCACGCCACGGAAGCTCAGGTCGCAGACTTCTTCGGACAGGCCGATGGCTTCGAACAGCTGAGCACCGCGATAGGACGCGATGGTCGAGATGCCCATCTTCGACAGGATCTTCAACAGACCTTTGGTGATGCCTTTGCGGTAGTTCTTGAACACCTCATAGAGGTCGCCCAGCACTTCACCGGTACGGATCAGGTCGCCCAGCACTTCGTACGCGAGGAACGGATAGACCGCCGAGGCGCCGAAACCGATCAGCACGGCGAAGTGGTGCGGATCGCGTGCGGTGGCGGTTTCAACCAGGATGTTGGAGTCGCAGCGAAGGCCTTTTTCGGTCAGGCGGTGGTGCACCGCGCCGGTGGCCAGCGAGGCGTGGATCGGCAGTTTGCCAGGAGCGATATGGCGATCGCTCAGTACGATCTGGGTACGACCGGCGCGCACGGCTTCTTCAGCCTGATCGGCGACGTTGCGGATCGCCGCTTCGAGGCCGACGCTTTCGTCGTAGTTGAGGTCGATGATCTGCCGCTCGAAACCCGGGCGGTCGAGGTTCATCAGCGAGCGCCACTTGGCCGGGGAAATGACCGGCGAGCTGAGGATCACGCGCGAGGCGTGTTCCGGCGATTCCTGGAAGATGTTGCGCTCGGCACCGAGGCAGATCTCCAGCGACATCACGATCGCTTCACGCAGCGGGTCGATCGGCGGGTTGGTCACCTGCGCGAACTGCTGGCGGAAATAGTCGTACGGCGTGCGCACGCGCTGGGACAGCACGGCCATCGGCGTGTCGTCGCCCATCGAGCCCACGGCCTCATAGCCTTGCTCGCCGAGCGGACGCAGTACCTGATCGCGCTCTTCGAACGTGACCTGATACATCTTCATGTATTGCTTGAGCTGATCGACGTCGTAGAAAGCCGAACCGTGATCGTTGTCTTCCATGGTCGCCTGGATGCGCAGGGCATTCTTGCGCAGCCATTGCTTGTACGGATGACGGGATTTGAGACGGTTGTCGATCGCGTCGGTGTCGAGGATCTGCCCGGTTTCGGTGTCCACGGCGAAGATCTGGCCCGGGCCGACACGGCCTTTGGCAATCACGTCCTCAGGCTTGTAGTCCCACACGCCGATTTCCGACGCGAGGGTGATGAAACCGTTGGTGGTGGTGACCCAGCGCGCCGGACGCAGACCGTTACGGTCGAGCAGGCACACCGCGTAGCGACCGTCGGTCATTACCACGCCAGCCGGGCCGTCCCACGGCTCCATGTGCATCGAGTTGTACTCGTAGAACGCACGCAGATCCGGGTCCATGGTTTCGACGTTCTGCCACGCTGGCGGAATGATCATCCGCACGCCACGGAACAGGTCGATGCCGCCGGTGACCATCAGCTCAAGCATGTTGTCCATGCTCGAGGAGTCGGAACCGACACGGTTGACCAGCGGGCCGAGTTCTTCCAGATCCATCAGATCGTTGGTGAACTTGGTGCGACGGGCCTGGGCCCAGTTGCGGTTGCCGGTGATGGTGTTGATCTCGCCGTTATGGGCGAGGAAGCGGAATGGCTGGGCCAGCGGCCATTTCGGCAGGGTGTTGGTGGAGAAGCGCTGGTGGAACACGCAGATCGCGGTTTGCAGGCGCTCGTCACTCAGGTCCGGATAAAACGCGGCCAGGTCGGCCGGCATCATCAGGCCTTTATAGATGATGGTCTTGTGGGAAAAGCTGCAGATGTAGTGGTCGGTGTCGGCGGCGTTGGCCACCGACGAACGACGACGGGCGCTGAACAGCTTGACCGCCATGTCCTGATCGCTCAGGCCTTCGCCGCCGATGTACACCTGCTCGATCTGTGGCAGGCGCTCAAGGGCCAGGCGGCCGAGGACGCTGGTGTCGATCGGCACTTTACGCCAGCCGATCAGTTGCAGGCCTTCGGCCAGGATCTCGCGGTTCATGTTCTCGCGAGCGGCTTCGGCCTTGGCCGGATCCTGATTGAAGAAGACCATGCCCACGGCATATTGCTTGGGCAGCTCGACGCTGAAGGTTTCCTGGGCAATGGCACGCAGGAACGCGTCGGGCTTTTGAATCAGCAGACCGCAACCGTCACCGGTCTTGCCGTCGGCATTAATCCCACCGCGGTGGGTC
Source organism: Pseudomonas paraglycinae (assembly GCF_021601625.1). Taxonomy (GTDB): domain Bacteria; phylum Pseudomonadota; class Gammaproteobacteria; order Pseudomonadales; family Pseudomonadaceae; genus Aquipseudomonas; species Aquipseudomonas paraglycinae. Next base: position 230,002 of record NZ_BQHR01000001.1, on the reverse strand, counting down.
ATGCAGGTCAGGGCCTCGATGGCCGTTTGCAAAAGGGTATGACTGGGTTCGCCCTGCATATGGGCTATCAGGCCGAAACCGCAGTTATCCTTGAATTCATCTGGTTGGTACAGACCTGCTTTCATAGACACTTTCTCACCAGGCTGCCTCTTAACGAGGCAAATTTCTTTTCAATTCAACCACTTGCTTGCCGCGCCGAACGTACGCCGGCTTTGCGGGGGCAAAAGGGTGGTCATTGTACACAGCGACACAGAGGCTCACAAATTTGACGACGAAATGTCGCAAATTCATGTCGCATTTGTGAAAGGTTTAAAGCGATCTGCTGTGCTAGTCAAAACTTTTTTAATTTTGACCGCAACGACTCAAAGACTACTGTGACGCAGACACCACAAGGCACGCGGTCTGTAGAGACGGCGCGCACTTGTAGAGATTTTGAGGTGCTTGGAGAGGCGGCCTGGGTAAGGCCGCCGAATCTTCAGCGAGTTGTTGCCAGTTCCTGTTGGACGCTGGCGACAGTGCGAGGCCAAGGTTTACCAGCCTGAACCTTCGCTGGCAAGGCCTTGATGGCAGAAACGGCTGCATCACGATTGGCGAAGTTGCCGTAGGTGATCACGTAGAGAGGCTTGCCGTTGAGGACTTTCTTGAAATAACGGTACTCGCCGCCCTGTTCCTTGACGAAGTTTTGCGCGGTCGCTTCGGAGCTGGTACCAAGGATCTGCACCACGTAGTTGCTGGTCGGCTGACCGGCGTACCAGTTGCCACCGGCAGCCTTGGCGACGGTGACCGGCTTCTCGGCCGGTTTGGCGGCGGCAACAGGCTTGGCAGGCGCCGGAGCCGGTTTCGCTGCTGGAGCTGCCGGAACAGGAGCAGGCTTGGCGGTAGCGACCTGAGTCGGCGCCGGGGTCGGCTTCGGTGCCGGAACTGGAACCGGGGTCGGTGCAGGGCCGGCCTGAACGCCCGCCGGCGGCGCAGTGGTGGTCACGGTCGGCGGCGTGTTGCTGGAGCCTTCAACCGGCACACCGTCGTCGCCTTCAGTGATACCACCCGCGGCTTCAGCCAGCGGACCGCGCATTACCGGCTGCGAGTTGCCGACCAATGGCAGCGGCATCGGCTGGGTATTGCCGTTGAATTCGACGGACGGTGCGCCACCCGCTTGCGGCGTACCCTGGCCCAAGGGCAGTTGCGCCTGCTCGTTGGCCGGCGCACCGGTGGTCGGTGCCTTGTTGCGACCCGGCATCAGCCAGGCGGCAGCGACCGCGACCACAACGACGGCGGAAATCGCCAATACGTGTTTCTTCGGCATGTTGAACCCCATACTTGGACGCTTGACCGCAGAGCGGCTGGCAATCATGACTTCGATCAGAGCATCGCGAGCAACCTGGTTGATGTTGCCCGGCCAACCCTCGGAGCTTTCGTGAATATCAGAGATCTGATCCGCGGTGAAAAGTTCGACACCCCGGCCCGCGCCTTCTAGCCGCTGGTCGAGATACTCGCGGGTTTCTTCTTCGGTGTACGGCTGCAATTCGATGACGTGGAAGCGCTCTTCCTCGAGGTGCAAAGCCTCGAGCTGCGCGATCAGCGACGACTCACCGAACAGGAACACATGCGGGCGGCCTTCCGGCGCGCCGGCGCCCAGCGCCATCAAGGCTTCAAGCGCGGACTCGTCGAGCTGCTCGGCATCGTCCACCAGCAGATAGACTTCCTGACCGGTCAGCGCCAGCTGCACGACCTGATCGAGGATCGCCCCGACTTCGGCCTGGGCCACGTCCAGCGCCTGGGCGATCTGGCGCAGCACACCAGCTGCATCGCCGGCGCCACGGGCGGAAACGACGACGCTCTGCACCGATTGCTTGTTGGTGCTGGCAACCAGCGCCTGACGCAGCAGGGTCTTGCCGCTGCCCTGCGGGCCGGTGACCACCAGCAGCAACTGGCTGTAACGCGCCAGATGATGCAACTGACCCAGCACCGGCTTGCGCTGGGCCGGGAAGAATTTGAAGCCCGGCACCCGCGGCGCGAAAGGGTCGTGACTTAACTGGAAATGGCCGAGGAACGCCTCGTCGGCATGCAAACTAGTCATCGGAATCTTATTAACCTTTAAGCTGAGCCAGAGCGCGGTAATCCGCTCCCAGCGTGGCCTGTAGAACCTCTTTCGGATAATCGTCGGTCACCACCGCTTCGCCCATCCGGCGCAGCAGCACCAGGCGCAAGCGACCGTCGATCACTTTTTTGTCAATTGCCATGTGTTCAAGAAAATCGGCTTCGGTCATCTCTTCCGGCGGAACCACCGGCAGACCGGCACGCTTGAACAGGCGAATGCCGCGATCGCGCTCCTGCTCACTGATCCAGCCCAGGCGCGCGGACATTTCCAGCGCCATCACGGTGCCAGCGGCGACCGCTTCGCCATGCAACCAGACACCATAGCCCATGTGGGTTTCGATGGCGTGGCCAAAGGTGTGGCCGAGATTGAGCGTGGCCCGTACGCCGGTTTCCTTCTCGTCGGCGCCGACCACTGCAGCCTTGGCGGCGCAGGAGCGCTCGATGGCATAGGTCAGGGCCGTTTGATCCAGCGCACGCAGGGCGTCGACGTTGTCTTCGAGCCAGGTCAGGAACGGCTCGTCGCAGATCAGACCGTACTTGATGACTTCCGCCAGACCGGCCGACAGCTCGCGCGCTGGCAGGGTTTTCAGGGACGCGGTATCGATCAGCACCACGTTCGGCTGATAGAACGCGCCAACCATGTTCTTGCCCAGCGGATGGTTGATCCCGGTCTTGCCGCCCACCGACGAATCGACCTGGGACAGCAGCGTGGTAGGAATCTGGATGAAATCGACGCCGCGCTGGTAGCAGGCGGCCGCGAAACCGGCCATGTCGCCGATCACACCGCCGCCGAGGGCGATCACCGTGGTGCGACGGTCATGACGGGCGGTCAGCAGGCCGTCGAAGATCAGTTGCAGGGTTTCCCAGTTCTTGAAGGCTTCGCCGTCGGGCAGCACCACGGAAACCACCGAGAACTGCGCCAGGCTGCGGGTCAGACGTTCGAGATAGAGCGGCGCAACGGTCTCGTTGGAGATGATTGCCACTTGCCGCCCGTGGATATGCGGGGCCAGCAGTTCAGGCTGGTCCAGTAATCCTTCGCCAATGTGAATCGGGTAGCTGCGCTCGCCTAGGTCGACCTTGAGTGTCTGCATGTGTCCCCACGATGAAGATGAAGCAGGCGTCCTGCCTGGAATTATCGAATGTTCACGGCATGTGCTGGTGTGACGCCACTCGCACGCCATCCGCCACAACCCTTGGCGGCCATTACAGGTCGCCGAGGATAGCGCATTTCGTGCGGCGCTTTAACGGGGCGGAAGTTGCTGCAGGCGGTCGAGAATATCGAGCACGACCATGCGCGGTGGCCGCTCGTCGGTTTCCACCACCAGATCGGCGATTTCCCGATAGAGCGGATCACGGATCGCCAGCAGATCGCGCAAGGTTTTCTCCGGATTGGCGGTGCGCAGCAACGGCCGGTTGCGGTCGCGAGAGGTGCGGCCGACCTGCTGTTCGACGGAGGCGTGCAGATACACCACCCGCCCGCCCTCGTGCAGGGCCTTGCGGTTGGCATCGCGCATCACGGCGCCGCCACCGGTCGCCAGCACCACGCCGTCGAACGCGCACAGCTCGGCGATCATCGCCTGCTCACGGTCACGAAAGCCGGGCTCGCCTTCCTTGTCGAAGATCCACGGGATATTGGCGCCCGTACGCAGTTCAATTTCCTTGTCGGAATCCTTGAACGGCAGGCGCAGCTCTTTGGCCAGTAATCGGCCGATGGTGCTTTTTCCAGCCCCCATCGGTCCTACAAGAATCAAATTTCGCACAGAATCAACGACTCACAGCAATCGCCTGGTTATTCATGATACGCGGAGTGAGAAATACCAGCAGCTCGGATTTTTTCTCCGAAACCACATCACGCCGGAAAAGGCGGCCAAGATACGGCACATCGCCAAGAAATGGCACCTTATCTACAACCTTGCTCTGAGTATTTGAGAAAACGCCCCCGATCACGATGGTCTCGCCGTCGTTCACCAGCACCTTGGCGTTGACCTCGTTTTTCTTGATCGGCGGTACATCCTGCACTTTGTTCAGGTAGTCCGGTTCGTCCTTGGTGACCTTGACCTCCATGATGATGCGGTTGTCCGGGGTGATCTGCGGCGTCACTTCCAGCGACAGCGACGCCTCCTTGAAGGACACCGACGTAGCGCCGCTGGAGCTGGCTTCCTGATACGGAATCTCGGTGCCCTTGAGGATCTTTGCGGTTTCCTTGTCGGAGGTGACCACTTTGGGCTGCGAGACGATTTCGCCGTTGCCGGTCTTCTCCATCGCGGTCAGCTCAAGGTCGAGCAAGACGTTGTCGGTGATGAAGGCGATGCCGATCCCGGATGTGTTGTTGACCGTGCCCATGTCGACGAACGGCGAGTTGGTGCTGGTGCTGCCCGGCGTGCCGATGGTGGTCGAGGAACCGTTGCTGACCCCGGACGTGTTCCAGTTGCCCTTGTTCTGGATCGAGCCGCCCCAGCGCACGCCCAGGCTCTTGTCGTAATCGACGTTGGCCTCGACGATCCGCGCCTCGATCATCACCTGACGCACCGGGATATCCAGCTGCGCCACGATCCGCCGCAGCTCGTCGAGGCGATCCTGGGTCTGGTAGGCAATGATGTTGTTGGTCCGTTCATCGACGGTGATCGAACCCCGTTCGTCGACCTTGGCCTCGGCACTGGTGACCGACTGGAACAGCTTGGCGATGTCCGCAGCCTTGGCGTAGTTCACTTGCAGCAGTTCGCGGCGCAGCGGCGCCAGTTCGGCGATCTGTTTCTGCGATTCCAGTTCCTGCCGTTCGCGGGCGGCGATTTCATCTGCCGGCGCCACCAGCAGCACATTGCCGACCTTGCGCTTGTCCAGGCCTTTGGTCTTGAGCACCAGATCCAGCGCCTGATCCCACGGCACGTTCTGCAGGCGCAAGGTAATGCCGCCCTGCACCGTATCGCTGGCCACCAGATTGAGGTTGGTGAAGTCGGCGATCAGTTGCAGCACCGAACGCACATCGATGTCCTGAAAGTTGAGAGAGAGCTTTTCGCCGTTATAGCTGTTGCGGTCGGCGTTGCGCTTTTGCAGGTCATCGACGGTCAACGGCCGGATGCTGACAGTCAGCTTGTTGTCGGTCTGGTAAGTGGAATAGTCGAAAGTACCGCTGGGTTCGACGGTGATCGTCGCCCGATCACCGCTGACACCGGCATTGACGAACTGCACCGGGGTGGCGAAATCCTTGACGTCGAGGCGCACCCGCAGCGGCTCGGGCAATTGGGTACGCGCGAAATTGAGGATGATCTTGCCGTCGTGTTCCTGAATGTCCGGGGCAATGGCCGGGTCGGACAGATCAATGACCACATTGCCTTCACCTGCCGTACCACGCTGGAAATCGACGCCGCGAATGGCCCTGGCGGTCGGCGCAAACGTGCGGACCGGCGCTGCCGCAGGTGCTGCGCGCGGCGCACGAGCCGCCGTACGCTGGGCAACGGCTTTGCTGCCTTGCCCGACCACCACGAACACCGTATTGCCTTCGACCCGGGTGTCGTACGGCGCCAGTTGCGTCAGGCTGATGATCAGCCGCGTCCGGTTATTGGCCTCGACCACCGTGGCCGTGCGGGCATTGCCACTGCCCAGATCGCGAGTCTTGCTCGCCAGTTGACTGGCAACACCCGGCAGATCGAGGGCAATCCGTGCCGGCGAGTCGGTGGTGTAGCCCTTGGGCTGCGGAGGCGGGCCGTCGAATGACAGCTTCAGCTCGACCCGGTCGCCCGGCAGTGCCGCGACGTCCAGCGCCTTCAGATTGGCTGCCTGTACCATCGGTGAAAGCAGCGCCATCCATAGCGAAAAACCGAGGGTGGAAAAAATCCTGTTCATTATTCGACTTCCACTTATGAGTGCTCTTTCAAAGGAATGGTGCGCGGCCGCTCAAGCCAGGCGCCCTGGCCATCCGGAACGATTTCCACCACCTCGACCTGTGAAGCGCTGATCGCAACGATCCGCCCGTCGTTGCGCCCCAGGTAATCGCCGACCTTTAGCCGATGAACCCCGCCCGCCCCCCGCAGCAAAGCGAAGGAACCGGAGGCGTTGGCAATCGTGCCGACCATTTCGAACTGCTCGATGTTGAAACCTTCGAGGTATTGCTTGACCCGGTTGGGATCAGGTTTCACGTCCCGCGAGCCGTGTTTCTGCCCGGCCAGATCGACCCGTAGCTGACGCGAAAACGGACTGCGCAGGTTGGCGGCGCTGTAGGTGAATGTCGGGTAGGAGCGGAAGGTCGGGGTCGGCTCGATCTTGCCCGGCGGACGCAGGCGCACTTCATTCATGTAGGCGTCGAGGTCACTGAAGTCATCGCCGCCACAGCCACCGAGCATCAATAACAATGCCGACAAGGCGATAAAACGGATCGGGCTCATTTCTGCAGCCCCTTGTCGTTATAGCGGTAGGTCTTGGCGAGGATGCTCATGCGCAGCTTCGGCCCACCTTCAGGATTGGCTGGCGCCAGCTCGAAATCGTGCAGGGTGACGATGCGGGGCAGCCCGGCCACGCCGCTGACGAAAGTCGCAAGGTCGTGATAGGCGCCGGTCACAGTGATCTGGATGGGCAGCTCGATGTAGAACTGCTGGGTAACCTCCGGCAGCAGTTTGATCTCTTCGAATTCAAGACCACTGCCCAGCCCGGTGCGGGTGATGTCTTCCAGCAACCCCGGCACTTCGGTGTCACTGGGCAATTGCCGCAACAGCACACCGAACGAGTTTTCCATCTCCTTCATCTGCTGGGTGTACAGCTCCAGATTGGCCGCCATGCGCGCCTTGCTCGCGAATTGCTCCTTGAGGGTGACCTCCTCCTCACGCTTGAGCTCGAGCTGGTTCTCCAGGTCACTGATGAAAAAGTTATAGCCAAGCGCCAGGACCAGCACCATCAACAGCCCGCCGGCCAGGGTTTTGACCACTGGCGGCCAGGAGCCGATGTTGCTGGTGTCCAGGTCGTTGAAATCGACATTGCGCAGGCTGTCCAGCCACTCGGACGGCTTCATTGGTCGTCCTCCTCGATCCGGGGTCGAGTCTGGCGAACGGTCAGCTGGAAGACGTTGGCCTGATCCACCTGGCCAGCGGTGGTGGCTTTCACTTCATTGAGGTTGGGCGCATCGAACCAGTCGGAGGCATCAAGGTTGCGCATCAGGTCGGACACCCGATTGTTCGACTCCGCCGCGCCGCTGATCGACAGGGTATTGCCGACCATTTTCACGTCGGTGAAATACACCCCGTCGGGCAAGGTGCGCGCCAGCTGATCGAAGATCCGCCCGCTGATCTGCCGGTTGCCCTGCAAGTCCTGGATGATGCGCATGCGCTCTACCAGTTGCTGACGATGGGCCTTGAGCTCGCTGATCTGCTTGATCCGTTCGTCGACCACGGCGATCTGCTTGCCGATGTAGTCATTGCGCGCGACCTGCCGCGCGATGGCGGCGCTGATGATCTGATCGGCAATGAGCACCGCCCCCACCGAACCGACCACCACGCCGGTCAAGGCCAGCAGGAAGCGTTTGCGCCGTTCTTCGCGGCGCTCCTCGCGCCAGGGTAAAAGGTTGATCCGCGCCATCAGTCGAAACTCCTGAGCGCGAGCCCGCAGGCAATCATCAGGGCCGGCGCATCGCTCGCCAGGGCCCCGGCGTTGACCTTGCTGCTCAAGGCCATGTCGGAAAACGGGTTGGCGACCTGGGTCGGGGTGTTCAGACGCTCTTCGATCAGCCGATCGAGCCCGGGCACCGACGCCGTGCCGCCGGCCAGCAGAATATGGTCGACGGCGTTGTACTGGCCGGAGGCGAAAAAGAACTGCAGGGAGCGCGACACCTGCTGCACCAGCGCCTCGCGAAACGGTTGCAGCACCTCGCTGACGTAGTCGTCCGGCAGACCGCCCTGTTTCTTGGCGAGCCCCGCCTGCTCAAGGGTCAGGCCATAACGGCGCTGAATTTCCTCGGTCAGCTGTCGACCGCCGAACAGCTGTTCGCGGGTATAGATGATCCGGCCGTTGTGCAGGACGCTGAGGGTGGTCATGGTGGCGCCGATGTCGACCACGGCCACCGTCAGCCGATCCTGTGACGCGGCCAGTTGCGTGGCCAGCAGGCCGAACGAGCGCTCCAGCGCATAAGCCTCGACATCCACCACCCGCGCCGTCAGCCCGGCCAGTGCAAGCGCCGCTTCGCGGACTTCGACGTTTTCCTTGCGACAGGCGGCCAGCAGCACGTTGACCCGCTCGGGGTTGCGCGGCGAAACGCCCTGGACTTCGAAGTCGATGGCGACCTCGTCCAGCGGATAGGGAATGTATTGATCGGCCTCGATCTTGAGCTGGTTTTCCAGTTCGTCGTCGGACAGCCCGGCGTCCATTTCGATGACCTTGGTGATCACCGCAGATCCAGCCACCGCCACCGCCACGGTTTTCAACCCGGTACGCGCCTTGACCAGCACCCGGGACAGGGCCTGGCCGACGCCCTCGAGCTCGGCGATGTTCTTTTCGACCACGGCGTTGGCCGGCAACGGCTCCACCGCGTACGCCTCGACCCGGTAGCGCTCCCCCTGACGGCTCAGCTCCAGTAGCTTCACCGACGTGGAGCTGATATCGATCCCCAGTAACGTATTGGCCTTTTTATTGAAGAGTCCTAGCACTACCAATTCCCTATGACTTTCCGTGAGTTACGGACTCTGTAATGCGCATTGCGTTCCCTCGCCCCGTCTTGACAGAAGCGCAAATGACGCCCCCAGCGGAAAAGTGCTTATAATGCCCAGCGTTTTTTTCCGCTTTTTACTGCCGGCGCGGGTCGTTCTGTGTGTTAGCCGGGACCCTGTCGCCCAATTCATTCTTTGCCGTGGATGTCCAAAAGCCTTGATTCGTCTGCTGAAATTTTTCGGTTGGTCCATCGTCGCCGTTTTCTGCGGACTGCTTTTAGGTCTCAGCGGCGCGTTTCTTTACCTTAGTCCGGGTTTGCCATCTGTGGAGGCGCTGAGAAGCATTCAGTTGCAGATTCCGCTCCGGGTCTACAGCAGCGACAACAAGTTGATCGCAGAATTTGGCGAAATGCGCCGCACACCGATCCGTTTCGCCGACATTCCCCCCAATTTCATCAATGCGTTACTAAGTGCTGAAGACGACAACTTCGCCAACCACTACGGCGTCGATCCAAGCAGCCTGATGCGCGCCGCGACCCAACTGGTCAAGAGCGGGCACATCCAGTCCGGCGGCAGCACCATCACCATGCAGGTGGCGAAGAACTTCTTCCTGACCAGCGAACGCAGCTTCTCGCGCAAGACCACGGAAATCTTGCTGGCCCTGCAGATCGAGCGGCAATTGACCAAGGACGAGATCCTTGAGCTGTACGTGAACAAGATCTATCTGGGCAACCGCGCCTACGGCATCGAGGCGGCGGCGCAGGTGTATTACGGCAAGTCGATCCGCGAGGTCAGCCTGGCGCAGATGGCGATGATCGCCGGCCTGCCGAAAGCCCCGTCGCGCTTCAACCCGCTGGCCAACCCGGCGCGCAGCAAGGAGCGTCGCGACTGGATCCTCGGGCGTATGTACAAGCTCGGCAAGATCACCGAAGCCGACTACACCGCCGCGATCAACGAGCCGCTGAACGCCAGCTATCACGTGCCGACCCCGGAAGTGAACGCGCCGTACATCGCCGAAATGGCCCGTGCCGAAATGGTCGGTCGCTACGGCAGCGACGCCTATACCGAAGGTTTCCGCGTTACCACCACGGTCCCGAGCAATCTCCAGGAAATGGCCAACACCGCGCTGCACGAAGGCCTGATGACCTACGACCAGCGTCACGGCTACCGTGGTCCTGAATCGCGCCTGCCGGGCAAGACCCGCGAAGCCTGGGCCACCGAACTGACCAAGCAACGCACCATCAGCAGCCTCGAACCGGCCATCGTCACCCAGGTCGACAAGAACGGCCTGCAAGTGCTGACCCGCACGGGCGAAGAGCACGTGGCGTGGGACACCATGAAATGGGCCCGTCCGTTCCTCAATACCAACAGCATGGGTGCCAACCCGCGTCAGCCGTCGGATGTGGCACAGATCGGCGACCTGATTCGCGTGCAGCGCCAGCCGAACAATTCGCTGAAATTCAGCCAGATTCCGCAGGCGCAAGGCGCGCTGGTGTCGCTGGACCCGCAGAACGGCGCGATCCGTTCGCTGGTCGGCGGTTTCGCCTTCGAGCAGAGCAACTACAACCGCGCGATGCAGGCCAAGCGTCAGCCGGGCTCGAGCTTCAAGCCGTTCGTCTACAGCGCCGCGCTGGATAACGGCTACACCGCCGCCAGCCTGGTCAACGACGCGCCGATCGTGTTCGTCGACGAGTACCTGGACAAGGTCTGGCGTCCGAAGAACGACACCAACACCTTCCTCGGCCCGATCCGTCTGCGTGAGGCGCTGTACAAGTCGCGCAACCTGGTGTCGATCCGCCTGCTGCAGGCGATGGGCGTAGGCAAGACCATCGACTACATCACCCGTTTCGGCTTCAACAAGCAGGACCTGCCGCCAAACCTGTCCCTGGCGCTGGGCACCGCGACCCTGACGCCGATGGAAATCGCCACCGGCTGGAGCACCTTCGCCAACGGCGGCTACAAGATCACCCCGTACATCATCGACAAGATCGAAAGCCGCAACGGCGATACGCTGTTCGTCGCCAACCCGCCGACCGTACCGCAGGGCGGCGCGGCCACCGATGGCATCGCGGCACCCGCTACCGAATCGTTTACCGTCAATGCCGCGCCGGTTCCGGGTGAAGCGCCGGGCAGCGCGGCTGTGCCGCAAGCTCCAGCAGTCGCCGAGCGTATCGTCGATGGCCGTACTACTTACATCCTCAACAGCATGCTGCAGGACGTGATCAAGCTCGGCACCGGCCGTCGCGCACTGGCCCTGGGCCGCAGCGACATCGCCGGCAAGACCGGTACCACCAACGAATCCAAGGACGCGTGGTTCTCCGGCTACAACGCCGACTACGTGACCACCGTGTGGACCGGTTTCGACCAGCCGGAAAGCCTCGGTCGCCGAGAGTTCGGCGGCACCGTGGCACTGCCGATCTGGATGAACTACATGGCCGCCGCGCTCAAGGACAAGCCGCCGCACGTCCAGCCGGAGCCGGAAGGCATCCTCAGCCTGCGGGTCGATCCGGTCAGCGGTCGTGCGGCATCGCCGAGCACACCAGGCGCGTACTTCGAGCTTTTCAAGGCTGAGGACACGCCACCGTCGGTCAATGAGATCGGCAACGGCACAGTTCCGGGCAGTCCGCTGCCGGCGGATGAACAGGCGCCGATCGATCTGTTCTGATCCTCAACTGCCAAAAAGCCCCACCTTCGTGAGAAGTGCGGGGCTTTTTGTTTTCTGTCGTACCGAGAATGGCGTTTCACATCAAAGGCCGCCCTCACCCTAGCCCTCTCCCAGGGGGAGAGGGGACTGACCGATGTGTCTGGCGCTGTACGTCGACCTGAATAACCGAGTCGATTATGGATTCACAGCAAGGCCTTCACGTCGGCGTAACTCATCAATATCCCCCATTCGGTCCCCTCTCCCCCTGGGAGAGGGTTAGGGTGAGGGCCGCCCTTCAAGCTGGAACGCATTTTCACGGACAAAAAAAACCCCGCTTAAAAAGCGGGGCTCTTCATGAAGCGCTACAACGGCTTAGCCGTTGAACACGTCATCCACGCTTTTCAGCGGGTAGTTCTTCGGATACGGCAGGGTCGCCACACCGGTCTCGATCGCGGCCTTGGCCACGGCGTCGGAGATCACGGTGATCAGGCGCTTGTCCATTGGCTTCGGAATGATGTACTCACGGCCGAATTCCAGGGAGATACCGCCGTAGGCGTCGCAGACTTCCTGAGGAACCGGCAGCTTGGCCAGTTCGCGCAGGGCGTTGGCGGCAGCGATCTTCATTTCTTCGTTGATGCGCTTGGCGCGAACGTCCAGGGCACCACGGAAGATGAACGGGAAGCCCAGTACGTTGTTGACCTGGTTCGGGTAGTCCGAACGGCCGGTGGCCATGATCACGTCGTTACGGGTGGCGTGAGCCAGTTCCGGGGAGATTTCCGGATCCGGGTTGGAGCATGCGAAGACGATCGGGTTGGCCGCCATGCGCTTGAGTTGCTCGGCGCTCAGCAGGTTCGGACCCGACAGGCCGACGAATACGTCAGCGCCTTCGATGGCGTCGTCCAGGGTGCGTTTCTCGGTAGGGTGAGCGAACACAGCCTTGTACTGGTTCAGGTCGTCACGGCCAGCGTGGATCACGCCAGTACGGTCAACCATGAAGATGTTCTCGACCTTGGCGCCCATGCTCACCAGCAATTTCATGCAGGAGATGGCGGCTGCGCCAGCGCCCAGGCAGACGATCTTGGCGTCGGCAAGGGTTTTGCCAGCGATTTCCAGGGCGTTGATCATGCCCGCAGCGGTCACGATCGCGGTGCCGTGCTGGTCATCGTGGAATACCGGAATGTCGCACTGCTCGATCAGAGCGCGCTCGATCTCAAAGCACTCAGGCGCCTTGATGTCTTCCAGGTTGATGCCACCGAAGGTGATGGAAATGCGTTTTACGGTGTCGATGAAGGCTTGCGGGCTTTCGGAGTCGACTTCGATGTCGAAGACGTCGATGCCGGCGAAGCGCTTGAACAGCACGCCTTTACCTTCCATCACTGGCTTGGAAGCCAGTGGGCCGAGGTTACCCAGGCCCAGAATCGCGGTGCCATCGGAAATGACTGCAACCAGGTTGCCCTTGCCGGTGTACTTGTAGGCCAGTTCAGGATCGCGGGCGATCTCGCGCACTGGTTCAGCTACGCCGGGGCTGTAGGCCAGCGACAGGTCGCGGGCGGTAGCAGTGGCCTTGGTGAGCTCGACACTCAGCTTTCCTGGACGAGGATTGGCATGATATTCGAGAGCGGCAGTTTTCAGATCAGACATTTTGGCATTCCGCTTTTTACTGTTGGACAGACTGGTCAGCGAGGATACGCGCCTCGCAAAGTCCCCACAAGACTGCCCGGTCACCCCTGTCAAGCGCCCTGCCCTACGACTTTGGGCCAAGAGCCACGGCGCACAAGGGTTAGACTGTTCACAATCGATAGAAAAAATGTCTACAACTTTTTTATTCAGCGGGACGGCTGGAGCATCGAAGGATCGGTCAGCGGCAGCAACCAGCGCGCCTGACCTGATTTCAGTCCACCGCGCCGGGAACGGTCGACCACCCAGCCACGAGCCTCGATCTGCTTGCCCTTCAATGCCTGCAGAGAGGCGCCATCGAAGCGATGCAGCAGATTGGGTGCAACGCGCAGTACAAGCTTGTCCTGCAACTCGATCCAGATTCCGCCGCGATTGCGTTGAACCTTGCTCACACGCCCGCTGACCAGCGCGAAACCCGAGCGCTCGATCTGCTCCGCTTTCAGTACAGGTGAGCGTTTCCACAGGCCAAGCCCGGCCTGTCGCGCGCGGCGTTCAGCGGCTTGCTGACAATCGACCAGATCTACATTTGGCGCTACCGAAACCTGGAAACCGAGGCCATCGGCGAGCATCTGCGCTTCGAGATTCTCACCCCTGGCGCTGAAAACATGGGCCAGTGTTCGCCCGTAACGGTCCCTGGACTCGACGCCGAGTCGCAGGCCTACCCGCCCGTCGCTCTCGGCGACCAGGGCTTCGAGGCGCTTGCGCGCGGCCACTGCAAACGGCTCGTCGCTGCGGCCCTGCTTGCCGAGTTCGGGCGTATTGAGGCCGATCATCCGCACATTGCGCCCGTCGATCAGGCGCAGGGTGTCGCCGTCGACCACCCGCTGAACCGTGGCGCTGTCCAGACCGGTCGGCGCCGGGCAGAAGGCCTGAACGGAGGAGAGCCAAATCGCGGACACAAAAAAGGCGCCCGCAAGGGACGCCTTTTTCATCAGACCGGAAAAGCCGCTGAGGTTTTCCAGAATGAAGGGCCTTAGGCCTTTTTCGCGCCGAAAGCACCGAAACGGTCGGCGAACTTCTGAACGCGACCACCGGTGTCCAGAGTCTTCTGCTTACCGGTGTAGAACGGGTGGCACTCGTTGCAAACGTCGATCGACAGGGCTTTGCCGAAGGTCGAACGGGTTTCGAACTTGTTGCCGCAGCTGCAAGTTACTGCAACTTCTGGGTAATTCGGGTGGATATCGGCTTTCATGGTGTTTTCCTCAGCTGGCGTGCCGCCATCCAACACGATTGTTGAATACCGCACGTAATTAGGCCGCGGATTCTACCAGACAATCCCGATCACGCAAGCTGTCACTGAGACCGACCGTCTGCTAGGCTCCCGGCCTTCTCCACCGCCCCGCCTATGAGAATCCTCCGCGTGCCCGACGCCATTCTGCGCCTCGCCCTGCCTTCGCCCCTGCGCCGCCTGTTCGACTATCGTGCCCCGGCCGGTGTGCTGCGTTCGCAGTTGCAACCGGGCATGCGCCTGCGGGTGCCTTTCGGCAGACGGGAGATGATCGGGATTCTGGTGGAAGTCACTGACACCAGCGAAGTGCCGGTGGAAAAGCTCAAACCGGCGCTGGCCCTGCTCGACGCCACCGCTCCGCTACCGCCGGCGCTGTTCAAGCTATGCCTGTGGACGGCTCAGTATTATCAGCACAGCCTCGGCGACACGCTGAGCTGGGCGCTGCCGGTGCTGTTGCGTCAGGGCGAACTGGCCGAGGTTCGGCAGGAACGCTTCTGGTCCGCCGCTCCCGGCGCCAGCCTCGATGACCCGCGCATCGCTCGCGCCCCGCGCCAGCGCGAAGCCCTGGCGACGCTGGCCCAGCATCCTCACGGCGTCGCCCATCAGTTGCTGAGCAAACTGATGCTGAGCAAGGACAGCCTCGATTTGCTGCTGGCCAAGGATCTGGTGCAAGTCGAAGTGCGCCGCCACGCCCCCGGCGCGCGCCATGAACACTGGCTGGCCCAGCCCGAACTGCCGCTCAACAGCGAGCAGCGCGCCGCGTACGAGGCGATCCGCGCCGGGTTCGACAGTTATCACGCGTTCCTGCTCGCCGGGGTCACCGGCAGCGGCAAGACCGAAGTCTATTTGCAGCTGATCCGCGAAACCCTCGAGGCCGGCAAGCAGGCGCTGGTGCTGATTCCGGAGATCAACCTCGGCCCGCAGACCCTCGCCCGTTTCGAACAACGCTTCAATGCACGCATCGCCCTGCTGCACTCGGCGGTCAACGACCGTGATCGTCTGGACGCCTGGCTCGCCGCCCGTGACGGCGAGGCCGACATTATTATCGGCACCCGCTCGGCGCTGTTCACCCCGATGAAAAATCCGGGGCTGATCATCATCGATGAAGAACACGACGGCTCCTATAAACAGCAGGAAGGCCTGCGCTATCACGCGCGGGATCTGGCGCTGGTGCGGGCGCGGCAGGAAAACATCCCGATCGTGCTCGGCTCCGCGACGCCATCCCTGGAAAGCCTGCACAACGCCTACACCGGCCGCTACGGACTCCTGCGCCTGAACGAACGGGCCGGCGGCGCCAAGCAG
This sequence comes from Pseudomonas paraglycinae, assembly GCF_021601625.1. Taxonomy (GTDB): domain Bacteria; phylum Pseudomonadota; class Gammaproteobacteria; order Pseudomonadales; family Pseudomonadaceae; genus Aquipseudomonas; species Aquipseudomonas paraglycinae. Next base: position 214,425 of record NZ_BQHR01000001.1, on the reverse strand, counting down.
CCACGTTTCCTGCGCCTCGATGTGAAAAGTCGCCCACTGGACAGCGGCATTTCCGGGCCGATGCAGCAAGCCATCGGCCAGACCCTCGCCGCCGGCCAGCAGGTGCTGGTGTTCCTCAACCGCCGGGGGTTTGCCCCGACTCTGCTGTGCCACGATTGCGGCTGGATGTCCGAATGCCAGCGCTGCGATGCGCGGATGACCGTGCATCAGCGCTACGGCGAACTGCGCTGCCACCACTGCGGTTACGTCGAGCGCGTGCCGCGCCAGTGCCCGAAGTGCAACAAGGTCGATCTGCGGCCCGTGGGCGCCGGTACCGAGCGGGCCGAGGAACGGCTGGCGATTCTGTTCCCGGACTATCCGGTGTTGCGCGTCGACCGGGACAGCACGTCGCGCAAGGACGCGATGAACCAGTTGTTCGCCACGATCCAGAAAGGTCAGCCGTGCATTCTGGTCGGCACCCAGATGTTGGCCAAGGGTCACCATTTCCCTCGGGTGACGCTGGTGTCGATCCTCGATGCCGACGGCGGATTGTTTTCCGGTGACTTCCGCGCCAGCGAGCGCATGGCGCAGTTGATCGTGCAGGTTGCCGGCCGGGCCGGGCGGGCGGAAGAACCGGGCAAGGTGATCATCCAGACCCACCTCGCAGACCATCCTTTACTGGTGCAACTGACCGAGCAGGGTTACTTCGCCTTCGCCGAGCAGGCCCTGAGCGAACGCCGCGCCGCCGGCCTGCCGCCGTTCGCCCACCTCGCCCTGCTGCGCGCCGAAGCGCACAAGCCGGGGCAGGCCGAAGGCTTTCTTGATGAGGCGTGCAGCGAGGCCGAGCGTTTGCTGGTCGAACAGAACCTGACCGGCATTGAACTGTTGGGACCCGTGCCAGCGCCGATGGAACGCCGGGCCGGACGCTTCCGCGCGCAGCTGCTGTTGCAGGCCACGGCCCGGGCGCCGCTGCACCGATTGCTGGCGAGCTGGCTGCTGGTACTGGAGCAGATGCCAAGCGGCCGTGCGGTGCGCTGGTCGCTGGATGTCGATCCGGTGGATCTGTACTGACCGGGCAAAACCGGCCGAATTGTCACCACACATCCACATCCTGCCTGCTAAGGTTGGCAAGCCCGTCTTCGCAACGGATAATGCCCAGTTTTTCCACCCGCGCATCGATGCGCCGCCGCGCTTGCGGTCGAAAGAGAAGACCATGAAAGACACCATTCGCCAGCTGATCCAACAAGCCCTCACCCAACTCGTCAACGAAGGTGTGTTGCCTGAAGGCCTGACGCCGGCGATCCAGGTGGAAAACGCCCGGGACAAGACCCATGGCGACTTCGCCAGCAACATCGCGATGATGCTGGCCAAGCCTGCGGGCATGAAGCCCCGCGACCTGGCGGAGAAAATCATCGCCGCCCTGCCGGCTGACGAGAACGTCACCAAGGCCGAAATCGCCGGGCCCGGCTTCATCAACTTCTTCCAGAACACTCAAGCGCTGGCCTCGCGCCTCGACGCCGCACTGGCCGACGCTCACGTTGGCGTGCGCAAGGCCGGCCCGGCGCAACGCACCGTGGTCGACCTGTCGGCACCGAACCTCGCCAAAGAGATGCACGTCGGCCATCTGCGCTCGACCATCATCGGCGACGGCGTGGCGCGGGTACTCGAATTCCTCGGCGACACCGTGATCCGTCAGAACCACGTCGGCGACTGGGGCACTCAGTTCGGCATGCTGATGGCGTACCTGCAGGAAAACCCGATCACCAGCGACGAACTGTCGGACCTGGAAAACTTCTACCGCGCCGCCAAGCAACGCTTCGACGAATCTCCGGAATTCGCCGACCGCGCCCGTGGTCTGGTGGTCAAGTTGCAGGCTGGCGATGCCGAGTGCCTGGCGCTGTGGACCAAGTTCAAGGACATCTCGCTGTCGCACTGCCAGAAGATCTACGAACTGCTCAACGTCAAACTGACCATGGCCGACGTGATGGGCGAAAGCGCCTACAACGACGACCTGATCAACGTGGTCAACGACCTGAAAGCCGCCGGCATGCTGGTCGAAAGCAACGGCGCCCAGTGCGTGTTCCTCGACGAATTCAAGAACGCCGAAGGCGAGCCGCTGCCGGTGATCATCGTCAAGGCTGACGGCGGCTACCTGTACGCCACCACCGACCTGGCGGCCGTGCGCTACCGCAGCGGCAAGCTGAAGGCCGACCGTGCGCTGTACTTCGTCGACCAGCGTCAGGCCCTGCACTTCCAGCAAGTGTTCGCCGTGGCGCGCAAGGCCGGTTTCGTGACCCATCCGATGGAAATGGAGCACATGGGCTTCGGCACCATGAACGGCGCCGACGGCCGTCCGTTCAAGACCCGTGACGGCGGCACCGTGAAGCTGATCGACCTGCTGACCGAAGCGCAGGAACGTGCCTACAGCCTGGTGAAGGAAAAGAACCCGACACTGGCCGAAGACGAACTGCGCGCGATCGCCAAAGTGGTCGGCATCGGCGCGGTGAAGTACGCCGACCTGTCGAAGCACCGCACCAGCGACTACAGCTTCAACTTCGACCTGATGCTCAATTTCGAAGGCAACACTGCGCCATACCTGTTGTACGCCTACACCCGCGTGGCCGGCGTATTCCGCAAACTGGGCAAGGATTTCAGCGAAGTCGACGGCCAGATCGTCCTCGAGGCCGCGCACGAGCAGGAACTGGCAGCCAAACTGGCGCAGTTCGGTGAAGTGCTGAACAACGTTGCGGAAAAGGGCACGCCACACACCCTGTGCACTTACCTGTACGACGTGGCCGGTCTGTTCTCCAGCTTCTACGAGAACTGCCCGATCCTCGCCGCCGACACCCCGGCACAAATGCAAAGCCGTCTGCGCCTTGCCGCGCTGACCGGCCGTACCCTCAAGCAAGGCCTGGAACTGCTCGGCCTGGAAACCCTGGAGCGCATGTAAGTTGGCTGCCAAGAAAAAACCTGCACCCAAGCGTGGCGCCAGCCGTTACCAAGCTCCAGCGAAGCAGCCGATTCCGGGCTGGCTGTGGATGGCCATCGGCCTGACGGTCGGCGCGTTCATCGTGTTCCTGATGAAACTGGAGCCGGGCAAGGGCAGCGACACGGTCAAGCGCGAGAAGGTCGAGCAACAGCAACAACAGAAAGCCAGCAAGATCGCCGAGGCCAACAAGACCCCGCCGAGCCCGACGCAACCGGTGAAGCCGAAGTACGACTTCTACACCCTGCTGCCGGAATCGGAAGTGATCGTGCCGCCTGATGCCGTGCCGGAGAAAACCCTGCCGACGCCACAAGTGCCGGCAATCCCGACCACGCCGGTGACCCCGGCGGAAGCGGCGAAAATCGACACCGCACGCGCACAGGCTGCACTGGCCGGGATCACCCCGCCGCCAGCGCCACCGGTGACCAAGGCTGCACCGGTGACCAAGTTCTTCCTGCAGGCCGGCTCGTTCCGCAAAGAGACAGATGCCGACAAGGTCCGCGCGCAGATCATTCTGCTCGGCCAGGCGGTCGCGGTTGAGTCCGGGACGGTCAAGGATGAAACCTGGTACCGCGTACTGGTCGGCCCGTTCAGCAACCGCGAACAACTGACCACCGCCCAGAAACAACTGGCGGGCGCGGGCTTCAGCAACCTGTTGTTACAACAACGCCAGAGCCGCTGATCCTCCCCCACCGATCGTTCCCACGCTCCGCGTCCCTTGCCGCAGGGACGCGGAGCGTCCATTGAGGCATTACCACGCGGAGCGTGGGAACGATCATGTAGCTCTGCGTGGGAGCGATCACTTGCAAACCACCGCTCGTCCCCTCTCCCGCCCCGCAGTTGAAATCCTCTCCACCACCCCCATATGAATGGGCATAAGGCATTTTCGCCCCGCAGTGTGGAGACTCTTCCCTTGACCACCATCGTTTCAGTCCGCCGCCACGGCAAAGTCGTCATGGGCGGCGACGGCCAGGTTTCTCTCGGCAACACCGTGATGAAAGGCAACGCGAAGAAAGTTCGTCGCCTGTACCACGGCGAAGTCATCGCCGGTTTCGCCGGTGCCACCGCCGACGCCTTTACCCTGTTCGAACGTTTCGAAGGCCAGCTTGAAAAGCACCAGGGCCACCTGGTTCGCGCCGCCGTCGAACTCGCCAAAGAATGGCGCACCGACCGCTCCCTGAGCCGCCTCGAAGCGATGCTCGCGGTCGCCAACAAGGACGCATCCCTGATCATCACCGGCAACGGTGACGTGGTCGAACCCGAAGACGGCCTGATCGCCATGGGTTCCGGTGGCGCCTACGCGCAAGCCGCCGCCAGCGCGCTGCTGAAGAAGACCGACCTGTCGGCCCGCGAAATCGTCGAGACCGCTCTCGGCATCGCCGGCGACATCTGTGTATTCACCAACCACACCCAGACCATTGAGGAGCAGGATCTCGCTGAATAAGCCTGACGCGGCCCCTGTGCCACGGCTTGTTTCTGCTTGAGGACCGTCAATTATTATGTCCATGACTCCCCGCGAAATCGTCCACGAACTCAACCGCCACATCATCGGCCAGGACGATGCCAAGCGCGCCGTCGCGATTGCCCTGCGCAACCGCTGGCGCCGCATGCAGCTGCCTGAAGAGCTGCGCGTTGAAGTGACCCCGAAGAACATCCTGATGATCGGCCCGACCGGTGTCGGTAAAACCGAGATCGCCCGTCGTCTGGCCAAGCTGGCCAACGCACCGTTCATCAAGGTCGAAGCGACCAAGTTCACCGAAGTCGGCTATGTCGGCCGTGACGTCGAATCGATCATCCGTGATCTGGCCGACGCCGCGATCAAGATGCTGCGCGAGCAGGAAATGACCCGCGTTCGCCACCGTGCCGAAGACGCCGCCGAGGACCGTATTCTCGACGCCCTGCTGCCGCCGGCACGCATGGGCTTCAGCAACGAAGAAGCGCCGACCCAGGATTCCAACACTCGCCAACTGTTCCGCAAGCGCCTGCGCGAAGGTCAGCTGGACGACAAGGAAATCGAGATCGAAGTCGCCGAAATGGCCGGCATCGAAATCGCCACGCCTCCGGGCATGGAAGAAATGACCAACCAGTTGCAGAACCTGTTCGCCAACATGGGCAAGGGCAAGAAGAAGGCCCGCAAGCTCAAGGTCAAGGAAGCGCTGAAGCTAGTACGCGATGAAGAAGCCGGTCGTCTGGTCAACGAAGAAGAGTTGAAGGCCAAGGCCCTGGAAGCGGTCGAGCAGCACGGCATCGTGTTCATCGACGAGATCGACAAGGTCGCCAAGCGCGGCAATGTCGGCGGCGCCGATGTGTCCCGCGAGGGCGTGCAGCGTGACCTGCTGCCGCTGATCGAAGGCTGCACCGTCAACACCAAGCTGGGCATGGTCAAGACCGACCACATCCTGTTCATCGCCTCCGGTGCGTTCCACCTGAGCAAGCCGAGCGATCTGGTTCCGGAGCTGCAAGGCCGTCTGCCGATCCGCGTCGAACTCAAGGCCCTGAGCCCGCAGGACTTCGAACGCATCCTCAGCGAACCGCATGCCTCGCTCACCGAGCAATACTGCGCGCTGCTGAAAACCGAAGGCCTGAACATCCAGTTCCAGCCGGAAGGTATCAAGCGTCTGGCGGAAATCGCCTGGCAGGTCAACGAGAAGACCGAGAACATCGGTGCCCGTCGCCTGCACACACTGCTCGAGCGTCTGCTGGAAGAGGTATCGTTCAGCGCCGGCGATCTGGCCAGCGCCCACGACGACAAGGCGATCCAGATCGATGCCGAATACGTCAACAGCCACCTGGGCGAATTGGCGCAGAACGAAGACCTGTCCCGTTATATTCTGTAGAGCTGCCAGCTCCGAGCTACAAGCGGCAAGCTGAGTTAAGCTTGCCGCTTGTAGCTTGCAGCTAAAGGCTTTTTTCTATGCTTCCCACCGACATCAAACTGCACAAAGCCTCGAAAACCCTGTCGCTCAAATACGCGTCCGGCGAGGAATACACCCTGCCCGCCGAATTCCTGCGCGTGCATTCCCCCTCCGCCGAGGTTCAGGGCCACGGCAAACCGATCCTGCAATTCGGCAAGCTGAACGTCGGCCTGACCAAGGTAGAACCGGCCGGTCAGTACGCACTGAAACTGACCTTCGACGACGGTCACGACAGCGGTCTGTTCACCTGGGATTATCTGTACGAGCTGGGGCGACGTTATGACGCACTCTGGGCGGATTATCTGGCCGAGCTCAAAGCCGCCGGCAAAACCCGCGACCCGGACCAGTCCGTCGTCAAGCTGATGCTCTAGTCCGCGCCCTGGACTGTTTAGAGGGCATTTTCTAGATTCATCTGTTTGAATGCTCCGCTAAAGCGGCCCGGGATCGGCTGCTTGCGAAAAAAATCAATCTCGGGTAACCAATGGAACTGGCAAGTTCCCTGCAGTGCTCTACGACTGTAAAGCAGCTATGCAGAATCAACGGTCACCCGAGCAGTAGTACCTGGCATTGGCTGTGGAACTGCACAGCAGAAAACCGGGTACTCGTCTCAGGACAATGGAGCGTCGTAGATGAGTAACAAGAATAACGATGATTTGAAGTACCAGGCCTCGGAAAACACCCTGGGGCTGAATCCTGTCGTTGGGCTTCGCGGAAAGGATCTGCTGGCCTCTGCTCGAATGGTGCTGACCCAGGCCATCAAACAACCGATCCATAGTGTCAAACACGTCACCCAGTTCGGCCTCGAACTGAAGAACGTGCTGTTCGGCAAATCCGACCTGCAACCGGCGGGCGATGACCGTCGCTTCGTCGATCCGGCGTGGAGTCAGAACCCGCTGTACAAACGTTATCTGCAAACCTACCTGGCATGGCGCAAGGAACTCCATGCCTGGATCGACGACAGCAGCCTCTCGCCCAAGGACATCGCGCGTGGCCACTTCGTGATCAACCTGATGACCGAGGCCATGGCCCCGACCAACACGGCAGCCAATCCGGCAGCGGTCAAACGCTTCTTCGAGACCGGCGGCAAGAGCCTGCTCGACGGCCTCTCGCATCTGGCCAAGGATCTGGTGCACAACGGCGGCATGCCGAGCCAGGTCAACATGGGCGCGTTCGAGGTCGGCAAGAGCCTTGGCGTGACCGAAGGCGCGGTGGTGTTTCGCAACGATGTGCTGGAACTGATCCAGTACAAGCCGATCACCGAGCAGGTGCACGAGCGCCCGCTGCTGGTGGTGCCGCCGCAGATCAACAAGTTCTATGTATTCGACCTGAGCCCGGACAAGAGCCTGGCGCGTTTCTGCCTGCGCAACAATGTGCAGACCTTCATCGTCAGCTGGCGCAACCCGACCAAGGAACAGCGTGAGTGGGGCCTCTCGACCTACATCGAAGCCCTGAAGGAAGCGGTCGACGTGGTCACCGCGATCACCGGCAGCAAGGACGTCAACATGCTGGGCGCCTGCTCCGGCGGCATCACCTGCACCGCCCTGCTCGGCCACTACGCGGCAATCGGCGAGAACAAGGTCAACGCCCTGACCCTGCTGGTCAGCGTGCTCGATACAACGCTGGACAGCGACGTCGCGCTCTTCGTCGACGAGCAGACCCTGGAGACCGCCAAGCGCCATTCGTATCAGGCCGGCGTGCTCGAAGGCAAAGACATGGCCAAGGTCTTCGCCTGGATGCGCCCCAACGATCTGATCTGGAACTACTGGGTCAACAACTACCTGCTCGGCAACGAGCCGCCGGTGTTCGACATCCTGTTCTGGAACAACGATACGACTCGACTGCCGGCCGCGTTCCACGGCGACCTGATCGAGATGTTCAAAAACAACCCACTGATCCGCCCCAATGCACTGGAAGTGTGCGGCACGCCGATCGACCTCAAGCAGGTAACCGCCGACATCTTCTCGCTGGCCGGCACCAACGACCACATTACCCCGTGGAAGTCCTGCTACAAGTCGGCGCAGCTGTTTGGTGGCAAGGTCGAATTCGTGCTGTCGAGCAGCGGGCATATCCAGAGCATTCTGAACCCGCCGGGCAACCCGAAATCGCGCTACATGACCAGCGATGAAATGACCGCCAATGCCGATGACTGGCAGGAAAACTCGACCAAGCACGCCGATTCCTGGTGGCTGTACTGGCAGGCGTGGCAGGCCGCGCGTTCGGGCGAGCTGAAAAAGGCGCCGACCAAGCTGGGCAACAAGGCGTATCCGGCAGGCGAAGCTTCACCGGGCACTTACGTTCACGAGCGGTAACCGACACACCTCGCCCCACACTGTGGGAGCGAGCCTGCTCGCGATGGCGTCGACAGCCGGAACAATGTGCTGACTGATACACCGCTATCGCGAGCAGGCTCGCTCCCACAGGGGATTGAGGCTGACATTGAGATCGACCCACAGGGCCTTGAAGCATGCCGCACCCGTTCATCTTTCGAACCGTCGAGCTGGATGGCCAGACCATCCGTACGGCGGTCCGCCCCGGCAAGCCTCACTTGACGCCCTTGCTGATATTCAACGGCATCGGCGCCAACCTGGAGCTGGTGTTTCCTTTTGTCGCGGCGCTGGATCCGGATCTGGAAGTGATCGCCTTCGACGTGCCCGGTGTCGGCGGTTCCTCGACGCCGAGCCGACCGTATCGCTTCCCCGGGCTGGCGAAACTCACCGCACGAATGCTCGATTACCTCGACTACGGACAGGTCAACGTGATCGGCGTGTCCTGGGGTGGTGCGCTGGCGCAGCAGTTCGCCTACGACTATCCCGAGCGCTGCAAGAAGCTGGTGCTGGCGGCGACCGCTGCCGGTGCGGTGATGGTGCCGGGCAAGCCGAAAGTGCTGTGGATGATGGCCAGCCCGCGGCGCTATATCCAGCCGTCCCATGTGATCCGCATCGCCCCGATGATCTACGGCGGCTCGTTCCGCCGCGACCCGACACTCGCCGCCAGCCATGCGGCCAAGGTGCGTTCGGCGGGCAAGCTCGGTTACTACTGGCAACTGTTCGCGGGCCTGGGTTGGACCAGCATTCACTGGCTGCACAAGATCCACCAGCCGACGCTGGTGCTGGCCGGCGATGACGACCCGCTGATCCCGCTGATCAACATGCGCATGCTCGCCTGGCGAATCCCCAACGCGCAGCTGCACATCATCGACGACGGGCATCTGTTCCTGATTACCCGGGCCGAGGCGGTGGCGCCGATCATCATGAAATTCCTCCAGGAGGAACGTCAGCGTGCGGTGATGCATCCGCACCCGACACCGCTGGGCGGATAACCGTCCCGGCACGGATTTATGGACAGCGTTTTGCAACGCGTCTGGACAGGTGCGTGGCAGGAGGCCACGCAGGCAGCAACCCGCAACAGCGTCTATGGTGTTCTGGTTCGGTGTGTTTGTTTTTGGCCTGAAGACGAAGGAGTGTTGAGTCATGCGTGACAAACCAGCGACGGGCGTCGTGCCCAGCCCCGCCGTGTTCATCAATGCACAGAGTGCAATGACCGGTCTGCGCGGCCGGGACCTGATATCGACCTTGCGCAACGTTGCGGCCCACGGGCTGCGCAATCCGATCCACAGTGCAAAACACGCCTTGAAGCTGGGAGGCGCGCTCGGACGCGTGCTGCTCGGCGAAACCCTCCACCCGACCAATCCGCAGGACAGTCGCTTCGCCGATCCGGCGTGGAGCCTGAACCCGTTCTATCGGCGCAGCCTTCAGGCTTATCTGGCCTGGCAGAAACAGGTCAAGAGCTGGATCGACGAGAGCAGCATGAGCGACGACGACCGCGCCCGCGCACACTTCGCCTTCACCCTGCTCAACGACGCCGTGGCGCCTTCCAACACGCTGCTCAATCCGCTGGCGGTCAAGGAACTGTTCAACTCTGGCGGCCACAGTCTGGTGCGCGGTCTCAGCCATCTGATCGACGACCTGTTGCACAACGACGGCCTGCCGCGCCAGGTGACCAAACAGGCATTCGAAGTCGGCAAGACCGTCGCCACCACCACCGGCTCGGTGGTGTTTCGCAACGAAATGCTCGAGCTGATCCAGTACCGGCCGATGAGCGAAAAGCAGTATTCGAAACCGCTGCTGGTGGTGCCGCCGCAAATCAACAAGTACTACATTTTCGACCTCAGCCCGAGCAACAGCTTCGTCCAGTTCGCCCTGAAGAACGGCTTGCAGACCTTCATGATCAGCTGGCGCAACCCGGATGTGCGCCATCGCGAATGGGGCCTGTCGACCTACGTCGAAGCCGTGGAAGAAGCGATGAACATCTGCCGGGCGATCACCGGCGCCCGTGAGGTCAACCTGATGGGCGCCTGCGCCGGCGGGCTGACCATCGCGGCGCTGCAAGGGCATCTGCAGGCCAAGCGGCAGCTGCGGCGAGTCTCCAGCGCCACCTATCTGGTGAGCCTGCTCGACAGTGAGATGAACACCCCGGCCACCCTGTTCGCCGATGAGCAGACGCTCGAAGCGGCCAAGCGGCGTTCCTATCAGAAAGGAGTGCTGGACGGCCGCGACATGGCCAAGGTGTTCGCCTGGATGCGCCCCAACGATTTGATCTGGAGTTATTTCGTTAACAACTATCTGCTGGGCAAGGAGCCGCCGGCGTTCGACATTCTCTACTGGAACAACGACAGCACCCGCCTGCCCGCCGCGTTTCACGGCGACATTCTGGACTTCTTCAAGCACAACCCGTTGACCCATCCGGGGGGCCTGGAAGTGTGCGGCACGCCGATCGACCTGCAGAAGGTCACGGTCGACAGTTTCAGCGTGGCCGGCATGAACGACCACATCACGCCGTGGGACGCGGTGTATCGCTCGACGCTGTTGCTGGGCGGTGAGCGGCGCTTCGTGCTGTCCAACAGCGGCCACGTGCAGAGCATCCTCAACCCGCCGGGCAACCCGAAAGCCCATTACGTCGAGAACGGAAAGCTCAGCGGTGATCCGCGCGCCTGGTACTACGACGCCAAGAAAGTCGACGGCAGCTGGTGGCCGCAATGGCTGGAGTGGGTGCAGCAGCGCTCCGGCACCCTGCGCGAAACCCAGATGACCCTCGGCAACGCCAATTATCCACCGATGGAAGCGGCACCCGGCACCTATGTGCGTGTGCGCTGACTGACTCAAGCCCTTTTAAGAAGACTGGATGAAAACAAGCGAACGGATCCTCGAATGTGCCCTGCAGTTGTTCAATGAAAAGGGCGAGCCGAACGTCTCCACCATGGAGGTTGCCAATGAAATGGGGATCAGCCCCGGCAACCTCTACTACCACTTCCACGGCAAGGAACCGCTGATTCTCGGACTGTTCGAGCGCTTCCAGAACGACCTCGCCCCGCTGCTCGACCCGCCCGCCGATGTCGAACTGGCGCCGGAGGATTACTGGCTGTTCCTGCACCTGATCGTCGAACGGCTGGCGCAGTACCGTTTTCTGTTCCAGGACCTGTCGAACCTCGCCGGGCGCCTGCCGAAACTGGCCAAGGGCATTCGCCAGTTCCTCAACGTGCTCAAGCGCACGTTGGCGTCATTGCTGGCGCGGTTGAAGGCGTCGGGGCAGTTGGTCAGCGACACCCAGGCGCTGGGGCAACTGGTGGAGCAGATCACCATGACGCTGCTGTTCTCGCTGGACTATCAGCGGATTCTCGATCGCGAAGGGGAAGTGCGGCTGGTGGTGTACCAGATCATGATGCTGGTGGCGCCGCATCTGTTGCCGCCGGTGAAGGTGGCGACAGAGAGGATGGCTTTGCAGTATCTCGAAGATCACGAGTGAGTCAGGTAGATCGCTGCCCTCACCCTAGCCCTCTCCCGGAGGGAGAGGGAACCTACGGAGTTGTCTTACGCTAGACATCGACCTGAAAGACCTTATCGATTATGGATTCAATGCTTCACTTTCAGGCCGACGTAAGACTGAAGCATCCCCCAATCGGCCCCCTCTCCCTCCGGGAGAGGGCTGGGGTGAGGGGCTCTTGGATCAGACATAAAAAACGCCCGACCTTCACAGGCCGGGCGTTTTTTTGAGCCCTGAAAAATCAGGACTGACTGGTTGGCGTCGACGGCGTCGATGCAGCAGTCGGAGCAGGCGCCGGGGTTGGAGCCGAGGCGGAGTTCGACGTGCTTGCCAGTGCTTGCGGTGTGGTCACCGGTTTTGGTGCTGCAGCTTTCGGCGCAGCGGCTTTCGGCGCGGCCGGTTTTTTCACTGCCGGTTTTTTCGCCGCAGCCGGTTTGGCGGCAGGCTTGGCGGCAGCGGTTTTCGCTGCTGGCTTGGCCGCAGGTTTGGCGGCTGATTTTGCAGCCGGCTTGGCGGCGGCCTTGGCAGCAACCGGTTTGGCCGCGGCTTTCGCTGCAGGCTTGGCGGCAGCGGTTTTGGCTGCCGGTTTTGCGGCCGGTTTGGCGGCGGCTTTAGCCAGTGGCTTGGCAGCGGTTTTGGCCGCAGGCTTGGCTGCTGCGGTTTTCGCCGCGACAGGCTGAGCTTTCAGGCCGGTGAGTTTTTCGATCTGCTTGGTCAGGGTATCGACCTTCTTGTGCAGATCCTTCACCTCGTTGCGGCTCGGTACGCCCAGGCGCGAAATCGCACTGTTCAGGCGCTTGTCGAAAGCCCCTTCCAGTTGATCCCAGGTGCCCAGCGCGCGATCTTTCACGCCGCTGATGCGCGATTTTGCCGAGCTTGCAGAATCCTTGGCAGCATCGACTTTCTTGCCAACTGCAGCCTTGGTGAGCTTCTCGGCTTTCTCGCCGTCTTTGACCAATGTATCGAAGAGCTTGCTGCCGTCAGTGTCGATCTTCGAGTACACGCCTAAACCAGCCAGCCAGATCTTGCGGGAATAGTCTTCGACTTTTCCGATCCACGAGCTGCCTTCTTTATCGGTGTTCTTTTTACCAGCCATCCCGTTCTCCTTAAGATTTACGCGCGACGCGTTCGAGCAATGCCGTCAGCTCATCGAGCTTAGCAGAGAGTTCCTCAACGTCATGTTTAGACGGAATGCCGATACGATTCAAGGCACTGGCGACACGCGTGTCGAACGCCTTCTCGACCTTGTCGAGCTGAACTTCGACCCGGCCTTTGAAAGAGCTGACTTCGCTCTTGGCTTCATCGATCTCGGCGTTGGCCGCTTCGAGTTTTTCGGTGACGGCTTTTTTGCCTTTCTTTTCAACAGTTTGACCAGCCTTGATCAACTCCTGAAAGTACTCGCTGCCCTCCTGACCGACCTTGGTGTAGGCACCCAGGCCTGCCAGCCAGATCTTGCGGGCATAGGATTTGACGTCGCTCAGAGCGGAAGTCGAAGCGTCGATTTTTTTCTTCAAAATGACTTTGGCCATGGTGCACCTCACGCGCAGAAGGTTTGAGGAACTGCCCTGACGAGTGTCGGGCTCAGGCACAAAGTAGGGAGAAAAATTAGAAACGGCACCCTAACAACTGACATAAAAGGCAGGTGCTCAGGAAAAAAAACGGGGAGCCCGAAGCTCCCCGTTTTGTCCTGATCAGACCAGCGCTTTATCCAGCGCCTTTTCGATCTCGGCTTTGATCATGCCGCTCATGGCCGACATCATCAGGCCCAGTTCCACGTCGACCCGGATCGAGTCCTCGGCCACATGCACCGCGCCCTTCACGCCCGAACGCTTGAGGTTCAGGACATCGCCCGACCACTGCGGCTCCAGGCCATATTGATCGGAGAGTTTTTGCGCCAGTTTGTCGGCTTTCTCGCGGGCCGCTTCCTTGCCCAGGCTGTGGGCACGCTCAACACTGATATGGGCCATTGAATGACTCCTGCTTTTTGAATGGGGCTATGAATGCCTGCAACGAATCTTGACCGCCACTGCGGCAAATCGTCCCGAAGGTTGCCCATCTTACCTTTAGCCATTCCAAGACAAAGCATGGCTTGGGGATTAGAATGTCGCGCATTCTCTTTTGGTGACAGCGATATGACTGATCAGCACAAAGGCAGCGATGCCGAACCCACCACTCACTTCGGCTTCAAAAACGTTCCGGAAAGCCAGAAAGCGGAAAAAGTCGCTGAGGTGTTCCACTCCGTGGCCGCCAAGTACGACCTGATGAACGACCTTCTGTCGGGCGGCATGCACCGTCTGTGGAAGCGCTTCGCGATCGAACTGTCGGGCGTGCGCGCCGGTAACCGCGTGCTGGACATCGCCGGTGGCACCGGGGACCTGACCAAGAAATTCTCGCACCTGGTCGGCCCGACCGGTCAGGTGGTTCTCGCGGACATCAACGAATCCATGCTCAAGGTCGGTCGTGACCGCCTGCTGGATGTCGGTGTTTCGGGCAACGTCGAGTTCGTTCAGGCCGACGCTGAAAAGCTGCCGTTCCCGGACAACCATTTCGACTGCGTGACCATCGCCTTCGGCCTGCGCAACGTGACGCACAAGGAAGACGCCCTGCGCTCGATGCTGCGCGTACTCAAGCCGGGCGGCCGCCTGCTGGTGCTGGAATTCTCCAAGCCGACCAACGCGCTGATGTCCAAGGCCTACGACGCCTACTCGTTCGCCTTCATGCCGCTGATGGGCAAGCTGATCACCAACGACTCGGAAAGCTATCGCTACCTGGCCGAATCGATCCGCATGCACCCGAATCAGGAAACTTTGAAGTCGATGATGGTCGACGCCGGTTTCGACCGCGTGACCTATCACAACATGACCGCAGGCATCGTCGCCCTGCACCGCGGCATCAAACCCTGATGCTGCTGACCGGGCTGCTCGCCAGCGTCGAACTCGGCCTGAACCGCGTGCTGCGTCTCGACAGCACGGCGCTGCCGCGACTGGCGCATCTGACCGGCAAAGTGATTGCCGTGGATTGCCGCAGCCCGGCGCTGCAACTGTTCATCCTGCCGAGCGACGAAGGCCTGATGCTGGCGTCCCACTGGGAAACCGGCGTCGACTGCACCCTGCGTGCCCCCGCTTCGAGTCTGGTGAAACTGGCCCTGAGCAAGGACAAGACCGCGGTGCTGCACGCACCGGAAGTCGAACTCGACGGTGACAGCGGCGTGCTGCTGGAACTGGCGGGCGTGCTGCAGGATCTGGAGCTGGACTGGGAGTACGAACTCTCGCGCTGGCTGGGACCTGTCGCCACGCAACTGGTCGGCGGTCACCTACGCAGCCGCGCCCGCTGGTATCAACAAGGATTTGCCAGCCTCAACCAGAACCTCGCCGAATACCTGGCCGAAGAATCGCGCACCCTCGTCGGGCAGCGCGAAGCCGAAGCCCGCTTCAGCGAACTGGACCGGATCAAACTCGATCTGGAACGTCTCGAGGCGCGCTTCGAGCGCCTTTCCCGATCCCTCGACCCAAGCGATAACGCATGAAGCTGCTCGCCGTCCGCCGTCTGTTGCGCATCCAGCGCGTCGTGATCCGCTACCGCCTCGATGACCTGCTGTTCGATCTGCCTTTGCCGTGGTTTTTGCTGGCGCTGCGCTACGTCTTGCCGTGGCGCTGGTTCCCGCGCAAGCCGCTGGACCTGAGCCGTGGCGCACGCCTGCGCCTGGCCTTGCAGGACCTGGGGCCGATCTTCATCAAGTTCGGGCAGATCCTTTCGACCCGCCGCGACCTGCTGCCAGAAGACATCGCCGATGAGCTGATGCGGTTGCAGGACCGCGTGCCGCCGTTCGATTCGCAGCTGTCGGTCAAGCTGATCGAAGAGCAACTGGGCAAGAAGATCAGCGAAGTGTTCAGCCGCTTCGACGTCGAACCGCTGGCCTCGGCCTCGGTGGCGCAGGTGCATGCCGCGCAGTTGAAGACCGGCGAAGAAGTAGTGGTCAAGGTGATCCGCCCGGGCCTGAAACCGATCATTGCCCAGGATCTGGCGTGGCTGTTCATCCTCGCCCGCGCCGCCGAAAAGGTCTCCGCCGACGCTCGTCTGCTGCACCCGGTGGACGTGGTCAGCGACTATGAAAAAACCATCTACGACGAACTCGACCTGTTGCGCGAGGCAGCCAACGCCAGCCAGTTGAAACGCAACTTCGAAGGCTCGCCGCTGCTGTACGTGCCGCAAGTCTATTGGGACTGGTGCCGGCCGAAAGTGCTGGTGATGGAGCGCATCTACGGGATTCAGGTGACGGATCTGGCGACCCTCGCCGACCAGCGCACCGACATGAAGATGCTTGCCGAACGTGGCGTGGAGATCTTCTTCACCCAGGTATTCCGCGACAGTTTCTTCCACGCCGACATGCACCCGGGCAACATCTTCGTCAGCACCGTCAACCCGTGGAGCCCGCAGTACATCGCTATCGACTGCGGCATCGTCGGCAGCCTGACCCCGGAAGACCAGGACTATCTGGCGCGCAACCTGTTCGCCTTCTTCAAACGCGACTACCGCCGCGTGGCGCAATTGCACATCGATTCGGGCTGGGTGCCGGCGGAAACCAAGCTCAACGAATTCGAAGCGGCGATCCGTACCGTGTGCGAGCCGATCTTCGAAAAACCATTAAAAGATATTTCATTTGGCCAGGTGCTGATGCGCCTGTTCCAGACCGCGCGCCGCTTCAACATGGAAGTGCAGCCGCAACTCGTATTGCTGCAAAAGACCCTGCTGAACATCGAAGGCCTGGGCCGTCAGCTGTATCCGGATCTGGATCTGTGGAACACCGCGCAGCCGTTCCTCGAACGCTGGATGCGCGAGCGCGTCAGCCCGAAAGCCTTGATCGGCAACGTCCAGAGCCAGTTCGAACAACTGCCGCACCTGGCCAACATGGCCCGTGACCTGCTCGAACGCATGTCCCAACCTCACGCCAACGACCCGCCACCGCCGTGGAAAAAGCGCAAGGACGACTGGTTCCTGCGCCTGCTCGGCAGCGCCCATCTGGCGGGCGGTACGATCCTCGCCGCCGGTGGCCCGATGCACGAACTGGGGCATTGGCCCGCCGGGATCATGGTGGCCGTCGGCTTGTATCTGGTCGTTCGCCGATAGCCAGTTCCGTGATCGGCTGGCACACTGTTTCAACGCCTGAACCCGACTATTGAAGTGTGGGTTCGCTGTCGGAGTCGAAGATGAAAAACTGGCTGGACGAGATCAAGTGGGACGCCGATGGCCTGGTGCCGGCGATTGCCCAGGATCACAAGACCGGACGCGTATTGATGATGGCCTGGATGAACCGCGAAGCCCTGGAGCTGACCGCGGCGGAAAACCGTGCCATCTATTGGTCACGTTCCCGTGGCAAGCTGTGGCGCAAGGGCGAAGAGTCCGGCCACGTACAGACGCTGCATGAAATGCGTCTGGACTGCGACGCCGACGTCATCATCCTGATGGTCGAACAGATCGGCGACATCGCTTGCCATACCGGCCGTCAAAGCTGCTTCTACCGCGTCTTCGAAAACGGCGACTGGAAAACGGTCGACCCGGTCCTGAAAGACCCGCACGCCATCTATTCCGCAGGACACAAACATGAGTGACACTCTGACCCGCCTTGCTCAGGTGCTGGAAGAGCGCAAAGGCGCAGCCGCCGACAGCTCGTATGTCGCCAGTCTGTACCACAAGGGTCTGAACAAGATTCTGGAGAAGGTCGGCGAAGAGTCGGTTGAAACGATCATTGCCGCCAAGGACGCCGCCGTCAGCGGCGACTGCAGCGACGTGATCTACGAGACCGCCGACCTGTGGTTCCACAGCATGGTCATGCTTGCCCAGCTGGGGCAGCATCCGCAGGCGGTGCTGGATGAACTGGATCGCCGTTTCGGCCTGTCCGGACACGTCGAGAAAGCCTCGCGCCCGTCCGCCTGAACAACTATTAGAGAGGAACAGCAACATGGGCATTTTTGACTGGAAACACTGGATCGTCATCCTGGTGGTCGTGGTACTGGTGTTCGGTACCAAGAAACTGAAAAACCTCGGCACCGACGTCGGCGAGTCGATCAAGGGCTTCCGTAAAGCCATGAACGACGACGAGAAACCGGCCGATCCGACCGTCACGCCTGCGCAACCGGTACCGCCGGTCCAGCCGCAAGCCACCGCTCAGGCCAACCCGCCGCACACCATCGACGTGCAGGCGCAGAAAGTCGAAGAGCCGATCCGCAAAGACGTGTGAGCACTGACTAATGTTTGGTATCAGCTTCTCTGAACTGCTGCTCGTCGGCCTCGTTGCCCTGCTGGTGCTGGGTCCCGAGCGTCTGCCGGGCGCTGCACGCACCGCCGGCCTGTGGGTCGGACGGCTGAAGCGCAGCTTCAACGCGATCAAACAGGAAGTTGAGCGTGAAATCGGTGCCGACGAAATCCGTCGGCAACTGCACAACGAGCACATCCTGTCGCTGGAACAGGAGGCGCGGAAGATTTTCACGCCGGTTCAGCAGGAGCCGACGCCGGTCGAGCATGTGGGTGAGCAGACGATTCACAGCCCTGCCGCTCCAACGCCAGCGGCACCTGCTGTAGCGCCAATCGAACCAGCGCCTGTCGTCGCGCCAGCCTCGGTTGAACACGTAACACCAACCGCCGCGCCGACCACACCAGCGCCTCAAGACCCAACATTGCCGCCGCGAGCCCCATGAGCGATCTCCCCGAAAACGACCAGCACATGCCGCTGGTTTCGCACCTCACCGAGTTGCGCACCCGCCTGCTGCGTTGCGTCGCGGCGATCTTCATCATCTTCGCCGGGCTGTTTGCCTTCACCCAGCAGATCTACACCTTCGTCTCGACGCCGCTGCGCGAATACCTGCCGGCCGGCGCGACGATGATCGCCACCGACGTGTCGTCGCCGTTCCTGACGCCGCTGAAACTGACGATGATGGTCTCGCTGTTCCTGGCGATTCCGGTGATCCTGCATCAGATCTGGGGCTTCATCGCACCGGGCCTGTACAAGCACGAGAAGCGTGTCGCAGTGCCGTTGCTGATCTCCAGCATCCTGCTGTTCTACACCGGCATGGCGTTCGCCTACTTCTTCGTGTTCCCGCTGATCTTCAAGTTCTTCGCCTCGGCCACTCCGGCCGGCGTGGAAATGATGACCGACATCACCAGTTACCTCGACTTCGTCATGACGCTGTTCTTCGCTTTCGGCGTGGCGTTCGAAATCCCGGTGGCCGTGGTGCTGCTGGTGTGGATCGGCGTGGTCGACGTCAAATACCTGAAGAAGATCCGTCCGTACGTGATCATCGGCTGCTTCGTGGTCGGCATGATCCTGACCCCGCCGGACATCTTCTCCCAGACCCTGCTGGCCGTGCCGATGTGGATGCTGTTCGAAGTCGGCATCCTCTTCGGCAGCCTGGTCAGCAAGCGCGAGCGCCCGGAAGAAACCGTAGACGATCACAACGACCAGCCGCCAGCGACTCAGCCATGAACCTGCTGCTGCTCGAAGAGGCCGACTTCATTGCGGCCGACCGCGTCGTGCTGCGTGATCGGCGCCTGACCCACATGCAGGAAGTCCACCGTTCGGAAGTCGGCGACAGCCTGCGGGTCGGGCGGATCGGCGGGTTGATGGGCTCGGCCGAGCTGCTGCGCCTGGACGCGGGTGAAGCCGAGCTTCGGGTCACCCTCGATCAACCGCCACCGGCCAAACTGCCGCTGACCCTGGTGCTCGCCCTGCCCCGCCCGAAAATGCTGCGCCGGGTGTTCCAGACCGTGGCGACCATGGGCGTGTCGAAGGTGATCCTGGTCAACAGCTACCGGGTCGAGAAAAGCTTCTGGCAGACGCCGTTCCTCGAACCGGACGCCATCCGCGAACAACTCATCCTCGGCCTCGAACAGGCCCGCGATACCGTGCTGCCGGAAATCATCATCGAGAAGCGCTTCAAGCCGTTCGTCGAAGATCGCCTGCCAGCCATCACCGACGGCACCCTCGGCCTGGTCGGTCATCCGGGCAATTTTCCGCCCTGCCCCCGCGCCCTGAACGAACCGGTGACCCTGGCCATCGGCCCCGAGGGTGGCTGGATTCCCTACGAAATCGATCTGCTGGCCAGGGCCGGGCTGCAACCGGTGCAACTGGGCGAGCGAATCCTGCGGGTCGAAACCGCCGTCACCGCGCTGCTCGCCCGGCTGTTCTGAGCGCTTCTGTTCTAAGCGCTTCGCCGGACAAAAGGCGTTACAGATTGCCATCATCCGGCCGATACCCTCTCCATAAGTCCAATTAGTGGTCCGAGGGAGTCGTCGCATGTACCGTTGGTTAGCCGAGAGTCTTGGAAACGTCAGCGTCAAACGTAAGCTTGGAATCGGTTTCGGCCTGGTGCTGCTGCTGACCCTGTTGATCACCTTCACCGGCTGGACCGGCATGAGCGGGATCATCAGCCGGGGTGACAAGCTCGGGTTCATCTCCAGCCTCAACGAGCTGACCAAAGACCTGCGCCTGGCACGCCTGGACTATGAAGCCCGCCGTGGCGAACAGGGCCCTGGCGCGGTCAACGACCTGCTCGGCAAGCTCGACAGCGGCCTGCAAAGCGCGCGCGGCATGATCGAGCAACCGTCCGACGTGGCCATGATCGATCAGCAACTGGCAGCGGTCGCCGAGTACAAACGCGCCTTTGCCGACATGACCCAGGCCACCGTGCAGCGTGAAGACGCCCGCAGCAAACTCGGCGCCAGCGCCGATAACGCCGTGGCCAAGGTCAGCGAAGTCGAGAAATCCCTGCTGCAAGGCGACAGCGTTGCGCAATTCAACAGCGTGATCGAGCTGAGCAAACTGCTGCAGCAGGCGCGCTATCAGGTGCGCGGCTACACTTACAGCGGCAAGGCCGAGGCCGAACAGCCGGCGCTGGATGCCATCGCCGCCGCCCTGAACAATCTGGAAAGCCTGCCGAGCAAACTGCCCGAGCAACACATCGCCAACCTGCAACAGGCCACCGAATCGCTGAAGGCTTACCGCGCTGCCGTCAGCCAGTTCCGCGACTCCCAGGTGAACAACGCCAAGGCGCTGGCTCGCATGTCGGCCCAAGGCGACATCCTGCTCGACGTCAGTAAGAAACTCACCGAATCCCAGACCATCGTCCGCGACACCGATGCCGCGCACGCCAAAAACATGCTGATGATCGCCACCCTGCTGGCCCTGGCCTTCGGTCTGCTCGCGGCTTGGGCGATCACCCGCCAGATCATCATCCCGCTGGAGCAGACCCTGAAAGTTGCCGAGCGTGTGGCCGCCGGTGACCTGACCCACAACCTGGTATCCCTGCGCCGTGACGAACTTGGCCAACTGCAACGCTCGATGCAGAGCATGACTCAAGGCCTGCGCGAACTGATCGGTGGCATCAGCGACGGCGTGACCCAGATCGCCAGCGCTGCCGAAGAATTGTCCGCCGTGACCGAGCAGACCAGCGCCGGGGTGAACAATCAGAAAATCGAGACCGACCAGGTCGCCACCGCCATGAACGAAATGGCCGCCACCGTGCAGGAAGTCGCGCGCAACGCCGAGGAAGCTTCGGAAGCAGCGGTCGCTGCTGACCAGCAGGCCCGCGAAGGCGACAAGGTGGTTGGCGAGGCCATCGCCCAGATCGAACGTCTGGCTGCTGAAGTCGGCCACTCCACCGAGGCCATGGGTGAGCTCAAACGCGAAAGCGACAAGATCGGCAGCGTGCTCGACGTGATCAAGTCCGTGGCCCAGCAAACCAACCTGCTGGCCCTCAACGCCGCCATCGAAGCCGCCCGTGCCGGTGAAGCCGGACGTGGTTTTGCGGTGGTTGCCGACGAAGTCCGCAGCCTCGCCCAGCGCACTCAGAAGTCCACGGAAGAGATCGAAGAGCTGATCGTGGGTCTGCAGAACGGCACCCAGCAAGTGGCGACGATCATGGACAACAGCCGCACCCTGACCGACAGCAGTGTCGAGCTGACCCGGCGTGCCGGTGGCTCGCTGGAAAGCATCACCCGCACCGTCTCGGCGATTCAGGCGATGAACCAGCAGATCGCTGCAGCGGCCGAGCAGCAGAGCGCCGTGGCCGAAGAGATCAACCGCAGTGTGCTGAACGTGCGTGATGTCTCGGACCAGACCTCGGCGGCCAGTGAAGAGACGGCGGCCTCCAGCGTCGAGCTGGCGCGCCTGGGCACTCACCTGCAAACGCTGGTGGGCCGGTTCAAGGTTTGAGGTGATTCACCCACCTCGGTTCGCTTGGGACCGAGGTGATGCTATCGCTGGCAAGCCAGCTCCCACAGGGTTTGTAGTCGACCACGAAGTTTGTGTTCAGCCCCATTAACTGTGGGAGCTGGCTTGCCAGCGATGACGTCCGAGCGGACGCCGCAGTTACAGAACCTGTCGAAGGAACGCCTGAGCTCGCGGATCCTTCGGTGCATCGAAGAACTCCGCCGGCGAGGCGTCTTCCAGCAGTTTGCCGTGATCGAAGAACAGCACCCGATCCGCCACTTCCCGGGCAAAGCCCATTTCGTGGGTCACGCAGACCATGGTCATGCCTTCCACGGCCAGGTTCTTCATCACGTCCAGCACTTCGCCGACCATTTCCGGGTCGAGGGCCGAGGTCGGTTCGTCGAACAGCATTACTTTGGGATCCATCGCCAGCGCCCGGGCAATCGCCACCCGCTGTTGCTGACCGCCGGACAGGCGCGACGGGTATTCGCGGGCCTTCTGGGCGATGCCGACCTTCTCCAGCAACGCCAGGGCCTTGGCCTCGCTTTCCTTCTGGCCGCGCTTGCGCACGACTTTCTGCGCCAGGCACAGGTTTTCCAGCACGGTCATGTGCGGGAACAGATTGAAATGCTGGAACACCATACCGACTTCGCGGCGGTAGGCGTTGACGTCGGTTTTCGGGTCGGCCAGTTGCAGGCCGTCGATGCTCACCGAGCCGGAATCGAATTCTTCCAGACCATTGAGGCAACGCAGAAAGGTCGACTTGCCTGAACCGGACGGGCCGATCACCACCAGCACTTCGCCCTTGGCCACGGAAGTGCTGACGTTATCCACCGCGCGCACCACCTGCCCACGGGTGTCGAAGACTTTTACCAGATCGCGGACTTCAATCACTTTGCGCGAGCCTCCGCTCAAGCCGGCTGGCGATTTTCGACAGCGGCAGGTTGATCAACAGGTACAGGCCGGCGACGCAGAACAGGATCTCGAACGGCGAGAACGACGTGGTGATGACTTCACGGCCGCTTTTCAGCAACTCGGTGATGGCGATCACCGACACCAGCGAGGTGTCTTTGACCAGACTGATGAACTGCCCGGCCAGCGGCGGCAGCACGCGTTTGAACGCTTGCGGCAACACCACATGACGCATCGACTGGCCAGCGCTCAGCCCCAGCGAACGCGCTGCTTCGTTCTGGCCACGGGCAATCGACTGCACGCCGGAACGGATGATTTCCGCCACGTAGGCGCCGGTGAACAGCGACAGCGCGGCGATCCCGGCGAACTCCCGGGACAGGTTCATCACCGTGCCGATGAAGAAATAGAAAATGAAGATCTGCACCAGCAGCGGCGTGCCGCGCACCAGTTCGACATAGATCGTCGACAGGTCGCGCAGGGTCGGGTTGCTCGACAGCCGGCACAGCCCGGTCGCCAGACCGATCAGCAGGCCCAGCACGCCGGACACCACCGACAGCCAAAGCGTGGTCCACAGGCCCCACAACAGCGGACCCGCCGCCCAATGCCGCGTCACACCCACGACGTCGCCTTCGGCCACATCGTCGCCCTGAGCGAATTGCAGGCTGTTTTCGTCGACGGTCAGGTGCTGCTCGTCACCGGCATCGTTGCGCAGGGTGACCTGCGCGCTGCCGCCCTTGCGCACCAGTTCGCTGACGGTGGAAATGTCGGTCGCGCGCTGGGTTTCCTCGGCCTGATAGGCGAAGTACTGCGGCACACGGTTCCAGCGCCATTCGTAGGACATCAGCGACGTGGCGTAATACAACGCGCCAGCCAGGCCGACCAGCACCAGCACAGTCAGGACGTGCCAGGGCCATTGGGCTTTTTTCTGTTTCATTGAATGTTTCTCTGATTCGCTCGTTCCCACGCTCTGCGTGGGAATGCATCCTGTGACGCTCTGCGTCACGCTTGCGAAGGGACGCGGAGCGTCCCGGGCGGCGTTCCCACGCAAAGCGTGGGAACGATCAGCGGGCGGGCCTTATTCCATGTCCTTGAGCCACTCGGTGCTCTTGAACCACTTGTCATGGATGCGATCGTAGGTGCCGTCTTCGTGGATCTGGTGCAGGAAGTTGTTGATGAAGTTGATGCTGTCGTAGTCACCCTTCTTCAGACCGAAGGCCAGTGGCTCGTAGGTGAACGGCTTGTCGAGGAACACCAGCTTGCCGGCGCCGACCTTGTTCACTGCAACGACGTTGTACGGCGCGTCGTAGATGAAGGCGTCCGCCTTGCCGTTGACCACGTCGAGCACGGCTTCCTGCTCGTTGTCGTAACCGTGGTACTTGGCCTTGGAGATCAGCTTCTTGGCGACCATCTCGCCAGTGGTGCCGAGCTTGGAGGTGATGCGGTAGTCGGCGGTGTTCAGGTCTTTGTAGGACTTGATGGTGCCTTCCAGCTCTTTACGGATCAGCAGGGTCTGGCCGACCACGATGAACGGTTCGCTGAAGTTCAGGCGCAGGTTGCGTTCCTGGGTCAGGGTCATGCCGCTGCCGATCATGTCGAACTTGTCGGTCATCAGCGCCGGGATGATCCCGTCGTAACCGGTGGAGACCAGCTCCAGCTTGACGCCCATCGCCTTGGTCATGGCTTTGAGGATGTCGACTTCGAAACCGATGATTTCGCCGCGCTTGTTGGTCATTTCGAACGGCATGTAGGTCGGATCCATGCCGACTTTCAACGAGCCACGCTTGACCGCCTCGTCGATTGCGCCGGCCTGCGCCGCATTGACTGCAACCAGTGCCGTGACGCCGACCAGCAGCATCGACAGATACTTCTTCATCTTCAAGTCCCCAAAACCATTGCGTTTGCGGCGCGAAAACCGACAGAAATGGACAAGATTGTCCGGGTGCGCCAATTCGGGGACGGATGCTAACGCACTCGATTTTTTGCACAAGGTTTAATGGACGATTTGTTTAACATTCAAGAACCACCCCTCACCCCAGCCCTCTCCCCAGAGGGGAGAGGGGGAAAGGGAGCCGATCTTCGTTGTCTTCCAGACCGGAGTTCAACTCGGTATCTCACGTCGGCGTAACTCGAGCATTCAACTCGGTCAGTCCCCTCTCCCTCCGGGAGAGGGTTAGGGTGAGGGGGGCTCTTTTTCTGGACATAAAAAACCCCGCTTTCGCGGGGTTTCTTCATCAGGCCGGTTGCGCCTGCAAGCTCACCGGCTTGAGCGGCAGCAGCGGCGCGTGGGGATCGGCTTTCACCGAAGCCCGCCAGGCGTCCAGCCACTCGGCATGGCCTTCGGCCCACACCTGCTCGTGCAGACGGGCCAGGGCCACCGGATCGCTCAGCAGTTGCAGGCGATCATGGTTGTTCAGCCCGGCCGGGCCGACCTTGATCGCGTGACGCACGCGTTCCTGACGCAGCCATTCGATCGGCTCGGCCTGACCGTGACGCGAGGTCGCCAGCGAGCACGCCAGGGCGTTCTGCTGTGGATCGACCACGGCGCGGACGAAGCCGTCGTTCAGCGCGTGCCAGCGGTTTTCGTGGGTGTACTGATCGGTGGCCAGCAGCTCCTGTGGCGGATTGTATTCCTCGGGGATGAGGAACAGGCTCTCGTCACGGGATTTGAGGCCCAGACCGACGCGGCTGGAAATCACCGACACCGGAATCGACAGCATCAGCGAACCGACGATCGGCACCAGCCACCACAGGAAGCTCGGGTTCAGCCAGATCACCAGCAGCGCCCAGAAGAAGCCCAGCAGGGTCTGCGGACCGTGACGCTTGACCGCTTCGCTCCATGGCGTGGAATCGTCGTCACGCTGCGGCGAGTTCCAGGTCGCGGCCCAGCCGAGGAACGCGGCCAGAACGAAACGGGTGTGGAAAATCATCCGCACCGGCGCCAGCAGCATGGAGAACAGCATCTCCAGCAGCATCGACAGGGTCACCTTGAACTTGCCGCCGAACTCTTTCGCGCCCTTGGCCCAGATCAGGATGATGCTCAACAGCTTCGGCAGGAACAGCAGCACGATGGTCGTCGAGAACAGCGCGATCGCCTTGTCCGGGTGCCATTGTGGCCACAGCGGATAGAGCTGACGCGGTTCGAGGAAGTACTGCGGCTCCATCAGCGTGTTCACCGCCAGCAGCGCGGTCGACAACACCAGGAAGAAGAACCACAGCGGCGCCGACAGGTAAGACATCACGCCAGTCAGAAACACCGCGCGGTGCACCGGGTGCATGCCTTTTACCAGGAACAGACGGAAGTTCATCAGGTTGCCGTGGCACCAGCGACGGTCACGCTTGAGTTCATCGAGCAGGTTCGGCGGCAGTTCTTCGTAGCTGCCCGGCAGATCGTAGGCAATCCACACGCCCCAGCCGGCACGGCGCATCAGCGCCGCTTCAACGAAGTCGTGAGAGAGGATCGCACCGGAGAACGCACCCTTGCCCGGCAACGGCGCCAGGGCGCAGTGGTCGATGAACGGCTTCATGCGGATGATCGCGTTGTGACCCCAGTAGTGGGATTCACCCAGCTGCCAGAAGTGCAGGCCGGCGGTGAACAGCGGACCGTATACACGGGTGGCGAATTGCTGCATGCGTGCATACAGCGTGTCCATGCCCGAAGCGCGCGGCGCGGTCTGGATGATGCCGGCGTCCGGAGTGGCCTCCATCAGGCGCACCAGACTGGTCAGGCACTCGCCGCTCATGACCGAGTCGGCGTCGAGTACGACCATGTACTTGTAGTCACCGCCCCAGCGACGGCAGAAGTCGTCGAGGTTGCCGCTCTTGCGTTTTACGCGGCGACGACGGCGGCGATAGAAGATCTTGCCGAAGCCCTTCGCTTCACGGCAGACGTCCAGCCAGGCCTGCTGCTCGGCAACGCAGATGTCGGTGTCGTTACTGTCGCTGAGGACGAAGAAGTCGAAACGGTCCAGGTCACCGGTAGCGGCGACCGACTCGAACGTCGCGCGCAGACCGGCAAATACCCGAGGCACGTCTTCGTTGCAGATCGGCATCACCAGTGCGGTGCGCGCGTCTTTCGGAATCGGCTCGTTGCCGGCACTTTTACCGGAGATCCGGTATTTATCGTGGCCGGTGAGCAATTCGAGGAAGCCCATCAGCGCGGTCCAGAAACCGGCCGATACCCAGCAGAACAGAATCCCGAACATGATCAGGATGCTGGTCTGCAGCGCATACGGCAGCACTTGCGTGGCGGTTTGCAGCAGCGGTTGATGCAGGACTTCTTCCAGATCGACGAACGACCAGCCCTGGTACGGCATGATGCCTTTCATGTACCAGCCGGCGACGATGGTCTGACCCAGCATCAGCACCAGCAGAATGTAGCGACGGATCGAACCGACCGTGCGCCAGCGCGCCGCCGGCAACACGTTGGCGTCCTTCGGCGGTTGCGGCGGGTTGGTCCGACCGGTCAAACGGCGCCAGCCACGCACCAGAATGTTGGTGCGCCACGGCTCCGGCACGACCTTGGTCCGACGGATCGGCGGCGTGGCCTTCATGCTGACCCGGCCGCTGGCGTCGAGCACCAGCATTTCCGCGTCTTCCAGCTCTTCGGCGGTGCTCAGGGTCAGGCGCTTGCCCACCGAAGCCTGGGCGGCTTCGGTCGGCGCGTCAAAGGTCTTGGACGACAGGCGTTCATGCAATTCGCTGAAGGACTGGCAGCCCGCGAGTTCCGCGCGCTGCTCGTCGGTCATCGGCAGATGCGCCAGGTACTCGGACAGAGTCTCTGGCTGTACTTGAGAGTTACTCATCGGCAGGCAACTGATAGCTCCAGGTCTCGGTCAGGACTTCTTCAGTCGGTGCCGATTCCGGTGTGGCTGGGGCCGCGTCCGCAGCGGCTGGCTGCTTGGCGTCTTTGTTGGCCTTGTCCTTGGCATCTGCAACCGGCTTGGCGTCGGCCTGTTTGGCCTCGGCGGCCTTGGCTTCCTTGTCGGCTTTCTCTTGTTGCTTGGCGGCAACCTTGTCGGCCTTGGCTACCGACGAGTTGGACGTCGGTACCGAAGACTTGGCCAGATCAGCGGTGACCACTGGCTGCACCAGGGCTGCGCGCATCTCGGTGGACTTGCTCGCGTCCTTGATCTTCATCCGCAGGGTCAGGCGCCAGCCCTTGGTTTCCGGGTTGTAGCGCACGCTGTTCTCGACCAGTTCGGCGTTGTCGCCGACGCTGACCTGGCTGCGAACGTCTGCATCCGGGGCCAAGGCGGCCAGGGACGGGCCCTCGAAGTCGACCAGGTAGGCAACGCTGCCATCCGGCTGACGGATCAGGTTCGATTGCTTGACGTCACCGGTCGAACGCAGGGTCTGGTTGACCCAGGCGCTGTCCGGCGCGTGCAGCGCGGCTTCGTCGATGGTCCAGTGCATGCGGTAGGCAAAGTCCAGCGGCTGGCCTGGCTCCGGCAGTTTTTCCGGGCTCCAGAACGCAACGATGTTGTCGTTGGTTTCGTCGGCGGTCGGGATCTCGACCAGATCGACGGTGCCTTTGCCCCAGTCGCCCTTCGGCTCGATCCAGGCGCTTGGGCGCTTGTCGTAGCGGTCGTCGAGGTCTTCGTAGTGGCTGAAGTCACGGCCACGTTGCAGCAGACCGAAACCACGCGGGTTTTCGACGCTGAACTGGCTGACAGCCAAATGTTTCGGGTTGTTCAGTGGGCGCCAGATCCACTCGCCGTTGCCGGCATGGATCGACAGACCGCTGGAGTCGTGCAGTTCACGACGGTAGTTGAGCACTTTCGACGGCTGGTTGGCGCCGAACAGGAACATGCTGGTCAGCGGCGCGATGCCGAGCTTGCCGACCTTGTCACGCAGGTACATCTGGCCCTTGACGTCGACGATGGTGTCGCTGCCCGGACGCAGGATCAGACGGTAGGCGCCGGTCGCACGTGGCGAATCCAGCAGGGCGAAGATCACCAGGTGCTTGTCGCCCGGCTTCGGCTGCTGAATCCAGAACTCGCGAAAACGCGGGAATTCTTCGCCGGACGGCAAAGCGGTATCGATCGCCAGACCACGGGCCGACAGACCGTAGGTGTGACCCTTGCCGACAACGCGGAAGTAGCTCGCGCCCAGCATGGTCATGATTTCGTCTTGCTTGTCAGCCTTGTTGATCGGGTACAGGACACGGAAACCGGCGTAGCCCAGTTGTTCGGTGGCCTTAGGATCGAACTGCAGGTCGCCGAAATCGAAACGGCTAGGATCGTATTTGATCTCTTCGACGGTGTTCGCGGTGATTTCGTTGATTTTCACCGGCGTATCGAAGTGCATGCCCTGATGATAGAAGGACAGCTTGAACGGGGTCTTCTGGTCGGCCCATTCGGCTTTTTCGGTGCGGAAACGAATCTTCTGATAGTCCGCGAATTTCATTTCACGGAATTCGTTTGGCAGGTTGCTGCGCGGGGCTTCGAACTTCTGCCCGGCCAGCTCTTTGGCCTTGGCCGACACATCGTCAAGATTGAATGCCCAAAGCTGGCCGGCGCTGAGCAGGCAGAGTACTGCCGAGCCCGCTACCAGAGCGCTGCGCAAGCGTTTGGCAGACAATTTTGCTGCATTACAGGGACTAACAATCACGAGCAACCCTCGCCGAAAACAGATCAATAAACCAACGGCCAGATGAAGTGCCTGTGAGGGATTCGGTACAAAAAAACCGACCTTTCAGGGCACCCTTGCCAAGTTGGCGAGCATTGTTCCGACTCCGCTGGGTCAAAATGATTCCCCAATCGGATCCGGACAAGTCTCTACCTAAGTCAAAATGGACCAACGAACGCTGATCCCCGTAGCGCGCGATTATCTAGTAGCCCGCGTGACAACGCATCAGGGGTAACAAAGTATTTATCGCGAAAATTCCCTGTTTTCAGTCGAAAAGCCCTTAAAAAGATGTTTCAAGCGCTTTCATGTCTGTAACAGGAAGGTTACCGGGCCATCGTTGACCAGGTGCACCTGCATATCCGCGCCGAATCTACCTGATGCCACTGTGCCATGCATCTGTTTCGCTTTGCTTAATAGATAGTCGAATAATTCTTCGCCCAGCGTCGGAGGGGCGGCGGTCGAGAAACTCGGGCGCAACCCGCTTTTGGTGTCGGCAGCGAGGGTGAACTGAGAGACCAGCAGCAACCCGCCGCCCACATCCGCCAGGGACAGATTCATCTTGCCCTCGGCGTCACTGAACACTCGATAGTTAAGCAGCTTATGCAGAAGTTTGTCGGCGCTGGCCGGCGTGTCGTCGGGTTCGACCGCCACCAGCACCAGCAAACCCTGATCGACACTGCCAACCACCTCGCCCGCCACTTCGACCCGCGCGCCTTTCACGCGCTGCAAAAGACCCTTCATGCTTCTTCGGGCGGCAGGTCGAGCAGGCGACGGGCCATTTTGCTGGCGGCGCGCACCAGTGCATCGGTGATGCCCGGTTCGGACGCGGCGTGGCCGGCATCGCGGATCACCTGCAGCTCGCTGTTCGGCCAGGCCTGATGCAGTTCCCAGGCGTTGTCGAGCGGGCAGATCACGTCGTAGCGGCCATGGATGATCACGCCCGGCAGATGGGCGATCTTGCCCATGTCGCGGATCAGCTGGTTTGGCTCAAGGAACGCGTTGTTGGTGAAGTAGTGGCATTCGATCCGCGCAATCGACAAGGCGCGCTGCGGCTCGGAGAAGCGGTCGACCACCAGCGGATTCGGACGCAGGGTCGCGGTGCGCCCTTCCCAGGTCGACCAGGCCTTGGCCGCGTGCATCTGGGCGATCTGGTCGTTGCCGGTCAGGCGTTTGTGGAACGCGCTGAGCAGGTCGTCGCGCTCGTCCAGCGGAATTGGCGCGAGGTAGTCCTGCCAGTAATCGGGGAACAGACGGCTGGCGCCGGCCTGGTAGAACCATTCGATTTCCTGCGGACGGCACAGAAAGATCCCGCGCAGGATCAGCCCATGTACGCGCTCCGGGTGGGTCTGCGCGTAGGCCAGCGCCAGGGTCGAACCCCAGGAGCCGCCGAACAGCACCCATTTGTCGATGCCCAGGTGTTTACGAATACGCTCAAGGTCTTCGACCAGATCCCAGGTGGTGTTGTTTTCCAGACTGGCGTGGGGCGTGGAGCGACCGCAACCGCGCTGGTCGAAGGTGACAATGCGATACAGGTTCGGATCAAAATAGCGGCGACTCTGGGCGTCGCACCCGGCGCCGGGACCTCCGTGGATGAACACCACCGGCAAACCTTCCGGTGAACCGCTTTCGTCGACGTACAGCGTGTGGGTGTCATCGACGGCCAGATCGTGCCGTGCGTGAGGTTTGATCTGCGGAAACAAAGTCTGCATTGCGCGCTCCGTAAGGGGTCGAGGTCATCCCTGGGGGGACTTCTATTATTCTGCCGTCCGGCATCATAAACCCGATTTACGTCAATGAGCATGCCCGTGCGCTGTCACAATTTGTCAGCCATGAACCCCAGCAGGTTCTCAAAGAGACGATCGACCTCGGCGACCTGATGCCGCGCCCGCAGGCAGCCGTGAACCAGCCCTTCGCCGTAGTACAGCACCGCGTCGACTCCCGCCGCGTTCAGCCGTTCGGCGTAGCACACGCCGTCGTCACGCAATGGATCGAACTGCGCCACGGCAATCCAGGCCGGGGGCAAACCGCTGAAGTCCCCGGCCAGCAACGGCATCGCATAGGCGTTCGGCTTCGCGGTGCCGCGCAGGTACAAGGCGTGATAGCAATCGACATCGCTGCTGGCGAGCAACGGCGCATCGGCGCATTCGCTGCGCGACGCTAACTGTGCGTCGCCACCCAGCCCCGGATAGATCAAGACCTGCGCGCCCGGCAGCGGCTCGCCGGCATCGCGTAGCGCCAGGCACAGCGCCGCCGCCAGATTGCCGCCGGCGCTGTCGCCCGCCACCAGCATCCGTCCGGGATCGAACCAGAACGGTCCGCTGCGCAACGCGCGCCAGACGCTCAGGCAATCCTCGAAACCGGCCGGGAACGGATGCTCCGGCGCCAGCCGGTAATCCACCGCCACCACCATCGCCCCGAGCGCCATGGCCAACTCGCAGCAGATGAAGTCATGGGAATCCAGCCCGCCGACCACCCAACCGCCGCCATGCAGGTACAACACGCACGGCCAGCCACTGGCCGATGGCCGGACAGGCGGGCGATACGAGCGCACCGCCACCCCGCTCAACTGGAAATCCACCACCTCCAGACCCGCCGGCCGCTCGGGCGTGAAGGCGCGGCACATGGCGTCGTAGGATTTGCGCAATCCGCCGAGGCTGCTGTCATCGCTGGCGAAGCTTTCGGTTCTGGCGACGAACGCCGCCATCGACGGCGAGAGTGGATAAGTGCCCATCAGTTTTTCAGGCTGGCCTGAACCGTGGCCACGCCGTCCTTGCCGTCAAAACTGCTGACACCCGCCAGCCAGCGTTGCAGATCTTCGGGATGCTCACGCAGCCAGGTCTTCGCCACTTCCTGAGGGGTCTTGCGCTCCATGATCGGCACCATCAACTGGCTTTCCTGGGCGGCGGTGAAGGTCAGGTTTTCCAGCAGTCGATGGACGTTCGGGCAGCGCTCGGCGTAGTCCGGCGCGGTGACGGTGGAAACGGTGGCGGCGCCTTCGTTCGGGCCGTAGACGTCTTCGCTGCCGGTCAGGTAGGTGATTTTCATGTTGATGTTCATCGGGTGCGGGGTCCAGCCGACGAATACCACGAATTCCTTGCGGTTTACCGCTCGCTGCACGGCGGCGAGCATGCCGGCCTCACCGGATTCGATGATCTTGAAATCCTTCAGGCCGAAGTGGTTGGTTTCGATCATGGTCTTGATCGTGGTGTTGGCGCCGCTGCCGGGCTCGATGCCGTAGATTTTGGCGCCGAGTTGATCCTTGAATTTCGCGATGTCGCCAAAGGTCTTCAGCCCCGCCGCCGCCACGTAATCCGGAACCGCCAGCGTCGCCTGGGCGTCGGCCAGGCTTGGTTTGTCCATGACTTTGACCTGATTGGCGGCGAGGAACGGCGCGATGTTCTTGTCCATCGCCGGTTTCCAGTAGCCGAGGAAGATATCCAGACGTTTGTCGCGGATGCCGGCGAAGATGATTTGCTGCACGGCGCTGGTTTGCTTGCTTTCATAACCGAGGCCGTTGAGCAGCACGTCGGCCATGCCGCTGGTGGCGATCACGTCGGTCCAGTTGACCACGCCCATGCGCACGGTTTTGCAGGAAGCATCGTCGGAAGCCATGGCGCCGGCGCTGAGCAGCGCACTGCCGGTGAGGATTAACGCACAACGAGTGAACAGTTTTTTCATGTGGGATCGTCTCGTGCGGCAGCGGGTTATTGTTCGGATCGGTGTCTTCTTGCACCGTGGCCGAAACATTACGCAGCAGACGAGCGGGAAAAGCGAACTGTGGCGACCGGGATTTGCACGGTGGCGACTGTTTGAGGGCGCCCCCCCAGATCGCTCACTCACCGCAGATCGTTCCCACGCTCTGCGTGGGAATGCCTCAAGGGACGCTCCGCGTCCAGTGACGCGGAGCGTCACGGGCTGCATTCCCACTCGGACGGTTCGACGCCTCGACGTGGGAACGATCAGACAATCAGTTAGGCTGTATAGCGGGATTTGCCCCAGGCGAGCAGTCCTTGCAGCAACTCCTTGAGCACCACCCGCGTCGGCTCTGCCAGATCGGTGCGATAGCGAAACGGTTCGAACTCTTCCATATACGTGCACTGGCCCAGCTCCAGTTGCACGGCGTGGATGTTCTCGGCCGGGTTGCCGTAGTGACGGGTGATGTGGCCGCCCTTGAAGCGTCCGTTCAGCACATGGCTGTAAGCGTCGTGGCGGGCGCAGATCGCTTCCAGTTGTGTGGCCAGTTGTGGATCGCAACTGGCGCCATTGAAGGTGCCAAGGTTGAAATCCGGCAGCTTGCCGTCGAACAGGTGCGGGATGATCGAACGGATCGAGTGTGCATCGAACAGCAAAGCGTAACCGAACTCGGCCTTCAGCCGCGCCAGCTCTTCCTGCAAGGTGCGGTGGTACGGCGTCCAGATCTGCTCCAGGTACGTCGCGCGCTCTTCTTTCGACGGTTCCTTGCCTTCCTTGAACAACGGAATGCCATCGAACAGCGTCGCCGGGAACAGACCGGTGGTGGCGCCGGCGTACAGCGGTTTGTCGTCGGACGGCCGGTTCAGGTCGATGACGAATCGCGAGTACTCGGCCGCCAGGGTGCTGGCGCCCAGTTCGGCGGCGAAGTCGTAGAGCTGCGGAATATGCCAGTCGGTGTCCGGCAGACTTTTCGCGTCCGGGATCAACCCGGCCTCGACCGCCGGAGTCAGGCGCACACCGGCGTGGGGCATGCTGATCAGCAGCGGCACGCGACCTTGTTTGAAGTTCAGAACCTTATCCACAACCGTTCTCCTACAGACTTGATTCAACGCCGTGACGGACGACGCGTTTATCCAGTTCACCACCCAGCCAGTACGCCAGATCCGCCGGGCGGTCGATCTGCCAGGCGACAAAATCCGCGACCTTGCCGACTTCCAGCGAACCGTGGGTCTCGGCCATGCCCAAGGCTTGCGCCGCGTGAATCGTGGCGCCGGCCAGGGCTTCTTCCGGGGTCATGCGGAAACAGGTGCAGGCCATGTTCAGCATCAAGCGCAACGACAGCGCCGGCGAGGTGCCGGGGTTGAGGTCGCTGGCGATGGCGATTTTCACTTTGTGTTTGCGCAGGGCTTCCATCGGCGGCAACTGGGTTTCGCGCAGGAAGTAGAACGCGCCCGGCAACAGCACTGCGACGGTGTCGGATTCGGCCATGGCGATGGCGTCGGCTTCGTCCATGAACTCCAGGTGATCGGCGGACAACGCGTGATAGCGCGCGGCCAGGCTGGAGCCGTGCAGCGACGACAATTGTTCGGCGTGCAGTTTCACCGGCAGATTGAGTTTTTGCGCGGTGATGAACACACGCTCGACCTGCTCCGGGGAGAACGCCAGGTATTCGCAGAACGCATCCACCGCATCCACCAGGCCTTCGGCGGCCAGCGCCGGGAGCATTTCGGCGCAGATGTGATCGATGTAATCGTCGGCGCGATCCTTGTACTCCGGCGGCAATGCATGAGCGGCCAGGCAGGTGCTGCGCACGCTGATCGGCAGCTCGGCGGCGAGGCGACGGATGACCCGCAGGATCTTGCGCTCGCTGGCCAGATCGAGGCCGTAGCCGGATTTCATTTCGACCGTGGTCACGCCGTCGCGCATCAGGCTTTTCAGGCGTTTGGCGGCGCTGGCGAACAGCTCGTCTTCCGAGGCTTCGCGCGTGGCCCGCACGGTGCTGGCGATGCCGCCGCCGGCCGCTGCGATTTCGGCATAGCTGACGCCTTGCAGGCGCTTCTCGAACTCGCCGCTGCGGTTGCCGCCGAACACGGTGTGAGTGTGGCAATCGATCAGGCCGGGGGTGACCCACGCGCCTTGCAGGTCATTGACCGCCGGGTATTCGCCTGACGGCAATTGGCTGCGCGGGCCAATCCACTCGATGAGTGCACCGGACGTCACGATGGCCGCATCCTCGATGATCGAGTAGACGCCTTGCGCCATGGTTGCGACGTGGCAGTGTTGCCAGAGGGTTTTCACTGTGAGCCTCCGTTGGATTCTGTTTGGTGGGCAGCCTTCAAAAGCCCCCTCACCCTAACCCTCTCCCGGAGGGAGAGGGGACTGACCGGGTTGCTCTTTCGAGGTACATCGACCTGAAATTCTTGA
This sequence comes from Pseudomonas paraglycinae, assembly GCF_021601625.1. Lineage (GTDB taxonomy): Bacteria > Pseudomonadota > Gammaproteobacteria > Pseudomonadales > Pseudomonadaceae > Aquipseudomonas > Aquipseudomonas paraglycinae. Next base: position 178,865 of record NZ_BQHR01000001.1, on the reverse strand, counting down.
GTCGAACTCAGGTTCTGAAAACGATGAAGATCTGCTCCCTTTCCCCCTCTCCCCCTTGGGGGAGAGGGCTGGGGTGAGGGGGATCGGTTTCCCGGACGACAAAAATCCCCCTGAAAAAACGCTTACAAACTAGGCAGCAACTTCGCCGGAACCAGTTCAGTCAGGACCCGCGAAGCCAACAGTTCGGTCGCCGCGTTGATATCCGGCGCGAAGAAGCGGTCCTTCTCGTAGAACGGCACTTCGCGACGCAGAATCCCTCGGGCCAGTTCCAGTTTGGCCGAAGTTTTCAGGCCGTTGCGCAGATCAAGCCCCTGCACCGCCGCCAGCCACTCCACCGCAAGAATCCCGCGGGTATTCTCAGCCATTTCCCACAGGCGCTTGCCAGCGGCCGGGGCCATCGACACGTGGTCTTCCTGGTTGGCAGAAGTCGGCAGGCTGTCCACCGAATGCGGATGGGACAGCGCCTTGTTCTCGCTGGCCAGGGCCGCAGCGGTCACCTGGGCGATCATGAAGCCGGAGTTCACGCCGCCATTGGCCACCAGGAACGGCGGCAGTTGCGACATGTGCTTGTCCATCATCAGCGAGATACGACGCTCGCTCAGGGAACCGATTTCGGCAATGGCCAGGGCCATGTTGTCAGCGGCCATGGCTACCGGCTCGGCGTGGAAGTTGCCGCCGGAAATCACGTCGCCTTCGGCCGCGAACACCAGCGGGTTGTCGGATACGGCGTTGGCCTCGACAGTCAGCACTTCGGCGGCCTGACGGAACTGGGTCAGGCACGCGCCCATGACTTGCGGCTGGCAACGCAGCGAGTACGGGTCCTGCACCTTTTCGCAGTTCTGGTGCGAGTCGGAGACTTCGCTACGCTCGCCCAGCAGATCGCGGTAAGCGGCAGCGGCGTCGATCTGGCCTTTCTGGCCACGGGCGGCGTGGATGCGCGCATCGAACGGCGAACGCGAGCCGAGCACCGCTTCGACCGTCAGACCGCCCAGCGCCAAAGCGCCAGCAAACAGGTCTTCACCTTCGAACAGACCGCGCAAAGCGAAAGCGGTGGAAACCTGAGTGCCATTGAGCAGCGCCAGACCTTCTTTCGCCGCCAGAGTCAGCGGGGTCAGACCGGCGACTTTCAGCGCTTCGGTCGCTTCCATCCACTCGCCCTTGTAACGCGCCTTGCCCTCGCCCAGCAGCACCAGCGACATGTGCGCCAATGGCGCGAGGTCGCCGGAGGCACCGACCGAACCTTTCAATGGAATGTGCGGATAGACCTCGGCGTTGATCAGGGTGATCAGCGCATCGATCACCACCCGACGGATGCCGGAGAAACCACGGCTGAGGCTGTTGACCTTGAGCACCATGATCAGGCGCACCAGCTCATCGCTGATCGGCTGGCCGACACCGGCGGCGTGGGACAGCACCAGCGAACGCTGGAGGTTTTCCAGGTCTTCGCTGGCAATGCGGGTCGAGGCCAGCAGGCCGAAACCGGTGTTGATGCCGTAGGCGGTGCGGTTTTCCGCGAGTATCTGCTCGACGCAGGCCACACTGGCCTCGATCTGCGCGCTGGCGCTGTTGTCGAGGGTCAGCTTGACCGGATTCTGATAAACGTCACGCAGTTGGGCCAGGCTCAGTTGGCCGGGGATCAGGTTCAGCGCAGTCATTTTGTGCTCCTTTTGAGAGTTTATTGTTAACTCGCCAGACGCTCCGGAGATGTCCGTTGTCCGTCGCGTCTGCCCTTTTGGGGAGCCGCGCCTTGGCACGCTGGCGTGGGTAGTTGTCAGTGCAAATTCGGTAATGCGTTGTGCAGCAGATCCGTGTCTTTCAGAACGCTTGCAGCTGCGGCGATGTCCGGCGCCAGCCAGCGGTCCTGATCGTAGGCCGGGACTTTTTCGCGCAGCAGTCGCCAGGCGGTATCGGTGCCGGCGCCGAATCGCTGTTCCTTGAGAAATTCAAACGCCTGGGCCGCCAGCAGGTACTCGATCGCGAGGATCTGCGTGCAGTTTTCCAGCGCGCGATGCAGCTTCAGCGCGGCGTTGGTGCCCATGCTCAGATGGTCTTCCTGCAGGCCCGAGGTGACGTAGTTGTCGAGCACCGCCGGTTGCGCCAACTGGCGGTTTTCCGCGCACAGCGACGCGGCGACGTATTGCACGATCATCATCCCGGAGTTCACCCCCGGATTGGCCACCAGAAACGCCGGCAGACCGCTGACGTGCGGGTTGATCAGGCGATCCAGACGCCGCTCGGCAATCGAGCCGATTTCAGCCATCGCAATCGCCAGCAGATCCGCCGCCAGCGCCACCGATTGTCCGTGCGGGTTGGCCTGGGACATCACCCGGAAGTCATCCGGCGTGCCCAGCAGCAACGGGTTGTCGGTGCAGCCGTTGAGCTCGGTTTCGATCTGTTTGATCGCGTGTTCCAGTTGATCGCGCGCAGCACCGTGCACCTGCGGGATCGAGCGGATGCTCAAGGCATCCTGAGTGCGAATGCCTTTGCTCGACTCAATCACTTCACTGCCATCGAGCAAGGCGCGCAGGTTGACGCCGACCTGCTGCATGCCCGGATGCGGCTTGAGCGCGATGATCTCGGCATCGAAAGCGGCGATCTGGCCGCGTTGTGCTTCAAAGCTCATGGCGCCGATCACGTCGGCCCATTGCAGCAGACGCGTGGCGTCGGCAATCGCCAGGCAACCGAGGCCGGTCATGCACGGCGTGCCGTTGACCAGACACAGACCGTCCTTCGCCCCGAGCTGCACCGGTTGCAGGCCCTCTTCGGCCAGCGCCTGCTGCGCGGAAACCACTTGCCCGCGATAACTGACATTGCCCACGCCCAGCAGCGCGATGCCGATGTGCGCCATGTGGGTCAGGTAACCCACCGAACCCTGCGACGGCACTTGCGGGGTGATGCCGCGATTGAGCAGCGCCAGCAGCGCTTCGACCACCCGGCGATGAATGCCGGATTTGCCGTGGCTGTAGTTGCGGATCGCAGCGCACATGATTGCGCGGGTCTGCTCGTCGGCCAGTACCGGACCGACGCCGCAGGCATGGCTGAGCAAGGTGTTGCGCGACAGCTGACTGAGCTGCTCGTCTTTCAGCGAAACGTTGCACAGCGCACCGAGACCGGTGTTCACACCATAGGCGCGCTCGCCGCTGGCAACGATACGCTGGACGATGCCCTGCGCGTTTTCAATGCGCGCCCAGGTCTGCGCCGACAGCTCGAGCTGCGCTCCGTGACGGGCGACTGCGACCACATCCTGCCAACGCATCGTAGCGTCGGCGATAACGACTTTTTCAGCCTGGGACATCACTTACCTCAACCATAATTTTGATGCAGCTTCACCGGCCTCATCGCTGGCAAGCCAGCTCCCACAGAATCTCCGCTGCTCACACAATCCCTGTGGGAGCGGGCTTGCCCGCGATGAGGCCAGTCTGTGCACTGCAAAACTCAGATCAGACCACCGCCGCCCGCCGCTGCACGAAACGGTCGACATACTCGTCCGCCGGCGAATGCAGGATCTCTTTCGGCGTGCCGACCTGGATCAGGCGGCCGTCCTTGAGGATCGCGATGCGGTTGCCGATGCGCACGGCCTCGTCGAGGTCGTGGGTGATGAAGACGATGGTCTTGTGCAGGGTCTTTTGCAGCTCCAGCAACTGGTCCTGCATCTCGGCGCGGATCAGCGGATCCAGCGCACTGAAGGCTTCGTCCATCAGGATGATGTCGGTATCCGCCGCCAATGCCCGGGCCAGACCCACACGCTGGCGCATGCCGCCGGAGAGCTGGTGCGGGTATTTGTTTTCGTAGCCCTTGAGGCCCACGGTGTTGATCCAGTGCAACGCACGTTCGGCGCACAGCTGCTTGCTCTCGCCGCGCACTTTCAGGCCGTAGGCGACGTTGTCGAGGACGGTCTTGTGCGGCAGCAGGCCGAAGCTCTGGAACACCATGCTGATCTTGTGCCGGCGAAATTCGCGCAGGGCTTCCATGTCGTATTGCAGGATGTCCACGCCGTCCACCAGGATCGCGCCGCTGGTCGGGTCGATCAGGCGGTTGAAGTGGCGCACCAGCGTCGATTTTCCGGAGCCGGACAGGCCCATGATCACGAAGATCTCGCCGGTACCGATGCTCAGGGACAAGTCGTTGACCCCGACCACGCAACCGGTTTCGTTCAGCACCTGATCCTTGGTCTTGCCCTGGCCGACCATCGCCAGGGCGTCCTTGGCGCGGTTGCCGAAAATCTTGAAGACGTTTTTGACTTCGATCTTGCTCACGGTTGCGTTGCTCATTTGCTCACCTCATGCCGTGGCCGACCATACGCCTGGGTAATGCGGTCGATGACCACTGCGAGAATCACGATCGCCAGACCGGCTTCCAGGCCACGTCCGACGTTGAGGGTCTGAATGCCCACCAGCACATCTTCACCCAGGCCACGGGCGCCGATCATCGAGGCGATCACCACCATCGACAGGGCCATCATGGTGGTCTGGTTGATCCCGGCCATGATGCTCGGCAGGGCCAGCGGCAGTTGCACGCCGAACAGTTGCTGCCAGCGGTTGGCGCCGAAGGCGTTGATCGCTTCCATCACTTCACCATCGACCTGGCGGATGCCCAGATCGGTCAGGCGGATCAGCGGCGGCGCGGCGTAGATCACGGTGGCGAAAATCGCCGGCACCTTGCCCAGGCCGAACAGCATCAGCACCGGAATCAGGTACACGAAGCTGGGCATGGTCTGCATGATGTCGAGCAGCGGCATCAGCACCGAACGCAGGCGATTGCTGCGCGCCGAGAGAATCCCCAGCGGTACGCCGATCAGCACCGAAATGACCGTCGCCACCATCATCAGCGCGAGGGTCTGCATCAACTTGTCCCACAGGCCGACGGCGCCGACCAGGAACAACAGACCGACGATCACGGCGGTGGTCACGACTTTGCGCGTCGCATGCCAGGCCACGACGCCGACGATGGCCAGCATCAACCACCACGGCGCGGCGCGCAGCAGGCCTTCAAGATTGACGATGGCCCACAGCAGGGTGTCGGAGATATGGCGGAACACGTCGCCGTAATTGGTGACCAGCGCATCGACCCAACCGTTGACCCAGTCGGCGATGGAAAAGGTAAAGCTTTCGGGAAACATAAGCGGCTCTCAATCAGGAAACTCAATCAAGCGATTGCGGCGAACACCCCGGCCAGCCTCTCGGTTGGCCGGGAGGAATTCGACCTACAGCGCCGCGTCGATTTTCTTGGCAGCGTCTTCACTCACCCACGCATGCCAGACCTCAGGATGTTCCTTGAGGAAGATTTTCGCCAGTTTTGGCGACTCGATACGTTCCTTCGCCATGCGGCCCAGGTTCTGGTTCAGCAGGTCGATCGGCAGGTTGACCTTTTCCAGCACGGCCACCAGTTCCGGCGCTTGCTCGTGGAAGGTCTTGGACAGACCGACCTTGATGGTCACGGTCTTGTCGACGCCCGCTTTTTCTTCCAGTTTGACTGCGTCGATCTGGCCCATCAGCGGGGTTGGCGACCAGTAGTAGAACAGGATCGGCTCGCCACGCTTGTAGCTCGACAGCACGGCCGCATCCAGCGCTGGACCTGTGCCCGGACGGAAGTTGGTGTAGCTGTTTTCCAGGCCGTAGCTTTTCAGCATTTCGCTGTTGTCCAGCTCGCAGGTCCAGCCGGCCGGGCAGTTGTAGAAGCGGCCCTTGGAAGGCTCTTCGGCGTCCTTGAAGATGGCGGCGTATTTGCCCAGGTCGGCGATGTTTTTCAGGTCCGGCGCCTTGGCTTCGAGTTTGCGTTTGGCGTCGCCTTCGATCACGTAACGCGGCACGTACCAGCCTTCGATCGCCCCCACCACCGGGGCGCCGACACCGACGACCTTGCCGGCCTTCTCGGCCTTGTTCCAGACCTCGCTGCGGCCAACCCATTCTTCGGCGAAGATCTGGATGTCGTTGCTGCTCAGGGCGTTTTCCATGGTGATGGAGTTGCCCGGCAGGCTGTCGGTCTTGCAGTCGTAACCTTTTTCCAGCACCACCTGCAGAACGTCGGTCAGCAGCATGCCGCTTTCCCAGTTCAGGCCGGCGAATTTCACCGGTTTGCCGGACTCGCACCAGCCGGCGGCCTGGGTCGCGCCGGCGCTGGCCAGCAGGCCCATGGAAAGCAAGGTGGTCAGCAGGGTCTTGTTCGATTTCATTGTTGTGACGCTCCTAATCATGAATTGGCTTACGGCAGTCAAGAGGCATCCAGCCCTGTCCACGTCCAAATCAGGCCTGCGCCGCAGCGCGACCGGCCCCGCTTGTTTTAGGTTGTACAACGCTGTCCTGCTCGACGGGCAGAATCAGTCGATCGGGTACGGTGCCGTGCCATTTTTTCGCGCAGACGTAGTACAGCGCTGCGGGCAGCACGAGACCGATGATCCAAGAAATATCCACATCCCCCAGGGCCGCTACCAATGGACCGGTATAGAACTTGGTGGAAATGAACGGCAGTTGCACCAGCACCCCGAACACATAAACGCTGATACCGAGGAGGTTCCAGCGGCCGTAGCGACCGTTCGGATCCGCCAGCGCCGGTACGTCATAGCGCTCACGGGTGATGCAGTAGTAGTCCACCAGGTTGATCGCGCTCCACGGCGTGAAGAACGCCAGCAGGAACAGGATGAAGGACTTGAACGCACCGAGGAACGAATGCTGGCCGAGCAACGCGATCAGGGTCGCCGCGCCGACGATCACCAGCACGAACACCAGACGCTGCATCCGCGAAACCTGCAAGTTGCCACGGAAGCCGCTGATGATGGTCGCGATGCACATGAAGCTGCCGTAGGAGTTCAGGGTGGAGATGGTGACCTTGCCGAACGCGATGCTGAAATACAGCAGCGCGGCGGTGGCACCGGTCCCGCCCAGACCGACGATGTAAGCGACTTCATGACCGGCGAATTGCCCGTTGGCCGAAGCGGCCGCGAACACACCGAGGATCATCGCCACCTGCGCACCAATCACCGAACCGGCACCGGCGGCGAAGAAGGTTTTCACCGAAGACACCTGGCTCGGCAGGTAGCGCGAGTAGTCCGCCACGTACGGGCCGAAAGCGATCTGCCAGGAGGCCGCGAGCGACACCGCCAGCAGGAAACTGCTCCAGCTGAAGTGACGGATTTCCAGAAGTGCGCCGACGTCCACCTGACTCATCAAACGGCTGAACAGGTACACGAAAGCAATCACGCCAATGGCACTGGCGATGCGGCCGATCCAGTGAATCACCCGATAGCCGAGCACCGTGACCACGACGATGACGCTGGCGAAAAGCAGGATGCCGAAGGTGTCGCTGACCCCGAACAACTGGCCCAGCGCCTGACCGGACAACACGGTCCCGGTGGCGGTGAAGCCGAGGTACATCAGGCACACCAGCACGATCGGAATCGCCGCGCCGTAGACGCCGAACTGCACCCGGCTGGAAATCATCTGCGGCAGGCCAAGCTTCGGCCCTTGCGCCGCGTGCAGCGCCATCACCCCGCCGCCCAGCAGTTGACCGATCAGCAGACCGATCAACGACCAGAACACATCGCCGCCCAGCACCACGGCCAGTGCCCCGGTGACAATCGCGGTGATTTGCAGGTTGGCACCCATCCACAGGGTGAACTGACTGAACAGACGACCGTGTCTTTCCGCTTCCGGGATATAGTCGATCGAACGCCTTTCGATCAACGGTTTACTGCCTGCACGATCGGTGTTGCCCGCCATGATTCAACCTCTGTGGATTGTTCTGGTTATTGTTGTTGTGGCCCTGCGGGAGCGAGGGTGCCCGCTCCCGCAGATGTTCACTTGCCGGTGATCATCGGCAGGTTCAGCCCTTGTTCCTTGGCGCAGTCGATGGCGATCTGGTAACCGGCATCGGCGTGACGCATGACGCCGGTGCCCGGGTCGTTGTGCAGCACGCGAGCGATACGCTCGGCCGCTTCGTCAGTACCGTCGCAGACAATCACCATGCCCGAGTGCTGGGAGAAGCCCATGCCGACGCCGCCGCCGTGGTGCAGGGAAACCCAGGTCGCGCCGCTCGCGGTGTTAAGCAGCGCGTTGAGCAGCGGCCAGTCGGAGACTGCATCGGAGCCGTCCTGCATCGATTCGGTTTCGCGGTTCGGGCTGGAGACCGAGCCGGAGTCGAGGTGGTCGCGACCGATCACGATCGGTGCCGACAGCTCGCCGCTGCGGACCATTTCGTTGAACGCCAGACCGAGCTTGGCGCGCAGGCCCAGGCCGACCCAGCAGATACGCGCCGGCAGACCCTGGAAGCTGATGCGCTCGCGGGCCATGTCCAGCCAGTTGTGCAGGTGGGCGTCGTCCGGGATCAGTTCTTTGACTTTCGCGTCGGTCTTGTAGATGTCCTGCGGGTCACCGGACAGCGCAGCCCAGCGGAACGGGCCGATGCCACGGCAGAACAGCGGACGGATGTAGGCCGGTACGAAGCCCGGGAAATCGAATGCGTTTTCGACGCCCTCTTCCTGAGCCATCTGACGGATGTTGTTGCCGTAGTCGAAGGTCGGCACGCCCATTTTCTGGAAGTCGAGCATGGCTTTGACGTGAACGGCCATCGATTGCTTGGCGGCCTTGACCACAGCGGCTGGCTCGGTCTTGGCGCGGGCGCGGTATTCGTCCCAGGTCCAGCCGGCCGGCAGGTAACCGTTGAGCGGGTCGTGGGCGCTGGTCTGATCGGTGACCATGTCCGGGCGCACGCCGCGCTTGACCAGTTCCGGAAGGATTTCAGCGGCGTTGCCGCACAGGGCGATGGAAACCGCCTTGCCTTCGGAGGTGTATTTGGCGATGCGGGCCAGCGCGTCGTCGAGGTCTTTGGCCTGCTCGTCGACGTAGCGGGTCTTGAGGCGGAAATCGATGCTGATCTGCTGGCATTCGATGTTCAGCGAGCAGGCACCGGCGAGGGTCGCGGCCAGTGGCTGGGCGCCGCCCATGCCGCCGAGGCCGGCGGTCAGTACCCATTTGCCGGTGAGGTTGTCGTTATAGTGCTGGCGACCGGCTTCAACGAAGGTTTCGTAGGTGCCCTGGACGATGCCCTGGCTGCCGATGTAGATCCAGCTGCCGGCGGTCATCTGGCCGTACATGGCCAAGCCTTTGGCGTCGAGTTCGTTGAAGTGTTCCCAGGTCGCCCAGTGTGGCACCAGGTTGGAGTTGGCGATCAGTACGCGCGGGGCGTTGCTGTGGGTCTTGAACACGCCGACCGGCTTGCCCGATTGCACCAGCAGGGTTTCGTCTTCGTTGAGGTTGGTCAGGCTCTCGACGATCTTGTCGTAGCACTCCCAGTTACGCGCAGCGCGACCGATGCCACCGTAGACCACCAGCTCTTTCGGATTCTCGGCGACTTCCGGGTCGAGGTTGTTCATCAGCATGCGCAGCGGCGCTTCGGTCAGCCAGCTCTTGGCGGTCAGCTTGTTGCCGCGGGCGGCACGGATTTCGACGTCACGAAACTTAGTGGTTTTGTTGTCAGTCACGAAAAAGACTCCTCAGCGATCAATTCAAACCAACCCTGGCAGTGGGCAAGCAGCCTGTGCGCATCAGTGCGCGACAAGCGAATCAGTGGACGCTGCGGAGAGTCTCGATCGACTCATACGCATACGTCTTTACTTGTACATACAAGCATATGCAATCAAGCGGCCAACTTGTTGGAGGGTCGTTCAACAAAAATCCCGGGCAGGGCTGGAAAGCGCCTGAATCAAGGGCTCTGGCATTCATGAAATTTTTCGCGGGGTGGATTGAGGGTAGCGAGAGGTTGTTACGAAAGCGTGGTTTTGCGCCACACTGGGGCGTTCGGTAACAAGTTGGTGCGCATTTCGGGAACGTCGGGACGAAAAAAAACCGCTGCGTTCAAAGCAGCGGTTTTTGATCGTTCCCACACAGAGCGTGTGAAGGAATCAGCGTGAGGACAGTTCGATCACGCAGCAGCCGGCATTGACGGCAATCTCGGTCAGCCCGGTGTTACCGTCCAGTTGCAGGCAGTCATGGCGGCCGAGTTGCGAGGCGCTGTCACCGACCGTGACCTCCAGCAGTTCACTGACGCTGAAGACCAGCACGGTGCTCGCCGAACTGAAAAACCGCTGTTCGCCGTCCAGCCATTGCAGGCGTGCGCTGTAACGCTGGGGTGAGTAGATCAGGTTGAAGTCGCGGATTGCGCCACCGAGCAAGGTGCAGGACACCTGGCTCTCGCCGCTGAAGGCAAACGGGTCGAGGGGTAACAACGGCCGGGTATCGTCGCCATCGACACACAGGGTCATGCCGTCGCCCTGCAATACCGTGATCACTCGCTGGTAACCGGCGAAGGTCGAAAAGCCGCCGGATTCGGCGATGTCGGCAATCGACAGACGCCAGCCAAAACCGTCGAGACCGGCGCCGGCGTCACGGGTGATTTCCTCGGTGCTGCCGCCGCCGTTTTTCCACGGCATGCGAGGGTAGCCTTCGGCGCGTAATACCTTCAACTCTTTCATTTATGAAACCGACCTTCCAGACGATGACGAGAACCGGGGTGGATCAGGCGCGCCGCCGTCACCGGCTGACGACCCGACCACGTACGACGGCGGATCAGCAGGCACGGCTCGCCTTTTTCGATCTGCAGCAATTTGCATTCGGACGCTTCGGCAAGGATCGCTTCGACCACGTGCTCGCCTTCGGTCAGCGGCGCGACCTGGTTCAGATAGGCGTAAGGCGTTTGCAGGGTGAAGTCCTGCTTGAGGTATTCCGGGGCGACCAACGCGTTGACGAAACGGTCTTCGATCTGCACCGGAATGTCGTTTTCGTAATGCACGATCAGCGAGTGAAAGACCTTCTGCCCTTCGCGCATGTCCAGCGCCAGCGCACGTTCGGAACCGGCGGCCTCTTCTTCCAGTGTGATGACCTGACAGGTGTGGCGATGGCCACGGGAGGCGATTTCGTCCGCGATGTTGTGCACTTCGAACAGCGCCGACTGGCTCTTCGGTTCGGCGACAAAAGTGCCGACGCCTTGCATGCGCACCAGCAGACCGTCGGCGGTCATTTCCCGCAGCGCGCGGTTGATGGTCATGCGGCTGAAACCCAACTGGCTGACCAGCTCGCTTTCCGACGGCACGCGGTAATGCGGCGGCCAGTTACCGCTGTCGATCTGCTGGGTGATCATCTGTTTGACGCGGGCGTACAAGGGCGCCGGACTGTCGCCCATGTTCGCGGCCAACGGGGAGACTGGAGGCGGAGTCGGCACGGTGGATCCCTGTTCATTGGATGAAAGTTGCTAGCTTGCCGGAGTTTACCGGGCAGGCAAACGTCTGTATATGTATATACAAATAACACACGATGGGGTGCTGAACCATGTCCGCCTTCTTTGCCGAACGCGCGCTGCTGCCTAACGGATGGGCCAACAATGTACGTCTCGAGGTCAGCGCCGATGGCGTGTTGACCCGAATCCAGGCCGACTCCACTGCAGATGGCGCCGAACGGCTGAGCGGTCCGCTGCTGCCGGGGATGCCGAATCTGCACTCCCACGCGTTTCAGCGAGCGATGGCCGGACTTGCAGAAGTGGCCGGCAATCCCAACGACAGTTTCTGGACCTGGCGCGATCTGATGTACCGGCTCGTCGGAAAAATCAGCCCCGACCAGCTCGGTGTGATTGCCCGTCAGCTGTACATCGAAATGCTCAAGGCCGGTTACACCTCGGTCGCCGAATTCCATTATGTCCACCACGATCACAACGGCCAGCCTTACGCCGACCCGGCCGAACTGGCGTTACGCATCAGCCAGGCGGCCAGCTCCGCCGGTATCGGTCTGACATTGCTGCCCGTGCTCTACAGCCACAGCGGTTTCGGCGGCCAGACCCCGAACGAAGGCCAGCGCCGCTTCATCAACAGCACCGAAAATTACCTGAAGCTGCAATCGCGTCTGCAACCCCTGCTGGCGCAGCAAAAGGCGCAGTCGCTGGGCCTGTGCTTCCACTCGTTGCGCGCGGTCACGCCGCAGCAGATCAGCGAAGTGCTGGCGGCCAGCGACCAGCAATGCCCGGTGCACATCCACATCGCCGAGCAGCAGAAGGAAGTCGATGACTGCCTGAGCTGGAGCGGTCGTCGTCCGCTGCAATGGCTGTACGAAAACACCGAAGTCGATCAGCGCTGGTGCCTGGTGCACGCGACCCACGCCAATCCGGAAGAAGTCACGCTGATGGCCAAAAGTCGCGCCATCGCCGGCCTGTGCCTGACCACCGAGGCCAACCTCGGCGACGGGATTTTCCCAGCGGTGGATTTCATCGCTCAGGGCGGGCGCATGGGAATTGGTTCCGACAGCCATGTGTCGTTGAGCGTGGTAGAGGAATTGCGTTGGCTGGAATACGGCCAGCGTCTGCGCGATCAGCGACGCAATCGCTTGTATGGCGCGGATCAGCCGATGGTCGGCCGTACGCTGTATGACGCGGCGCTGGACGGTGGCGCTCAGGCGCTGGGCCAGCCGATCGGCGCGCTGGAAGTCGGCAAGCGTGCCGACTGGATTGTGCTCGATGGCAGCGATCCCTATCTGGCCACGGCCAGCGGTGACGGGATTCTCAATCGCTGGCTGTTTGCCGGTGGCGATCGCCAGGTGCGCGACGTGCTGGTCAACGGTCAGTGGGTCGTGCGCGAGGGGCGACATGCCGGGGAAGAGGACAGCAATCGCGCCTTTACCCAGGTCCTGCGAGACCTTTTGGGCTGACACAAAAAAACCTGTGGGATTGTCCTCCACAGGTTTTTTTCACCTCTGTTACTGATCGTTCCCACGCTCTGCGTGGGAATGCAGCCCGGGACGCTCCGCGTCCCAAAAGCGGACGCAGAGCGTCCATTGAGGCATTCCCACGCGGAGCGTGGGAACGATCAGAACAGGAGAAGTCAGTTGGACGTCTTGGCCATCTGCTGATCCGACGTGCGCCAGATCAGACGCGTGGTGTCATAACCCTGCTGACGCGCCTTGCTCAGCAGTTCCTCACGCACCACACCGTTGACGGTCGGCGTGCGGGACAACAGCCACAGGTAGCGACGACTCGGGTCGCCCACGAGGGCGGTCTTGTAGTCATCGCTGACGTACAGCACCCAGTATTGACCCTTCGCCACACCCGGAATCAGACGCGAGAACCAGGTATCAAATTCGACCCACAGCTTGTCGGTCTTGCCCGGCACCTGTGGATAAGCCGTGCCTTTGACTTCTTCCCACGTCCAGTCCGCCGTCAGGCAGCGGTTGTACACCGCGATATTGCCGTCGGGCTTTAGGGAATAACGGGCTTCGGATTGCGCGCAGTTGCGCTGGAAATACATCGGCAGACGCGCCAGTTCGTACCAGGTGCCCTGGTAACGCTTGAGATTGACACTGTTGACCGTCTTCGGCGCCAGCGGATCTTCACCGGACGTGGCGCAGCCGGCCAATACCAGGCCGGCCAAAAGGACAAGCAATAACCGCTTCATTGTTTTTCTCCCGTGGGCGCGTAGCCCCGGTTTACTTCAGGCCTTGGCCGGAAAACATCAGCACTTTGTCACCGGCGTACTGCACGCTGATAAAGCTGTTCTTGTCGCCCCAGGTGCAACTGGACATGCCGAGCGCGCCCGAGCAATCGGTGGGCTTGCCAAGCAGCGTCTCCACTTCGGCCTTGGCCATGCCGGCCGAGAGCTTCGAATAGTTTTCCTGATTGACCTTGCTGCATGCGGCCAACAGCACGCAAAACGACAGCAGGGCGATAGATCGCAGCGACATGGTGTAACTCCTGGAACGGAAGGGGGATGGCATGGCGCCAACCAGAAGCTTAGAAGAGAAAACCCCTGTCTGGTTCCCTGAAAGGCTGGCTATTTGTTAGCCCGCTCGTCCGGCTTTCGCCGGTAAATCAGACAGTTTGTAAGGCTATTGAGCATTTCGTCGCATTTCGTAAAAGGCGCCTAATCTTTGGCGCGCCGTGGTCGAAATAAGAGCAGCGCAAAGCCCGATAGTGTGGCAAATTGCCGCCCTTTCTTGACCAGCCCCTTCGCGGTAGCTCACTTAATGACCAGAAACATGAAATTCAGCCACAAGATCTTGTTGGCTGCCGCCCTCGTGGTGGCCGTTGCGTTCGCCTGTTTCATTTTGTTCAACGACTATCGCCAGCGCGAAGCCCTGCAAAGCAGCACCGAAGCGTCGATGCAGGAACTGGGCAGCCTGACCACCAGCAACATCCAGACCTGGCTGGAAAGCCGCATCCAGTTGCTGCAATCGATGGCGCAACAGGTTGTCGCCGACGGCAACGCCCCGGCCAGCCTGAAACGCATCATCGACCTGCCCGCCTACACCGGCAATTTCCAGCTCAGCTACTTCGGCGGCGCCGACGGCGTGATGTTCTCGGTCCCGGCCGGCAACCGCGCGCCGGATTACGATCCGCGCGCCCGTGGCTGGTACAAGGCAGCCAACGCTGCGCAACAGACCATCGTCACCGAACCGTACATCGCCGCCTCGTCGGGCAAACTGGTGATCACCGTCGCCACCCCGGTGCAGCGCCAGGGCCAGATGATCGGTGTGGCCGGCGCCGACATTGATCTGTCGAGTGTCAGCGCAATCATCAACTCGCTGAACTTCGGCGGCCATGGCCACGCGTTCATCGTCGGTGCCGACGGCAAGATCCTGATCCACCCGGACAGCAAACTGGTGCTCAAGACTCTGGCCGAGGCCTACCCCAACGGCGCACCGAAAGTCAGCCCGGGCCTGAAAGAAGTCGAGTTCGACGGCAAGACCCAGTTGATCTCCTTCACCCACGTCAACGGCGTGCCGTCGGCCGACTGGTACGTGGCGCTGGTGCTGGACAAGGACACCGCGTTCTCGATGCTCAGCGAATTCCGCACCTCGGCGCTGATCGCCATGGTCATCGCCGTGGTGATCATCATCGCCCTGCTCGGCATGCTGATCCGCGTCCTGATGCAGCCGCTGCTGACCATGGGCCGCGCCATGCACGACATCGCCGAAGGCGAAGGTGACCTGACCAAACGCCTGACCATCCACGGCCACGATGAATTCGGTGCGCTGGGGCTGTCGTTCAACCGTTTCGTCGAGCGCATTCACACTTCGATCCGCGAAGTGTCTTCGGCCACCGGGCAAGTCAACGAAGTCGCCCTGCGCGTGGTCGCGGCATCGAACTCATCGATGTTCAACTCCGACCAGCAGGCCTCGCGCACCAACAGCGTGGCCGCCGCGATCAACCAGCTCGGCGCCGCCGCCCAGGAAATCGCCCAGAACGCCGCCCTCGCCTCGCAACATTCCAGCGACGCGCGCAGCCTGGCCGAAGACGGCCAGCAGGTTGTGGATAAAACCATCCACGCGATGCAGCAGCTGTCGGCGAAGATCAGCGACTCCTGCGGCAACATCGAAACCCTGAACAGCAACACCGTGAACATCGGGCAGATTCTGGAAGTGATCACCAGCATCTCCCAGCAGACCAACCTGCTGGCGCTCAACGCCGCCATCGAAGCGGCCCGTGCCGGTGAAGCCGGTCGCGGATTCGCCGTGGTCGCCGACGAAGTGCGCAACCTGGCGCACCGCACCCAGGATTCGGCGCAGCAAGTGCAGAAGATGATTGAAGAGCTGCAAGTCGGCGCGCGTCAGGCGGTCGGCATCATGACCGAGAGCCAGCGTGAGAGCGAAAGCAGCGTCGGCATCGCCAACCAGGCCGGCGAACGTCTGGGCAGCGTGACCCAGCGCATCGGCGAGATCGACGGCATGAACCAGTCGGTGGCGACCGCGACGGAAGAGCAGACAGCGGTGGTCGAGTCGATCAACGTTGATATCAACGAGATCAACACGCTGAACCAGGAAGGTGTGGAGAACTTGCAGGCTACTTTGCGGGCTTGTGCGGATCTGGAGCAGCAGGCTGCTCGGCTGAAGCAGTTGGTGGGTAGCTTCAGAATCTGAAGATCAAGAGCTTACCCCCTCACCCCAACCCTCTCCCCCAAGGGGGCGAGGGGAAAGGGAGCCGATCTCTGTCGCTTTCCAGACCTGAGTTCAACTCGGTATTTCAAGTCAGCGTAACTCGAACATCCAACTCGGTCAGTCCCCTCTCCCTCCGGGAGAGGGTTAGGGTGAGGGCTGGTTTTTCAGGTTGCCGAAAATCGCCCTAAAACCGCGAACCCGGCTCTTTCAAAAACTTCAGTTCCTCAACCGTAGACTCCCGCCCCAACACCGCATTGCGATGCGGAAACCGTCCAAACCGCGCAATCACCTTCTGATGCCGCTCGGCATAATCCAGGTTGTCGGCAAACACCCCGCGCTCCGCTTCCGGCTGTTCCGCCACCAGTTCGATGAATCGCGAGACCGCTTCATTCTGCACCGCGAGGTTTTCGCAGTGTTCGAAGACGAGGTAGATGAAGAGTCGCTGGATCGGTTTCAACTGCCGATCGAAATCTGCGGCAATCCCCTGAGCAACCAGTTTCTGCGCCCGTAGATCGCCGGAAAAAGCCTTGGGCGTATCGCGAAAGATCATTCGCGGGAGTTGGTCGAGCAGCAGCACCACCGCCAGCCAACCTTCGGGACATTGCGTCCACTCGGTCAATTCGCCAGCGAGGGCCTGATCGACAAAGACCCCGAAACGCTCACGCGCTTCGAGGTCCTGGCTGTCTTTCTTGCCGAACCACAACCCGCCCTGTTGCGCCGTCACTTCAGTAGCCGATTCGGAGTGACCGAACCACCAATCGAGCAACGGCTGCCAGGGCGCGTTCATGGTTTATTCCTTGTGGTAGGCCGTGGCGCGGGCGACTTCTTCTTTCGAGCCGAGGAACACCGCTACGCGCTGGTGCAGGCCTTCAGGCTTGATGTCGAGGATGCGCTGGTGACCGTCGGTGGAAGCGCCGCCCGCCTGTTCCACGAGGAACGACATCGGGTTGGCTTCGTACATCAGGCGCAGCTTGCCCGGCTTGGACGGCTCGCGGCTGTCGCGCGGGTACATGAACAGACCGCCACGGGTCAGGATGCGGTGCACGTCGGCAACCATCGCCGCGACCCAACGCATGTTGTAGTTCTTTTTCAGCGGGCCTTCTTCACCGGCCAGCAGCTCCGAAACGTAGCGCTGTACCGGAGCTTCCCAGTGGCGCTGGTTGGACATGTTGATGGCGAATTCCTGGGTGGATTCAGGAATGGTGATGTCTTCGTGGGTCAGGACGAAGCTGCCCATTTCGCGGTCCAGGGTGAAGCCTTTGACGCCGTGGCCCAAGGTCAGCACCAGCATGGTTTGCGGGCCGTAGATCGCGTAACCGGCGGCAACCTGCTGAGTGCCTGGCTGCAGGAAGGCCTTTTCATCCAGCGCTTCGTTCTGGCTCAGGTATTCGTTCGGGCAACGCAGCACGGAGAAGATGGTGCCGACCGGGGCGTTGATGTCGATGTTCGACGAACCGTCCAGCGGGTCGAATACCAACAGGTAGGCGCCTTTCGGGTATTTGCCCGGGATCTGGTAGGCGTTGTCCATTTCTTCGGACGCCATGCCGGCCAGGTGACCGCCCCACTCGTTGGCTTCGAGCAGGATTTCGTTCGACAGCACGTCGAGCTTCTTCTGCACTTCGCCTTGCACGTTTTCCGTGCCCATGCTGCCCAGAACACCGCCCAGGGCGCCTTTGGACACGGCGTGGCTGATCTCTTTACAGGCACGCGCCACCACTTCGATCAGGAAGCGCAGATCGGCAGGAGTGTTGTTGCTGCGGGTCTGCTCAATCAAATAGCGACTCAGGGTAACGCGGGACATGGACGGCTCCGGTGGAATGGGGGGCTAAAAACCCGCGCAGTTTACAGGGAGTCTGAAACCGTAGCGAGCAATGACGCCCGGTAACATGCGTCGGGTGCAATTCCTGCTATCAGACGTGATCGAACCGAGAGAGTTCAGGCACCGGATTCAGCGTAGTTGGAAACCCGACGGGTGTAGAGGCCACACCCGTCATATTCACGATTTGGCCGGCGGCTTGCGCAGCAGACTGAAGGCCATCGCCGCC
Organism: Pseudomonas paraglycinae; assembly: GCF_021601625.1. Lineage (GTDB taxonomy): Bacteria > Pseudomonadota > Gammaproteobacteria > Pseudomonadales > Pseudomonadaceae > Aquipseudomonas > Aquipseudomonas paraglycinae. The sequence continues at coordinate 160,915 of NZ_BQHR01000001.1, read as the reverse complement.
AGAAACAGCACACTGAGCAGCAACACCGCCCACAGGCCGAACTTCTTCCAGTTGGTGTCCGCCGTGGCCGAGGTGGTGGCCGTCGAAGTCTGGGTCGCCAGCGCGTCGCCCTGCACCGTGGCCTTGCCCAATGTGGCCAGTTTCTCCGGTTTGAAATCGGGGATCAGCGTGGTCAGCGGGAGGTTCGCCGTCTTCACGGTCGGATTGCCCAGCGCCAGGCTGTACGGCCCGTCACCCCGGGCGAGGAAGATAACCTGAGTGGCGCGCACCGCGTATTTCACGCTCGGCGCCTGCTCGCCTAGACCGCCGCCGCGTTCGTCGACCGTCAGTTTCAACTGCTGCACGGTCTGCCCGTACAGCTGCAATTCGTTCTGCACCACGTCCTGGCCGTTCTGGGTCAGGCGATAGAGCAAGCCGCTGCTCAGCGGTTGCCACGGCAGACTGCTGTCGCGACGCCCCGACAACGTCACCGGTGCCAGGCTGTTGGCCTGTTTCAGTTCGACCTGCACCCGCTCGATGTTCAGCCCCATCGGCAACTGCCAGGTGTATTCGCCGGGCTTGCCGCTGCTGCCGGCCAGCGCCGGCGACCAGACCAATGGCAGCGGCAGGTTGCGCGGGTCGCTGCTTTTCAGTTGCACCGACGTCAGGACCGGCGCCGAGGCCGGTGAATCCCACAGCAGACGCAGATACCGCGCCGACTGCCCCGGCAGCGCCACTTCATGTTGCTCGACCCGTTCGTCGGCAAAGGTCAGGCGCGCGACCTGGCCTTCGCCCCAGGCCTGCCAGTGCTGCAAGTCGTCGCTGGCCTCGATGCTGAAACGCTGGAAGCCGTCGCGCTCGCTGGTCCAGTCGAGGATCAATTGCTGCAACGGCGCCTTGATCGCGCTGGCATCGAGCAGCCAACCGCGCAGCACTTCCTCGCCCGCTTCCAGTTGGCTGGACGGCTGCACTTCCACCAGCGTACCGGTGGTGGTGGATTGCACGCGGACGCTCGGCGCGCGCTCGGTGGCATCCGCCGAGTTGTACAGCGGGAACCACTTGACCTCATGCAACCGGCCGTCGTCGCGGGTCTGCGCTGATTCCCGGGCCAGCGCGTAGGCCTGTGGCTCTCCGGCGGCGTTGAACACCCGCAGGTCGCTGAGATCAGTCTGGCGCGCCTGCAACTGCACGCTCAGCGGCAGTTCGAGGCGATACCAAGGGCCGGGACCACTGACCGCCAACGGCACCTGCGCGGCGAAGTCCGCCGGTTTTTCCTGGGCGCCGGCCGTCATGGCCACGCCCAGCAACAGCCACCCGAGATTAAGCTTGCGACTCAAGACGACACTCCTTCGGTTTCCGGGGCCGATTTGTCCGCCGCCGGTACAGCTTCGACGCGTTTAGGCGGCAGCGGCGCAAAATAGCCCACCACCAGCAGCAACACGCCGACGCCGATGAACGAGACAATCCGGGCCAGTCCGCCACGGTTGCTCAATTCGACAAAAATCAGTTTGGCCACCACCAGCGCAATCAGCGCCGCGCCGATCAGCCACACTTCGCGGCGATGACGCAGGTGCCCGCCGATCATCAGTCCGAGCGCCATCAGCGTCCAGACGATGGACAGACCGGCCTGCACCAGCATCGATTCGAGCAGCAGATCCAGCTCGAACGGAATCCCCGCCCAATGGTGCGCGGCGCGGGTGACCAGCGCAGTGCAGAACGCAAACAGCGAAACACCGGCGATCAGTTGCGTCGCATAAGCCGCGTAGTCCTGGCGGATCGACAGCTCGGCAACGGCGCTGCGCGACCAGACGTAGACACCGAACAGTGCAAACAGCAGACCCAACTCCAGCGGGTTAAGCAGCGGCACATAAGGCAGCGGCTCGGCATTGCCATCGCTGACGCCATTGGCCAGCCAGAACCAGACCAGCATCAGCACCGCCAACGGCGCCGCCGCGTACAGGCGATATTCGCGAGGGAACGCCGCCACCGGCCACGGCCACTGACGCGGCGCAGCCATCAGCAACAGATACACACTCGGCAGAATCGCCCAGCCCAGCCAGCGCCAGGCGTTGTACTGCTCGGACAACAGCAGCAGGCCGTAGCGCAACTCCAGCGCCAGCACGCCGATCAGCAGCCAGCAACCGAGCACATGGGCCGTGCTCAAGGCCCGCGCCGGCAGCATCGGTGCCAGACGCCGCAGGCTGATGAAATGCACAACGAACACCGCCGCCCACGCCAGCCGGCCGAAATCCGCCGCCGGGTGATAACGCGAGTGCCACGCGCCGAGCAACACCAGCCCGGCTGCCGGAATCAGCAAGGTGCAGAGTAGACCGAGCGACGGCCATTTCAGGCGCAAGGCCAACACCGCCCACAACGCGACGCTCAGCGCGGCGACCAACAGCAACAGCGTCGCTTGCAGATTCAGCGGCGCAAACCGCAGCACTTCGCTGACCCACGCCAGCGCCCACCAACCGGCGCCCCACACCAGCAACACTTCCGAAAGTCGCTGCAGACTCAGCACATCGAACGCCGAGGCGTGATTGCCCAGTTGCAGGCGCCATGCCCCGATCATCGCCGCCAGGCCCAGCACCAGCGGCGTCCAGAATCCGCCATGGGCCAGCGGTCGCAGCCCCTCGCTGGACAACGGCCCGAGCAACTCGGGGCCGGCGAGCAGAAACGCCGCGCCGCCGATCAGTTGCAACAGCAGACCGAACACAAAACTCACGCGCTGCTTGAGGTACAGACTGAGCCAGATGATCAGCAAGCCACTGGCCGCCCACACCGCGCTCGCGGTCTGCCACGGCAGCACAAACAACACCGCCAGATTGATCAGCACCAGACCCGCCAGCAGCACCACCGACAAACCGCGCAGCAGGCGAACATCGCTGCGCACCATCTCGTCGCGCGCCGCCAGCAGCATGCCGGCGATCAGCGCCAGACCGATCAACGAGGCGCTGAGCAAACCGCTCCAGCCAGCGCTGAACACGGCCGCCGAATCCTCGCCCGCCCCTTGCAGGCGCAACAGGAACAACGCTCCGCCGAGCAGTTGCACGGCAAACGCGGTGAACAGGAACGTGCGCGATTGCAGGCGCAAGCCGACGAACAAGGTCGCCAGCCCGGCCAATGCCCAACTGATCGCCGTGCCCTGAATGAAGAAGAACAGCGGCGCCAGCAGATACAGGAAGGTCAGCCCCAGACTCGCCAGCACTGGCAGCCCTTGGCGCTCCCACGGCGAGGTTTGCTCCGGCAATGCCTTGCGCAATTGGTAGAAGCTGAATAGCAACGCCGCGCCGAGCATCAATGCGCCCAGAGGCGCTCCGTCGAGCAGGCTGCTTTCGCCGACACGTAACTGGCTGAGAAACGCCAGCGCCGAACCCAGTTGCAGCAGCAACGCGAAGGCCCGGGCCAACGGCCGTTGCTGACGCAAGCCCAGCCAGAAAATTCCCGCACCCTCCACCGCCCAGGCCGCGGACGTCCAGCGCGCATCCAGCCCCAGCGGAATCGCCAGGCTGGCGAAAATCACCCCGAGCGCCAGGCAAGTCTCGCCCAGCAACATCGCCCGACCGCCCATCAGCACTTTGGCCAGGGCCATGTAGATCATGCCCAGCGCCAGCGCACTGAACGCGGCAGCGAATTCAAGATGCTGGACCAGCGCGAATTGCAGGCCGAAACCCACCAGCGGCGGACCGAACAGCATCGTGCCGTCGACGTAATCGCCCTTGCGCGCCGACCAATGCAGCAGCGCCTGGCGATCGTCATCCGCCGGGGCGTCCGGCATGTCCAGCAACTTGCGCCGGGCGAACAGCAGGCCGATGGCCAGATACATCAGGAAGAACAGAATCAGGAACGGTTCGGTGCTCCACAGCAGTTCCGGCGTGTACGAACGCAGGCCCCAGGCGAAACCGATGCCGAAGGTGCCAACGAAGCCGATCAGGTTGAGCAGGCGCCAGGCCTTGAACCAGGCGATGGCCAGGATGCCGGCGTTGAGCAGCGCGAAATAACTGAATAGCGCGACGTGGTTGCCGGCGCCGGTGGAGGTCAGGATCGGCGCGGCGAAACCGCCCAGTGCGGCGACGCAGGCCAGGGCCAGGGAATCCTGGGTGATGGCCAGAATGGCCGAAAACACCGTCACTGCCACCAGCAATCCCAGCGCGGCAGACGGATCGAGCAGCGGGTGCAGGCGCATCGCCGCAAACACCGTCAGATACAACACCGCGATCCCGGTGCCTTGCAGCATCAAAGCGTAGCTGTTGTTGCGATGGCGCAACCACCAGCCCAATGCCAGCAAGCCCAGCGCTGCCGCTGCGACCCCGGCGTAACGCAATTCGATCGGCACCACCATGCCTTCGGTGGCGTAGCGCAGCAGGAACGCCAGACCGAAGAACAACAGCACCACACCGACCCGCAGCACGGTATTGCCACCGAACAGCCAGTTGCGCGCAGCGCTGATGCCGCGTTCGATAAGGTTCGGGCCACAAGGTTCGGCGGGTTGTCGGGGTTCAGGTTCAGGCGTAACGGCGTCCAGACGCCAGACATCGACCGGCAGCGGCTGACCGGGTTCGCTGGCGGCGACGGCGACAGGTTCGAGTTCGGGTGGCAGTTCCCAGACCAGCTCGGGTTCTGCGGCAGCGGGTTGTTCAAATACCGTGACGGGTTCAACGACTGTTTCGCTGGCCGGCGCGACGCTCGGCGGCGCTGGCGAATGCGCCGGAGCGCCCTCCAGCAGAAACAGACGCTGTTCGACGCCCTGCAACGCAATCTTCGCGTGATCCAGCTGACGCTGTTGCTCGGCAGCCTGCGAACCGAGCCGGGCAATCCGCATCGCCTGCCCGATGGCGAGCCCCAGCAACGCGCCCAACAGTGCATCGCTGAACGACTCGTCGAGCAGCCAGCCGAGCAGCAGCCCGATCAACATGAACATCCATTGCATGGTCGATATCCCTGAGCAGCCCCGTGGCGGGGCGGAACCAAGGCTCAGTATATCGGCCCGGCCCAACAATCGTGGGGCCAGGCGCACATTTGTCGCTAAAAGTTACTCGAGTGCCTTCCAGATATCCGTGGCGTACTCGCGGATTGTCCGGTCGGACGAGAACCAGCCCATACGCGAGGTGTTCAGCACCGCCGAACGCCACCAGTTGTTGGCGTCGTGCCAATGCGCATCGACACGCATCTGCGCCTCCCAGTAGGAGTCGAAATCGGCGCAAACGAAGAACCGGTCGTAATCCACCAGCGAATCGATCAGCCCGGTGTAGCGCGACGTGTCGTCCGGCGAGAACACCCCGCTGCGGATCGCCTGCAACACATCGTTGAGGCGATGGGACGCGGCAATGTCCGGCACCGCGCTGAACTCGTGGTTCTGCTTGCGCGCTTCGACCTGCTGGGCGCTGAGACCGAAGATGAACATGTGCTCGGCGCCGATGTTTTCGCACATTTCCACGTTGGCGCCGTCGAGGGTGCCGATGGTCAGCGCGCCGTTCAGGCCAAACTTCATGTTGCTGGTGCCCGAGGCCTCGAAACCGGCGGTGGAGATCTGCTCCGACAGGTCCGCCGCCGGAATGATGCTTTCCGCCAGGCTGACGTTGTAGTTGGGCAGGAACACCACTTTGAGCAGGCCGCGCACGGTCGGGTCGTTGTTCACCACCCGGGCGATGTCGTTGGTCAGCTTGATGATCAGCTTGGCTTGGTGATAACTCGCCGCGGCTTTGCCGGCGAAGATTTTCACCCTCGGCACCCAGTCGATTTCCGGCTCGGCGCGGATCGCCTGATACAGCGCGACGGTGTGCATCAGGTTGAGCAGTTGGCGTTTGTATTCGTGGATCCGTTTGACCTGCACGTCGAACATCGCCGCCGGGTTGACCGCGATCCCCAGCCGTTCATGGATCAGGTAAGCGAGGGCTTTTTTGCTGTGCAGCCGCTGCTCGGCGAAGGCTTTGCGGAAGGTTGGTTTTTCGGCGAACGGCTCAAGATCGAGCAGACGCTGTTCGGGGTTATCCAGAACATCCGCGCCGAGGGAATCGACCAGCATCGACGTCAGTTCCGGGTTGGCCTGATACAGCCAGCGGCGGAAGGTGATGCCATTGGTCTTGTTGTTGATCCGCTCCGGATACAGCTTGTGCAGTTCGGCGAACACGGTTTTGCGCATCAGTTGCGTGTGCAGCCCGGACACGCCGTTGACGCTGTGGGAACCGAGGAATGCGAGGTTGCCCATGCGCACCCGTCGGCCGTTGTCTTCCTCGATCAGCGACACCGCGCGCAGCACGTCGAAATCGTGGATGCCCTTGGCCCGCAGCGAATCGATGTGCTGGGCGTTGATCAGATAAATGATCTGCATGTGCCGCGGCAGCATGCGTTCCATCAGCCCCACCGGCCAGGTTTCCAGCGCTTCGGGCAGCAGCGTGTGGTTGGTGTACGACAGCGTATCGACGGTGACTTGCCACGCCGCGTCCCAGGCCACGTCGTAGACATCGACCAGTTGGCGCATCAGTTCGGCGACAGCGATCGAGGGGTGGGTGTCGTTGAGCTGGATTGCCGCGTGATCGCCGAGGGTCAGCACCGAGGTGTGCATGTTGCGATGACGGCGCAGCAAATCCTGAAGCGACGCGGCGACGAAGAAGTATTCCTGACGCAGGCGCAGTTCCTGCCCGGCTTCGGTGCTGTCCGCCGGGTAGAGCACGCGGGAGATACTCTCGGCCCGGGCCACTTCGGCGACGGCGCCCAGGTGGTCACCGGCGTTGAAGCGCTCCAGATGCAGGTCCTCCATCGCCCGCGCCCGCCACAGGCGCAAGGTGTTGACGCTCGCCCCGCGCCAGCCGACCACCGGGGTGTCGTAGGCAATCGCCCGGACGGTTTCCGCCGGGTGCCAGACTTGCCGGGACTTGCCGCTGGCGTCGGTGACGGTCTCGACGCTGCCGCCAAAGCCGATCGGATAGACCACCTCTGGCCGCTCGAACTCCCAGGGGTTGCCGAAATCCAGCCAGTGCTCGGTCTGTTCCTGTTGCCAACCGTCGACAATCGCCTGACGGAACAACCCGTGCTCATAACGAATGCCGTAGCCGTGGCCAGCGATACCGAGGGTCGACATGCTTTCCATGAAGCACGCCGCCAATCGTCCGAGGCCACCGTTGCCCAGCGCCGCATCCGGCTCCAGGATGCGGATGCGCTCCAGATCGACGCCCAGCTCGGTCAAGGCTTCACGGGCGACGTCCAGCAAACCGAGGTTGCTCAGGCTGTCGTAGAGCAAACGGCCGATGAGAAATTCCAGCGAGAGGTAATACACCCGCTTCTGGCCTTTGCGGTAGATCTGCCGGGTATGGTCCATCCAGTGCTCGACCATGTGATCGCGCGCCGCCAGGGCGATGGCTTCGAACCAGTCATGGTCGAAGGCGTGATCCGGGTCTTTGCCCACCGCGTAGGTGAGTTTGGTCAGGACGGCGTCGCGGAATGCGGCCACCTCTGCTTCGCGAACTAGTGGTTCTTGAGTCATCGATAGGACCTCGAGCGAGCGGGGAGTTGTCAGAGCCTAGACGGTCTGACCGACGGTAAGGGCTCTGGTTCGGCAGTTTTTACCGAGAGTGTGAGATCGACCGGCAATACTCTGGCGAATGCCTCAATGAATGCAGGGGCCGTGCCGAATTGTCGGACGATGCGGGTGCATGAAGAAAAAATCTGGCGAAAGGTTGTTCAAAAATCCACCAGTCCCGGTATGATCGCGCGCCCTGATGCACACGCCTGGTAACCACCGATGATGAAGCCCAACCTGATCGCCGCAGCCGAGATCGACCGTCTCGATACCTGGGCCAAATATTCGGCCCCGATGTGCGGCTCGTGCGTTTCCAGCTGCTGCACGCTGCCGGTCGAGGTCAAGATCAAGGATCTGGTGCGCATCGGTGTGGTCGACGAGTTCGAACTGGGCGACCCGCCGAAGAACATCGCCAAGCGTCTGCAAAAGGAAGGTCTGGTCGAGCGCTTCAATCAGAAGTCGGGGATCTTCACGCTCCAGCGCATGAGCAACAACGATTGCTACTACCTGGATCGTAAGAGCCGCCTGTGCACCATTTATGACAAGCGCCCTGACACCTGCCGCAACCACCCGAAGATCGGCCCGCGCCCGGGGTACTGCGCGTACAAGCCGAAGGAAGTGGAGCGGGTGCAGAATTCGCGGTCGATCGAGAAGTTCTGATCTGCCCTGAGATGTTCGGCGGCTGATCGGCCGCCTTCGCTGGCAAGCCAGCTCCCACAAAGGTTACTGGTGATCAAGTAACTTGTGTTCCCCCCAAAACCCTGTGGGAGCTGGCTTGCCAGCGATGGGGCCCGCACAAACACCGCATAAATCCCGGACAAACAAAAACGCCCCCGGTCTCTCGACCGGGGGCGTTTTTTCAAGCCTGGGCTAAATTACGCCTTGGCTTTCTTGGCAGCGCGGGTACGCTCGCTTTCGTCCAGGATCTTCTTGCGAAGACGGATGGACTTAGGCGTAACTTCGCACAGCTCGTCTTCCTGGATGTATTCCAGAGCCTGTTCCAGGGTGAAGCGAACAGGTGGGACCAGAGCGATGGTTTCGTCTTTACCCGAAGCACGCATGTTGTCGAGCTTCTTGCCTTTGGTCGGGTTCACACCCAGGTCGTTGTCGCGGGAGTTCTGACCAACGATCTGACCGTTGTAGATCTCCTGGCCGTGTTCTACGAACAGCTTGCCACGAGCCTGCAGGGTTTCCAGGGAGTAGGTCAGCGCCTTGCCGGTTTCAACCGAAACCAGAACGCCGTTCTGACGGCCGGACATGTGGCCCGACTTCACTGGAGCGTAACGGTCGAAGATCGAGGTCAGGATGCCAGCACCGTTGGTCAGGGTCAGGAACTGGTTACGGAAACCGATCAGACCGCGAGCAGGGATGTTGTATTCCAGACGAACACGGCCCTTGCCATCCGGCACCATGTTGCTCAGGTCGCCTTTACGCAGACCCATTTCTTCCATGACCTTGCCCTGGGATTCTTCAGGGATGTCGATGGTTACGTTTTCGAACGGTTCCTGCTTCACGCCGTCAACTTCACGGATGATCACTTCAGGACGGCCCAGGGCCAGCTCGAAGCCTTCGCGACGCATGGTTTCGATCAGTACCGAGAGGTGCAGCTCACCACGGCCGGATACCTTGAACTTGTCAGCCGAGTCGCCTTCTTCAACGCGCAGTGCAACGTTGTACAGCAGCTCTTTGTCCAGACGATCCTTGATGTTACGGGAGGTCACGAACTTGCCTTCTTTACCGCAGAATGGCGAGTCGTTTACCTGGAAGGTCATGGAAACGGTTGGCTCGTCAACGGTCAGAGGCTTCATCGCCTCGACGTTGTTGATGTCGCACAGGGTGTCGGAGATGAACAGCTCGTCGAAACCGCTGATGCAGACGATGTCGCCGGCTGCTGCTTCTTCAACGTCAACGCGGTGCAGACCGTGGTGACCCATCAGCTTCAGGATACGACCGTTGCGGCGCTTGCCGTCGGCGCTGATAGCAACAACCGGAGTGTTCGGCTTGACGCGACCACGAGCGATACGGCCAACACCGATAACACCCAGGAAGCTGTTGTAGTCCAGAGCGGAGATCTGCATCTGGAACGGACCGTCACGGTCAACAGCCGGAGGCGGAACGTGGTCGACTACCGCCTGGTACAGCGCGGTCATGTCTTCGCCCATGGCGGTGTGGTCCAGACCGGCGATGCCGTTCAGGGCCGAAGCGTAAACAACCTGGAAGTCCAGTTGTTCTTCGGTAGCGCCCAGGTTGTCGAACAGATCGAAGATCTGGTCCAGAACCCAGTCAGGACGCGCGCCCGGACGGTCAACCTTGTTGATGACCACGATTGGACGCAGGCCGGCTTCGAAAGCCTTCTTGGTCACGAAACGGGTTTGCGGCATAGGGCCGTCCTGGGCGTCGACCAGCAGCAGCACGGAGTCAACCATGGACATTACGCGCTCGACTTCGCCGCCGAAGTCGGCGTGGCCCGGGGTGTCCACGATGTTGATGTGGTAGCCGTTCCAGTTGATGGCGGTGTTTTTCGCCAGAATGGTAATGCCGCGCTCTTTTTCCTGGTCGTTGGAGTCCATCACGCGCTCGTCGTTGAGCTCGTTGCGCTCCAGGGTGCCGGATTGACGCAGGAGTTTGTCTACCAGGGTGGTCTTACCATGGTCAACGTGGGCAATGATGGCGATGTTGCGTAGATTTTCGATCACTTGTGTATCTCGATCAGAGGATTCGGTTTGCTGACAAGTCTTGGCAGCGATTGACAGTAGTGTCCGGCATGGCCGTTACAGCTTGACGGCGGTGTCGGGGGGCCGGTGACGCAGGCCACAGGCAAACAGCCCCGGGCACTTAGCTCGGTCGATAAACGCGCACATTGGCATGCCCCTCACTGAGCAAATGGTGGGCATGCAGGCGACTCATCACGCCTTTGTCGCAATACAGCAGGTACTGGCGAGTAGGGTCCAGTTCCTTGAAACGAGCGTTCACTGCGTAGAACGGCATCGTCTGTACCTCTATGCCGGCGAGTTCCAGCGGGTCATCCTCGGCGGCATCCGGGTGGCGGATGTCGATGACGATCTGACCGGCCAGCGCTTCGCTGACTTCTTCGATCTGCAAATCCTGGCCCAATTCGTCGATCACCCGATCGATCGGCACCAGTCTGGCGTTTGCGAGCGCACGCTCGAGCACCGCCATGTCGAATTCCTGCTCTTCGTGCTCGACCCGGCCACGCTTGGCGGCGGTCTTCGGGTTGACCGAGATGACGCCGCAGTATTCCGGCATGTGCCGGGCGAAATCACCGGTACCGATCTGGTCGGCCGTGTCGATGATGTCCTGCTTGTGGGCGACGATCAGCGGTCGCAGCACCAGCTTGTCGGTGACGCAATCGATGACCGACAGGTTCGGCAGCGTCTGGCTCGACACCTGGGAAATCGCTTCACCGGTGACCAGCGCATCGATGTGCAGGCGTTCGGCAATGTTCGACGCCGCGCGCAACATCATACGCTTCAATACGACGCCCATATGACTGTCGTCGACCTTGCCGAGAATTTCGCCCAAGACTTCTTCGAACGGAACACTGACAAATAGCACGCGTTGCGAGCTGCCGTACTTCTTCCAGATGAAATGCGCGACTTCCATTACGCCCAATTCGTGGGCACGACCGCCCAGGTTGAAGAAGCAGAAGTGCGTCATCAGACCCCGACGAAGGATCTGGTACGCGGCAACCGTCGAGTCAAAACCGCCGGACATCAATACCAGCGTCTGCTCCAGCGCACCGAGCGGGTAGCCGCCGATGCCATTGTGCTGGCTGTGGATCACGAACAACCGTTTGTCGCGAACTTCGATGCGGACTTCGATTTCCGGCTGTTTCAGGTCGATTCCGGCAGCGCCGCACTCACGGCGCAGCTTGCTGCCGACGTATTTTTCGACGTCCATCGAGCTGAACGCATGCTTGCCCGCACGCTTGCAGCGCACCGAAAAAATCTTCCCGGCCAGCGCATCGCCGTAGTGCTGCTTGCACTTCTCGGTGATGTCGTCGAAGTCGCCCAGCGGATACTCGTCGATCTGCAGAAAATGCGCGATGCCCGGCATGCAGGTCAGGCGTTCGCCCATCTCTTTCAGGGCCTTGGGGTCGGTGACGCGGGTTTCCAGCTCGAGATTGTCCCACACACCGTTCACCACCACGGCCGGGTCCAGGTCGCGGAGCACGGTGCGGATGTTCTTGGCCAGCTGGCGGATGAATTTCGTCCGGACAGGTCGGCTTTTGATGGTGATCTCGGGGAAGACTTTTACGATTAGTTTCATGAAAACAGCGCGCGCAGGGCCAGCCGAAAAAGGGGGGCGCGGATTATAGCGGAAATTGCTCAAGGTTTAACCAGTTAATGTGCAGAAGGTTTTGCGCGCACCAAAACGGGTCATTTTTCGATTTGAGCGCTACATTAAAGGGCGAGATTTTCGCCTTTAAGGCGCTTTCGACCTTTAGAAGCGTGAATTTGGGGCAAAAAACCCATGCTGGGGCACTGGCATGCAATTTGCTCCCTTGTGAGGCAGGTTGCCTTGGCAGAGTATTCGCGCCGGCATCACCACTATTAAGGGCATCCACTACCCGCCCTAATTCACCCGGAGGACACTATGTCGAAGTCGGTTCAACTCATCAAAGATCATGACGTCAAGTGGATTGATCTGCGCTTCACGGACACCAAAGGCACTCAGCACCACGTGACCATGCCGGCTCGCGATGCGCTGGAAGACGACTTCTTCGAAGTTGGCAAGATGTTCGACGGTTCCTCCATCGCTGGCTGGAAAGGCATCGAAGCCTCCGACATGATCCTGCTGCCGGACGACGAAACCGCCGTACTGGACCCGTTCACCGAAGAGCCGACCCTGATCCTGGTCTGCGACATCATCGAACCTTCGACCATGCAAGGTTACGATCGCGACCCGCGCGCCATCGCCCGCCGCGCCGAGGAATACCTGAAGACCACCGGTATCGGTGACACCGTATTCGCCGGTCCGGAGCCTGAGTTCTTCATCTTCGACGAAGTGAAGTTCAAGTCCGACATCTCCGGTTCGATGTTCAAGATCTACTCCGAACAAGGCTCGTGGATGTCCGACCAGGACGTGGAAGGCGGCAACAAAGGCCACCGTCCAGGCGTGAAAGGTGGCTACTTCCCGGTTCCGCCGTTCGACCACGACCACGAAATCCGTACCTCCATGTGCAACGCACTGGAAGAAATGGGCCTGACCGTTGAAGTTCACCACCACGAAGTGGCAACTGCCGGCCAGAACGAAATCGGCGTCAAGTTCAACACCCTGGTGAAGAAAGCCGACGAAACCCAGACCCTGAAATACGTTGTACACAACGTTGCCGACGCCTACGGCCGTACCGCGACCTTCATGCCGAAGCCGCTGTACGGCGACAACGGTTCGGGCATGCACGTTCACATGTCCATCTCCAAAGATGGCAAGAACACCTTCGCGGGTGAAGGCTATGCCGGCCTGTCCGACACCGCCCTGTACTTCATCGGCGGCATCATCAAGCACGGTAAGGCCCTGAACGGCTTCACCAACCCGGCCACCAACTCCTACAAGCGTCTGGTGCCAGGCTTCGAAGCCCCGGTAATGCTGGCCTACTCGGCTCGCAACCGTTCCGCCTCGATCCGTATTCCTTACGTCAACAGCCCTAAAGGCCGTCGTATCGAAGCCCGTTTCCCGGATCCGGCTGCCAACCCGTACCTGGCTTTCGCAGCACTGCTGATGGCCGGTCTGGACGGTATCCAGAACAAGATCCACCCAGGCGACGCAGCTGACAAAAACCTGTACGACCTGCCGCCTGAAGAGGCGAAAGAGATCCCGCAAGTTTGCGGCAGCCTGAAAGAAGCCCTGGAAGAGCTGGACAAGGGCCGCGCGTTCCTGACCAAGGGCGGCGTGTTCTCCGACGACTTCATCGACGCTTACATCGCGCTGAAATCCGAAGAAGAAATCAAGGTCCGCACCTTCGTACACCCACTGGAATATGAGCTGTACTACAGCTGCTGATCCGGTAGCGCCGCGCTACGCGGCGTGACAAAAAGAGGCCTCCTTCGGGAGGCCTTTTTTGTGCCCGCTCATCCGTGGATAATCCGCCGCTTTCGCGCCATGACCGGCGCCTTGACGAAGGGATTCGCATGAAGTGGTTACGGGCTATCGCCCTGATGGCAGGCCTCACCTGCTCGACAGTCGGCGCAGCCGAGTTCTATGAAAACAAGCCGCTGGCTCACCCGCTGATCCAGGGCTTGCAGGAGAGCTCGATGACTCTGGCGTTCATCAAGGAAACGAACGGCGTCAAAGGCTATTACTGCCGTTGCGACACGCCGGGCGAACGTCCGCAATTGCTTGATGACTTCGGCCAGGCGAGCATCGAGTCGGTTTTTCTCATGTCGCTCGACAGTGAAGATCCGACCCGCTTCGTGCTTTTTCGGCAAAACGACCGCTACAAAATCTACGCCTACAAATACAACGCCAACGACCACCTCTACAGCCGCGTCACGCGATTGCAGCCGGCGCTGGACCGCATCGCCGAAGGTCGCAAACACCTCGACGCCCTGACCATCAAGAAGGCTCTGAGCCAAATCACCCCGCTCAACTACAGCCTCTTCCTTGAAGCGTCCGGCATACCGGAATTCGACCAACTCGATTTCAGCCAAGGAAAACTGGTGAGCTTTTACGGCCAGTACTACGACCCACTGAGCGACCCGACGCCAGATGACGAACCTTACTTCTTCAAGAAGACCTATCAGGAAAAATACGGCCGGTTCCTTACCGTTACTTTCTGGCGATGGCTCGACGAGACGCTCATCGAGGGCAAGCGCACGCTCTACAACTATCGGGTGAGGCGTATTGCCTGGGAAACCGAACCGGCTAAATTCACCGGCAGCGAAGACGGCCAATCGGTGTCTTATGATTCCGGCTCGCTCTCGGCCCAAGGTGCCTACAAGCAGGGTGTGCGGATCGGCCCGTGGTCTTCTTCCAAAGACGAGAAATATTCGGAGTCCGGCAATTTCGTAGAGGGCAAACGAGAGGGCCAGTGGACGCTGTACCAGGATGGGCAAACGCTGGAGGGCGAATTCCACAATGATTTGCGCGAGGGTCGTTGGCAGCTTCTCAACCACGACGACATGGAATGGGTCGCCACCGGATTCCAGACCTATGCCCACGGCCAACTCAACGGCCTCAGCGAATTGACTGTCCGTGGCACTACCGAGCGCGGTGAATATCGCGATGACAAACGCCAAGGCCTTTGGGTGACCAGGCTCGACAATGGCCACATCCTCAACGTCAACTTTGTTGACGACGTAAAGGAAGGCGAGTTGCGCGAAGTCGACACCAAGGGTGCGCCGGTCCTGATCGAGCACTACAAGGCAGGCGTCCTGTCCGGCGCCCGCGAGAATGCCGTTACGCCTGGCGCCGCACAATAAATCCTGAACGGTTTGTGTGAGCGGATATTGTCCCGATTGGGCTTACCGCCGCCCCTGGCCTATGCTGCAAGCCAATCTCATTGTTGATCGGTCGAATCCATGGGTCGTGGTTTTTTCTTCCTGCTGCTGATCGCCCTGCCCGCCGCCGCGCAGATCTACAAGTACACCGACGCCAGCGGCAACACGGTGTACAGCGATCACGCGCCGGACGGCGTGCAGGCGCAGTCGGTGGAGTTGCCGCCGCTCAACAGCGTCCAGCCGCAGGCACCGAGTGCGCCCTCTTCAGACACGCCCAGTCGCGAGCCTGCGCGCAATGCCTATGAAGTGCTCGAGCTGACCGGCCTGCCTACCGAAGAAGCCCTGCGCGCCAACAACGGCAGGTTCACGGTCAGCGTACTGATCAAGCCGCGCCTGCAACCGCCGCATCAATTGCGTCTGCTGCTGGACGACGCGCCTTATGGCCAGCCGAGCAACGTGCCGATCCTGCAACTGGTAAACGTTGACCGGGGCGAGCATCGGCTGGCGGTGCAGGTGATCAATGGCGAGGCGATCATTCAGCAGAGTCCTGCGGTGGTGTTCACCGTGCAGCGGGTGCACAAGCCATGACGCGGGGATTGATTGCCCTGTGCCTGTTTCTGATGGCGTTTGGCGCATCGGCCGAGGTGTTCACTTACATCGACGCCCAGGGCAATCGTGTCTATACGGACCAACCGCACGGCAACGCCAAGCGTGTGCCGCTGGCCACCAGCAATCGCATGGCCTCGAATCCGACCGCCGCTGCACCGGTCACACCGTCGAAGCAATCAGCAGAGCCGTCACTGTTCCACTACGACATGCTGCGCGTGCTGATCCCCGAGCCGGACGCAACCATTCGCAGCAGCGCCGGTGAGCTGATCGTCAGCGTCACCAGCGAACCGGGCCTGCAAAGAGGTCACCTGTATCGCCTGCTGCTGGATGGCCAGGCCGTCGGCGAACCCGGCCTGAGTCCGGTGTTCCCGCTGAGCAATATCGATCGCGGCAGCCACAACCTGTCGGTGGAGATCCTCGATGCCCAGGGCCGAACCGTGGAGAAAACCGCCAACCAGCCATTCCACATGCAGCGCATTTCCCTGGCACAGAAACGTCAGGTCAAACCCTGCGTCAGCGCCGACTACGGCGTGCGCCCGGAATGCCCATTGAAAGACAAACCCGCCGAACCGAAAAATCCTTTCCTGCGTTTCTTCTGACGTCGTTCAGCTTTGCGCACTATATTGGTGCAATACGCTGCACCGTACTCACATTCCAACCCATTTTGGTTCGAAAGTACCCGCCAGAGCGGTTCGACTGCCACGCAAACGAGCGTCAAACGCCCGTTTCAGGGGTTGAACGCTTCTTTTCGGAGCCTTGGTTTGGTTTTTGCATTTTCCTCGCATCAGCGCTGTATCCCTGCGCGCGCCATGCTCCAAAAGAGGTCCTCATGACCATCAGTGACGCACTGCATCGCTTGCTACTCGACAACCTGACCACCGCCACCATCCTGCTCGACAGCGAATTGCGCCTCGAGTACATGAACCCGGCGGCGGAGATGTTGCTGGCCATCAGCGGCCAGCGCAGCCATGGGCAGTTCATCAGCGAGCTGTTCACCGAGTCCACCGAGGCGCTCAATTCGTTGCGCCAGGCGGTGGAGCAGGCGCACCCGTTCACCAAGCGCGAAGCGATGCTCACTGCCCTCACCGGCCAGACCCTGACCGTGGATTACGCGGTGACGCCAATCCTCAGCAACGGCGCGACCCTGCTGCTGCTGGAAGTCCATCCCCGTGACCGCCTTTTGCGGATCACCAAGGAAGAGGCCCAGTTGTCGAAGCAGGAAACCAGCAAGATGCTGGTACGAGGCCTGGCCCACGAGATCAAGAACCCGCTCGGCGGCATCCGCGGTGCCGCGCAACTGCTGGCCCGGGAACTGCCGGAAGACAGCCTGCGCGACTACACCAACGTGATCATCGAAGAGGCCGACCGCCTGCGCAATCTGGTCGACCGCATGCTCGGCTCGAACAAACTGCCGTCGCTGGCCCTGTGCAATGTCCACGAAGTGCTGGAGCGCGTCTGCCAATTGGTCGAAGCCGAAAGCCAGGGCTGCATCACGCTGGTGCGCGATTACGACCCGAGCATCCCCGACGTCCTGATCGACCGCGAACAAATGATTCAGGCGGTGCTGAATATCGTCCGCAACGCGATGCAGGCCATCAGCAGCCAGAACGAGCTGCGCCTGGGCCGCATCAGCTTGCGCACCCGCGCCATGCGCCAGTTCACCATCGGCCACGTCCGCCATCGTCTGGTGACCAAGATCGAGATCATCGACAACGGCCCGGGCATTCCGGCGGAACTCCAGGAAACCATCTTCTTTCCCATGGTCAGCGGCCGTCCGGACGGTACCGGGCTGGGCCTGGCCATCACCCAGAACATCATCAGCCAGCACCAGGGCCTGATCGAGTGTGACAGCCATCCAGGCCACACCACGTTCTCGATCTTTCTGCCACTGGAACAAGGAGCCACATCGACATGAGCCGTAGTGAAACCGTGTGGATCGTCGATGACGACCGTTCTATCCGTTGGGTTCTGGAAAAAGCCCTGCAACAGGAAGGCATGACCACCCAGAGCTTCGACAGCGCCGATGGTGTGATGAGCCGCCTCGCGCGCCAGCAGCCGGACGTGATCATCTCCGACATCCGCATGCCCGGCGCCAGCGGCCTGGACCTGCTGGCGCGGATCCGCGAGCAGCACCCGCGGCTGCCGGTGATCATCATGACCGCTCACTCCGATCTGGATAGCGCTGTCGCCTCCTATCAAGGCGGCGCGTTCGAGTATCTGCCCAAGCCGTTCGACGTTGACGAAGCCGTGTCGCTGGTCAAGCGCGCCAATCAGCACGCCCAGGAACAACAAGGCCTGGAAGTCGCACCGACCCTGACCCGGACCCCGGAAATCATCGGCGAAGCGCCGGCGATGCAGGAAGTGTTTCGCGCCATCGGGCGCTTGAGCCACTCCAACATCACCGTGCTGATCAACGGCGAATCCGGCACCGGTAAAGAACTGGTGGCCCACGCCCTGCACCGCCACAGCCCGCGCGCGGCCTCGCCGTTCATCGCGCTGAACATGGCGGCGATTCCGAAAGACTTGATGGAATCCGAGCTGTTCGGCCACGAGAAAGGCGCCTTCACCGGCGCGGCCAACCTGCGTCGCGGCCGTTTCGAACAGGCCGACGGCGGCACGCTGTTCCTCGATGAGATCGGGGACATGCCGGCGGACACCCAGACCCGACTGCTGCGGGTACTGGCCGATGGCGAGTTCTATCGTGTTGGCGGGCATGTGCCGGTCAAGGTCGATGTGCGGATCATCGCCGCAACGCACCAGAATCTGGAAACCCTGGTTCACGCCGGGAAATTCCGTGAGGACTTGTTCCATCGCCTCAACGTGATCCGCATCCATATTCCGCGCCTGTCGGACCGTCGCGAAGACATCCCGACCCTGGCCAAGCACTTCCTCAGCCGCGCTGCGCAAGAACTGGCGGTGGAGCCGAAGCTGCTGAAAAGCGAGACCGAGGAATACCTGAAGAACCTGCCGTGGCCAGGCAACGTGCGCCAGCTGGAAAACACCTGCCGCTGGATCACCGTGATGGCGTCCGGGCGCGAGGTGCACATCAGCGATCTGCCGCCGGAACTGCTGAGCCTGCCGCAGGACTCGGCGCCAGTCACCAACTGGGAACAGGCGCTGCGTCAGTGGGCCGATCAGGCCCTGGCGCGCGGTCAGTCGAGCCTGCTCGACAGCGCGGTACCGGCGTTCGAGCGGATCATGATCGAGACAGCACTGAAGCACACTGCCGGGCGTCGTCGTGACGCTGCGGTGCTGCTGGGCTGGGGCCGCAACACCTTGACCCGCAAGATCAAGGAACTCGGCATGAAAGTCGATGGCGGGGATGACGATGAGGGCGATGAAGGCTGAGATTCAGCGCCAGCCTGCACCGCCGCAAGGCACCGTGACCCTTAATCGGGCACAGCCACTGGCTCAGGCTTGCACTGTAAACCGCTGAAAATCCCATCCTGTGAAAAGACGAAGGCCCCGTATTACGGGGCCTTCGTCGTTGTGCCGGGCTTTTTTGTTTCAAAACGCGAAAACCTGGCACGCCCCCTGCAATAACTCCTACAGGTGATTCGATTCACCCACCCTTTCGGGGGCCTTGGTACAGGCAGGCCGGGGATTCCCCTCTTTACACAGGACTCGATGAGTCCACCCTTTTGGGGCCCTTGATACAGGCAGGTCAGGGGTTCCTTCTTTACACCGGCTCAGAACGCGATGCGATGAGCCCGCCCGTTTCGGGAACCTTGGTACAGGCAGGCCGGGGATTCCCTCTTTTATTGCTCCCGGAGATGGATCTCCAGCCGCCAGCGGTCATCGACCGCCTGGCCGGCCCAGTCGCCCTGCAGCGGCCGCGCCGCCACCAGCGTCAGCAACAACCCCCCGTCACTCAACCGCGTCCGCCAGTTCACGTCCTTGCCGTTGAACTTGAGCTGACCTTTCTGCGCCTTGCCTTCGGCCTCGAACAGCAACGCGAGGCTGCCATCGACGATCTCGCCGTGCAGCTTCGGCTCGTTGTTGAACCAGACCGCAAGACCGCCATCGATCACCTCGACCTGCTGCAAGACGGTCGGGTCAGGCGTGGTCAAACGACCGATCATCATCCCGACCATCACACCGACGATCGCCAGCGATGCCATCACCCGCGGGAATAGTTTCGAACGCGGATCCGCTTGCGGCGTAGAATGCGCGTCATCTTTACCTTCGGAGCCGTGCATGTTTCACGTCATCCTTTTTCAACCGGAAATTCCGCCGAACACCGGCAACGTTATCAGGCTGTGCGCCAACAGCGGCTGCCACCTGCATTTGATCGAACCGCTGGGCTTCGAGATGGACGACAAGCGCCTGCGCCGCGCCGGTCTCGACTACCACGAGTATGCCACTTTGCAGCGCCATGCCGACCTCGCCAGCTGCCTGGAAAGCCTCGGTCATCCACGGCTGTTCGCCTTCACCACCAAGGGTTCGCGGCCGTTTCACGATGCCGCGTTCGTCCCGGGCGATGCGTTCATCTTCGGCCCGGAAAGCCGTGGCCTGCCGCCGGAAGTGCTCGACGCCCTGCCCGGCGAACAGCGCCTGCGCCTGCCGATGCGCGAAGGCTGCCGCAGCCTGAACCTGTCCAACACCGTGGCAGTGGCCGTGTACGAAGCGTGGCGGCAGAACGACTTCAAATAACACCGCCCAAGAAGACACCGCTGATCGTTCCCACGCTCTGCGTGGGAACGATCAGCCAAGAAAAAAGCGCCTGTAACGGCGCTTTTTTCGTTGTTGCATCGACCGCTTACTGAACAGTCGGGGTTTCGCCGGATTCCTGCATGCGCTGCAGCTCTTGCGCGTACAGGGCGTCGAAGTTCACCGGGGCCAGCATCAGGGCCGGGAACGAACCGCGGGTCACCAGGCTGTCCAGGGTTTCGCGAGCGTACGGGAACAGGATGTTCGGGCAGAACGCACCCAGGGTGTGGCTCATCGAACCCGCGTCCAGGTTCTTGATCAGGAAGATGCCAGCCTGCTGCACTTCAGCGATGAAGGCAACTTCTTCACCGTTTTTCACGGTCACGGACAGGGTCAGCACGACTTCGTAGAAATCACCTTCCAGGGCTTTCTGGCGGGTGTTCAGATCCAGAGCGACCGCCGGATCCCACTGCTGGCGGAAGATCGCCGGGCTTTTCGGGGCTTCGAAGGACAGGTCGCGTACGTAGATGCGCTGCAAGGAGAATTGCGGTGCGGTTTCTTCTTCGCTGGCTGCAGTGTTCTGTTGGTCAGTCATCTCAGATCCTTTCTGATCTTGGGTCTTTTAGGGTTCTTTACGTGTGCAGCAGGTCAGGCCTTGAGCAGCGCGTCGAGCTTGCCGGCGCGCTCCAGGGCATACAAATCATCACATCCGCCGACATGGGTGTCGCCGATCCAGATCTGCGGCACGGACGTGCGTCCGGCCTTCTGGGCCATGGCGGCGCGCACCTGCGGCTTGCCATCGACCTTGATCTCTTCGAAGGCCACGCCTTTGTTCGCGAGCAGGTACTTGGCGCGCGAGCAGTAAGGGCAGTAATCGCTGGAGTAGACGATGACGTCGCTCATGTCACTTCACCAACGGCAGGTTGTCGCCTTTCCAGCTGGAAATCCCGCCGGACAGCTTGGCGGCGGTGAAGCCGGCCTTCATCAGTTCGCGGGCGTGGGTGCCGGCGGTCTGGCCCAGGGCGTCGACCAGAATGATGGTCTTGGCCTTGTGTTTTTCCAGCTCGCCAATGCGGGCAGCCAGTTTGTCCTGGGGAATGTTCACCGCGCCAACGATGTGACCGGCGGCGTAGTCCTTGCTCGGACGGATGTCCACCACCACGCCGGCTTCCTTGTTGACCAGTGCGGTCAGCTCGCCCGTGCTCAGGCTTTTACCGCCGCCCTGCACCGTATGCGCCAGCAGCAAAGCCAGCAGTACGACGAAGATACCGACAAGAATGTAGTGGTTAGTGGCAAATTCAATCAGGTGAGCAACCATCGAAGGAGGTTCCAGGGCGTTAAAATGTCGGCCAGTATACACAGCCACTATGGTCGGCCAAACCCCGTCCGGCGGTGACGCCGCCGGAACTTCGCTTTAAACTCCAACTCCCTTTTCCATCGCCCTCTTCTTATTAGCCACGAGTGGATTCCATGACTACCACGCCTAAACCTTTGGTCCTGATGATTCTCGACGGCTTCGGTCACAGCGACAGCCCCGAATCCAACGCCGTCTATGCGGCCAAAAAGCCTGTGCTGGATCGCCTGTGGGCCACCGTGCCGAACGGCTTGATCTCGGGCAGCGGCATGGACGTCGGTCTGCCGGACGGCCAGATGGGCAACTCCGAAGTCGGCCACATGAACCTGGGCGCCGGGCGCGTGGTGTATCAGGACTTCACGCGTGTGACCAAAGCGATCCGCGACGGTGAGTTCTTCGAGAACCCGACCATCTGCGCCGCCGTGGACAAGGCCGTGGCCGCCGGCAAGGCCGTGCATTTCATGGGCCTGCTCTCGGATGGCGGCGTTCACAGCCATCAGGATCACCTGATCGCGATGGCCGAACTGGCCTTCAAGCGCGGCGCCGAAAAAATCTACCTGCACGCCTTCCTCGATGGCCGTGACACCCCGCCGAAAAGCGCCGCTTCGTCGATCGAACTGCTCGACGCGACCTTCCAGGCGCTCGGCAAGGGCCGCATCGCCAGCCTGATCGGCCGCTACTACGCCATGGATCGCGACAACCGTTGGGATCGCGTGTCCCAGGCATACAACCTGATCGTTGATGGCAATGGCGAATTCAACGCTGCCACCGCCCAGGAAGGTCTGGAAGCCGCTTACGCCCGTGGCGAGAGCGACGAATTCGTCAAAGCCACCAGCATCGGTGAGCCGGTGAAGGTCGAAGACGGCGACGCCGTGGTGTTCATGAACTTCCGCGCCGACCGCGCCCGCGAGCTGAGCCGCGTGTTTGTCGAAGACGGTTTCAAGGAATTCGAGCGCGCGCGCCAGCCGCAAGTGCAGTACGTGGGCCTGACCCAATATGCCGCCAGCATCCCGGCCCCCGCCGCCTTTGCCCCGGGCAGCCTGGAAAACGTGCTCGGCGACTATCTGGCGAAAAACGGCAAGACCCAGCTGCGCATCGCCGAAACCGAGAAATACGCCCACGTGACCTTCTTCTTCTCCGGCGGTCGTGAAGAGCCGTTCCCGGGCGAAGAGCGCATCCTGATCCCGTCGCCGAAAGTCGCCACCTATGACTTGCAGCCGGAAATGAGCGCGCCGGAAGTCACCGACCGCATCGTCGAGGCCATCGAGAACCAGCGCTACGACGTGATCGTGGTCAACTACGCCAACGGCGACATGGTCGGCCATAGCGGCGTGTTCGAAGCCGCGGTGAAAGCCGTGGAGTGCCTGGACACCTGCGTGGGTCGCATCGTCGAAGCACTGGAAAAAGTCGGCGGCGAAGCGCTGATCACCGCCGACCACGGCAACGTCGAGCAGATGGCCGACGAATCCACCGGGCAAGCGCACACCGCGCACACCACCGAGCCGGTGCCGTTCATCTATGTCGGCAAGCGTGACCTGAAAGTCCGCGAAGGCGGCGTGCTGGCGGACGTGGCGCCGACCATGCTGAAACTGCTGGGTCTGGAAAAACCGGCGGAAATGACTGGCACTTCGATTCTGGTCTGATATCAAAAACGCCCTGTAATCAGCCTGAAACGGCTTTTTATGACGAACGCCTCAAAGCAGTTGGCTTTGAGGCGTTTTTTTTGCCGCGTCGGGCGGGCATACTAGGCCGTCCCTTACCCTGGTGCCGCCCGCCTCTATGCTTCGCGTCCTGATCGCCCTCGCTCTGACATGCCTGCTCCAACCGGCCTTCGCGGATGAGCGCGCGCAAACCCAACAGCAACTGGACGCCACGCGCCAGGACATCGCCGAGCTGAAAAAACTGCTGGGCAAGCTCCAGGAAGAAAAATCCGGCGTGCAAAAGGAGCTCAAGGGCACCGAAACCGAGATGGGCAAGCTCGAGAAACAGGTCGAAGCCCTGCAGAAAGAGCTGAAGAAGAGCGAGTCCGAGCTGCAGCGGCTCGATGCGGAGAAAAAAAAACTCCAGAGCGCGCGCACTGAACAGCAGCGACTGATCGCCATCCAGGCCCGCGCCGCCTACCAGAACGGTCGCCAGGAATACCTCAAGCTGCTGCTCAACCAGCAGAATCCCGAGAAATTCGCCCGCACCCTCACCTATTACGACTACCTGAGCCAGGCTCGCCTGGAGCAGCTTAAAAGCTTCAACGAAACCCTGCGCCAACTGGCCAACGTCGAAAAAGACATCGGCGTGCAGCAGGCGCAGTTGCTGGCGCAGCAAAGCGATCTCGACACTCAGCGCGAAGCGCTCGACAAGGTCCGCAAGGAGCGCCAGCAGGCCCTTGCCAAACTCAATGACGACGTGAAAGCCCGGGACCAGAAACTGGCCGCCCGCGAGCAGGATCAGGCAGACCTGTCTAAAGTCCTTAAAACCATTGAAGAAACCCTGGCCCGCCAGGCTCGTGAGGCAGAAGAAGCGCGGCAGAAAGCGCTCATCGCCCAGCAGGAAGCCGAAAAAAAGCGCTTGCGTGAGGCCCAGGCCCGCGCCGATGCGGACTCGGACACCAGCGACGCCCCGCGAAAACAAGCCAGACCCACACCTGGCGCGCTGGTTTCCAGCAGCGGCGAGACCTTCGGTGGCCCTTTTGCGTCAAGTCGGGGAAAACTTCCATGGCCGGTTGATGGTCGACTGCTGGCACGCTTCGGTGAAACCCGTGGCGACGATGCCCGCACCAAGTGGGACGGCGTGATGATCAGCGCCTCCGCCGGCAGCCAGGTGCACGCCGTACACGGCGGGCGCGTGGTGTTTGCCGACTGGCTGCGCGGTGCCGGGCTGCTGGTGATCCTTGATCACGGCAACGGTTTTCTGAGTCTTTACGGTCACAACCAGACGCTGCTCAAGTCGGCGGGTGACGTGGTAAAAGCCGGTGAGTCCATTTCCACTGTGGGTAATAGTGGCGGTCAGGACACACCAGCGCTGTATTTCGCAATTCGTCAGCAGGGTCACCCGAGTGATCCGGCGCAATGGTGCCGCGCGCAAGGATAAGCGCGCCGCCTAATTCAGGAGTTCGTTCGACATGCTGCATTTGTCCCGCCTTACCTCGCTGGCCCTGACGATCGCCCTGGTGATCGGCGCGCCTCTGGCGTTTGCCGCTCAACCGGCCCCGGCTGTCGCTCCGGCAGGCACTGCCGCCACCAGCAAGGCGCCGTTGCCGCTGGAAGAGCTGCGCACCTTTGCCGAGGTCATGGACCGGATCAAGGCGGCCTACGTCGAGCCGGTGGACGACAAGACCCTGCTGGAAAACGCGATCAAGGGCATGCTCAGCAACCTCGATCCGCACTCCGCCTACCTCGGCCCTGAAGACTTTGCCGAGTTGCAGGAAAGCACCAGCGGCGAGTTCGGCGGCCTGGGCATCGAAGTCGGCGCCGAAGACGGCTTCATCAAGGTCGTGTCGCCGATCGACGATACGCCAGCATCGAAGGCCGGCATCCAGGCCGGCGACTTCATCGTCAAGATCAACGGCGCGCCGACCCGCGGCCAGACCATGACCGAAGCCGTGGACAAGATGCGCGGCAAGATCGGCCAGAAGATCACCCTGACCCTGGTCCGCGACGGCGGTACGCCGTTCGATGTAACCCTGGCTCGCGCCGTGATCCAGGTGAAGAGCGTCAAGGCGCAACTGCTGGAATCGGGCTACGGCCTGATCCGCATCACCCAGTTCCAGGTCAAGACCGGCGAAGAGGTCTCCAAAGCCCTGGCCAAGCTGCGCAAGGACAACGGCAAGAAGCTCAACGGCATCATCCTTGACCTGCGCAACAACCCGGGCGGCGTGTTGCAGGCAGCGGTCGAAGTGGTCGACCACTTCATCACCAAAGGCCTGATCGTCTACACCAAGGGCCGGATCGCCAATTCCGAACTGCGCTTCTCCGCCACCGGCAAGGACGAAAGCGAAGCGGTGCCGATGGTCGTGCTGATCAACGGTGGCAGTGCCTCGGCCTCGGAAATCGTCGCCGGCGCCCTGCAGGACCAGAAACGCGCCGTGGTCATGGGCACCACCAGTTTCGGCAAGGGCTCGGTGCAGACCGTGCTGCCGCTGAACAACGACCGCGCGCTGAAGATCACCACTGCGCTGTACTTCACGCCGAACGGCCGCTCGATCCAGGCCCAGGGCATTGTTCCGGACATCGAAGTACGCAAGGCCAAGATCACCAACGAAGCGGACGGCGACTACTTCAAGGAAGCCGACCTGCAAGGTCACCTGGGCAACGGCAACGGCGGCGCGGACAAACCGACCGGTTCCGGCGGCAAGGCCAAGGCGATGCCGCAGGATGACGATTACCAGCTGGCCCAGGCCCTGAGCCTGCTCAAAGGCCTGAGCATCACGTCCGGCCGTTGAGGATGTCTTTGCGTTTCGTCTTTGTCCTGCTGTGCTGCCTGGCGGGTGCTGCTCACGCAGAACCTGCCAGACCCACACCTCAAAAAGCCTACCTGACGCTGATCATCGACGACCTGGGGCAGAACCTGCCCCGGGATCGTCGCGTGCTGGCCCTCCCCGGGCCGGTGACCACAGCGATCATGCCCGACACCCCGCACGCCACCGAATTCGCCCGCGAAGCCCATCGCGCCGGCAAGGTCGTGATCCTGCACATGCCGATGGATCCGGCCACCGGCCCGTTCGCCTGGCATCCCGAACTGCCCATCGAAGAACTCGAAAAACGCCTGAACGCCGCGTTCAGAATGGTCCCCTACACCGCTGGCATCAACAACCACATGGGCAGCCGCATGACTGCGCAGCCGGTGGCCATGGCGTGGTTGATGGGCGAGTTGCAGCGTCGCCACAAGTTCTTCGTCGACAGCCGCACCAGCGCCCAGACCGTCGCTGCGCAACAGGCACAGAAGATTGATCTGGCGAGTGTTTCGCGGGATGTGTTTCTCGATGACGAGCGCACAGAAGCGGCGATCCTGACTCAATTGCAGACAGCGATCAGTCTGGCGCACAAACAGGGTTCGGCCGTGATGATCGGCCACCCTTATCCGCAGACACTGGCGGTGCTGGAGCGCGAACTACCCAAATTGAAGGCTCAGGGCATCGAGTGGATCGACATCAAGCAGATGATCAGTGTGCGCAGCAATCGCGCTACAGCCGCTCACGGCCACAACGGCATTTACCGGTAGCACCCCGCCATACCCGATAAATAGTTACCGCCCGTCCCCTTGGCCAATTCCGGATATTGAGACCTGCAACAGGTCGCGACCACGAGTCGCCTTTCACTATCAGGAATGACCATGAACAGCGAAAACAGTGAAACCACGGCCGACAGGCCAATGGATTCGATCCAGGTCGATAACCTGCTGATCAACTTCACCACCGAATTCCAGCGGATCTGGAACTGCAATGGCTCGGGCTCGACACCCTGCGCGCTCTGGCGTCCGGTGCCATCCCCCGACTCGCTGCCTGGCTTTTACCCCCTCGGGGACGTCGCCATCTCCGGCAACGGCAATATCAATGGCAGCAAGATCGTGGCCGTTGTCCGCGAAGGCCCAGCCGCAAACGGCGAAACCGCGCAAACAAATGCACTCAGTCCACCGGATGATTTCGAAGAAATCTGGAGCGATGCAACCTCGACGCCGGCGGGGGGGACGCTATGGCGGCCGATCGCGCCTGAGGGGTATGTGGCACTGGGAACGGTGTGCTCCATCAACCACGAAAAGCCTTTACTGAGCTCGGTACGTTGCGTGCGCGAAGATCTGGTAATTGAGGCCAGTGTCGCCGAGTTGATCTGGAATGATCGGGGAGATCGTTCCCGCCAGTATTTCAGCGCCTGGAGCATCGCGCCTCCGGTTGCCGATGCAGGTGCGATCAACTTCACAGCAGGCACGTTCATCGCTTCCGGCAACCCTGACAGCCCCGAGAATGAAGCCGAAGCCTATTCATTGCGAATGCAGATTACGGTACAGAGCAATCCAGCGCCTGAACTTCCGGAACTGTCAGGATTCGAAGCGCCGGAACCGCTCGAGCCCTCGCAACCGACCCACACTGCCAGGCTGCCCTGGTTTGCGGTGGAAGACCACGGTCAGCCATCACTGAAGAGATTCCGCCAATCGCCCTACTATTACCTGCAAAGGACTGACCGGTATGTGCTCATCGGCTCCAGCCATAACACGACTGACAAGAGCAGCCTGTTTCACTGGACGTTGCCTCGTGTTCTGAGCCGCCGCGATCTGCGGCTTTTCAACCGCATCAGTGCAATACAGATTCCGGGGGTTTGGCCAGCGAGCGACTCAACGGTTGAACGGTCTATAAGGTTCTCGGCAAGGCTGGGCGAAGCCTTCACCCACACCGAAACCTCGAGCATCGGATGGACCACGCCGGACATCGTGGCGGTCGCCGCCAACGTGACGAAACACAAGATGATGGCGCTGTATCAACTGCAGAGTAACTACGATCTCTGGCGGGACAACCGAACGGAAACCGCCATCAACTTCAGGTACTCCGACAGAAACAGCCTGCACTGGCTCGAATACCCGCCAGAAGTCGCGAGTGACGCCATGGTGCCACTCCCGTCAGTGCCGGAACAGCCGGAATCTCCCGAGTTACCAGAGTCGCCAGAAACTACAGATACCGCCCCATGATCTCGTCGACCACGCCGTCCTTGCGCATCTGTTCGAGCGCCGCCTGAAGCTTGGCAACGGCTTCGTCCGGCACGTCCTTGTTCAGCGCCAGATACAGTTCGGCGCTGTTGAAACGCAGTACGGTTTTCAGGCCGGTCACGCCATCCTGCCGCGCCAGATAACGCCCGGCAGGATCGCCGGTGGCCCAGAGGTCGATCTGGCCGCTGACGAGTTTTTTGGCGTTGTCCTGATCACGCAGCACCACCACCGGCTTCAAACCCTGCTTGGTCAGAGTCTCGGCAATCGCATCGCCCTTGTAGGCGCCGATCTTGTATTTGCGCGCGTCATTGAGGGTTTCGAGGGTGATCTTGCTGTCGGCCCTGGCCAGCATGACCCAGTCGTCCGGGCCGATCGGGCCGACCCACTTGAAGAGCTTTTCGCGATCCGGCAGGCGTGCCATGACGAACGCACCGTAGCCGGGATTCTCCAGCGCCAGCTTGTAGACCCGCTCCCATGGGAAACGCAGGGTCAGGCTGTAAGTGATGCCGGCACGCTTGAACATCTCGCGCACGATGTCCGTGGCGATGCCGTTGATGTTTTCATCCTGAGCGAAATTCTTGCCGTTCTTCGCCATGTTGTACGGCGGGAAGTTTTCGGTGAGGAGCACCAGATCGGTGTCGGGACTTTCCTCGGCGTGGCCGGTGTTGATCAACAACAAGGAGGCACTGGCGAGGGCGAGAAGCAGGCGTTTGATCATGTCGGGCTACCGAAATCCATGGCGTGCCCAAGAGTGCCTTGGGTACGCCATGCTGTCCACTGGCCTGTATGGATGTTTAACGCATTACGATGCCGCGTTTGGCCATGTAGGCCTTGGCTTCTTGAACGGTGTATTCGCCGAAGTGGAAAATACTCGCCGCCAGTACTGCACTGGCGTGGCCTTCAAGAATGCCGTCAGCCAGATGCTGCAGGTTGCCGACGCCGCCGGAAGCGATCACCGGAATGCCCAGCGCATCGCTGATGGCGCGGGTCACACCGAGGTCGAAGCCGTTTTTCATACCGTCCTGATCCATGCTGGTCAGGAGGATTTCACCGGCACCCAGGCCTTCCATTTTCTTCGCCCACTCGACGGCGTCGAGGCCGGTCGGTTTGCGACCGCCGTGGGTGAAGATCTCCCAGCGCAGGGTTTCGCCCGGGCCCGAAACCTTCTTTGCGTCGATGGCGACGACAATGCATTGCGAGCCGAAATGCTGCGCCGCTTCGCCGACGAATTCCGGGTTGAACACAGCAGCGGTGTTGATCGACACCTTGTCCGCACCGGCGTTGAGCAGGTTGCGGATGTCCTGCACGGTCCGCACGCCACCGCCGACGGTCAGCGGAATGAACACCTGACTGGCCATGCGCTCGACGGTGTGCAGCGTGGTGTCACGGCCATCGACGCTGGCGGTGATGTCGAGAAAGGTAATCTCGTCGGCACCCTGCTCGTCGTAGCGACGGGCGATTTCCACCGGGTCGCCGGCGTCACGGATGTTCTCGAACTTCACACCTTTGACGACCCGGCCGTTGTCCACGTCCAGGCAAGGGATGATGCGTTTGGCCAGCGCCATGGTCAGTCCTCAGCCTTGGTACGAATCGCAGAAAGCTTGCGCTTCGGCGACGTCGAGAGTGCCTTCGTAGATCGCCCGGCCGGTGATGGCGCCGATGATGCCCGGTGCCTTGGCGTCGAGCAGCGACTTGATGTCACCCAGGTTGTGAATGCCGCCGGAAGCGATCACCGGGATCTTGGTGGCAGCAGCCAGCGCAGCGGTGAACGGAACGTTGCAGCCCTGCATCATGCCGTCTTTGGCGATGTCGGTATAAACGATCGAGGACACGCCGTCGGCTTCAAACTGCTTGGCCAGATCGATAACCTGCACGGTGCTGATTTCAGCCCAGCCATCGGTGGCGACAAAACCGTCCTTGGCATCCAGACCGACGATGATCTTGCCCGGGAACGCGCGGCAGGCTTCAGCGACGAACGCCGGATCCTTCACCGCTTTGGTGCCGATGATCACATAGCTGACGCCAGCCTTGACGTAGTGCTCGATGGTTTCCAGCGAACGGATGCCGCCGCCGATCTGGATCGGCAGGGTCGGGTAGCGCTTGGCGATCGCGGTCACCACTTCGCCGTTGACCGGCTGGCCTTCGAAAGCGCCGTTCAGGTCGACCAGATGCAGACGGCGGCAGCCGCCCTCCACCCACTTGGCAGCCATGCTCACCGGGTCATCGGAGAACACTGTGGAATCTTCCATGCGGCCCTGGCGCAGACGTACGCAGGCACCGTCTTTAAGATCGATAGCGGGAATAATCAGCATGCTTTTTCCTTCGTCAAAAGAGCTGCAAGCTGCAAGCCATAAGCTGCAAGCGCGCACGCGTGTGTACTTCTTGCAGCTTGCAGCTTGAAGCTTGCCGCTGCCCTAATTCTTCTCGAGCGCCCACAGGTCGCTTTCGATGCTTTCAAACCGCTCCTTGAGGTGGGTCTGCACATCGAAAATCGCCCTGTTGTAATAGTGCGGAGCAATTTCGCGGGTAAACAGCTCAAGAATTTCCGCCGCCTCGAACGAACCCAGGTCCAGTTCGAAACGATCCTCCATGAACCGCTGAATCTTGCGGTTGGCTTCACTCTCCTGCTCGGGAGTGAGGGTCAGGATCGGCGGCTTGGATTTCTTGACGGCCATTTACCAGCGACCGTCCCACGCAGCGAAGTTCTGCAGCAATTGCAGGCCATGGGTATGGCTCTTCTCCGGGTGGAACTGCACGGCGAAACGCGAACCTTCGGCCAGCGCCGCGGCGAAATCGACGCCGTAATGACCGCTGCCCACCACCTGCCGCGGGTTACCGGCGGCGATGTAATAGCTGTGCACGAAGTAGAAACGCGCCAGGTCCGGAATGTTGTGCCACAGCGGGTGATCCACCGCCTGCTTCACTTCGTTCCAGCCCATGTGCGGGACTTTCAGGTGCTCGCCGTCTTCATGCAGGTCTTTGCCGAAGAACTTCACCGCGCCCGGGAACAGGCCGATGCAGTCGACGCCGTCGTTCTCTTCGCTGCTGTCGAGCAAGGCTTGCATGCCGACGCAGATGCCGAGGAACGGACGATCCTGACTGACTTCACCCACCAGCGAATCGAAACCGAGGCGACGGATCTCCGCCATGCAATCGCGAATCGCGCCGACGCCGGGGAAAACCACCCGGTCGGCTTCGCGGATCACTGCCGCATCACTGGTGATCAGCACCTTGCCGGCACCAACGTGCTCGAGGGCCTTGGCCACCGAGTGCAGGTTGCCCATGCCGTAATCGATAACTGCAACCGTCTGCATTACAGGACGCCCTTGGTCGAAGGCATCTGGCCGGCCATGCGGTCATCCAGCTCGACGGCCATGCGCAGCGCGCGGCCGAATGCCTTGAACACGGTTTCGATCTGGTGGTGGGTGTTGGTGCCGCGCAGGTTGTCGATGTGCAGGCTGACCAGCGCGTGGTTGACGAAGCCCTGGAAGAATTCCTGGAACAGGTCGACGTCGAAGCCGCCAACGGTGGCGCGGGTGTACGGCACGTGCATCTGCAGGCCTGGGCGGCCGGAGAAGTCGATCACCACGCGCGACAGCGCTTCATCGAGCGGCACGTAGGCGTGGCCGTAGCGACGGATGCCTTTCTTGTCGCCAATGGCTTGCGCGAAGGCCTGGCCGAGGGTGATACCGACGTCTTCCACCGTATGGTGGTCGTCGATATGCAGATCGCCCTTGCATTCGATATCCAGGTCGATCAGCCCGTGACGGGCGATCTGATCCAGCATGTGCTCAAGAAAAGGAACACCGATATCGAATCGGGCCTTTCCGGTGCCATCAAGGTTGATCGAGGCTTTGATCTGGGTTTCCAGAGTGTCGCGCTCGACAGACGCCTTACGTTCGGCCATCACCAGCTCCGCAAAATCATTGGGCGAAAAAGGCAGCCATTATAGGGGCGCGGGGCCAAAACAGAAACATGAGAGGTGGAATGACTGACGGATAGAACCCCGTGCTGTCGGGGATAGACATGTCCATACAAGCATCGAAAGGCGCTGATCGCTCCCACGCTCTGCGTGGGAGTGCAGCCCCGGACGCTCTGCGTCCACTTCGGATCTGACGCAGAGCGTCAAAGGGAGGCATTCCCACGCAGAGCGTGGGAACGATCAGGTATAAACGATCTTAGTGGAATAGAACCGCCGTCTTCTGCAGGGTCACCCACACACCCCACGCCAACGGAATCCCCACCACCAGCCACGCAGCGATCGCCAATGGCTTGCTGCCCGGCGCGGCTTTCCACTCCAGCACGGTGCTGGCATCAGCACCCTTGTCGTGGCCCAGCGCCTGTTCGGCGGCCAGTTCGGCGTCGGTCATGAAGTACTTGTCGGCCACCGGGCGCACCAGCAGGTTGCACAGGAAGCCCAGCACCAGCAGGCCAGCGAGGATGTACAGGGTGATGTCGTAAGCGGCAGCGCGTTCAACACCGATGCTCAGCTGATACTCACGCAGGTAGTTCACCAGCACCGGACCCAGCACGCCAGCGGCGGCCCAGGCCGTCAGCAGACGACCGTGGATCGCGCCAACCATCTGTGTACCAAACAGGTCGGCCAGATAGGCCGGAACGGTCGCAAAACCACCGCCGTACATCGACAGGATGATGCAGAACGCCGCCACGAACAGCGCAACGTTGCCCAGGTGACCGAGGTTCGGGATCAGTGCGTACAGCGCAAAACCCAGCGCGAAGAACACGAAGTAAGTGTTCTTGCGGCCCAGGTAGTCCGAGAACGACGCCCAGAAGAAACGACCGCCGATGTTGAACAGGCTCAGCAGACCGGTGAAACCGGCCGCAATCGCAGCGATGGAAGCCAGTTGACCGGCGTCCAGCTGACCGAACGGCAGATCGTTACCCAGCAGCTTGCCGCCGAACACTTCCTGCAACAGTGGCGAAGCCATGCCGAGGATGCCGATACCGGCAGACACGTTCAGGCACAGCACCAGCCACACCAGACGGAATTGCGGGGTTTTCCACGCCACATTCACGTGAACGTGACGGTGGGTGATCATCGCGTTCGAGGCTTTCTTAGCCGGAGCGGTCCAGCCTTCAGGCTTCCAGCCGGTTGGCGGCACGCGGTAGGCCAAGGCGCCACCGATCATGAACACGAAGTAGATCGCGGCCATGGCCACGAAGCTCTGCCACACGCCCACGCCAGTCGGCGAAGCGAAATGGCTCATCAGAGCGGTCGCCAGTGGTGCACCAACCATCGCGCCACCACCGAAACCCATGATCGCCATGCCGGTCGCCATGCCGCGCTTGTCCGGGAACCACTTGATCAGGGTCGAAACCGGCGAGATGTAGCCCAGACCCAGACCGATACCGCCGATCACGCCGGAGCCGATCCACATCAGCCAGATCTGGTGGGTATAGATCCCCAGCGCAGAAATCAGCAGACCGCCGCACCAGCACAGTGCCGATACAACGCCGGCCTTGCGTGGACCTGCGTGTTCGAGCCAGCCACCCCAGATCGCTGCCGAGCAGCCGAGGAAGATGAAGAACAGGGTGTAGATCCAGCCGAGCATGGAGATCGGCCAGTCGCATTGCGACGAGAAGACTTGTGCGATGAAGCTCATGTCCGGTGCGCAAGCCACCGGAGCGGTTACACCCAGTGCCTTGGACAGCGGCAACCAGAACACCGAGAAGCCGTAGGCCATGCCGATGCACAGGTGAATGGCCAGAGCGGCCGGCGGGACCAGCCAACGGTTGAAACCGGGCTTGGCGATGATGCGTTCCTTGGACAGGAACCCGGGCTGATCGGCTTTGAAGCCGTCCGCCGTAATGGTCGTGCTCATTTTGTATCCCCCAATTATTAGTATGGTTCGCCAGCCACTGCCCACCCCGGCCTTTATGCACGCAGGCATGACCGTTTTTTGCGGGTGAAGCTCCTTGAAAGCGCGACGTTAAGTCGCAGATGGGCGGACGAACGGGCGAAGGTTACCATTTGCACGTGACAGAAAAACCAAACTGATATCACCTTTTTTGAGTCATCTGATCTCCTGATGCCGGGGAACCCCGATGCCGATCGTTGTCGAAGCGCTGTACATCACGGTTCAGCAGGCTGCACGGGACACCGCAACAGCGCGGGTTGATGCAGCGCTATACTCCCCGGCTAAATTACGAATTCGACTACTTACAAGGACTCGCCCATGAAAGCGTTCGGCAAAATCCTGGGTCTGGTACTTCTCGGGCTGTTGCTGATCATTGTGGCGGCGGGCTTCGCCCTGACCCACCTGTTTGATCCCAACGACTACAAAGACGAGATCCGCCAGATTGCCCGCGACAAGGCCCACATCGAGCTGACGCTCAATGGCGACATCGGCTGGAGCCTGTTCCCGTGGCTCGGCCTGGAACTGCACGAGGCCAGCGTCGCGACCCTGGCCAAGCCTGCCGAACCGTTCGCCGACCTGCAGATGCTCGGCCTGTCCGTGCGCGTGCTGCCGCTGCTGCGCCGAGAAGTGCAGATGAGCGACGTGCGCGTCGAAGGCCTGAACCTGCGCCTGAACCGTGACAAGAATGGTCATGGCAACTGGGAAGACATCGGCAAGGTGCCGCCCAAGGCCGGCAGCGCCCCGGCGCCAACCACCACGGCCGAAACCGCCCCCGAGGCCCCTGCGCAACCGGAAAAACCGGCCCAGCCGATCCGCCTCGACATCGACAGCCTGACCGTCAACAACGCCCGCGTGGAATACAACGACGAGCTGACCGGCAAGCAATTCAGCGCCGAAAGCATCCAGCTGAGCACCGGCGCGGTTCACGATTCGACCAACATCCCGGTCAAAGCCACCGCGTTCCTCGGCACCAACCAGCCAGTGCTGCGGGTGCGCACCGAGCTCAACGGCGAGCTGCGCTTCGAGCGCGCCCTGCAACGCTACAAGTTCGAAGACCTGAAGCTGTCCGGCGAGGTCGCCGGCGATCCGTTGCAAGGCAAGACCGTGACCTTCGCCGCTCAAGGCCAACTGTTGCTGGACAAGGCCGCCAACGTCGCCGAATGGACTGGCATCAAGCTCTCGGTCAATCAGCTGCGCGCCCTGGGCGAACTGAAGGCCAACGACCTGGACAAGACGCCACAGATCACCGGCGGGATTTCCATCGCCCAGTTCGACCTGGCGAAATTCGTCGACAGCATCGGCCAGACCCTGCCGGCCATGGCCGAAGGCAGCCTGAGCAAGGTTGAACTGGTCAGCCGTGTCGCCGCGACGCCGACCAGCGTGTCGCTGGACAACATCAACCTGAAACTCGACGACAGCAGCTTCAGCGGCCGCATCGCCGTCGAAGATTTCGCCAAGCAATCGCTGCGAGCGGTCCTCAAGGCCGACACCTTCAACGTCGACCGCTACCTGCCGCCGAAATCGGAAAAAGCCAATAACTCTACCCAGGTCCGTCAGGCCGAAGTCGCCAGTACCGAGGCCGATGCGATGGCGGGTGCCGGCAGCACACCGCTGCCGGAAAAACCGAGCAAAAGCGCCTGGAGCACCGAGCGCCTGTTTCCTGTCGAGCGCCTGAGCAAACTCGACGTAAATGCCGACCTGACCTTCGGCCAGTTGACCCTCGACAAGCTGCCGATCCAGAACGCCGCGTTGAAAGCCACCGGCCAGGGTGGCCTGCTGACCCTGGAGAACCTGCGCGGCGAGTTGTACAACGGCGACTTCGAAGCCAAGGGCACGCTGGACGTGCGCCAGACCGCGCCGGTGCTGAACCTGCAAACCCGGATCAACCGGGTGCCGGTGGAGAAAATCCTCGAAAGCCAGGGCAAGAATCCGCCGGTCAAGGGTCTGGTCAATCTCACCAGCACCGTCACCGGTAGCGGCAACAGCCAGCAGGCGCTGATCGAAACCCTCAACGGCAACGCCAGCTTCGTGATCAACAACGGCGTGTTGCTCAACGCCAACCTTGAACAGCAACTGTGCAAGGGCATCGCCACCCTTAACCGCAAATCCCTGAGCGGCGAGCCGCGCGGCAAGGACACGCCGTTCCAGGAGCTCAAGGGCAACCTGACCTTCCGCAACGGCGTGGCCAGCAACCCGGACCTGAAAGTGCGCATCCCCGGCATGAGCGTCAACGGTGACGGCGATATCGACCTCAAAGTGCTGGGCATGGACTATCGCGTCGGCATCATCGTCGAAGGTGACACCAGCGCCATGCCGGACCCGGCCTGCCAGGTCGGCGACAAATTCGTCGGCATCGAATGGCCGCTGCGTTGCCGTGGCCCGCTGGAACTGGGCGCCAAGGCCTGCCGCGTGGACAACGAACGCATGGGCCAGGTCGCGAGCAAACTGGCCGGCGACAAGATCAGCGAAAAAATCGACGAGAAACTGGGTGACAAAGTCAGCCCGGAACTGAAAAACGCATTGAAGGGGCTGTTCAAGCGATGAGAGCGGAGCAGTTTTCCACGGCGGTGCTGGAATGGTTCGACCGCCACGGACGCCATGATTTGCCCTGGCAACAGAACATCAACCCGTATCGGGTGTGGGTGTCCGAGATCATGTTGCAGCAGACTCAGGTCAGCACCGTGCTCAATTACTTCGACCGGTTCATGGCGGCACTGCCGACGGTCGAAGCCCTGGCCGAAGCGCCGGAGGACGAGGTGCTGCACCTGTGGACGGGCCTGGGTTACTACACCCGCGCGCGCAACTTGCAGAAGACCGCGAAGATCGTCGTCAGCCAGTATGGCGGCGAGTTTCCGCGCGATGTCGAGAAGCTTACCGAGCTGCCGGGCATCGGCCTGTCCACCGCTGGCGCGATCGCCAGCATCAGCATGGCCCTGCGCGCGCCAATCCTCGACGGCAACGTCAAACGGGTGCTGGCGCGCTTTACCGCGCAGGAGGGCTACCCCGGCGAGCCAAAGGTCGCCAAACAGCTGTGGGCCAACGCCGAGCGCTTTACGCCGCAGGATCGGGTCAACGCCTACACCCAGGCGATGATGGATCTGGGCGCCACGCTCTGCACCCGCAGCAAGCCGAGCTGCCTCCTGTGTCCGCTGGAAAAGGGCTGCGAAGCGCACATGCTCGGCCTGGAGACGCGTTACCCGATCCCCAAACCGCGCAAGGCTATCCCGCAGAAACGCACGCTGATGCCGCTGCTGGCCAACGAGGAGGGCGCGATTCTGCTTTATCGCCGCCCGTCCAGCGGATTGTGGGGCGGTTTGTGGAGCCTGCCGGAACTCGATGGCCTCGACGACCTGCAACACCTCGCTGCGCAGCACTCGCTGGAACTGGGCGAGCAGCAGGCGCTGCCGAGCCTGGTCCACACCTTCAGCCACTTCCAGCTGTCCATCGAACCCTGGCTGGTTCAGGTGCAGGAGGCCGGCGGTCACGTGGCCGAGGCCGACTGGCTCTGGTATAACCTCGCCACCCCGCCGCGCCTGGGCCTCGCCGCCCCGGTCAAGACCTTGCTCGAACGCGCGGCCGCCGTCTTGAATGCAGGAGAGTCGACATGACCCGCACCGTAATGTGCCGCAAGTACAAAGAACAACTCGAAGGTCTGGAGCGCCCACCGTACCCGGGCGCCAAGGGCCAGGACATCTTCGAACACGTCTCGGCCAAGGCCTGGGCCGACTGGCAGAAACACCAGACACTGCTGATCAACGAAAAACGCCTGAACATGATGAACGCCGAAGACCGCAAATTTCTTCAGGGCGAAATGGACAAGTACTTCTCCGGCGAGGAATACGCTCAAGCGGAAGGCTACGTTCCGCCTGCAGAGTAAACCCCGCGAAATCGGGGGTCGGATCGTAAGCGACGGAATTAATTTAAGAAATTTTAAAAAAGTCGTTGACGTAAATCCGAAAAACCCTTTTAATGCGCCCCGTTGCCCAGATAGCTCAGTCGGTAGAGCAGGGGATTGAAAATCCCCGTGTCGGCGGTTCGATTCCGTCTCTGGGCACCAAATACCGAAAACCCTGAATCGCAAGATTCAGGGTTTTTTTATGCCTGCGATTTGATGACGGCCCGATCCCGCCCTTCTTGCAGGCCGGAATTCGCGATACGTTGCTCAACCCTTAAGGAAGAGGGTCATCACCGCGATGAACCAGAAAAGAACCCGCGTCCCCCTGCCCCATCCTGCGCCACCCGTAAAACGCACCGACTGGTTGATGATCGCTCTCGGCACCGTACTGACCCTCTGCGTAGGCCTGATCACTTATGAAACGGTGAACGGCCTGATTCAGGGACGCATCAGCAACATGGCTCGGGGGAAACACTTCGCCGTGTATTCACAGGCCGAACAGTCCTTCGACTTCTGGTTCACTGTTGCCACGCACTGCCTCTTCGCACTCTTCCTGTCGGGCGCTGCCTGGCTTCTGATCTGGATGGGACGCACCGCGACGGTCACGCCACCCGGGCGTGACCGTCGGCGACGTTAGGTGTTGTCGCTCCAGTGGAACACCAGATTGCGCGCAGCACCGCCGCCTACTTGCGCCACATCCCGACGCGTTTCACCCTTGCGGGTGGCGACGACCGTGTACTTGCCTGGCGGTAACTGAACGTACACCAATGGCCCGGTCTGATTCAGCGTCAGCACGGTTTGACCGGGGGCTTTCTGGATCGCCACGTCGACATCGGCGGTGTATTCGTTTTGCGTACCGACAGCGAAGGTCATGTGCAGGTTGTAGCCCGCGGATTGCTGAATGGCTTTCGACTCATCTTCACCAATCCCGCCGGCCAGATAGCGAACGCCGTTTTGCTCTTGCTGTTGAACCTGCACAGCGGAATTGTCGATCGGCTCCAGACTCGCAGCCTGCGCCATGATCGGAAACAGCAGTACCGCCGCAGCGGCAAGGGGCAGCACGAATGAAAGAACGCGTTTCATGAGGACGACTCCCGGGCTCTCGTGGAACCCAATCGTTACCTCTTTTTAGATTTTTTCTTGCGGGGCGGGTTTTAGAACGATTGGGAGTTGCCTTGAATGCGAAAAGGACTACAGAAGTATCTTCCAGCCAATTCATGACGCACTGCGTCACGGATTGGCGACCGCCTCGAACCGTCAATCCGCTACGCACTGCGTACCAAGTCATTGCGTTACATCCCGCGTGAAGTTCATTCTCGACCCGTCCTAGCCAGGCTCTAAACCCATGAACCTACAAAGTGCGCCGCCTCCCCTTGGCCAAGCATCCGACGTTGAAAGCGAGCCCTTCCACGAGCCCGCCGCCGACGGCTATCTGCTCGGCGGTTTCACCTGGCGTCACGCGACACCGGATCCACAATGCCCGGTGGTGATCATCAACGCCGCCACGTCCGTGCGCTGCCGCCACTACTCGCGCTTCGCGGCGTATCTGTTCGCCAACGGCTTCGACGTGATCATTTACGACTACCGGGGCATTGGCGAGTCGCGGCCGAAGTCGATGAGGCATTTGCAGGCTTCGTGGACGGATTGGGGCGCGCTGGATTTCGAGGCGATGCTCAAACGCGCGCAGCGAGAGTTTCCCGGGCAGCCGATCGATGTGGTCGGGCACAGCTTCGGCGGCTGCGCAGCAGGCCTGGGGGCGTCCGGACAGGTAATCCGACGACTGGTGACGGTCGGCGCGCAATTCGCTTACTGGCGCGATTACGCGCCCGAGCACCGCTGGCGAATGTTCGGCAAATGGCACCTGCTGATGCCGCTGGTCACGCTGTTCTGTGGCTACTTCCCGGGCAAACGAATTGGCTGGCTGGAAGACACGCCTGCCGGTGTGGTGCGCGACTGGAGCACACCTGCCGCGCGCTATGAGCGGCGCCCGAGCGGGAGAACGATGACGGACTTGCCCTTCGCCAACGTCCGGGCCAAAGCCCTGGCAATCAGCATCAGCGACGATCCCTACGGCACGATTCCCGCCATCGAACGCCTGCTGGCTTACTTCCAGAATGCGCAGAAGACCCACCTGCGAATCGAGCCGCAGGACATCGGCGAACAGCAAGTCGGACATTTCGCCTTTTTTCGCAACGCATACCAAGCCACACTATGGCCCATCGCTCTGACCTGGCTGCAGACCGGAGAACTGGCCTCCGACACACCGGGGCGCGAAATCCCACGCAGCCAAGCCCTTTAACGCACCACGGAACACACACCATGGCTTCCGCCAACAAGCAGCAAAAACGCGCCGCCCGGGCCAAGACCAAGGCCAAGCAGAACCGCACCAAACGCGCGGAAACGCCGGTCGAGCTGGACCCGAACGACGACCGCATCGATTTCGAGTCGGTGGACCTGACCGAACTGTTCAAGAAAATGATCGACGCCGAAAAGATCAGCCAGCAGGCCCTGTGCACCGCGTTCCTCGAAGACCCGCTGCTGGAGCTGGTGTACGAGCAGGAAGGCGAAGAAGGCGCGATGGACTTCATCCTCGCCGCGCTGATCCAGTACCGCCAGTGGGCCACCGAGACTGACGAGGCAGGCGCTCTGGCGTGGATCGAATCGCCGGATTTCCAGAAAGACTATGTGGCCGCGTCCGACGCAATCGCCGCACAAACCCAACAGAAAAACTGAGTTCCCATGGCATCCCTGAACAAGCAACAGAAACGCGCCAAACGCGCCAAGGCCAAAGCCAAGCAAATCCGCATGGTCGGTCGCAAACCGCTGGCCCAGGACGATGACCTCGGTCACCTCGCCGAGCCGATCCCGGAATACACCCTGGCGATGTTCAGCAAAATGCGCGACGCCGAAGCCGTCAGCCGCAACGAAATGCTCCTGACGCTGCTGCGTGAACTGGCGTTCATCATCGTCGACCATCCTGAACTGCTGGACATGGAAAACGCCGAGAACGAAGGCATGGCCGCCACTCACCTGGCCGCCGACATGCTGATCGACTACCGCATGTGGGCCGATGGCATGGATCGCGAGACCGCCCAGGCGTGGCTGAGCGAACCGCAGTTCATCAGCGATTTCGGGATTGCGCTGGACACCTACGGTCAGTCGGTGGAAGCGCAGGAAGAAAAGAGCGAATAAACCGCTCGCAGTAACAAAAACGGCCGCTTGTCATCACTGACAGCGGCCGTTTTGCGTTACTCGTGGCGGATCAGTTCAAAACTGCCGCACCACGGTTTTCCACCTTGCGACGACGAGCTACCAACAGACCGGTAGCTACGACGACCAGACTCAGCAGGCCGGTCGCGAGGATTTCCACGCGGTGGGCGTCCTGGAACAGCATGATGGTCAGGGCCGCGACGATGAATACGATCACCGCGTAGGTCAGGCCCGGGAACAGCCACATGCTGAAGACGATTTTCTCGCCGCGAGCCATGCGTTGTTTACGCATGCGCAGTTGCGAAATCGCGATCACCAGGTACACCAGCAGCGCGATGGCGCCGGAGCTCGCCAGCAGGAACTCGAACACCGCAGCCGGGGCCACGTAGTTGGCGAAGGTGCACAGGAACGCCGCGCCGGTAGACAGCATCACCGCCCAGTAAGGCGTGCCGCTCTTGTTGGTGCGGGTCGCCATGGCCGGTGCATCGCCACGCTTGCCGAGGGAGAACAGCATGCGCGAAGAGGTGTACAGCGCCGAGTTCAGGCAGCTGGTCACAGCAACCAGAACCACGATGTCGACGATCATCTTGGCGTTCGGGATGCCCATGCGCTCAAGCACGGTCTGGTAGGAACCGACGCTGGCCAGAACCGGGTCGTTCCATGGCACCAGGGCCACAACGATGAAGATCGACACGAGGTAGAACAGGCCGATCCGCCAGATCACCGAGTTGGTGGCCTTGGAGATCTGCTTGCCAGGGTTCTTTGATTCCGCGGCCGCGATGGTCACGATCTCGGTACCCATGAAGGAGAACATGGTGGTCAGGATTGCGCCCAGCACTGCGCCCATGCCGTTTGGCAGGAAGCCCTGGGTGTCG
The DNA here is from genome assembly GCF_021601625.1 of Pseudomonas paraglycinae. Lineage (GTDB taxonomy): Bacteria > Pseudomonadota > Gammaproteobacteria > Pseudomonadales > Pseudomonadaceae > Aquipseudomonas > Aquipseudomonas paraglycinae. The sequence continues at coordinate 118,795 of NZ_BQHR01000001.1, read as the reverse complement.
AAGATGTGCGACACGCCGCTGACCTGGCTGTTCGGCAGGAAACCGAAAATGGCCGCGACGCCAAGAATGATGAAACCGATGATCGCCACCACTTTGAGCAGGGCGAACCAGAATTCGAACTCACCGTAGTTTTTCACGCTGAACAGGTTGGTCACCGTCAGCAGCATGGTGATGATCAGCGCGAACGCCCAGATATCCACACCCGGGAACCACGCATGCAGGATGGTTGCGGCGGCGTTGGCTTCCAGCGGAATCACCAAAACCCAGAACCACCAGTACAGCCAGCCGATGGTGAAACCGGCCCAGTGACCGATGGCACGGTCGGCGTAAGTCGAGAACGAGCCGGTATCAGGCGAGGCAACAGCCATTTCGCCGAGCATGCGCATCACCAGCACAACCAGCGCGCCGGCAGCGGCGTAAGCCAAGAGAACAGCGGGACCGGCAGCGGCGATGGCGTGGCCGGAGCCTACGAACAGACCTGCACCGATCACCCCGGCGATCGACAGCATGGTCACATGACGCGGTTTGAGCCCCTGTTCGAGGCCATTGGAGCTTTGGGTACTGCTCATTGGAACTACCTTTGCGAGGAAAGCGATTGCGTCCGGCCCGTCTGGTGTTCCTTCTCGTAAAAAGAATCCAACGGGGCGTTCCGGATTCTGCACGCAATAAATGCGCCAAAATGTTTCAAACTCTTCTGCCGTGCGGTTTTCCGCGCGACCGGACAGTCATCGCAAGTCCTTGAGAATAATGGCCTTTCGCCAAAGCGTTACCCTGCGACTCACTTTTCAAACGAATCAGCGCACCAGAAACACACTGAAAAAGTACGGGATGCACAATAAAAGGGCGAATGAGGAACGTTCGGCCGGTTAGCGCTTCCAACACCCCGCCAAAGGTGGCAACATCGCGCCTTTTTTTACGCGACACCCACGGGAATCCACGTTCAAACACCCGTTCGGTTGTTGATGGGGCGACAGCCTGCTGCGCCGATGCGACAACCTGCCACACGCCATCCGTTTACCGCTCGTAGCGCTGTTGGCTGCCATTGAAACGCTATGCTAGCTTGGCCGCCTCGCCAGGAAGGCCAACCAACAGCAGGAGCGCAACATATATGAGGAACGCACATGGCTGAGGCCACGCCCGCGCTTGAAATCCGCAACTTGCACAAACGCTACGGACAGCTTGAGGTGCTCAAAGGCATCTCGCTGACCGCCCGCGACGGCGATGTGATCTCGATCCTGGGTTCCTCCGGTTCCGGCAAGTCCACGTTCCTGCGTTGCATCAACCTGTTGGAAAACCCGCATCAGGGCCAGATCCTGGTGGCCGGGGAAGAACTCAAGCTCAAGGCCGCCAAGAATGGCGAACTGGTTGCCGCCGACGGCAAGCAGATCAATCGCCTGCGCTCCGAGATTGGTTTTGTGTTTCAAAACTTTAATCTGTGGCCGCACATGAGCGTGCTCGACAACATCATCGAAGCCCCGCGCCGCGTGCTCGGCCAGAGCAAGGCCGAAGCCATCGAGGTCGCCGAAGCGCTGCTGGCCAAGGTCGGCATCGCCGACAAGCGCCACGCCTACCCGGCGCAACTGTCCGGCGGCCAGCAGCAGCGCGCGGCGATTGCCCGCACGCTGGCGATGCAGCCCAAGGTGATCCTGTTCGACGAGCCCACCTCCGCCCTTGACCCGGAAATGGTCCAGGAAGTACTTAATGTCATCCGCGCATTGGCCGAAGAAGGCCGCACCATGCTGCTCGTGACCCATGAAATGGGCTTCGCCCGTCAGGTCTCCAGCGAGGTGGTGTTCCTCCACCAGGGCCTGGTAGAAGAGCAAGGATCGCCACAGCAGGTGTTCGAAAACCCGCTTTCGGCGCGCTGCAAACAATTCATGTCCAGCAACCGCTAACGGAGCTACCCGCATGCAGAACTACAAAAAGGTCTTCCTGGCCGCCGCCGTCACACTCGCGTTCAGCGCCGGTGCAATGGCCGAGACCCTGAAGATGGGCATCGAAGCGGCTTACCCGCCGTTCAACAATAAAGACGCCAGCGGCAACGTCGTCGGCTTCGACAAAGACATCGGCGACGCCCTGTGCGCCAAGATGAAAGTTGAATGCTCCGTGGTCACCTCCGACTGGGACGGCATCATCCCGGCCCTGAACGCCAAGAAGTTCGACTTCCTGATTTCCTCGCTGTCGATCACCGACGAGCGCAAGGGCGCGGTGGACTTCACCGACCCGTACTACTCGAACAAACTGCAGTTCATCGCGCCGAAAAACGTCGATTTCAAAACCGACAAGGACGCGCTCAAGGGCAAGATCATCGGTACGCAACGCGCAACCTTGGCAGGCACCTGGCTCGAAGACACTTACGGTAGCGATATCCAGGTCAAACTTTATGACACCCAGGAAAACGCCTACCTGGACCTGACCTCCGGTCGTGTCGATGCCATCCTCGCCGACAAGTACGCCAACTATGACTGGCTGAAAACCGACGCCGGCAAGAACTACGAGTTCAAGGGTGACCCGGTCGTGGAAAGCGACAAGATCGGCATCGCCGTGCGCAAAGGTGACCCATTGCGCGAGAAGCTGAACGCCGCATTGAAGGAAATCGTCGCCGACGGTACCTACAAAAAGATCAACGACAAGTACTTCCCGTTCAGCATCTATTGATCCTGACCTGCGGGACCTGCGCCGTGATCAGACGGTGCAGGCTCCCGATCTTGCCTGCCGCGATTTGAAAAGAAATCCATGATTATCGATCTCCACGGATTCGGCCCGGTGCTACTCGCCGGCGCGCTGATGACCGTCAAACTGGCACTCTCGGCCCTGTGCGTCGGGCTGGTGCTCGGTCTGCTCGGTGCCTTGGCCAAGACTTCCCCGTACAAGCCGCTGCAGTGGCTTGGCGAAACCTACTCGACCCTCGTACGCGGTGTGCCGGAACTGCTATGGGTTCTGCTGATCTACCTCGGCACCGTCAAGACGATGAATGCCATTGGCGAATACTTTGGTAATCCCGACCTGGCACTGAGCCCTTTCGTGGCAGGCGTAACCGCCCTCGGACTGTGCTTCGGCGCCTATGCCACGGAAGTCTTTCGTGGCGCGCTCCTGGCCATTCCCAAAGGTCACCGTGAGGCCGGCCAGGCCCTGGGCCTGTCAAAATGGCGGATCTTCACCCGACTGATCATGCCGCAGATGTGGCGTATCGCCCTGCCTGGCCTTGGCAACCTGTTCATGATTCTGATGAAAGACACCGCGCTGGTGTCGGTCATAGGACTGGAAGAAATCATGCGCAATGCGCAGAACGCCGTAACCTTCGCCAAGCATCCATTCACTTTCTATCTGGTTGCAGCCTTCATGTATCTGGTCCTGACCATACTGGCGATGATCACTATGCACTTCCTGGAAAAACGCGCCGCTCGTGGCTTCGTGAGGACGACGTAATGGAATGGGAAGTCATCTATAAGTGGCTGCCGAAGTTCTTTCAGGGCGCCCTGCTGACACTCGAACTCTTGGGTATTGCCGTTATTCTCGGGTTGTTGCTGGCGATTCCTCTGGGCATCGCTCGTTCCTCCAAACTCTGGTTTGTCCGCGCATTTCCTTACGCTTATATCTTTTTCTTCCGTGGCACTCCGTTGCTCGTGCAGTTGTTCCTGGTCTACTACGGCCTGGCTCAGTTCGACGCCGTACGCGACAGCTTCATGTGGCAGTACCTGCGCGACCCATTCTGGTGTGCCACCGCCACGATGACGTTGCACACAGCCGCCTACATCGCCGAGATCCTGCGTGGCGCCATCCAAGCCATCCCGCCGGGTGAGATCGAAGCCGCACGCGCACTGGGCATGTCCAAGGCCAAGGCATTGTTCTATATCGTCCTGCCCCGCGCCGCGCGCATCGCTCTGCCGGCCTACAGCAACGAAGTTATTCTGATGCTGAAGGCCAGTTCTCTGGCGAGCACGGTGACCTTGCTCGAACTCACTGGCATCACCCGCACCATCATTGCCCGCAACTACCTGACAGTGGATATGTTCTTCACCGCAGGCGTCATTTACCTGCTGATGTCGTTTGTGCTCGTTCAGGCGTTCAAGCAGCTGGAGCGGTGGTTGCGTGTCGATGCGTGCCAAGGGCGCTGATTCTTCCGGCGTGCTGACGGGCGAGGCCCTGCTCGCCCGTTTCACGGCACTGGATGCATTTCTCACGGCCCATCAGGGATTGTGGAAACCCCGCCCTTTCACTCATCTGCAACTGCCTTGGGAAGCGTCCTACCCGGAACTGGCCTCGTGGCTACGCGGACGGTCGCTGGAAGATGCGGAAAATGCCCACAACCAACCTGCCGAACTTTTGGATGCGCCGGAGCCGTTTGCTTCATTGGCGGCGTTGTCGCTTGAGTTGAGTTCGGTCGGTGAGTTGCCTGCGCATTCGCTGGAAGCCGCCGGGCATCGTCTGAATGTCGATGTGCCGGGGCGCAAATGGCAGCAGATCGAAGCCTTCGCCAGCCGCTTGTCGTTTGCCGCGCAACCGAAGCACTGGCTGGATTGGTGTTCGGGCAAAGGCCACTTGGGCCGGCGCCTGCTCGGTGCCGACCAACAACTCACCTGCCTGGAATACGACCCGGCGCTGGTTGCCAGCGGTCAGGCGCTGAGTCAGCGTCATCACCTGCATGCGCTGCATGTCGAGCAGGATGTGCTCGCGGCGAACACCGCTTTATTGCTGAACGCCGAACACACGCCTGTTGCCCTGCATGCTTGCGGCGATCTGCATGTTCGATTGATGCAACTGGCCTCCGCCGCTGGCTGCCGACAATTGGCGATCGCCCCGTGCTGCTACAACCGGATCAGTCGCACTGAATATCAGGCGTTGTCCTCCGCAGGTTCGCGATCAGACCTACAGCTCTCGCTGGAAGATCTTTCACTGCCAATGAGCGAAACCGTCACCGCCGGTGCCCGTGTCCGGCGTCAGCGTGATACATCCATGACCCGCCGCCTCGCTTTCGATCTTCTGCAACGGCAGGTACGCGGCACCGACGAATACCTGCCGACGCCGTCCCTGCCGAGCGTCTGGCTGGACAAACCGTTCTCTGATTACTGCCGCGATCTGGCAGCGTTGAAAGAGTTATCCACAATCGGCTCGCCAGATTGGGTAGCACTGGAAGCCGCCGGTTGGCAGCGATTGGCCGAAGTTCGCAACCTGGAATTGCTGCGCGGATTGTTCCGACGGCCGCTGGAGCTCTGGCTGAATCTGGATCGGGCACTTTTCCTCACCGAGCAGGGATACATCGTACGCCTCGGCACCTTCTGCGAGGCGCCGCTCACACCGCGCAATTTCCTGTTGCTGGCCGAACGCGTTTAATCCTTCACAGCCTGTGGATAACTCTGTTGATGGAATTATCGTGGATCCAATATCCACGGCTGTTCCAGGCCATTAACAGTACTGGTCATTTTTTGTTCACACAAATAAAAAACCGGCAAAACAGGGATTTGCGACTCAAATGATAACCCGTCCGCAAAAACCTGCCTGAGCCAGCCCTCTTCAAGGCCTGTTGTGCATAAGCCCTCGACCAAAAGGACATAACCGCCGAATCGCGGACGCCGGCAACGGGCAATTGCGCCTGCCATCCGCCCTTGCTATACAGACCTACGCCGTGCAGGTAGCGCGCGCCCGAACAAGAAAAATCTGACCGACAGGAAGCGACCGTGACGTTCATTTCTTACGCACAGAATTTCGAGGACGTTCGCCTTTGGCGCGCCCTTCAGTATTTTGAAAACGGTTTTTATATCGATGTCGGCGCCAATGACCCTATCCACGATTCGGTCACCAAAGCTTTTTATGATCGCGGCTGGCAGGGCATCAACGTCGAACCGATGCAGAACTACCACGACGCACTCCGCCAGCATCGTCCCCGCGACACCACGCTGCAATGCGTGGCCAGCGACCACCCGGGCGAACTGACTTTCTACGGCATTGCCGACACCGGCCTGTCCACCGCTGACCCGGTCGTTGCGCAAGAACGCAAAAACCTCGGCATGGACGTGCAAAGCTTCACTGTCAACGCACGCACACTGACCTCGATCTGCGAAGAGCACGCCGCCGAGCGGCCGATCCACTTCCTGAAAATCGACGTCGAGGGCCACGAAGAAACCGTCCTGCGCGGCATGGACTTCAGCCGCTTCCGCCCCTGGATCATCCTCATCGAAACCCCATGGGAGCGCGACCACACCTGGGAACACCTGGTGACCGACGCCGGCTACACCAACGTCCTGTTCGACGGCCTCAACAGCTTCTTCCTGGCCAACGAACACATCAACCTCAAACCCGCGTTCGACCTGCCACCGTGCAACCTCGACAACTTCCAGCTGTGCAAAGGCCACAACCTCGCCCACCCGGTAAACCCGGCCCTGGAAACCGCCCTGCAACGCGCCGAACAGGCCGAAGCCCAACTGCGCGCCATGCAAAACAGCCGCGCCTGGCGCGCTGTACAAAAACTGCGCAACGTCCTGCGCCGGGCGTGAATCGCAGAGGGCGCAAAAATAGTCTGAATTCAGGGGTTTACAGAAGCACCCGAGTCGCTATAATCGTCGCCCACACGCCGGTATAGCTCAGATGGTAGAGCAACTGACTTGTAATCAGTAGGTCCCGGGTTCGATTCCTGGTGCCGGCACCATACAAAACGAAGCCCCTGCGAAAATGCAGGGGCTTTGTTGTTTCTGGAGGGTGTGTTTTCCACTCCAAATGAAAAGCCCCCGACAGCCATCACTATCGGGGGCTTTTCTTCAACCTTACGCAGCCTCAACCGAAAGCAAAATCCGGCGCCCAAGCTGCTGCAATGCACGCTCGACATTCTCTATCTTGGAGTGGTGCAGGAAATCAACTAACCGATCTACCTGGGGTCGTTGCACACCCAAGCGTCGTGCCAGTTCAGCTTTGCTTATCCCAGACTCCAAAAGCGTATTCCAGAGCCCAACCTTTGCCGCAGTCAGTATAGGCAGACGCAATACCGCGTCACCTTCCTGCTCCCCCGCATCACCTGTCGGAATCAACCGGCGATCATCAACGTAAATCGACAATGCAGTTTCCATCGCATCAATGGCGCCGTCGAGTGCTTCCTCGAGGGTGTCGCCAGCGGCGTGCATCTCTGGAATTTCTGCGCAGGACAACCAGACACTGCTCGGCTCCTCGTGGACTTCCAACGCATATTCGAACATCACGTTTCCTCTCATGGGGTACAGCTGGGCCTCAATCCTTGAGGCCCAGCTGTTTGATTATCGATTTTCTCAACCCTTCGCCCATTTCCTTGGCTCCGTGGTCGGGAAAGACAGTTGATTTGCCATTCAAGGAAACCTTGAAATGACTGCCCTTGCCGGCTTGGAACTCGACGCCTTGGGCTTTCAACCATCCCCGAAACTCGCTGTACTTCATGTGCATCACTCGCTGTTTCGGTAGAGCGAATGTGCAACATATCTGTTACGCATGCAACATAACTGTTGCACCGCACATCCGGAACATCGCCAGCCTCCGCCACCACCTGGCCACGATTGCGCCCAACCCTCCCCCACGCTACCGTCAATCCCGTCGCTGCCAATTCAGCGACCGGGCCTGATAACCCGCGTAAGATGCAGGCGCACCAGCGCCCCAACCCACGTTTGTCGGCGCTTTTTCATGCCTGCAATTCCGTGTAATGGCGGCTGTGCGTGGGAGACCTTCGGGTCTGCCGGGTTCCTGTATCTCCGGTTTATCAGCCTGCGCATAGCTGCCACCCCATTCGCCTGATAACGAATTGGCAGCCCTCATTTGATACAGGGAGTTTCACAAATGATTAGCATCGATCCATCCAAAGTCTGCCCTTTCCACCTCCCAACAAACGGTAGGTGAAGCCATGACCCATCCCCACGATCTGACAACCCTCGGCCTCACCCATTTCTCCTTCCAGTACAACCACGCACTCTTCCGCACCAACTCCGGCGTCCCGGTCGTCACCGCCCTCTCCCACGCCTCGCATCTGCTGCACATTTCCAAACTGCTCACCTCCGATACTTCTGCCGCCAACGATCCAGAACTCCACGCCTGCGCCTCGCAATATTTGCAGGAGTTGAGTAAGGCGCTGGTCGATGACGCGGTCAAAGTGCTGAGCCCCGATCCATAAGCTGTCGCCCACAAAAAAGCCCTCGCATCGCTGCAAGGGCTTTGAGTTACCGCATCAATCAGTGCCCAGCACTCTGCCCACCATCCACATGCAGAATCTCGCCGGTCACAAACTTCGCGTTATCGAGATACACCACCGCCTGCGCAATGTCGTCGATCTCGCCCATGTGCCCGACCGGATGCAGCGCACCCAGCGCCGCGTGGGTTTCTTCGCCGTGCATCGGCGTTTTGATGATGCCAGGCGACACCGCGTTCACCCGGATCCCGCGTTTGGCGTATTCGATGGCCAGAGATTTGGTGGCGGCGTTGAGGCCGCCCTTGGTCAGGGAAGCGAGGACCGAGGGCACACCGTCTACCGCGTGGTCGGTCAGGCTGGTGGTGATGTTGACCACGTGGCCCTTGCCCTGTTTTTCCATCTCGGCGATGGCCAGTTGGGTGATGTAGAAGAAGCCGTTGAGGTTGACCGACAGCACCGCTGCGTAGTCTTCCGGGGTGTAGGCGGTGAACGGTTTGGCGACGAAGATGCCGGCGTTGTTGACCAGGGTGTCGATGCGGCCGAAGCGTGCCACGCCTTCGCTGATCACGCGTTGAGCAGTGGCCGGGTCGCCGATGTCGCCGGCGATGGTCAGGATTTTCGGGTCGTTCGACGGTTTGATCGAGCGCGAGGTGGCGACGATGTTGTAGCCCAGCTCACGGAAGGCTTTGACCATGCCTTCGCCCAGACCTTGGGAAGCACCAGTGATAACGACAGTTTTTTTCGAATTGCTCATGATGAAATCCTCAATCAATAAGTAGGCGTTGAATCAGGCGCTAGCCAGTTGTTTCAGCATTTGTTCGTAGTACTCGACCGATTGCGAACCGGAGACGAGGTGCTTGCCGTTCAGGATCAGCGCGGGCACCGAGTTGATTCCGTGCTGCCGGTAAAACGCCTGCAGTTGCCGTACTTCGCTGGCGAATTCGTCGTTGACCAGCACCTTGCGGGCCCTCGCTGCATCCAGTCCCGCTTCGGTCGCCAGACGGATCAGCGTCGGGTGATCGTTGGGGTTGTCGCCGTCGCGGAAGTAAGCGCGCAGCAGGATCTTTTTCAGCGCGATCTGCCGCCCTTCCTGCGCCGCCCACATCAGCAATCGATGAGCATCGAAGGTGTTGTGAAAGTGCGTGCGTTTCTCCAGGTCGAACTCGAAACCGATGGCTTTGCCGCGTTCGATCTGCATCTTCTTGCCGGCGGCGACGTCTTCGGCGGTGCGGCCGTATTTGCGCATCAGGTGCTGCACGGCCGGTTCGCCTTCGGCGGGCATGTCCGGGTTGAGTTCGAAGGGCTTGTAGGTCAGCTCCACCGAAACCTCGCAGGCCAGATTGCCGATCGCCTGCTGCAGCGCTGTCGCCCCGAGTGCGCACCAGGGGCACACCACGTCGGAGACGAAATCGATGGTCACGGTCGGGGTCATGACTGGCCCCGTTCCGCCAGCTGTCGGCGGTACTCGGTGGTGGTGATGCCGGCGTAGCCCCAGTTATCGGTGTCGACTTCTTCGATCACGATGTGGGTCAGGTCCGGGCGCTTGTTGAGGACGCGTTCCAGGGTTTCAGTGATTTCGGCGATCACCTGAGCTTTCTGCTCACGGGTAACACCGTCGCGGGTGATGCGTACGCTGACAAATGGCATGACGACTACTCCAGTGACCTGCCCTCGGGATGATGGTCAGGTGTTGGAGCTCAATTTAGGCGTGTGCCGGGAGGGGAAAAAGTAGGGGTGGGGTACTTCATTTGTGAGGTGGTGTAATGAATTGACAAGCCGAAGTTCAGTGACAGAGAATCCCTCCAAGAGCGCGAAACCGGCTGCCATCAGGTGGCGATAGTCGGCGTTAGGAACCCCGTTGATGACCTGAAAATCAGCATTCGGGTGAGACCTCTTCTCCCCTGCTTGAGGGAGCACAATTTCGAGTGATTTCGACAAAAAAGCCGACAGTGATGTCGGCTTTTTTATGAGCGTTATTTGAACTTCCTTTGAGATACGCCTGCTCAATTGCTGGCATAACGCGCTTACCCTGTCAGTCGTTTCCCTTGAAAAATCTCCGCAGACGCACCCAAACCGTGCACTTTTTTTGACCCCAATCACCCCCACGTCACCAAAAAACCCGATCCTGTGTCAGCCTCCAGCCATCGGCGGGGACATCAATTCGCTACTAATTGCGCGACAACTATGCTCAGGTGCAGGAATATAGCCGGCAAATGGCGCCGTTCAGGTCGTCACGTACACAACAATACCCAGCCCACTTCAGAGGGCATTACCCATGGATAGCAGAACCTTACGCAACCTCATGCGCATCGTGCAGACCGGCTCGTTGTCGGCCGCAGCCGAGCATTCGTGCCTGACCGTGCAGGCCCTGGCCGCACAGTTGAACAAGGTCGAAGAGCAGTTCGGTTTCCGCTTGTTTAGACGATCCAACAAGGGGCTGACGCTGACGCCGCAAGGCACCGAGCTGACGCCTTATATGGACAGAGTGCTGATTGCCACGCGGCAGATGGAAGAGAAAGTCGAAGCATTGAAGGTGCCGGGACAACGCACATTGAAAGTGGCGTTGAACACCACGCTGGACCCGGATTTCAACCGACGATTGATCGGGCGCCTGATCGAGGTGTTTCCCGATTACCAGATGGAATTCAGCTACGCCGAGTCGATGGAAAACCTCAGCAAGCTGAAGAACGAGGACTTCGACCTTGCGGTGTTGATCGGCCCGCAGCGTCCGGGTCTGCCGAGCATTGTCCTGCCTGAAGTGCAGGTGCAGGTGGTCGGCGCGCACTGTGGTCAGGAGAACGATCCGCTGACGTTGCTCGGCAACAAGTTTCAGGTGCGTCCCGCAGAAGATTGTCCGTATTCCCACAGCTTTTTGCGTTTTCTCGACGCAGGGCTGGGCAATCACGAGAACAGTCAGCGGACGATCTACTCCTGCAGCGAAACGCTGACTTTGTCGCTCATCACCCAGATGGACGCGGTCGGCATGGTCTCCCGCGAGGCCGCGCAGAAAAACGGCCTGACGATTTTCCCCGGGTTCGAGGATTTCCTCGAAGTGCGCCTGGCGGTGAACAACCCGGATCTGTCCGGCCAGGCGTTGAACGACGTGGTCGATCTGCCGCTACATGAACGAGCCGAGCGCAATGTACGCAGCCGTCCCAACCGCCACACTGAGAAAGAGGTTTTTGCTGAAATACGCACATAACAGCGTCGGAATCGCTGCATAGAATTCCGGGCGATCGAGCTGTATGTGCTGATCCTTGATCAACAAGGGTGTCAGGCTGATCGCAGCGACGATCGCCACCGGCAGGTACTCCAGCGCCCGCGCGACGAAGGGCGGCCAGTGCTCGGTGTTGACCTGCAGCGGCAAGGCCCGTGGCAGGAAGGTCACGGCCATCATCAGAGCGACCACCAGAATCAGGAACGTTTGGTCAGGCATACACCCACTCCGCAGCCCACAAACGTGGCGATGAAAACGTTGAACGGCGAGCTGCCCACCAGGCTCAGTGCGCCCATGCAGACGACTGCGGCCATCGCGGCGATGAGTTTGTTGCGGGTGTTGCACAGCGAGACCAGCACGTAGAGCATCATCGCGGTCAGCGCGTAATCGAGCTGGTATTTGATCAGGTGCGACGCGTACTGCGCGCACAGCGCACCCAACAATCCGCCGATCACCCACGAGGTGTGGCAGAACAGGTTGAAGCCGATCAGATAACGGATGTTCACCGGCGCACCGGTGCCCAGTTTGACGCTGTGGAAGGCGAACGATTCATCGGTCAGGCCGCCGGCGTAACACCAGCGCTCCATGCGGCTCAGGCCCAGCGCGCGCAGGGCCTTCGCCATGTAGACCGACATCAGCATGTGCCGCGCGTTGATCAGAAACGTGGTCAGCACGATGGTGGTCAGCGATGCCCCGCTGCTGATCAGCGCCAGCGCCGCGAATTGCGAAGCCCCGGCATACACGAACAGACACATGGCCACCGGCAGCCACAGCGGCAGCCCGGCGTTGACGGCCATCAGCCCGAACACGAACGACACGGTGAAGTAACCGGCCACCACCGGGCTGGCTTCGGCAAAGGTGCGCGATGGCTGACGGTCGACCATCAGCGGCGCACTGCCGGATGTTTCATTCATAGATCCCTCTCAAATGTCCGCTCGCCGTGAGGTTCGCAAAAACCCTGGGCCGTCCAGAAACGCTTGCCCGCGAGGTTAGCATCGTCGACGAACAGAAACATCCGCAGCACACCGACCCGTTTCATGTCGGCCGACGCCGCTTCCACCAGCCGCTGGCCTACACCCTGGCTGCGATAGCGCAGGCTGACCGCCAGATGGTTGATCGTGCCGCGACTACCCAGCATGCCGCCCAGTACCGCACCGACGATCTCGCCTTCGACGTCGAACGCCAGATAGGCCGTGGTGGTTTTCTGGATCAACACGCCGCGCAGGCATTTGGCGTCCTGCCATTCACAGAACGACACTTCGTCGAACTGGCGGAAGAAGCGCTCCATGCGCTGCGCGTCCTTGGCCGTCGCGCGCCGCAGCACCACCGGCGTCGAGCATTCGACGCCGTCTATTTGGGTGATCTGATTAGCGAACAATGTCGAAAGCGGTCCCGGGCCGCGAGAAAGAAATTGCCAGGATCTGCCGGTACGCCATGGCATGGGTATGGGTGTTGCGCGCCGGGGTCACGTAGTGGCGCATGTCGCGGTCGAGGAAGTAAGTTGTGTCGAGGATTTCCTGGTAGGTGGTCGACGCCAGTTGATGCTCGTGGATGTCGTACAGACGACTCTCCGCACCCTCGACATTGTTGCGGCCCCAGAAGTGCACGCCGCTGAACGGATAACCGTCGCAGTGAATCCCTTCCGGGGTGATTTCCAGTTGTTTGCCGGGTTTGATCTCGATGCGGATCTGATGGATCTGGCACTGCCAGATTTCATCGTGCAGTTCTTCCGGCAACACGCTTTTGTACACTTCGAAATCGGTGTCGATCAGGCTGCGCATCACCGGCGAGCTGATGACTTCGTCCGAGAAGTCCTGGAAGTGCCGCACCACGCCGCCCACATAGCTGTTGTTGGCCTTGGACTGCACGTACGCGCGATGTTCCAGTTGCTTCAGTTCACGAGTCTTGGGGTTGTATTCAAAGTCGCTGTAACGACGGTAACGCATGCCGGCTTCGGCCTGACCGTAGTAACTGTCAGGCTCCATGTTTTCCCAACTTTTGGTCAGTCTGACGAAGTCGGCGAAATGACCGTAGAGATTGAAGTCAGCACCCTGCACATTGGCGTACTTGTCGCGCCGTAGCGATTCGCCCACTTCTCTGGTTAAAACGATCATTACCAAATTCTCCGCTGCATTGAGCGGCCTAATCTATTAGGTGGAGAATTTGCGTCCATGAGAAAGAATTTCAGGCATTTAAAGTCCTGTTTGAAACGCGATTTGAAACGGCTTGAAAGTGCATTTCAAATGACAAAAACACGGGTTTTTATGCTGTTTTTTCAAAAAGCGTCAAAAAAAAACCCCGAACCAGTCGGGGTTTTTCTGTCGCGTTTCGCGGGTTCAACCGATCATCAGAAGATGTTGATCGGGTAGTCCACGAATACACGCAGTTCGTTGCCGCTGACGTTGTATTCGCTGGATTTCTGCGAAACACGCAGGATCGAGCTACGCAGCTTGATGCTCAGGTCTTTGACCGGGCCACTTTGCACGACGTACTTGAACTGGTTGAAGATCTCGCGCTCGGTGCCGCCTTCGCTGGTGGACGTGGTGATGTTGTCGCCACGCACGTACGCGAAGTTGTAGCTCAGACCCGGTACGCCGAATGCGCTGAAGTCCAGGCCGTAGCCCAACTGCCAGCTGCGCTCGTCTTCAGCGTTGAAGTCGGACCAGTAGGAGTTGGCCAGGTAGATGGTGTTGCCACCGTCCCCGACACGATGTTGATCTTTCTGGTAGCCGCCGTAGGCGTAGCCCAGGTTACTGTCGCCGGTGGAACGCTGGTGCGCCACGGTGAACGAGTGCGGACCAGTGGCGAAGGTTGCTGCCAGGCTCCAGATTTTGTTGTCGTCACCAGTGACGATACTTTTACCCGGTACAGTGTTCTCGCGGATGTAGGAGTCTTCCAGCTTGGTGCGGTAGCCGTTGAAGTCCAGGGTCAGGGACTGATCCTTGTTGAACGGCAACACGTAGTTGGCGTTCACGTATTGCTTCTTCAGCACGTCTTCGACGTCGGAAGCGTACAGCGCGCCCTTGAAGTTTTCGGTGAACTGGTAGCTACCGCCCAACACGTTGATCGACTTCAGACCACCGCTGTCACGGCCTTCATCGCTCTTGCGCGATTCCGCGGTGAAACGGCCAGCATCCAGCTGCAGACCTTTGATCTCTTTGGAAGTGATCAAGGTACCGGTGTAGCTCTCTGGGAGCAGACGGGAGTTGTCGTAGTTCAGCACCGGCAGGGCCGGCATCTGGTCACCGTAGGTCAGCACGGTGTTGGAGAAACGGAATTTGACTGCCGCGCCGCCCTTGGCCAGATCGTCAGCCGGGTTGCCGTTGTTGTCTTGCTTGAAAAAGTCGATACCGCCGGCGCCGCTGCGGCCCTTGCCGCCGTCCAGACGCAGCGCGTACAGACCGAACGCGTCCACACCCACACCGACGGTGCCCTGGGTGAAACCGGACGAGAACGTACCGATGGCCGCTTGGCCCCACTCGGCTTTATCGTCGTTACCGTTTTTGTAATCACGATTGATGTAGGCATTGCGCAGCAGCACTTTGAGGCTGCTGTCTTCCACAAAACCCTTGGACTCGGCCTGGTCGTTAGCCATGGCCGAAGTGGCACTCAACATCCCCAGTGCGATCAGACTGATTCGCTTGTTCAACATTTTGTTTTCCTTATTACGGGTTGAAACGCGCTGTGTCGAACGGCTGAAACGGCGCTTATTGCACTCTTTTATTCACCCCGAAACAAAAAGACCCGCTCAAGACAATGTCATGGCGGGCCTGCTCCTAATTTTGAGTCATGGCGGTTAGCCACAGGCGTTGGGCCGAATCGTAGCCGCGCCCTCAACAATGTGTCAATTTCAAGAATCGTCTTTAAATAGGCGAAAAACGTCTAAAAAAAGTAAATTTTGCGATGGCTTCGTGCACGGAATTGCTCGCAGTCAGGGATTTTGATGCGGGATTACGCGCAACCATCTAGGCCACAGACCTGCAAGGTTTCAGTCCCTGGCGCAGGCGTAAACGACTCACTCAACCATTGGGCGAAGGCTTCTGGCTTGCCCAGCCACGGCCCGATATCTACCAGTGTGAACTGACCATCCTGTTCCAGTGCAAAAGTTGGAAAACCCTGCCCACCCAGTTTTGCCAACAGGGCACGGCTGTTCTTTATATGTTGTTCGGTGTCGACGGACTTCACGGCGTTCAAGAACATATCGGCGTTGTAGCCCTGCTCTACCGCGTATTCCACAAGCACACTTTCGTCGGCAATTCGCCGCCCTTCGACATAGTGCGCAGTCTGCAAACGGCCAAGCAGCTCCAGGCCACGACCGTCGATTTTTTCCGCTGCCATCACAGCGGCAATCGGTGGTGCCGAATCAAACACCGCCGAGTGATCGCGCAACAGGCCTTCGAAATAAGCTTCGCCGAAGGGCTGACCGGTGTATTCGGCAATGCGTCGGTCGTGAGGCATCACGTAATTGCGCAGTTGCGGTGAAACGTTCTGGCGGTTGGCGCCGGTCATCATGCCGCCGGCGTGGGCGATCACGGGCAGCACTTGCTGGGCGGCCTGCACCAGTGGTTTGGCGCCATAGCACCAGCCGCACAGCGGGTCGTAGATGTAAAGAAGAGTCATCGGAAAGCTCCGCTCAGAAGGTGGGAAAAACGATGTCGGCACATTAGTCCCTCGGTCGTTGCGGAAAAACGCCGGAATGGCTTTCAGTCTGTTTCGGCAATCGGTCAAATGCGCTTGTTGTCCGCGCCGACACAAACATGAAATAAATTGACACAATCAAACCACGGAACCTTTCAGGAATAATTAACGGGAGTAAATGCAAAGCATTACCATTCGCGCGCTCGAATTCTTCCAACCTTTCGGATGCGCTTTTCAATGCCTGCCCCGTTCCGTCTCACGCCCGTCACGCTTGGGCTTTCTGCCTTTTTGTCCTCCGGTTTCGCTTACTCCGCGACCGAGCTTCCCGCCACGTCGATCAGCGCCGAAGCGCAGGTTGATGATCCGCGCGTAAAGGTCAGCAACACCGCGACCCGCACCTCCACCCCGGTGCGTTACGTGCCGCAGGCGATCGATTCGATCAAGACCGCCAATGTCGCGGATTACGGCATCAATGACATCGAAGATGCCCTGAGCGGTATTCCCAACGTCAGCGGCGGCGGCGATACGCGCTTCGACAGTCTGCGCATCCGTGGTTTCGACGCCAGCAACGACTTCTATCTGGACGGCATCCGCGACGACAGCCAGTACAAGCGCGACCTGCACAACATCGAACGCGTCGAAGTGCTCAAGGGCCCCGCCGCTGTGTTGTATGGCCGTGGCAGCCAGGGCGGGATCGTCAACCGCGTCAGCAAGGCACCCGAATTCGGTCGCCGCTCGACCATCGAGGCCCAGGGTGGCAGCGAAGACCTGCGCAGCCTGTACGCCGATCTCAGCACTGACCCGAGCGACAACATCAGCCTGCGCCTGAACATGGGCAACATGGACGAAAACAGCTTCCGCGACGGCGTCAGCGGCAATCGCCAGCTGTTTGCACCGTCGATGAGCTGGCAGCTCACGCCTGACCTGAACTGGCTGGTGCAATACGAATACAGCCGCTACAACCGCACGCCGGATCGCGGCATTCCCGGGGTCGGTGGACGTCCGGCAGATGTCGACCGGGACACGACCTACGGCAACGATCACGATTTCATCGACGACAAAACGCAATCCCTGCGCTCGAAACTGGCTTATGAAATCAACGACAACTGGCAGCTGCGCCACACGCTCGGTGTGTTCAAGCTCGACAGCGATTTCGACAACACCTACCTCACCGGTTACACCCCGGCGACGCAGAAGGTCACCCGCCAGCACTGGCAGCAGGACCTGACCACCCGTAACGTGTTCAACAACGTTGAGCTGGAAGGCGGATTCGAAACTTTCGGCCTCGAGCACCGCCTGCTGACCGGCCTCGAAACCGGCAGCCAGCGCCGCGACCCGACGCTCTACAACGCCGCCACGTCCGGGCGCGGCAGTTCCGCCGTGCCGTCGCTGGATCTGTACAACCCCAACCGCGACCTGCGCCACACCGGGCGCATGCAGGTGTCGAGCAGCAGCCACACCGAAGTCGAAAGCCGCGCGGTCTATGTTCAGGATCAACTGCGCCTGAACGATCAGTGGCAATTGCTGGCCGGCCTGCGCTACGACACCTTCGATATCGAGTCGACCAACAAGCTGCGCAACATCTCCGAAGACCGTGACAGCCACAGTACCAGCCCGCGTTTCGGCGTGGTCTGGACGCCGCTGCAGAATCATTCGTTCTACGCCTCGTGGACCAAGACTTTCTCGCCGGTAGGCGGTGGTCTGATCGGTATCACCCCGGGCGCGGCCGGTAACACCAATGACCTGAGCCCGGAGCTGACCAAGCAGAAAGAGATCGGCGTGAAAAGCGACTGGCTCGACGATCGCCTGAGCACCACCCTCGCCGTCTATGAGCTGGAACTCTACAACCGCCGCACCACCGATCCGAACGACCCGACCCTGACCGTGCTCAGCGGTCTGCAACGCTCGCGCGGGATCGAGCTGACCGGTACCGGCAAGATCGTCGGCAACTGGTATGTGCGCGGTGGTGTAGGCGTGCAGGACGCGACCATCGAGAAGGACAACAACGGCCTGGAAGGCAAACGCGTGAACAACGTGGCCAAGCGCAACGGCAGCCTGTTCCTGACCTGGAAACCGGAAATGGGCTGGTACGCCGAAACCGGCCTGACCCTGGTCGGCCAGCGTTATGCCGACAACGCCAACACCACCGTGTTGCCGGGCTACGGCCGTTGGGACGCGCTGGTCGGCTACCGCCACAAGGACTGGGACCTGCGTGGCGCCCTGAACAACATCACCGACCGCGAGTATTACTCGTCGGCCACCAGCGCGTTCCAGATCCAGCCGGGCGCACCGCGCAGCCTGGTAGTCACCGGCACCTACAGCTTCTGATTCGCGCCCATAAAAAAAGCGCTGCCATCCCGGCAGCGCTTTTTACAATCCTTGTTTGTTCTTCTTATCCTTCCATCACATCCCACAGTGCTTCCAGTTCGGCCTCGCTGAACAGGCCAGCGGGGTAACGCTCGATCATCATCCGGCGCGGATCAGGTTCCCTGATCTGACGCGTTCCATTGGACTTCAACCAGTGCGCGACAATCTGGAGCGACTCACTATTTACCGTCATGGGATGCAACGTCCGCTCGCTGATTACGTTCACTTCGGCGTTCATTTCAGCGCTCTCTCCCCGTTCATGAGCGGCTACGTTATCCAAGGTTTATGACAGAACTGTTGAAGTTCTCCCCCCTCCCTAGTGCGTCATGAGCGATACAAGAGCTATGCCAATGTCTGGAAACTGCCGACAGGCGGATATAAAGAAACCCGCAGTCCTGACGGGCTGCGGGTTTCTCTTCAAGCGTGGGCAACGAATGACTGACCGGTCGATTTTTCAATCAACTCAAGCTGTTACATCCGCACTCACTCTTTGTGCGGCGCGGGTTGCTGTTGGGTAAGGCAGTGAATGTTGCCGCCGCCCAGTAACAGTTCGCGGCCCGGCACCATCACCACTTCATGTTGCGGGAACAGGTTCTGCAGGATCTCCCGCGCCGGCGCGTCCATCGGATCGTCGAAGCTCGGCGCGATGATGCCGCCGTTGACGATCAGGAAGTTCACGTAGGAACCGGCCAGGCGTACGCTCGGGTTACGTTCCTGAGTGCCGTCTACCGGATCCACGCCCGCGCATTCTTCTTCGGTGGCAAACAGCGGCCCCGGAATCGGCATCTTGTGCACCGTGAACGGGCGGCCCTTGGCGTCGGTGCTGCTTTCCAGCACTTTCATCGCGGCCTGGCAGCGCGGGTAGTTCGGATCCTGCGGATCGTCGGTCCACGCCAGCAGCACTTCGCCCGGACGCACGTAGCAGCAGAAGTTATCCACATGGCCGTCGGTTTCGTCGTTGAACAGGCCATCCGGCAGCCAGATGATCTTGTCCACCGACAGGTTTTCGCTGAGCACCGCTTCGATCTCTTCGCGACCCAGGTGCGGGTTGCGATTGCGGTTGAGCAGGCACTCTTCGGTGGTGATCAGGGTGCCTTCGCCGTCGACGTGAATCGAGCCGCCTTCGAGCACGAAGCCTTCGGTGCGATAACGCGGGCTTCGCTCGATTTCGAGGATCTTGCCGCCGACCTGAGAGTCGCGGTTCCACGGCGAATACAGGCCGCCGTCGAAGCCGCCCCAGGCATTGAAGTCCCAGTTCACACCGCGCACTTCGCCGCTGTTGTTGATCACGAAAGTCGGGCCGCTATCGCGAACCCAGGCGTCATCGCTGGACATCTCGACCACGCGGATATTCGGCACGTCGAGGCGAGCACGAGCGTTTTCGTACTGGCCGGCAGAGACCGCCACGGTGACCGGTTCGAAACGCGCGATGGCTTTGGCCACTGCCGCGTGGGCGGCCTGCGCCGGTTTGCCGCCGAGACGCCAGTTGTCCGGACGCTCGGGCCAGATCATCCAGGTCTGGGTTTGCGGTGCCCATTCGGCCGGCATGTAGAAGCCATCGGCGCGTGGTGTGCTTTTCAATGTGGTCATGTCGATCAGACTCCAGGGAACCGTCGAGGTTTTCAACACGCCGTACAGGGTTGGACGACGGACTATGGCGACTTTATAAACGATAAATATCGGCTTTAGAAGCCATAAAGAAAAAACAATCACATTCTAACCCGAAAAATACCGATACAAATCGGTATTTGCCGGTTCCGGATCGCCTCAGAGCCCTTCTTCCAGCACCTTCGCCAGCATGTCGACAAAGAAATCCACGCTCTGACGCGAGGTGACCATCGGCGGCTTGATCTTCAGGACGTTCAGATAATCGCCGGTTGGCTGCATGAAAATCCCCAGCTCGCGCAGGCGATCACACAACAGCGTGGTTTCCTCGGTGGCCGGTTCCAGGGTTTCCCGATTGCGGATCAGCTCGACCCCCAGATAGAACCCGGAACCGTGCACCGCACCGACCAACGGATATTGATCAATCAACGCCTCCAGCCGGGCCTTGAAATGAGCGCCGACCACCTGGGCGTTTTCCCAGAGTTGTTCTTCTTCCATGACGTCGAGCACCGCCATGCCGACCTGGCAGCTCACCGGGCTGCCGCCGGCGGACGAGAAGAAATAGCCCTCGGCCTCCAGCGCCTCGGCGATTTCCCGGCGGGTGATCACCGCGCCCAGCGGCTGGCCGTTGCCCATGCCTTTGGCCATGGTGATGATATCCGGCACCACGCCTTGCTCTTCAAAGCCCCAGAAGAAGTGGCCCATGCGCCCGTAACCGACCTGCACCTCATCGGCGATGCACACGCCGCCACGGGCACGCACCATTTCATAGACTTTTTTCAGGTAACCCGGCGGCAGTGAGATCCCGCCCGCGTTGCCGTAGACCGGCTCGCAGATAAACCCCGCCAGTTGGCGTTTATGCTCATCAAGCTTCGCCAGATGTTGCTCGACGCTGCGCACGTAATCCGGCGCCGAATCCGGGCCGCGAAATTCGCCGCGATAGGTGTTGGGAGCCGTCACCGCGTGCACCCAGTCCGGGCGACTGCTCAGGGCTTTCGGGTTATCGGCAATCGAGGTCGAGACCGCGTCCGCGCCGACCGTCCAGCCGTGATAGGCCTCCAGCACGCTGATCATGTCGCGCCCACCGCTGGCGGCCCACGCCAGGCGGATCGCCAGATCGTTGGCCTCGCTGCCGCTGTTGACCAGGAACACCCGATCCATGCCCTCCGGCGCCAGCTTCAGCAAACGCTCGGAAAACTCGGCGACCGCCGCATAGTTGAATCGCGAGTTGGTATTGAGCAGCGACCACTGCCGGCTCGCGACCGCCGCCATGCGCGGGTGACCGTGGCCGAGCACCGCGACGTTGTTGAGCATGTCGAGGTAGGAACGGCCCTGCATGTCGATCAGGTGATTGCGCCAGCCGCGCTCGATGCGCGGCGGGTCGACGTAATAGTGCTTTTGGGTGCGGGCAAAACTGGCGTCGCGGCGCGCCAGCAGGGTAGCTGCGTCCAGCTCGGGTTCGGCGTCGCAGGCCAGGCCCAGCAGTGCGGCCGGTGATGGGGACAAGGCCTGCCATGCCGCCGCGCGGGTTGGCGTGCAGAACAGCGGCGCTTCAAGCTGTGCGCCGCGAGTCAATTGCACGGTCAACGGACCGTCCACCGAACCCAGTACCTGGCCTTTGACCAGCGCTGCGCCAATGTGCAATGAAGGTTTCACGCCCAACAAGCGCAGGCTCAGTTGCGAACCATCGAGTCGCAGCGCGCCGTCGGCCGACAGGTGAAGTACGCCAGCAAACGGCGCTTCCACCGTCGAACCCTGGGGCACATGCAATTCAACGTGCAGCGGGAATGTCTCTGGCTCATCGGCGCTGTCGGGCCGGGTGCGCGACAACCGGTATTGCCCGTATCGACTGGCCGCCAGACCGTGGATGGCCGCTGCTTCACTCAACAGGCGCTGATCGATGCCAGGCTGCTCCCAATTGCCCGCCTCGAAGTGCGCGCTCAACACACCCAGATCGATCAACGCGAATTCGCGCCCGACCAGACCGGGCAACAACGGCGCAAAGCCTTCACTGTCGATGGTCGGCAATGTCTGGCCGACCGCCGTGAGAATCGCCGCCTCCATCAAGGCCAGAGGCACAGAGGTGGCGACCCGGAAGATCTCCCACTCGTGGTTCAGATTATCGCGGCTGTAGGTATTGCCCGGATCGATGCTGACCTGTTGCTCGCCACTGAGCACCAGCACCGCCGCCCGCGCCACGATCAGCGGCCACAGCGCCAGCAGTTCTTCGTGTTGCAGCGGATTGACCGCGTGATAGGCCTGCACGGCCGGCAGGATCACAAACGGGTCGCCTGCGGCATGATGCAGCAACGCGGCGCAAGTGACCGACAGATCGGTGATACGCCAGGTGCGCACCAGATCGCCAAAATCGATGACGCCCTGCAACTGCCAGTGCCGTCGGGCGTCACGCTGCCAGACCACGTTGTCGTCGGTGATGTCCATGTGGATCGCCTGCACCGGCAGCTTTTCCAGCAGCGGCTGCAAACGAAGCCTAGCCTGTGCGGCAGCCTCGGCGATCAGCGCGCGTTGGCGCTGGTCCTCGATCACCGGCAGCAAATGCTCGATCAGGGCGCTGGCGTGGCGTGCATCCCACTGCAATGTACGCTCGAGCCCCGGATGGTCGAACCCGGCCAGGGCCAGATCCATTTCGCCGCAGAGCCGGCCGAAACCGGCGACGACGTCGTGGCCAAGGTGATCGAGAGCTGTCAGCGGCTGGCCCTCGATGTAATCGAGCAGACGTACATGCACCGCTTCGCCGCCGATCTCCAGCGACAACAGGTCCTGGCCGTCGTTGGCCGGGATCACCCGAGGAACCTGCACAGCGCCATGATCGGCCAGGTACCTCAGCCCCGCGTGCTGGGCCTGCAGTTCCACCAGCGAATAGTCGCCCCGGCAGATCTTCAGCACGAATCGCCCGCGTTCGCTGTCCACGCGATAATTGAGGTCCTGCTGGCTGCCCAGCGCCTGCAACTTGCCGCTCAGCCCGTAATGCTGCGTCAGAACCTGCAAGGCCTGCTCTGCAGTGACCTGTGGGCCCGGAAGACTGGCGCGATGAATCAACGTGGCGAACGACATGGAACGACCCCTGAAATTTTATTAGGCGCCTATATCGCCACTGCACCGATGGATAATCAACCCCCCGTAAACCCCGCGCCGATCACTGCCCTGTTTCACTCGGCCGCCGCTGCTCCATTGGATGGAGTGCGCCCGGCTTCCGTACGTCGAATACCCGCCGGCACAGAGCTGCGCGGACAAAATACCGCGGGCAACCCTCTTGTGCCGCCCCTCCCCTGCCGACAAGCTATGCTCCACTCGCTTTATAGTCTTACGGAAAAAGGCCAACCTGCATGCGTATTCTCGTCACCGGTGGTGCCGGCTTCATTGGCTCCGCACTGGTTCGCCACCTGATTTGCAACACGGCTCACGAGGTGTTGAACCTCGACAAACTGACTTACGCCGGCAATCTCGAATCGCTTACGAGCATTGCCGACAACAGCCGTTACGAATTTGTGCAAGCCGATATCGTCGATCAGTCCACAGTGAGCACCCTGCTCAAGCGCTTCCAGCCTCATGCGATCATGCATCTGGCTGCCGAATCCCATGTCGACCGATCCATCGATGGGCCGTCGGACTTCATTCAGACCAATATCGTCGGTACTTACAGCCTGCTGGAAGCGGCCCGTGCCTACTGGCAGGGCCTGGCCGAGCCGGAAAAAAGTGCCTTCCGCTTTCACCATATATCGACCGACGAGGTCTACGGCGACCTGCATGGCATCGACGATCTGTTCACCGAAACAACTCCCTACGCCCCCAGCTCGCCCTATTCCGCAAGCAAGGCGGCGTCCGATCATCTTGTCCGGGCGTGGCACCGCACTTATGGACTGCCCGTCCTGCTGACCAATTGCTCGAACAATTACGGGCCCTACCACTTTCCGGAAAAGCTGATCCCGCTGGTGATTCTCAACGCACTGGCCGGCAAGCCACTGCCGGTGTATGGCAACGGTCAGCAAGTCCGTGACTGGCTGTTCGTCGACGATCATGCCCGGGCGCTGTTGAAAGTGGTCACCGAAGGCGCGGTGGGTGAAACCTACAATATTGGCGGACACAACGAACAAAAGAACATTGAGGTGGTGCACGCCATCTGCTCATTGCTCGAAGAGTTGGCACCGAACAACAAGCCTCAGGGCTTCGCTCGATTCGCTGACCTGATCACTTTCGTCAAGGACCGTCCCGGTCACGACCTGCGTTACGCCATTGACGCCGGCAAGATCGAACGCGAACTGGGTTGGGTCCCTGAAGAAACGTTCGAGACCGGCCTGCGCAAAACCGTTCAGTGGTATCTGGACAACCGTCAATGGTGCCGACGCGTTCAGGACGGCAGCTATCAGGGCGAACGCCTGGGTTCCACCGACATCAAGGATCTGCTCGCATGATGAAGGGCATAGTTCTCGCCGGAGGTTCCGGCACACGTTTGCATCCAATCACGCTCGGCGTATCCAAACAGCTGTTGCCGGTCTACGACAAACCGATGATCTACTACCCGATCTCGGTGCTGATGCTGGCCGGGATCAAGGACATCCTGATCATCTCCACCCCGCGGGATCTTCCGCAATACCGCAACCTGCTGGGCGATGGAAGCCAGTTCGGGGTCTCGTTCAGCTATGCCGAGCAGCCATCCCCCGACGGACTGGCCCAGGCCTTTCTGATCGGCGAGCAGTTCATTGGTAATGATCCGGTGTGCCTGATTCTCGGCGACAACATTTTCCACGGCCAATCCTTCAGCGAACAGTTGAAGAAAGCCGCCCGCAAACCTCAAGGCGCAACAGTGTTCGGCTATTGGGTCAAGGATCCAGAGCGCTTCGGCGTGATCGACTTCGACCGCGAAGGGCGCGCCCTGTCCATCGAAGAGAAACCCGCAAAGCCCAAGTCCAGCTACGCGGTGACGGGTCTGTACTTCTACGATAACGACGTGATCAGGATCGCCAAGGCTGTCAAACCATCGCAGCGTGGCGAACTGGAAATCACCGACGTCAACAACGCGTATTTGCAGCGTGGCGATCTGCAGGTCGAGCGTTTCGGACGCGGGTTCGCCTGGCTCGACACCGGTACTCACGACAGCCTGCTTGAAGCGTCCCAGTATGTGCAGACCATCGAACACCGCCAGGGCCTCAAAGTCGCGTGCCTGGAAGAGATTGCCTATCTGAACAGGTGGATCAGCCGCGAACATCTGCTCGAGCGCGCGCAGTACTTCGGCAAGACCGGCTATGGCCAGTACCTGTATTCGATTGCCGGAGAAAACCAATGAACGTGATCGAAACCGATCTGCCCGGCGTCATGGTCATCGAACCCAAAGTGTTTGGTGACGAACGCGGCTTTTTCTACGAGAGCTTCAATGCCAAGGCGTTTGCCGAAGCGACGGGCGTGAATGCGCAGTTCGTACAGGACAACCATTCGCGCTCGCAGAAAGGCGTATTGCGTGGTCTGCACTATCAGTTGGAAAACACTCAGGGGAAACTGGTGCGAGTGACCGTCGGTGAAGTGCTCGACGTTGTCGTGGATATCCGGCGCAGCTCGCCGCACTTCGGCAAATCGCTCACCCTGCGCCTGTCGGCAGACAATCGTCGCCAACTCTGGATACCCGAAGGCTTCGCCCACGGTTTTGTCGTGCTGAGCGAGGTTGCCGAATTTCTCTACAAGACCACCGACTATTACACGCCGTCTGCCGAGCGATGTATTCGCTGGGACGACCCGACGCTGGACATCGACTGGCAACTCGAATCTGCTCCGCAGCTCTCGGCCAAGGATCAGAACGGTAAAAGCCTGAACGAGGCTGACCTGTTCCCATGAAAATCCTCATCTGTGGACAGCAGGGTCAGGTCTCGAAAGAGCTGCAGTTGCGCCTGGCCGATACATGCGATCTGATCGTGCTCGGGCGTGACCGGCTTGACCTGGCTCAGCCTGCGCAAATCCGCCAGCAGGTCAGACAGATCGCTCCCGATCTGATTATCAACGCCGCGGCCCATACTGCAGTCGACCAGGCTGAAAGCGAACCCGAGCTGGCTTTCGCCATCAATGCGACAGGGCCCGGTGTCTTGGCCGAGGAAGCGGCACGGCTTGGTGCCCCGCTGATTCATTACTCCACCGATTACGTCTTTGACGGCAGCCAGCCAGAGCCCTACAACGAATCCGATGTACCAGCCCCGCTGAGTGTCTATGGCAAAAGCAAGCTGGCAGGCGAGCAAGCCATCGCCGACGTTCAGGGGCAACACCTGATTCTGCGAACCAGTTGGGTCTACTCCACCCATGGCCGGAACTTCCTGTTGACCATGCAGCGATTGCTCCAGGAAAAACCACAATTGCGGGTCGTCGCCGATCAGGTTGGAGCCCCCACCTGGGCGGGCACCATTGCCCAGAGCACCCTGGCACTCATCGAACGCTGGCAGTCAGGGCAACCCGGGGCCTGGGGCACCTACCACCTGACGGCCGGCGGGCATACCTCGTGGTTGGGCTTCGCCCAGGCTATTGGCGCAGCGCTGCGTGAACAGGGCAAACCGTGCGCAGAACTGATACCGATCCCTTCCAGCGACTATCCGACGCCTGCTGCACGTCCCTTGAATTCGCGTCTGGACTGCAGTCGCCTGCAGCGTGAGTGGGGCGTCAGTCTGCCGGACTGGCAAACCGCGCTGCACGAGTGTCTTGCCGGGCAAGCCTAGGCATAATGCGCCTGTACCCACAGGCGCCCGATGCTCATGACTCCGACTCTTCCCCGTCGCCCCCGCTGGCGCAGCCTCGCCCTGCTGGCCCTGTGTCTGGCTCCGCTGCTGTGGCCGCTGGAGCATCTCGCCGAGCGCTATTACCGCAGCGAACTGGCCGGCCAGAACCGCCAGACCCTCGACCTCTACGTCGCCAACCTGCTGGGCACCCTGCATCGCTATGAAGTACTGCCGCAAATCCTCGGCGACCTGCCGGCCCTGCGCGCGGTGCTCGGGGCGCCGGACGACGGCGTCACCCAGGGCAACGCCAACCGCCTGTTGAAGAACATCGCTGCGCAGACCGGCGCCGAAGTCATGTACCTGATGGACACCAGCGGCCAGACGCTCGCGGCGTCGAACTGGGACAAGCACGACAGTTTCGTCGGGCGCAATTTCTCTTTCCGGCCGTACTTCAGCGAGGCCATGGCCGGCCGCCTCGGGCGCTTCTTCGGGTTGGGCACCACTTCCGCCAAACGCGGCTATTTCTTCGCCGCAGCAGTGCGCAACGGCGAAAAAATCATCGGCGTACTGGTGATCAAGGTTGACCTCGACCACACCGAAAGCCTGTGGGGCAAAACCCCGGAACAACTGCTGGTGACCGACCACAACGGTGTGGTCATCCTCACCTCGCGTCCGGAATGGCGCTTTCGCGCGACCCGCACCCTGAGTGATGCCGAGCGCGCGGCGATCACCGCGATCCAGCCCTACCCGACCCGCGAGCCACGCCCGCTGAACCTGAGCCCGACCGCATGGCTTCCGCAGACCCAGGACATCGCGGAAACCGGCTGGAGCGTCAGCATTCTTGCCCCGCGCACGTTGATCGACCGACCGGTGCGCACGGTGGTGGCGATCGGCGGCGCCACCTTGCTGGTAGTCATGTTGTTGCTGGGCCTGATGATGCAGCGTCGTCGTCATTACCTGGAACGCATCGCTTTCGAAGCCAAGGCCCGGCGAGAGCTCGAGGGCCGGGTTGCCGAGCGCACCAGCGATCTCGAAGGCCTCAACCGCCGACTGAAACAGGAAGTGCTTGAACGCGAACAGGCCCAGCAGGAACTGGTGCGCGCCCAGGACGACCTGGTGCAGGCCGGCAAACTGTCGGCGCTGGGAACGATGTCGGCAAGCATCAGCCACGAACTCAACCAGCCACTGGCAGCGATCCGCAGCTACGCCGAGAACGCCGAAGTGTTGCTCGACCACGAACGCACTGAAGATGCCCGTGGCAACCTCAAGCTGATCAGCGAGCTGACCGGGCGCATGGCCTCGATCATCGCTCACCTGCGCGCCTTCGCTCGTCGCGACCGCCACGCCCCGGAAAGTGTCGCCCTGCAACCGGCGCTGGACGACGCGCTCGCCTTGCTGGCCAAACGTCGCCGCAGCATGGATGTCGAGCTGATCCGTGACCTGCCCGCCGCCACCCTGTGGGTCGAGGCCGGGGAAACCCGTCTGCGCCAGGTGCTGGGTAATCTGCTGGCCAACGCCCTCGACGCCCTGACCGAGAAAGGCCCGCCGCGCAAATTGTGGCTGAGTGCCGAATCCACCGATGACGGCGTCAACCTGTACATTCGCGACAATGGCCCGGGTTTCTGCATGGAAGCCCTGGGCCGTGCCAGCGAACCGTTTTACACGACCAAGACCCGCACTCAAGGCCTGGGTCTGGGGTTGGCCATTTGCGAAACCCTGATGCGCGCCTTCGGTGGTGAACTGTCGTTCGCCAACCACAAGCAAGGTGGCGCCTTGATCACCCTGCGGCTGCGCGCCGGCGCGCCCGGGGTCAGCCTGCAACCGTCCGAGGATCGAAGCGCATGACCATCGACAACCGCATTCAGGTGGTGCTGATCGACGACGATCCGCACCTGCGTCAGGCCTTGGGCCAGACTCTGGATCTGGCCGGCCTGAAAATTCTCCCGCTGTCCGAAGCCAAGGGCCTGGCCGCGCAACTGGAGCGCGACTGGCCGGGCGTGGTGGTCAGCGACATTCGTATGCCTGGCATGGATGGTCTTGAGTTGCTCCATGAACTTCACGCTCAGGATCCCGAGCTGCCGGTGCTGCTGATCACCGGCCACGGCGACGTGCCACTGGCCGTGCAGGCCATGCGCGCCGGTGCCTATGACTTTCTGGAAAAACCTTTCGCCAGCGACGCCCTGCTCGACAGCGTGCGCCGCGCCCTGGCCCTGCGGCGTCTGGTGCTGGACAACCGCAGCCTGCGCATGGCCCTGAGTGATCGCAACGAACTGAGCGCGCGGCTGGTCGGCCAGTCCGCGCCGATGTCACGCCTGCGCGAGCAGATCGGCGCGCTGGCGGCGACCAAAGCCGACGTGCTGATCCTCGGCGAAACCGGCGCCGGCAAGGAAGTCGTCGCCCGCGCCCTGCATGATCTGTCGAGTCGGCGTAACGGCCCGTTTGTGGCGATCAACGCCGGGGCGTTGGCCGAGTCGGTGGTCGAAAGCGAATTGTTCGGCCATGAACCCGGCGCCTTCACCGGTGCGCAAAAGCGCCGGATCGGCAAGTTCGAATTCGCCAATGGCGGCACGCTGTTCCTCGACGAAATCGAGAGCATGAGCATGGATGTGCAGGTCAAACTGCTGCGCATGCTGCAGGAGCGCGTGGTCGAGCGTCTGGGCGGCAATCAGTTGATCCCGCTGGACATCCGCGTCATCGCCGCCACCAAGGAAGACCTGCGCCAGGCCGCGGATCAGGGGCGATTCCGGGCGGACTTGTATTACCGCCTCAATGTGGCGCCGCTGCGCATTCCACCACTGCGTGAACGGGGCGAAGACGCGTTGATGCTGTTCCAGCATTACGCCGACGAAGCCAGCGCCCGCCATGGTCTGCCACCGCATGAACTGCAACCGGCGCAACGGGCGTTGCTGCTGCGGCACTCATGGCCGGGCAACGTGCGGGAATTGCAGAACGCGGCGGAGCGTTTTGCCCTCGGCCTGGAACTGGCACTGGACAACACACAGCCCGATGGCAGCCCCGGCACCACCGTCGAAATCACGGCGGGCGGGCTCAGCGAGCAAGTGGAAAACTTCGAGAAATCCCTGATCGCCGCCGAACTGGCCCGTTCTCACAGTTCCGTGCGCAGTCTCGCCGAAGCCCTGGGCATTCCGCGCAAGACCCTGCACGACAAACTGCGCAAGCACGGTCTGAATTTCGCTGGCAGCGGCGGCCATTCCGACGAATCCGAATGAAGCACGCTCAATTCACTTTTCTGCCGCAAGAGGTCCGGGCATGAAGCACGACAGTCGTTATCTGGAATCGGTCCTTCACCACGATATCCCGCTGACCCGGGACATGGGCCTCGAGGTGCTCGACTGGCAGGAACAGCAACTGCGCCTGCATCTGCCGCTGGACGCCAACGTCAATCACAAGAGCACCATGTTCGGTGGCAGCCTGTATTGCGGCGCGGTGCTGGCCGGCTGGGGCTGGCTGCACTTGCGTTTGAAAGAAGAAGGCATCGAAGACGGGCACATCGTGATTCAGGAAGGACAGATCAGTTATCCACTGCCTGTGACCGGCGATGCCATTGCGATCTGCCCGTCACCGAGTGCAACGCAGTGGAAGAAATTTCTGGCGATGTATCAGCGTTACGGACGGGCGCGATTGACTCTGCATACGCGGGTCATCAATGCCGGTAGCGATGAGGATGCAGTGACCTTCAGCGGGCAGTACGTCCTGCACCGCTGAAGACTGAGCGCGCTTACGAGCGGGCGAGTTCGAGCAGCTTCGCCCGCCATGCTGCTTTCGCCGGCAACGCCAGGAAGAAACTGTTCAACAAAGACTCCCGAGCTGGATAACAGAACGCTGCGCCACTCAGATCGAGCACTTCACCGCCCGCCCCTTCCAGAACGCCCTGCGCCGCTGCAGTGTCCCACTGCGAAGTCGGCGCCAGACGCGGGTAGCAATCGGCAGCACCTTCGGCCAGCAGACAGAACTTCAGCGAACTGCCGATGTTGGCCAGTTGCAACTCTCCAAGGCTGGCACTCAATCCGGCGAGCAAGCGTTCCTGCTCCGGGCTCGAATGACGGCGGCTGGCAACCACGGTAAACGCTTCGCCAGGTCCCGGCACGTCACGAACCTGAATTGCCACTGGCGTGCCGCCCGTGTCGCCGCGCCAGGCACCAAGCCCGGCTCCGCCGACGTAGAAGCGACCGTTGGTCGGCATCGTCACCACACCGAACACCACCCGGCCGTTCTCGATCAGCGCGATGTTGACGGTGAACTCTTCGCTGCCGCTGATGAACTCCTTGGTGCCATCCAGCGGATCCACCAGCCACCAGCGCTGCCAGCTCGCGCGCACGCTTTGCGGGATGTTGGCGTCCTCTTCGGACAGCACCGGAATGCTCGGATCCAGCGCTGTCAGGCCGGCCACGATCACGTGATGCGCGGCCATGTCCGCCGCCGTCACCGGCGAATCATCGGACTTGGCGGTGACGGCCACACCGGCACGCCAGAACGGCAGGATCGCCTCGCCGGCCCGCAGTGCCAGCTCGACCACCGGCGCCATCAACGGATGGGGAAAATTCATCGATATCTCACTCATGCCTGAAAAAATCCGCGCTGGGTAAGCAGGTCGCGGGTCAGGTATAACGCCGCCAGGGCGCGGCCCTCACTGAAATTCGGATTCTGCGCCAGCGCCGACAGTTCCCGCAGGTTGACCTTGTCCACACGCATCGGCTCGGGCTCATCGCCTTCGAGGCGCTCTTCGTACAAATCGGTGGCCAGCACCACCTGAATTTTCTGGCTCATGTAACCGGGGGACAACGACAGCTCGGTCAGATGCTCCAGTTGTCGCGCGCCATAACCGGCTTCTTCCTTGAGTTCGCGTTCGGCGGCAGCCAGCACGTCTTCGCCGGGTTCGATCAGGCCTTTGGGCAGCGACAGTTCATATTCGTCGGTGCCGCCGCAGTATTCCTCGACCAGCACGGCGTGCTCGGCATCGAGCATCGCCACGATCATGACCGCGCCATAGCCGGCGCCCTTGCCGACCAGCCGCTCGTAGGTGCGTTCCACGCCGTTGGAGAAACGCAGCTTCAGCTCTTCGACGCAGAACAGCCGGCTGGTGGCGACGATCTCGCGGGCGAGTACGGTGGGTTTCTGGCGCATGCAAAGCTCCTTGGCGTGAACGCGCTACTATAACGCGGCTTTTCCGATTGTTTGCGTCGGATATCTTTCTACCGTTCGAGACGTTGCCATGCCTTCATTACCGTGGTCCGACATCGATACCGTTCTGCTCGACATGGACGGCACATTGCTGGACCTGCACTTCGACAACCACTTCTGGCTGGAACACCTGCCGCAGCGCTACGCCGAACTGCACGGCGTGAGCCGGGCCATGGCGGAAATGGAATTGCAGCCGCTGTTCGAGCGCCATGCCGGTCAGTTGCAGTGGTACTGCCTGGACTTCTGGAGCGCGGAACTGAAGCTGTCGGTGCGTGAACTGAAACTGGAAACCGCCCACCTGATCGCCCTGCGCCCGGACGCCGACACCTTTCTGGAAGCGATCAAACGAGCCGGCAAACGCGTGGTGATGATCACCAACGCGCACCGCGATTCACTGTCGCTGAAACTGGAACGAATCGAACTGGCGCCATACTTTGAACGGCTGATCAGCTCCCACGACTACGGCTTTCCCAAGGAGAACCCGCAATTCTGGGACGCGTTACAGACCGACATCGACTTCGACCCGGCGCGTAGTCTGTTCATCGACGACACCTTGCCGATCCTGCGCAGTGCACGGAATTTCGGCGTGGCGCATCTGTTGGCCGTGAAAGAGCCGGACAGCCGCAAAGGGCCGAAGGACACCGGGGAGTTTGCGGCGGTCGAGGATTATCGGGATTTGATTGCGGGCCTGTAGACCGCATCGTCCCCATCGCGAGCAGGCTCGCTCCCACAACTGAAATGCATTCCAATGTGGGAGCGAGCCTGCTCGCGATAGCGGTATCTGCGGTTACTCGGGAATACGCAGCGTCTGCCCCGGATAAATCTTGTCCGGGTGTGACAGCAGTGGCTTGTTGGCCTCGAAGATCTTGTTGTACTGGTTGGCGTTGCCATACACCGCCAGGGAAATTGCGCTGAGGGTGTCGCCCTTCTTCACGACCACAAAACGCGCCGCCGCCACAACCGGCCCGGTCACGGTGATCTGGTCATCGACGCTGCCGACACCGGCAATGTTGCCCACTGCCAGAAGAATCTTCTCTTTCTCTTCCTGGCTCGCCACTTCACCGGTGACCGTCACCTTGTCACCGTCCACGGTCGCCTGAACATTCGGGTTACCCAACCCGACCTTGCTGATGTGCTCCTTCAATTGCTCGCTGGCATTGGCGTTGCCAGGGGTCAACAGGTCTAGCAACTTCTCACCGGCCTCTTTCACAAAGCTCAAAAGACTCATCGCGCACACTCCTTGATTTAAGTTCCAGACGCCCAAGCCTAGACCACCCTGGACAAACCCGGTTGCGGCCCGACCAATGACCCTGCCCCCGCGCAAGCGGTAGAATCGCCCACCCTTGCCAGCGCCCCGGAGCGAAGATGGACATCAAGCAGCTGAAATTCCTCATCGCCCTCGACGAAACCCGCCATTTCGGCCAGGCCGCCGCCCGCTGCCACATCACCCAGCCGACCCTGTCGATGCGCCTGCGCAGCCTCGAAGAAGAACTCGACCTGCCATTGGTCAACCGTGGCCAGCGTTTCGAAGGCTTTACCGCGCCGGGCGAACGGGTGCTGGCCTGGGCGCGCACGGTACTGGCGGCCTACGACGGCTTGCAGGCGGAAGCGGCGGCCTGTCGCGGCAATCTGATCGGCACCCTGCGGCTGGGCGTGGTGCCGTTGTCGAGTTTCGATGCGCTGCCGTTGATGCAGCGCCTGCACGCGCAACACCCGAACCTGCGCTTCGAGCTGTCCTCGCTGAGCTCCGAACAGGTTCTGGAGCAACTGGCGAACAACCGCATCGACATTGGCGTGTCCTACCTGGACCGCCTCGACGGCGAGCGGTTTGAATCCCTGGCGTTCAGTGAAACGCAGATGGGCCTGCTCTACGACCAGCGGTTCTTCAGCTTTGGCGAAGCGCCGCTGAGTTGGGAATCACTGATCGAACTGCCCCTGGGCATGCTCACCAGTGGCATGCACTTTCGCCAGTCCATCGACCATAACTTCCACAGTCGCGGCCTGACCCCACAGCCATTGCTGCAAACCGACGCCGTTCACCAATTGTTGCAAGCGGTGCACGGCGGGCTGTGCTGCGCGGTGATGCCACTCGATGGCGGCCTGGAAAACCTCACGGATAACCTGCGCCTGCAACCCATCGAAAACGCCCAGACCCTTGCCCGACTAGGGCTGATCATGCGTCGCGGCGCCCCACGATCGGCGTTGGCCGAGGCCTGTTTCGCGCTCTATCAAAAATCACCAGCGGAGGCTTGATCGACGGAATCTATCGAAGGATCGACACTAGCGATTAGACGCGACATCTTGCCGCGCCTAGTCTTAACGTTGATCAATCCGTCGGTGATGCCATGAACGCCAAGCGCCCGGCCTGCGCGGCGCCTGCTCTCGAAACGCCCGCGCCAGCCGCCAGTCAGACCTACAGCTACAGCGATCTCCCCCTCGCGGAATCGGCCAGCACCGCGCTGGCCGAAGAAGTCGCGTTGGCGATTGCCTACAACGGCATCAGTCAGGCCGTGATGCTGGTGACGCCGACCGACCTTGAAGACTTCATCGTCGGTTTCAGCCTCGGCAGCGGCATCATCGAAGACGCCTCGGACATCTACGACCTGCAACTGACCGGCTCGGGCTCGGCGCAATACGCGCAAGTGACCATCGCCAACCGCGCTTTCTGGAACCTCAAACAGCAGCGTCGGCAACTGGCCGGCACCAGCGGTTGCGGGTTGTGCGGCGTGGAAGCGGTAGAGCAGGCGCTGCCTGACCTCAAGGTTTTACCCGGCGCCCCCTTGCCGCCCATCGAATGGCTCGACGGTCTGCGCCAGCACATCGGCGCTTTTCAGCCGCTCGGCCAGCATTGCGGTGCGGTGCACGCGGCGGTGTTCATGAACGCCAGCGGTGAATTGCTGCTGGGCCGCGAAGACATCGGCCGGCACAACGCCCTCGACAAGCTGATTGGCGGTCTGATCCGGCAAAAGATATCCACAGCCGGCGGCCTGGCAATTGTCACCAGCCGTTGCAGCCTCGAATTGATCCAGAAAGTCCTGCGGGCCGGGATTCAGACCCTGGTCAGCCTGTCCGCGCCCACCGGCCTCGCCGTGCAATGGGCCCGACGCCACAACCTCAATCTCATCCACCTGCCGCAAAAGAACGCGCCGCGGGTGTATAGCCCAGAAATGGAGAAACACCCGTGAGCCAACACCATCAAGCCGACCAGAAACCCGTCCCACGCTACAAGCCTTACAAGGGCGCAGCCGGCGGCTGGGGCGCACTGATCAGCGTGGCCCAGGCCTGGCTGACCAGCGACAACGCCCTGAAAAACCTGCGCATGATGCTCAAGACCAACCAGAACGGCGGCTTCGACTGCCCGGGCTGCGCCTGGGGCGATTCGCCGGAAAGCGGCATGGTCAAGTTCTG
This sequence comes from Pseudomonas paraglycinae, assembly GCF_021601625.1. Classification (GTDB taxonomy): domain Bacteria; phylum Pseudomonadota; class Gammaproteobacteria; order Pseudomonadales; family Pseudomonadaceae; genus Aquipseudomonas; species Aquipseudomonas paraglycinae. The sequence goes on along the minus strand of NZ_BQHR01000001.1, from coordinate 83,505 downwards.
CGAGAACGGCGCCAAGGCGGTGAACTGGGAAGCGACCAAGCGCCGGGTGGACGGCAAATTCTTCGCCAAGCACAGCGTCACCGCGTTGCTCGAACAGAGCGACTACTGGCTCGAATATCAGGGTCGCCTGACCGAGCCAGTGGTGTATGACGCCGAAACCGATCGCTACAAGCCGATCGGCTGGGACGATGCCTACGCGCTGATCGGCAAACACCTGCGAGCGCTGTCGAGTCCGGATCAGGCCGAGTTCTACACCTCCGGCCGCGCCAGCAATGAAGCGGCGTACCTGTATCAACTGTTCGTGCGCGCCTTCGGCACCAACAACTTCCCCGACTGCTCGAACATGTGCCACGAGGCCAGCGGCGTGGCGCTGGCGCAAAGCGTCGGTGTCGGCAAAGGCACCGTGACCTTCGACGACTTCGAACACGCCGATGCGATTTTCGTCTGGGGCCAGAACCCGGGCACCAACCACCCGCGCATGCTCGAACCGCTGCGCGAAGCAGTCAAACGCGGCGCCCAGGTAGTGTGCGTCAACCCGCTGAAAGAGCGGGGTCTGGAACGTTTCCAGCATCCACAGCATCCGATCGAAATGCTCACCAACGGCGACAAGCCGACCAACACCGCGTATTTCCGCCCGGCGCTGGGCGGCGACATGGCGGTGCTGCGCGGCATGGCCAAGTTCCTGCTGCAATGGGAACGCGAGGCGCAGAAGGCCGGCGCACCGGCGGTGTTCGATCACGACTTCCTCAATGAACACAGCGTCAATGTGCTGGAATACCTCGGCGTCGTCGATGACACACCGTGGGAGCAGATCGTCACCCAGTCCGGCCTGACCCTGGTGGAAATCGAGCAAGCGGCGCGCATGTACGCCAAAGGCAAGAACGTGATCATGTGCTGGGCGATGGGCATCACCCAGCATCGCCACTCGGTGCCGACCATCCAGGAGATCGCCAACCTGATGCTGCTGCGCGGCAACATTGGCAAACCCGGCGCCGGTCTGTGCCCGGTACGCGGCCACAGTAACGTGCAGGGCGACCGCACCATGGGCATCAACGAACGTCCGCCGGTGGCGTTCCTTGATTCCCTCGAGCGCCGCTTCCAGTTCAAGGTGCCACGTCACAACGGGCACAACGTGGTCGAAGCGATTCACGCGATGGCCGAAGGTCGCGCCAAGGTGTTTATCGGTCTGGGCGGCAACTTCGCCCAGGCCACGCCGGACAGCCCGCGCACCTTCCAGGCCCTGAGTAACTGTGACCTGACGGTGCAGATCAGCACCAAGCTTAATCGCAGCCACCTGGCCCACGGCAAGGACGCGCTGATCCTGCCGTGCCTGGGTCGTACCGACATCGATATCCAGACCGAAGGCCCGCAAGCCGTCACCGTGGAAGACTCGTTCAGCATGGTGCACGCCTCCAACGGCCAGTTGCAGCCGCTGTCGAACCAGATGCGCTCGGAGCCGTCGATCATCGCCGGCATTGCCGCCGCCACCCTGGGCAGCAAACCGGTGGACTGGAACTGGCTGGTGGCCGACTACCGGCGCATCCGCGAACTGATCGCCGACACCATTCCGGGCTTCAAGGACTTCAACGAGAAGGTCAAGAACCCGGGCGGCTTCTACCTCGGCAACAGCGCCGGCGCGCGCAAGTGGAACACCACGTCGGGCCGGGCCAACTTCAAGCCGAACATGCTGCCCAAGGACCTGATCCACGAGCGAACTCGCGCTACCGGCAAACTGCCGGATCTGATCCTGCAATCGATGCGTTCCCACGATCAGTACAACACCACGATTTATGGTCTCGACGACCGCTATCGCGGGGTGAAGGGGCAACGTGATGTGCTGTTCGCCAACGAGGCGGACATCATTCGCCTGGGCTTCAAACCGGGGCAGAAGGCTGACATCGTGTCGCTGTGGGACGATGGTCGCGAGCGTCGGGTGAAGGGCTTCACGCTGCTGGCGTTCGATATCCCGGCGGGGCAGGCGGCGGCTTATTACCCTGAAGTGAACCCGTTGGTGCCGCTGGAGAGCACCGGCGATGGCAGCCATACGCCGACGTCGAAATTCATCGCTATCCGGTTGGAAGCGGCGAGTGAGACGGGGCTGATCATGGCCAAGTCGGCCTGATTCTGATCGCTCCCACGCTCTGCGTGGGAGCGCAGCCAAGAACGCTCCGCGTCCGAAAGTCAGACTCGATAGATCTCGCCGACACTTTTCAAACGCCCACAAAAAAGGCCGCTTTGTGATCAAAGCGGCCTGTCCGAAGTAGATAAAGACCGGCGAAAAACCGTTAAGTTCCGCCCAAAAATCAGCAACTTGCAGAATTGTATACAGGTCGTGCTATTCGTCGGATTTCGATTGTCACGCCCATTCCAGAGCCTCAGGATCGCGCCGTCATCCCTTTGAGGCTCCTCTATGAAGTTCTCCTCGATTCTCTTGTTGTCCCTTGGCCTGGTCAGTGGCTTCGCTTCTGCCGGAGGCACCACCGAAGCAGGTGTGGGCGGCGCATTGGGCGGGGTTCTTGGCTCGGTCGTCGGTCAATCGTTAGGCGGCAGTACAGGTTCAACCATTGGCGCAGCCCTGGGCGGCGCGGGTGGTAGTGCGGTGGGCGCCGACAAGCGCAGCCGTGGCGAAGCAGCCATCGGCGGTGCGCTGGGCGCAGCCGGCGGCAACGTGGTCGGCCGCAGCATGGGCGGCACCACCGGCAGCCTGATCGGCGCAGCAGCCGGCGGCGGCGCGGGTGGCGCGCTGGGCAACTACATGGGCAACAAGAGCGATGACGATGATCGTCATTACGATCGTCGCCATGATGATCGTCGCTACTACCGTGACCGTCACCCAGGTCGTGGCCATGCCTATGGCCATCGCAAGCACCACCGCTACTATCGCGACTGAGGCCTGGCCTCGTTAGCTGATACCCCCAGATCGCAGCTCCCCCGGGCTGCGATTTTTTTTGTCCGTCACACCGTCAGGCGTTCCAGCGCTTCGCGCAATCGGGCCGGAATCGACACCGGCTGATTGGATGCCCGGTCGACGAATACATGCACGAAGCGCCCGGCGGCACAGGCTTCCTGTTCTCCTTCCTTGAACACCGCCAGTTCGTATTGCACCGAACTGTTGCCCAGCTTGCCGACCCGCAGGCCAATCTCGATTCGATCCGGAAAAGCGATCGAAGCGAAGTAGTCGCAGGACGAACTCACCACAAATCCCACCACCTCGCCGTCATGGATATCCAGCCCTCCGACCTGAATCAGGTAAGTGTTCACCGCCGTGTCGAAGAAGCTGTAATAGGTGACGTTGTTGACGTGGCCGTAGGCGTCGTTGTCATGCCAGCGCGTGGTGATCGGCTGGAAGTGCGGGTAATCGCTGCGTTGCGGCATCGGGTTGGACATCAGTGTCGATTCCTGGAGTGATCTGCCCAGTCTAAAGGTAAAAACCCTTGCCTCGCGCCGCCAGCTCGCCGATCAATGGCGCCGGCCGCCAGTGATCGCCCTGCCGGGCCTCCAGCGCCAGCAGCCGTTTATGAATGTCGGCCAGACCCTGATCATCCGCCCAGGCCATCGGCCCGCCCCGCTCCGCCGGGAAGCCGTAGCCATTCAGATAAACCTGATCGATGTCATGCGCCGACTCGGCAATCCCTTCCTGCAGGATCTTCGCGCCCTCGTTGACCAACGCCAGCAGGCACCGCTCAAGGATCTCCTCCGAGCCGATATCCCGCCGATGAAATCCCAACCCTTCGCTGACGCTCATCACCAGCGCATCGACCTCGGGATCATGCTCGGCCTGACGACTGCCCGGCTCGTAGTGGTAATAACCGTTGCCGGACTTCTGACCGAAGCGACCCTGTTCGCACAAGCGGTTATCGACCTGAACTTCGGGCGCGTCCTGCCCCTTGCCGGCCAGTTCGCGAGCACGCCACTCGAGATCGATGCCGACCACGTCGTACATGCGAAACGGCCCCATGGCGAAACCGAAACTCTGCAACGCCGCATCGACCTGATGCGGATACGCCCCTTCGAGCAACATCTTGCGCGCTTCGAGCACATACGGATGGAGCATGCGGTTGCCGATAAAACCGTGGCAGTTGCCCGACACCACACTGACCTTGCCCATGCGCTTGCCCAGCTCAAGTGCAGCCTCAAGCACAGCCGGTGATGTCTGCGCGCCACGGACTATTTCCAGCAACTTCATGATGTGCGCCGGGCTGAAGAAATGCAGGCCCAGCACTTGAGTCGGACGCCGTGTCGCGGCGGCAATGGCGTCGATGTCCAGCGCCGAAGTATTGCTCGCCAACAGCGCTTCGGGCTTCAGCACGCCATCGAGCTCGCGGAAGATCTTCTGCTTGAGTTCGAGGTTTTCGTACACCGCTTCGATCACCAGGTCGACGTTGCGGATCGCCACATAGTCCGGCGCCGCACTGACACGGGCGATCCGCGCATCGGCCTCTGCCTGGTCGATCCGCCCCTGTCGCACGTTGTGCGCGTAGGTATCGGCCACGGTGGCCAGCGCCTGCTCGAGCATCTGTGGATTGTTATCGACCCACTGCACCGACACGCCGGCGTTGGCCAGGCACATGACGATGCCGCGGCCCATGGTGCCGGCGCCGATCACGGCGGCCTGCTGAATAGCGAAGGATGTCTGGCTCATGTTGTTCTCTTGTTGGCGATCCGAAGACAGCCATCACCATAGTCAGCCACCGGGCATTTTTGAAGTTCATTGCCGTGATGATCGACATTCAGCAGATGGATTCGAGATTCAAAGATGCGCCTGAGCCCAGGCCCGAACCTCCGCGTAGGGATATTCTTCCAGCGCCGCAAACCCGGAAATGGCCCGGGCCTTGAGCCTGGTAAACAACGGCACGCTGATTCCACACAGGAACCGGGTCAACCGCTCCGCCGACGGAGCGCTGCCAGCGTGCTGCTGGTGCCTGTGGATAAAATCGCCACACAACGCCGCAAAATTCTTATCCACAAGCGACGGCAATTCCGGAGGTGCCGGCAGCCGCGCGACCTGCCCGTGACACACCGAGCAATGTCCGCACTGCTGCGGTGCATTGTGATCGCCAAAATATTCGGCCAGCCGATATCCGAGGCATCGCTCGGTGGCGAACAGCTCGAGCATGGCGTGAATCCGAGCCAATTCGGTTTGCTCATGGCGGGTGAAATAGTCATGCAGTTCAGCGCTCAGCGCCTGGCTGTCGAAATCGCCGCGCAGGACGTTGTAGACCTCGGTCATTTGCTTGCTCTCAAGCTCGACCCAGCCCTTTTCCTGAAAGTAATCCAGCGCCTTCACCACCCGGTTGCGCTCGGCTGAATACTGCTCGTACATCGCCTCGAAATTCACCGTGACCCAGGTGCGCGCGCGGCTTGAGGTCTGGATGATCGCGGCGACGAAATCCTTTCGCTCGCCCTCGAAACGCTCAAGCAACGCCTCGGGCTCCAGCAAGTATTTGAAACGGTATTCGGCGTAGTACGCGTGGCGCGGGGCAATCAGTCCTCGCAGCTCAAGCTGCACCAGCAACGTCTTCAGAGGCAACGAACGAATGTTGCTCTGGTCCGCCAGCGGCCCGAGCAGAAATTCCCATTGGCCTTCGGGCGCGGCGGCCTGCAACTCGTCGAGCACATGACGAATGCCGTCCTGTTCCGGCGTGTCGCCATACACGAAGTTTTCCAGCACGTTGAGGCTGTCGCGGTTGGCCAGCACCAGGCAGTCGGACGGCTGCCCGTCACGTCCGGCGCGACCGATTTCCTGGCTGTAGTTTTCGATGGATTTGGGCAGGTCGAAATGCACCACGTTGCGGATGTCGCTCTTGTCGATGCCCATGCCGAACGCAATGGTGGCGACGATGCAATTGGACTGCCCGCCCATGAAGCGCTTCTGGATCCCGTCCCGTTGCTCATGGGGCAAACCGGCGTGATAAGCCTCGGCCTGAATGCCATTGCGCTCAAGATGTTCGGCAATCTGCTCGGCGGTTTTCTGCAGCGTGACGTAGACGATGCTCGGCTGCCCCGCGCGCTCGCTCATCCACTCCACCAGCCGTCGGCGCTTGTCCTGCCCACGCACCGGCTCGACCAGCAGATTGAGGTTGGGTCGATAGAAACCGGTGGTCACCACATCTTCTGCCGCGATGGCGAATTTCGCCTGCATGTCGGCGATCACTTTCGGCGTTGCCGTGGCAGTCAGCAGCAGGGTTTGCGGGATGTTGAACTGGCGCTGGTAGTCCGGCAGTTTGAGGTAGTCGGGGCGGAAGTTGTGGCCCCATTCGGAAATGCAGTGCGCCTCATCCACCACCAGCAGCGAGATCGGCACCTGCTGCAAAAAATTGCGAAAGCGCTCGTTCTTCAAGCGCTCCACGGAAATCATCAGGATCTTCAGTTCGCCGGAACGGGCACGTGCCATCACATCATTGGCATCTTCGCGGCTCTGCGCCGAATCGATGCTGCCTGCCGAAATCCCGTGTCGTCGCAAAAACTCGAGTTGATCCTGCATCAGCGCCAGCAGCGGCGAGACCACCAGCGTCAGGTGTGGCAGCAGGAGTGCCGGCACCTGGTAACAAAGGGACTTGCCGGAGCCGGTGGGAAATATCGCGGCGGCCGAGCGCCCGGCGAGAACGGCGCTGATTGCGGCCTCCTGACCGGGTCGAAACTGTGGATAACCGAAAACCTGTTCCAGGGTGTTGTGCATTCGCTGTCACTCCGTTGACCGCTGTGATGCCAACAGCCTAGCGGGCGATCGCAGCGCGTCGAGAAAAGGTCGGGGTCAAATCGATACGGGATGATACCCGACGACCTCCAGCCTTTGGCCAACGTCGTGACGGCGGGACTGTGACGGCGGGACTACGGCTGCAACACCGCCACTCGCAATTGCTCGTTCAATAGCTGCTCATGCGCGCCCTGACTTTTGCTGGCCCACAGTGCATGGGCCGGGCTGATATCACCAGTGAATGCCGCCGCCAACTGACGCAGGTCGGCGACACTGCGCACCCGAGGACAGAACGCTTGCTCGTCGCAGTTCTGGCTGGCGTTGCGATAGGTGGTGAGCAAACGATCCCATAGGCCGTCACGCACCTGGCGGATCGACTTGAGCTGCACATGCGGCACGCCCAGACGTTGTTTCAGCCCGGACTCATCCAGGCCTTCGCTGGCCAGCAGTGCCTTGCCGAACATCAGCACTTCGGCGCGGGACGCCGTGTCGATGCTGGCCTGGGTCGTGAGTGCGTCCGGCCATTCGGTGCGCTCCACTTGCGTGAGCACCAGCCCATTGCCCGCCTCGGAGGCCAACGTCAAACGACAACCACTGGCCCATAGCAAAACGATCGAGGCCATTCTTAGCCACTGCATACCCAATTCCCTTTAAGTCTGTGTCGGACGTTTGGAAACACCCCACGGATTCTGGCGCGCACCATACAGATGTTTAACGGGAATCGCCCGACAAACACGTAGGAAATTTCGCCCATCAGGGTTTGGCTGTGAAAAAGCCGCAAAAACGCGTAGGGCAAATGCCCGAACCCCGGAAAAACCCCTACGAATTCTGTCCATTGTGGCTGTCTTGTCCCACTCGACGACGCCCTTCTATAGTGGCCGGCGCAACTGAAAACACTGTGTCGGCCCGCCGAAGCGACTTCGTAAAGGACACGCCTCAATCATGAACATGTTCACACCGCTGAATACTCGTTTTCGCCCTCTCAAGACCTGCGACGGCGACAACCCGGTCATGGTCATCGACACCGCAGCAGCACCGGGTGATTTGCTCAATGCCGCCGATCAACGCCTGCGTGCCGCCAGTGATCTGCTGGAAACTCTTTACTGCTTGTGTTTCAAACAAGCCGACGTGAAAGACATCCCCAACATCGTCAATGCGCTTTATCTGCTGACGCAGGACGGCTGTGACTTGTTGGAAGTTGCCAGACAACGAATAAATAGTTAAAGCCAGCTGAGCAACTTACAAAGCTCGCAACAACCCATCACTTCCATTACAACAAAGATCGGAACTAGCCTGTTTGCTCTTACATCAACCAAGAGCAACAACATGACTACGCTGACTATTTTCTTTTGCGGTACAGGTTCGACGAAGTTTGATGACACCCACGAAAACTATTGGGACGGTGAATTGGTCTCCACACTTGCCTCTCATCACGTCGGTCGCGAGTTCGCCGAATGGATCGTGGTCGATGGCCCCGGCACCAGCAACCTGCAAGCTGATGAACTGTTCACCCAATCCAAGGACTACGGCCTCAGCGGGACCTTGTTCGGCAAGGGTTGGGAGGAAAACGTCCTGCACGCGATGAACATCATCAAAGGCAAGTGCGACTGGCAGCGCGAAAAACTGACAGAGGCGGAATACAACCGCCTAAAAGCCGCCGGCATTCCGATTGAAGATGTAAAAGTCGAAGGTTCCTGGCTGTGGCGCAAATATTACTATGGCGATCGCAGCGTCACGCAACAGAAGTTACAGGAACAGATTATTAAAACCTTTCGCAAGGACGGTGTTATTCCAACAAAAGTCAATCTGGTGGGCTGGAGCCGCGGCGGTATCAGTTGCCATATGCTGGCCAATGCCATGTTCAACGACAGTGCACTGAAAAACATTCCAGTGAATATCTTTGCCATCGACCCGGTACCAGGTATTGGCAACTTTCAGGACCAACGGGTAAAGCTCAACAGCAACGTAAAAGAATATGTGGGTTTCTATGCGCGGGATGAGCGCTCCAAGGGCTTCAGTTGCGTCATCCCGCAAACCGCGACCGGCACCAAGACCAGCATCTTCCCCATGCCCGGCCGTCACGCCACCCTGGTCGGCAACGCCTCCGCCGACGGCAACAGTGGTCCAAAAGTGCTGGCCGAACCCGGCCTCATCGTCCGCCACTTTGCCGAGGTCTGCCTGAAACGCTGGGGCACCGCCCTCGACAAAAACCTCAACCTCACCGACGCCGACCTGCGCAACCATGCCGCCACCATCGTCAACGCGGCAGCGAAATACAAGGCGATGGAGAAGTGCTCCTACACCTGGTTCACCGAGCTGGATCAGGGCGAACGGTACGTTTCGCTGGGGAGCAAAGGCGTTCCGTTTTCCACGGTGAAAGGCACGATCTACAGCCCGGCGACCGGGCTGACCACGAGTGTGCTGGATGTTGAGGGGTATCGGGCGATTCGTTGAAAACCGTGATTGAACTGTAGGAACGGCCTGCCGGAATCTGCATCCCGTTCCTACACGCAGCGGCGCCTTGTCTTCTATCGGCGCCAGTGGGCTGAAACCTATAGTTGTGACTGTCGCTGCCAATTCAGCGACTCGGGCTTGGTCACCCGAATGGATCATGCATTCGCGTCCGCTGTATGCTGCCGGCACTCAATTGCCAGCAGCGTTATGGTGGCTGTGTTTGGGACGCTTTCGAGCGTGCCGGGTATGTGCATGATCCTCACCGGTTGACCAACCCGAACACAGTCGCCTCCAGTCGCTTGGTCACGATGTGGTGGCTTCATTCGAAGCAATTGAGGATCTAAAGAATGAAATCATGGAACGAGCTCCACTCCGATCGCTACCGCCCACTCGACTCCAACCTCACCGACACCAAGCCCCTCGTCATCGACACCGAAGCCAACCCGCAAGACATCCTCGAATGCGCCGTCCAGCGCCTGCGCGCCTCAAGCGACCTGCTGCAAACCCTCTACTGCCTCTGCTTCAAACACGCCGACGTAGAAGACATCCCGCACATCACGCACGCGCTCTACCTTCTCACCAAAGACGGCTATGACCTGCTCCAGGTCGCCCAGCAACGAATGCTCAACTGGAAAGCGCCGGCCTGACGAATTCCTCGGCAGGCGTGTTCACAGCTAGAACTGTCTGCCCCTATCTCGAACACTGACGCTGACATCTCCGGCGCGAAACTTAAGGATCAGAATTTTGCAAACTATTATTGATTGCGTACGATGGGAGCCATTGTTCAACCAAGGGCTTGCCTTCATGACCACTGAAACCATTGATCACAGCACTCTCACGCGGCTGTTTGAGAACGGTTCGATCAGTAGCGCACATATCGTCGCCAAACCCGGTGGCTGGTCGATTCAGATTCAGCAAGGAAGCAAAGAATACTCATTGACCGCACAACGCAGTGGCCAGGTACGTCTGTTCAAGCGGCTTGAAACACTGGTGACCTACCTGCAAGGAGTGGGCATCAATCACTTCGATGTGGACGCCTCCAGTTACGACCCCCTACAGATAAAAACCTATGCTCGCCCTGATCGCGCCGAAGCGATGAAACAAGCTCATGAAGCAGCTGCGTATGAAGAATGGGTCAAGCAACAGGTACAAATCAGCATTGATGACCCAAGACCCAGCGTCAGCGATGAAGACGCTCGCAGGATATTTGCCGCCAAACGGGATGCCCTTCGTCAGCGAGCACGTTGATGAGGTTGGTCTGGCGCCAAGAAGCGCTGGATGACCGAGACAACATCATGGAGCGTATCAGCCAGGAAAATCCCGTTGCAGCGATTGAACTCGATGAGGCCTTCGAACTGAAAGGAGAAAGCGCTCGCCAGCACCCAGCCCTGTACCGAAAAGGTATCGCGGAAGGTACCCGCGAAATCGTCGTCACTCCAAACTACGTCATCATCTACGCAATCAAAGTTGATGTTGTGGAAGTACTACGAGTGCTGCATACCAGACGGTAATGGCCATGATGGCTGGAGAGAAAATGCTCAGGGGATTCGCGGCTCCTTAAGTAGCATTATTCTGGCTCTTTAACACGGATTGTGCGGGAATAATGGCAGTTGATCTGACAATGAGATCCAACCCGTCACCCACAAAAAAGCCGCCCTCAAGAGGCGGCTTTTTCATTCGCTACAAACCCAACCTTACAACTTAGGCCCGGCAGCCTTGATCGCGTCGCTCACTTCGAACTTCTTGAAGTTCTCGATGAACAGACCGGCCAGTGCTTTGGCAGCTTCGTCGTACGCAGCCTTGTCAGCCCAGGTGTTGCGTGGGTTGAGCAGGTTGGTTTCGACGCCCGGTACGGCCAGTGGCACGTCCAGGTTGATGGTGTCCAGGTGCTCGGTGGCTGCACCGATCAGCGCGCCGCTCTGGATCGCTGCGATCACTGCACGAGTGGTCGGGATGTTGAAGCGTTTGCCGACGCCGTAGCCGCCGCCGGTCCAGCCGGTGTTGACCAGGTAGACCTTGGAGCCGAAGCCGCGGATGCGCTTGATCAGCAGTTCAGCGTATTCGCCGGCCGGACGCGGGAAGAACGGTGCGCCGAAGCAGGTGGAGAAGGTCGACTTGATGCCGCTGCCCGAGCCCATTTCAGTCGAGCCCACCAGAGCGGTGTAGCCGGACAGGAAGTGGTAGGCCGCTTGTTCTTCGTTGAGGATCGACACTGGCGGCAGGACGCCGGTCAGGTCGCAGGTCAGGAAGATCACAGCGTTTGGCTCGCCGCCCAGGTTCTTCTCGGAACGCTTGGCAACGTGCTCCAGCGGGTAGGCCGCGCGGCTGTTCTGGGTCAGGCTGACATCGGCGTAGTCGGCGTGCTTGGCGTCGTCGATCACGACGTTTTCCAGTACCGCGCCGTGCTTGATGGCTTTCCAGATGACCGGCTCGTTCTTCTCGGACAAGTCGATGCACTTGGCGTAGCAGCCGCCTTCGATGTTGAAGACAACGCCTTCGCCCCAGCCGTGTTCGTCGTCACCGATCAGGTAACGGCTTTCGTCGGCGGACAGGGTGGTCTTGCCGGTGCCCGACAGACCGAAGAACAGGGTCACGTCGCCTTCTTCGCCGATGTTGGCAGCGCAGTGCATTGGCAGCACGTCAGCGGCCGGCAGCAGGAAGTTCTGCACGGAGAACATGGCTTTCTTCATTTCACCGGCGTAACGCATGCCGGCGATCAGCACTTTCTTCTGGGCGAAGTTGATGATCACGCAACCGTCGGAGTTGGTGCCGTCACGCTCTGGCACGCACTCGAAGTTGGCGACGTTCAGCACTTGCCACTCTTCGCGACCGGCCGGGTTGTACTGGGCCGGGTTGATGAACAGGCAACGACCGAACAGGTTCTGCCAGGCAGTCTGGGTGGTCATCTTCACGGCCAGGTAGTGATCTTCGGCCGCGCCTACATGCACGTGGGAAACGAAATGCTCTTGCGCGTTGTTGAATGCTTCAACACGAGCCCACAGCGCGTCGAACTTGTCGTCCGGGAACTTGCGGTTGATCGGGCCCCAGGCGATGGCAGCCTGGGTGGAAGGCTCTTCAACGATGAAACGGTCGACTGGCGAACGGCCGGTGCGGTGACCGGTGCGAACAACCAGAGCGCCGGTATCGGCAAGCTCGCCTTCACCGCGGTTCAGGGCTTCTTTTACCAGATCATCAACACTCAGATCGGTGTACACGGCGTTATTGGCTTGCGTCATGAGGTTCCCCGTCGGCCAGTGGCCGAGTGTGCTCCAAACGTTTTGTAGTAGAAAGTCGTGCACTACTACCGCGAAAAAAGTGGGCCGGATTATGCCAGAAAAGCCCAAAAAGAGTAGGGCCCTCCCGTCGTAACGGCGTTATTCCGTCGTTGTGCAGTGAATTTACCTGCGCTGAACCGTTTTAGTGCCGGGTATCTGACGGCGTCTCGACGCCCGCGCCAGCGAACAATTGAGCGATATCTGCCGCATCGAACAAGTAGCGCTGGTTGCAGAACTGGCAATCGATCTCGACTTTTCCACCTTGCTCGGCCACCAGCGCCTGCGCATCTTCCAGCCCCAGGCTGACCAGTGCATTGCCCGAACGCTCGCGGGAGCAGCTGCAGTGGAAGCGCAGTGTCTGCACATCGAACAGACGAACCTGCTCTTCATGGTAGAGGCGATGCAGAACCGTTTCGTTGTCCAGGCTCAACAGTTCATCAGCGGTCAGGGTGTTGCCCAGCGCGGTGATGTGCTGCCAGCTGGCGGCGCGCTCTTCTTCGTCTTTCAGGCGATAGGCCGGCAGTTGCTGCAGCAGCAGACCACGGGCACGACGGCCATCGGCGCACAGCTTGAAGCGAGTGCCGACCTGTTGGGACATGACGAAATAGTTGGTGAAACAGTCGGACAGGGTTTCGCCGTCGAGGTCGACGATGCCCTGGTAACGCTGGCCGGCGATCGGGTCGACGGTCAAGGCCAGGACACCGTTCGGCATTAGATCACCGAGGGTCGCGTCGGCAGGAATCTGCTCGGCGTGATAACGCGCCAGGCCGCGGATTTCGCGCTCGCTGGAGCACTCGATCATCAGCAGCGGGATCGGGCCTTCGGAACGGGCCTGAAGAATCAGCAAGCCATCGAATTTCAGGGTGCCCACCAGCAACGACGCGGCAGCCATCAGTTCGCCCAGCAATTGCGCAACCGGCTCCGGGTACGGGTGCTTGGCGAGCACTTCGGCATAGCTGCGCTCCAGCGACACCAGTTCGCCGCGCGTGTCGCTGTCATCGAAGATGAAGCGTTGGGTGTAATCGGTATCGAGGAAATCGGTCATAGGTCTGGGTATCTGAATGTGATGACAAAATGGTTACAAAGAATGAAAATCCCGCGCTTCTGGCATCCTTTTTGATGCCGATGTTCAGCCACGGGAGGCATTTTATGAACAATCCGGGTTTGTTCCAATCAAGGTGGAACCTCGGCCGGCTGGTTCTGTGCAACGTTGTGCCATTGGCACTGCTGGCTTTCTGGTTATGGCCTACGGGTCAGATGCTGTGTGTGATTTTCGACGAGTGGCTGTTCCGCTCACTCAATGCACCGCTGGCCAGCAACCCCATATGGCTCCACATCTGGGCAATTGCAAGTCTGCGACCGTTCGACATCGTCGTCGGCCTGATTCTGCTGGCGCTGCTTATCAAGGGCGACTGGGTGTTCAGGGCGATTGACGTGCGTCGCGCCTTTTTCGGATTTTTTTCGATCCTGCTGCTGATGGTGGTGATCCGCGCGCTGTTTTCCAAGTTCGCCGATCACATGGGCTGGCAGCACAGCAGCCCGTCGATGGTGCTCGAAGGCGCGGTGCATATCAGCGATTACTTCCCGCATCTGGAGAAGACCTGGGAACTGAAGGACCGCTCGAGCCAGAGTTTCCCCGGTGACCACGCCTCGGTGCTGCTGATCTGGGCGCTATTCATGGGCGTGTTCAGCCGTACGGCTGGTCAGTTTCTGGTGATCTGGGGCCTGGCACTGCTGTTCATGTTGCCGCGTCTGGTCGCCGGTGCTCATTGGGGCCAGGACGATTACATCGGCGGCATGCTGCTGGCGGTGTGGGCACTGGGCTGGGGTTACTACACGCCGTTTGCTTATCACGCGGCGAACTTCTGGTTGAAGGTCACAGCGCCGGTTTTCCGGCTGCTGGGCAAACTGCCGATGGTTTCGCGGATGAGTGTGGTGTCCGCGCAGTAATCAACGGTTACTGAAAAAAACGCAGCCGCCGGCGGGTCTTGAACCCAGGCCGGCAGGCTGCGTTTTTTTATTCGCCGCCACTGTTCCCACGAAATTTAAACAGATCCCGGCGCTGCTTCTTGCTCGGTTTGCCGTCGGTGGTCACGCCCAAGGCGCCCGCCTTGCGCATCGCCGCAGCCGCTTCACGCTTGGCAATACTCGCCTCGGTCTCGGCATACAGCGTCTGCGCCTCAGGTGCACCGCGACGCACGATCGACAGGGCCTGAACCACAACGGTCTTCTCATCGAAGCCCGTGCGGATCTCGAACTCATCGCCAATGCGTGGCTCTTTGCCAGGCTTGCAGCGCTCTCCCCGACAATGCACCTTGCCGCTCTCGATGGCAGCCTTGGCCAAAGCGCGAGTCTTGAAAAAACGCGCGGCCCACAGCCACTTGTCGAGACGGACCTTGTCGTCCTCTTCCTGTTTTTGCGCCATATGAATTCCTCGTTCAGCCAGTAGTCGGAACTGTACTACCGATTCTGTCGGGCGCAAGAATCCGGCCCTCCAGATAAACTGTGATCTTCGCCGGTTCAACGGCATGGAGTGATCGAGTGACCAAATTTCCGTCTTCATTGACCTCGCCCAAATCCGGGTGCCTGGGCTGCCAGCAAAGCGAGCCGCTGGGCTTCGATTTTTCGTTCGCTTATCAGCCCATCGTGGATCTGCGTGACGAGTCGGTGTACGCCTACGAGGCACTGGTTCGTGGTGCGGCTGGTGAAGGCGCTTTAACCGTGTTGGATCAGGTTACAGAAGATAACCGCTACCGTTTCGACCAGCTCTGCCGGACTCGCGCCATCGAAGGCGCAGCCGAGCTTAATATGCAGACACACTTGTCGATCAACTTCATGCCCAACGCCGTCTATCGTCCAGAGTTATGCATTCGCAGCACCCTGGAGGCTGCCAGAAAACACAATTTCCCGATCGACCGGCTGATTTTCGAAACACTGGAAAGCGAGCACGTAGATAACTATCGCCATTTGACCAATATTCTGCGTGAATACCGCGAATTCGGCTTCAAGACGGCCATCGACGATTTCGGTGCCGGCTATTCGGGGCTCAATCTGCTGGCCGATTTCCAACCGGACCTGATCAAGCTCGATATGGCGCTGATCCGCGATATCGACCGTGACCGTGTTCGTCAGGCTATCGTTCGGGGGATTGTCACAATCTGTGCGGAGTTGGACGTTACAGTCATCGCCGAAGGCATAGAGAGTGCGGGTGAACGGGATTTCCTGGCGGACTGCGGAATATTTCTGATGCAGGGTTACTGGTTCGCCAGACCCGCATTCAAAGCGTTAGCCCAGGTGTCCCCTGAAGCGTGGACGCGTTAATCGTTGGTTTTTTCCATTGAAGACATTTGACCATTTGACCGTTATCGGTCTGCGCGAGTGGGTGGCGCTTCCGGATCTGGGAGTCGCCGGCCTTCGGGCAAAAATCGACACCGGCGCCAGCACCTCCAGCCTGCATGCCACCGACATCGAGCCGTTCGAACGTGACGGCGAGAAGTGGGTGCGCTTCACCGCGCACCTGGGCACCGTCGTGCAGTTACGCCATCGGCGATGCGAAGCGCCGCTGGTGGCACGCAAGACTATCAAGAGTTCGAACGGTCAGGCCCAGGTGCGCTACGTGATCAGCACCACCCTAGCCTTGGGTGACCGGGTCTGGCCAATCGAGTTCACCCTCGCCTGCCGCAAGTCCATGCGCTATCGCCTGTTGCTCGGTTCCAAAGCCCTGATCGACGGCCAGCTGGTGGTCAATCCGGGCATCAAATATGTACAAGACAAGCCGGTGTTCCCGGTATCTACCTCCTCCACAGGTGTTGCATGAAGATCGCTGTGCTGTCGCGGAACCCGCGTCTGTATTCCACCCGCCGTCTGGTCGAAGCCGGAACCGAGCGCGGGCATGAAATGGTGGTGATCGACACCTTGCGCGCCTATATGAACATTGCCAGCCACAAACCGCAGATCCACTACCGCGGCAAGCCGCTGGAGGGTTTCGATGCAGTGATCCCGCGGATCGGCGCGTCGGTGACGTTTTATGGCTGTGCGGTGTTGCGCCAGTTTGAAATGATGGGGGTGTTCCCGCTCAACGAATCGGTGGCCATCGCCCGCTCGCGGGACAAGCTGCGCTCGCTGCAATTGCTGTCGCGCCGGGGCATCGGTTTGCCGGTGACCGGGTTCGCCCACTCGCCTGACGACATTCCCGACCTGATCGACATGGTCAACGGTGCGCCGCTGGTGATCAAGGTGCTGGAAGGCACCCAGGGCATCGGCGTGGTGTTGTGTGAAACCGCGACGGCGGCAGAGTCGGTGATCGAGGCGTTCATGGGCCTGAAGCAGAACATCATGGTGCAGGAATACATCAAGGAGGCCGGCGGCGCCGACATCCGCTGCTTCGTGGTCGGCGACAAGGTGATCGCGGCGATGAAGCGTCAGGCCAAGCCCGGCGAGTTCCGCTCCAACCTGCACCGGGGCGGCAGCGCCAGCCTGATCAAGATCACCCCGGAAGAACGCATGACCGCGTTGCGTGCAGCCAAGGTCATGGGCCTTGCGGTGGCGGGTGTGGATATCCTGCGCTCCAACCACGGGCCGCTGGTGATGGAAGTGAACTCGTCACCGGGTCTGGAAGGCATCGAAACCACCACGGGCAAGAACGTGGCGGGGATCATCATCGAGCATCTCGAGAAGAATGGCGGGCCGAACATGACCCGCACAAAAGGCAAGGGATAAAAAACAGCGGCGAGCTACAAGCTGCAAGTGGCGAGTAAAAGCCGCTGTAGCTTGTAGCTTGAAACTTGCCGCTTGAGGCTGCCGTTAAACGGCATCTCTTGGCAGCATCAATCCCAGCGGCAACCGGACCCGCGCTTCCAGCCCGCCACCGGAGCGGTTACGCAGTTCGACATTGCCGCCGTGCATCGACGCAATCCGCTTCACGATCGCCAAGCCCAGCCCGGTGCCCTTCCCGCCCCGGGCACGATCGCCACGGGTGAACGGGTTGAAGATCGCCTCAAGTTCGGAGGGATCGATCCCCGCTCCACGGTCCATCACGCTCAGCACCACGTACGGCGCACTGGTGTCACCGGACACATAGGCCGCGACGTCCACGCTGCCGCCGGCATGATTCAACGCGTTGCCGATCAGGTTGTTCAGCAAGCGCTTCATCGACACCCGACGCAGCGGGAACGGCTGAATCGGTTCCAGGCGCAGGCGCACTTTCTCTTCGGTCTGGTTATAGGGCGCCGCCACTTCACGCACCAGATCGCTGAGATCCACCTCCTCCACCGACTCGTCCCGACCATCACGAATGAAGGCGAGGAACTGGTCGAGGATCGCGTCCATGTCTTCGATGTCACGCACCATGTCGTCGGTCAGGTCGGTGCGATCGCCCATCAACTCCAGTGACAGCCGCAAACGGGTCAGCGGCGTCCGCAGGTCATGGGATACCCCCGCCAGCATCAGCTCACGCTCGCGACCGGCCTGCTCGACGTCTTCGGCCATCTGGTTGAAGGCGCGATAAACCTCGGCCATTTCGCTGGGGGTGTCGCTGATAGGCAGGCGCACGCTGCGGCCCTGGCCGAGTTGCCGGGCAGCGTAGACCAGACGCTTCAGTGGCTGGTTGAGCTGGCTGACAAAAATCCACGCAGACGCCGTGGACAGCAGGCCGATCGCCAGGAACCAGCCGAGCACGTTCCAGATTTTCTGGCCACGCAACGGGTGTGGATACAGCGGGACTTTCAGCCAGCCATCCCCCAGGCTCGGCGCGCGAACCCACAAGGCCGGCGGCGAGTGCATGCGCAAGCGCACTTCGGTGTCGGCACCCAGTTCCGCCTGCATCTGCCGCTGGTAGATTTCGCTGTACGGCCAGTGCTGTTCGCCTTCCGGCACACCGGCACCGACCACGCGGATCAGGGTCGCGGCATCGGCGATTTTCGCGCGGTTCTCTTCGTCGGCGGCCCAGTAGGCACGCAACGTCAGGGCGACGCCGTGACTGTATTGGCGATCCACCAGCACGTCCTCGTTCATCAACAGATAAACCAGGGTCAATGCCTTGGAAAACAATACGACGATGAGCACCAGCCACAGGGTGCGGGAGAAAAAACTTTGGGGGAACCAGACGGGGGTTTTCATGGATAACCGCTACACACTTGCAGGAGCGAGCAATGCTCGCATATTGCGGATTGCGAGTCTGCGCTGACGGCGTTTCCGACCGTTTCCCGCAGACCCGCTCCTACAAATCACCCATCACTTGGTGGAGTTGCCATCCGGCACGAACACGTAGCCGACACCCCAGACGGTCTGGATGTAGCGCGGCTTGGACGGATCGGGTTCGATCATCCGGCGCAGACGGGAAATCTGCACGTCGATGGAACGCTCAAGGGCATCCCACTCACGGCCACGGGCCAGGTTCATCAGCTTGTCGCGGGTCAGCGGCTGACGAGCGTTCATCACCAGGGCCTTGAGTACCGCAAACTCACCGGTGGTGAGCATGTGCACTTCGTCGCCGCGCTTGAGTTCGCGGGTAGCCAGGGACAGCACGTAATCGCCGAACGTGACGTTTTCTTCTTCACTGCCCGGCGCGCCCGGCACCGGCGCGGCCTGACGGCGCAGCACGGCTTTGACGCGAGCCATCAGCTCGTCCGGGTTGAACGGCTTGGCCAGGTAATCGTCGGCGCCCAGTTCCAGGCCCTTGATACGGCTCAGTTCGTCGCCCTTGGCGGTAAGCATGATGATCGGAATCTGATTGTTCGCGCCCCGCAGGCGGCGGCAAGCGGTCAGGCCGTCTTCGCCCGGCAGCATCAGGTCGAGGACGACCAGGTTGAACACTTCACGCGACAGCAGACGATCCATCTGCTCGGTATTCGGTACGGCGCGGGCACGGTAGCCCTTGCTGACGAAAAAGCGTTCCAGCAGGCTGCTCAGCCCCGGATCGTCGTCAACGATGAGAATTTTTTCGCCTTCAGCAGTTTGTGCAGTGCTGCTCATTGGATGCTCCTTTTAGCTCGGCGCGCATTATGGCGTAGCTGCCGTTATACGCACCGTGTGCATTGTTAGCAGATTTTTCCTTCACTGCCAGAAAACCGGGGCTTGTGCCTACAGACTGCGTCGCCCCCGAATGACAGAACGCTGGTTATAATGCGCGGCCTTTTGTGTCAGGCAACGTCTGAATCGTTACCGCAGGTGGCCGTCCCTTATTTTCATGGGCGCCGCAGTAATTGTTCGATTTCACGGGTCAATGGGATGCCTTTTGACCCAGGCAGCGGCCAGCATCAAGCCGCCCCACCAGACTCCGGGCCTTTATTTACGCGCCTGCGAGACTGCTTTCACAATTTGTCAGGTGGTTTTATGGACAGCATCAACAGCCGCATCGCCGAGGAACTCGGCGTACGCCCACAACAGGTCGAAGCGGCCGTCGCGCTACTCGATGAAGGCTCTACCGTTCCCTTCATCGCCCGTTACCGGAAAGAAGTGACCGGCAGCCTCGATGACACCCAACTGCGTCATCTGGAAGAGCGTCTGCGCTACCTGCGAGAACTCGACGAACGGCGCATCAGCATTCTTTCCAGCATTCAGGAGCAGGGCAAACTCACCCCTGAGCTGGAGCGCGAAATCAAACTCGCCGACACCAAGACCCGCCTCGAAGACTTGTACCTGCCGTACAAGCAGAAGCGCCGCACCAAGGGCCAGATAGCCCTGGAAGCCGGCCTCGGCGAACTGGCCGACGGCCTGTTCAACGACCCGTCGCTGACCCCGGAAACCGAAGCCGCGCGCTTCGTCGACGCCGAAAAAGGCGTGGCCGATGCCAAGGCTGCACTGGAAGGCGCCAAGTACATCCTCATGGAGCGCTTCGCCGAAGACGCCAACCTGCTGGAAAAACTGCGCACCTACCTGAAGCAGGAAGCCACCCTCAGTGCCCGCGTGATCGCCGGCAAGGAAGAGGAAGGCGCGAAATTCCGCGATTACTTCGAACACGACGAACCGCTGAAAAGCATGCCGTCGCACCGCGCGCTGGCGATTTTCCGTGGCCGCAACGAAGGCATTCTCAGCTCCGCGCTGAAAGTCGGCGAAGAGCTGCCGGGCACCCTGCACCCGTGCGAAGGCATGATCGGCCAGCACGTCGGCATCCAGAACCAGAACCGTCCGGCCGACAAATGGCTGAGCGAAGTGGTGCGCTGGACCTGGAAGGTCAAGCTCTACACCCACCTGGAAACCGACTTGCTGGGCGAGCTGCGCGACGGCGCCGAAACCGAAGCGATCAACGTGTTCGCCCACAACCTGCACGACCTGCTGCTGGCCGCCCCGGCCGGTCCGCGCGCGACTCTGGGCCTCGACCCGGGCCTGCGTACCGGTTGCAAGGTTGCGGTGGTCGACTCCACCGGCAAGCTGCTGGATCACGCCACGGTTTACCCGCACGTGCCGCACAACAAATGGGATCAGACCATCGCCATCCTGGCCGCCCTGTGCGCCAAGCACTCGGTCGATCTGATCGCCATCGGCAACGGCACCGCCAGCCGTGAAACCGACAAACTGGCGATCGAACTGATCAAAAAATACCCAGCGATGAAAATGACCAAAGTCATGGTCTCCGAAGCCGGCGCATCGGTGTATTCGGCATCGGAACTGGCAGCCAAGGAATTCCCGGATCTGGACGTGTCGATCCGTGGCGCGGTATCGATCGCCCGTCGTCTGCAGGATCCGCTGGCCGAACTGGTGAAAATCGATCCGAAATCCATCGGTGTCGGCCAGTACCAGCACGACGTGTCGCAGCTGAAACTGG
This sequence comes from Pseudomonas paraglycinae, assembly GCF_021601625.1. Lineage (GTDB taxonomy): Bacteria > Pseudomonadota > Gammaproteobacteria > Pseudomonadales > Pseudomonadaceae > Aquipseudomonas > Aquipseudomonas paraglycinae. The sequence goes on along the minus strand of NZ_BQHR01000001.1, from coordinate 62,315 downwards.
CGCGCGGCCTGGACGCCGTGGTCGAGGACTGCGTGAACGCCGTGGGCGTGGACGTAAACACTGCCTCCGTGGCGCTGCTGGCGCGGATCTCCGGCCTCAACGCGACCCTGGCGCAAAACATCGTGGCCCACCGTGACGAACACGGCGCGTTCAAGACCCGCGCGGCCTTGAAGAAAGTCGCGCGTCTGGGCGAGAAAACCTTCGAACAGGCCGCCGGCTTCCTGCGTGTGATGAACGGCGACAACCCGCTGGATTCCTCGGCCGTTCACCCGGAAGCCTATCCGCTGGTACAACGCATCGCCGCTGAAACCGACCGCGACATTCGCTCGCTGATCGGTGACGCCTCGTTCCTCAAGCGTCTGGATCCGAAGAAATTCACCGACGAGACTTTCGGTCTGCCCACCGTCACCGACATTCTGCAAGAGTTGGAAAAACCGGGCCGCGACCCGCGTCCGGAGTTCAAGACTGCCGAGTTCCAGGAAGGCGTCGAGGACCTGAAGGACCTGCAACTGGGGATGATCCTCGAAGGCGTGGTGACCAACGTGACCGCGTTCGGTGCGTTCGTCGACATCGGCGTGCATCAGGACGGTCTGGTGCACATTTCGGCGCTGTCGGAGAAATTCATCAAGGATCCGCGCGAAGCGGTGAAGGCCGGTGACGTGGTGAAAGTGAAGGTCATGGAAGTCGACATCCCGCGCAAACGCGTCGGCCTGTCGATGCGCATGAGCGACACCCCGGGCGAGAAGATCGACGGTGCCCGTGGCTCGCGTCCGGGCTCGGCGCCACGCCAGTCGCAGGGTTCGGCGCCACGCAAGGAAAGCACCCCGGCGGCTCCAGCCAATAACGCGATGGCGTCGTTGTTTGCCAACGCCAAGCAGTTGAAGAAACGCTGATGGATATGCCAGCCGGGCTCGTCGAGAGCGCGTTTTTCAAGCTGTTGGGCTGCCGCCTGCACAGCCTGGAAACCGGGGTGGCGCAAGTCGCCCTGGCGCTGGAACCCGAACTGCGCAATCGCGGCGGCAAGCTGCACGGCGGCGCGCTGTTCAGTCTGGTCGATATCGCCATGGGGCTGGCCTGCTCCAGCACCCACGGCTTTGACCAGCAGAGCGCGACCATCGAGTGCAAGATCAACTACATCCGCGCCGTCTCCGAAGGCGAGGTGATGTGCACGGCGCGGGTGATCCACCCGGGCCGGCGCACGCTGGTGGTCGAAGCCGACGTGATGCAGGGCGACAAACTGGTCGCAAAAGCGCAAGGCACGTTCGCTGTCCTGTAGATGTTGTTCATCATTTTGAGTTAATTTCGGCGCTGTGATCGCAGCGTCGGAGTTTTCCTCGCCCGCGTCTGCCAGATTCAGGGACTGAAGTTGGCGTTTCCAATGGGGCTTTCATGGCCCGAAAACCAGGCGAAAACGCCAGTTTCAACTTCACCCTTGTAGACCGTCCTGCCCACCCCCATATTGGGGCGACTGACGCGTGAAGGAATCCAAATTGAGCGAACTTCTCAACCGCCGCCTGGCTCTGCTCGGCGAGCGCGCTAACCTCTCTCTGCTTGAGCAGTGCCTTCACGGTATCGAACGTGAATGCCTGCGCGTGAACGGCGAAGGCCGCCTGGCCCAAACGCCGCACCCTGAAGCCCTGGGTTCCGCGCTGACCAACGAACAGATCACGACCGACTATTCCGAGTCGCTGCTGGAGTTCATCACGCCTGCCCTGCCAGACCCGGCCGATACCCTGGCGAGCCTGGACAAGATTCATCGCTTCGCCTACAGCAAGCTCGGCAACGAGTACCTGTGGAGTCCATCGATGCCGTGCCCGTTGCCGGCCGAGGAAGATATCCCGATCGCCTATTACGGCACCTCCAACATCGGTCAGCTCAAGTACGTCTACCGCAAGGGCCTGGCCCTGCGTTACGGCAAGACCATGCAGTGCATCGCCGGGATTCACTACAACTTCTCCCTGCCGGAAAAACTCTGGCCGTTGCTCAAGGAAGCCGAAGGCTTCATCGGCACCGACCGGGATTTCCAGTCGTCGTCCTATATCGCGCTGATCCGTAACTTCCGCCGCTACAGCTGGCTGCTGATGTACCTGTTCGGTGCCTCGCCGGCGCTGGACGCGGGTTTCCTGCGCGGTCGTGCGCACCAGTTGGAACAGCTGGATCCCGACACCCTGTACCTGCCCTACGCCACCAGCCTGCGCATGAGCGACCTCGGTTACCAGAGCAACGCCCAGGCCGGTCTGACCCCTTGCTACAACGACCTGGCGAGCTACACCGACAGCCTGCGCAAAGCGGTGGCCACGCCGTACGCGCCGTACGTCGAAGTCGGCACGCACCAGGATGGCGAGTGGGTGCAACTGAACACCAACATCCTGCAGATCGAAAACGAGTACTACTCGAACATCCGCCCGAAACGCGTGACCTACACCGGCGAGCGACCGATCCAGGCCTTGATGGCCCGCGGCATTCAGTACGTCGAAGTGCGCTGCCTGGACATCAACCCGTTCCTGCCGATGGGCATCGACCTCACCGAGTCGCGCTTCCTCGACGCGTTCCTGCTGTACTGCGCGCTGAACGAAAGCCCGCTGCTGACCAACAATTCCTGCGGCAACGCCACCTCCAACTTCCTCAGCGTGGTCAAGGAAGGTCGCCGTCCGGGCCTGCAATTGCAGCGCGACGGCCAACCGGTGGAGCTGAAGGAATGGGCCGCCGAACTGCTGGAAAAAATCGCTCCGCTGGCGGCGCTGCTGGATCAAAGCCACGGCGGCGATGCCCACAGCAAGGCGCTCGATGCGCAACTGGCCAAGGTCAAGGATTCGTCCCTGACGCCTTCGGCTCAGGTGCTGGCGGCGATGGCCACGCACAAGGAAAGCTTCGCGCAATTCTCCCTGCGCCAGAGCCAGGCCCACGCCGAGTTCTTCCGCAGCGAACCGTTGGCGGCTGAGGAACAGGCGAAGTTTGAAGAACTGGCGCGGTCTTCGCTGGCGCAACAGGCTGAGCTGGAGCAGAACGAAGTCGGCGATTTCGACGTGTTTGTCGGGTCGTATCAGGCGAGTATTTTGGCGATCAGCAACTGATTGATCGGCGTTGGATCGCAGCCCCCTCACCCTAGCCCTCTCCCGGTGGGAGAGGGGACTGACCGCAGTGTTTATCAGAGCTACGCCGACTTGAAATACCGAGCCGAACTCCGATTGTGAAAAGCCCTCGATCGGCTCCCTTTCCCCCTCGCCCCCTTGGGGGAGAGGGCTGGGGTGAGGGGGTAAGGATTTCAAGTCCGAACCGATAATCCGAAAAGCCCCCACTCTCCCACGCTTAGATTTTTCCGCTCATAAGCTCATTCTAAAAAGTTATTTATTTTTAGATTCTTAGATCATTTAGTCTCCTTTCACGCCGACGCTCGGTCGCCTGATATGGAGCTCTTCAATGAAACTGAATTTCCCGCTTCGCCTGCTGGCCGTGGCCTCTCTGGCTGCTGCGAGTTTCCTGGCTCAGGCCGCCGACCTCACCGTCGCCTACCAGACCACCGTTGACCCGGCGAAAGTCGCCCAGGCCGACGGCGCCTATGAGAAAGCCACCAAGGCCGACATCAACTGGCGCAAATTCGATAACGGTGCCGACATCATCGCCGCCATCGCCTCCGGCGACGTGCAGATCGGCTACCTCGGTTCCAGCCCGCTGACCGCTGCAATCACCCGCAAAGTCCCGGTGGAAACCTTCCTCATCGCCACCCAGATCGGCGCCGCCGAAGCACTGGTCGCCCGCGACGGCTCCGGCATCAAGACCCCGCAGGATCTGGTCGGCAAGAAAATCGCCGTGCCGTTTGTGTCCACCGGTCACTACAGCCTGCTCGCCGCGCTGAAGCACTGGAACATCGACCCATCAAAAGTCACCGTCCTCAACCTCGCCCCGCCAGCGATCATTGCTGCGTGGAAACGCGGTGACATCGACGCCACCTACGTTTGGGATCCGGCGCTGGGTGTGGCCAAGGAAAACGGCAAAGTGCTGATCACTTCCGGTGAACTGGCCAAGTTCGGCGCACCGACCTTCGACGCCTGGATCGTGCGCAAGGACTTCGCCGAGAAGCACCCGGAAATCGTCACCGCCTTCGCCAAGGTCACCCTCGACGCCTACGCCGACTACCGCAAGGATCCGAAAGCCTGGCTGGCCAATCAGAGCAACGTCGACAAGCTGGTGAAACTCTCCGGCGCCAAAGCCAGCGACATCCCATTGCTGCTGCAAGGCAACGTCTACCCGCTGGCAGCGGATCAAGTCAGCGACCTCGGCGCTCCGACCACCAAAGCCATCACTGACACCGCTGCGTTCCTCAAGGAGCAAGGCAAGGTCGAAGCGGTACTGCCGGACTACGCGCCGTACGTCAGCGCCAAGTACATCACCAATTGATCGGGAGTTAACTGCGATGGCCTTGCTACAGCTGGAGCGCATCAGCGCACAGTATCCCGGCAGCCCGGAACCGGTACTGTCCGACATTTCCCTGACCCTCGGCCCTCAGCAATTGCTGGTGGCCCTCGGCCCGTCCGGCAGTGGCAAGACTTCGCTGTTGAACCTGATTGCCGGTTTCGTCGAACCGAGCGCCGGCCGCATCACCCTCGACAACGTGCCGGTCAAAGGTCCGAGCGCCGAACGCGGCGTGGTGTTCCAGGACGACGCCCTGTTGCCCTGGCAGGACGTGCTGGCCAACGTCGCTTTCGGTCTGGAACTGGCCGGTGTGGCCAAGGACAAACGCGAACAGCGCGCTCGGGAAATGCTCGCACTGGTCGACCTTTCCGGTTTTGAACACCGTCGCATCTGGCAGCTTTCCGGCGGCCAGAAGCAACGCGTTGGCCTGGCCCGCGCCCTCGCCGCCGATCCGCGTGTGTTGCTGATGGACGAACCCTTCGGCGCCCTCGACGCCTTCACCCGCGAACAGATGCAGGAGCTGTTGCTGCAAGTCTGGCAACGCACCGCCAAACCGGTGTTCCTGATTACCCACGACATTGAAGAAGCGGTGTTCCTCGCCACTGACCTGATTCTGCTCGCGCCGAATCCGGGGCAGATCGTCGAGCGCCTGCACCTCGACTTCGGCCAGCGCTACGCCGCCGGCGAATCGGCGCGGGCGATCAAGTCCGATCCGCGCTTCATCGAAACCCGCGAACACGTGCTGGCCAAAGTGTTCTCGCAACGCAGCGCCGTTCAGCGGCAGGAGCGCGCATGAGCAGTTACGACGTTTCCGCCACCGCCGTGAAACCCGCCGCCACATCGGTGGTGATTCCCGTGCGCCGCAGCCTCAGCACCCGCTGGATCAGCCTGCTGACCCTGTTCGCGTTGCTGGTGATCTGGTGGGCCGTGACCGCCACCGGCCTGATCGAACCGCTGTTCCTGCCGCCACCGTCCGCCGTGCTGCAAAAAGGCTGGTTGCTGGCGACCACGGGCTACATGGATTCGACGTTGTGGCAGCACCTGGGCGCCAGTCTGAGCCGCATCGGCCTGGGCCTCGGTTTTGCGATTCTGACCGCGGTGCCGGTGGGCATTGCCATCGGCGCCAACCGCATCGCCCGTGGTGTGCTCGATCCGCTGATCGAGTTCTACCGGCCGATTCCGCCGCTCGCCTATTTGCCGCTGATCGTGATCTGGTGCGGCATCGGCGAGTTGTCGAAAGTGCTGCTGATCTATCTGGCGATTTTTGCCCCTATCGCGATTGCCACCGCCACCGGCGTGCGCACCGTCGACCCGGCCAAATTGCGCGCCGCACAGTCGCTGGGCGCCACTCGCGCACAACTGATCCGCCATGTGATTTTGCCAAGCGCCCTGCCAGACATTCTGACCGGTGTGCGCATTGGTCTGGGTGTCGGCTGGTCGACTCTGGTCGCTGCCGAACTGATCGCGGCCACCAGCGGCCTGGGCTTCATGGTGCAGTCGGCGGCGCAGTTCCTGGTCACCGATGTGGTGGTGCTGGGGATTCTGGTCATCGCCCTGATCGCCTTCGCGATGGAGATGGGCCTGCGCGCCCTGCAACGCAAACTGGTGCCGTGGCACGGCCAGGCCCACTGATTTTTCAGCACTGACTACCCCGACAGTTTCGGGGCCCCGGAATTGAAGAGAACCACCATGAGCAGCCTGAACATCACCCCTTTAAGCTCGGCCCTCGGCGCACAGATCAGCGGCGTCGACATCAGCCAGCCGCTGAACCTGGAACAGCGCGACACCATCGAGCAGGCACTGCTCAAATACCAGGTGCTGTTCTTCCGTAATCAACCGATCGAGCCGTCGCAGCAGGCGCGTTTCGCCGCTTACTTCGGCGATCTGCACATTCACCCGATCTACCCGAACGTGCCGGAACAGCCGGAAGTGCTGATCCTCGACACCGCCGTCACCGACGTGCGCGACAACGCGATCTGGCACACCGACGTGACCTTCCTGCCGACCCCGGCCATGGGCGCGGTGCTCAGCGCCAAGCTGCTGCCGGAATTCGGTGGCGACACATTGTGGGCCAGCGGGATTGCCGCGTATGAGGCGCTGTCGGCGCCGATGAAAGCGCTGCTCGAAGGGCTGACCGCAACTCACGATTTCACCCGCTCGTTTCCGCTGGAACGCTACGGCAACACGCCGGAAGCACTGGCGCAGTGGGAAGCGGCACGGCGCAAGAATCCACCGCTGTCGCACCCGGTGATTCGCACGCATCCGGTGAGCGGACGGCGTTCGCTGTTCGTCAGTGAAGGGTTCACGTCGAAGATCAATGAGCTGTCGGAATCCGAGAGCGAAGCGGTGTTGAAGTTCTTGTTCGCGCATGCGACGCGGCCGGAGTTCACCATTCGCTGGCGCTGGCAGAAGGACGACATTGCGTTCTGGGACAACCGCGTGACCCAGCATTACGCGGTGGATGACTACCGGCCGGCGCGGCGGGTGATGCAGCGGGCTACGGTGTTGGGGGATGTGCCGTTTTTTCGTTGAGCCTTTAACGCCAGAGCAAAATCAAGAGCCCCCTCACCCTAACCCTCTCCCGGAGGGAGAGGGGACTGACCGAGGTGTTTTGTCGCTATACACCGACCTGAAATATCGAATCGAACTCAGGTTTGAAAAGCACGGAGATTTGCTCCCTTTCCCCCTCGCCCCCCTGGGGGCGGTCCGACGTTTCGGGAGGGCTGGGGTGAGGGGGGATCTATCTGACCCACCCCAGTTTCGATCACTCCGCCGTCGAAGGCTTCTCCCAAAGATTGATCCCGCCCTCCTGAGCAAACCGGTCAATCTCCGCCAACTCTTCCGCACTGAAGCTCAGATTCTTCAACGCCCCGACGTTCTCGACAATCTGCTCCGGCCGGCTCGCGCCGATCAGCGCCGAAGTCACCCGAGGATCCCGAAGTGTCCACGCCAGCGCCAGTTGCGCCAGGCTCTGCCCACGACGTTTGGCGATTTCATTCAACGCCCGCACATGAGCAATGTTGGCCTCGGACAAGTGCGAAGACAGCAACGAGCCACCGCCCGGACGATTGACCCGTGCATCCGCCGGCACGCCGTTGAGGTATTTGTCGGTCAGCAAACCTTGCGCCAGCGGAGTGAATGCAATCACGCCGGTGCCGAGTTCGTCGGTGGTGTCGAGCAGGTCCTTTTCCACCCAGCGGTTTAGCAGGTTGTAGGCCGGTTGGTGAATCAACAGCGGCACTTTCCACTCTTTGAGCAACGCGGCGATTTCGCGGGTTTTCACCCCGGAGTACGACGAGATACCGATGTACAACGCCTTGCCCTGCTGCACCGCAGTGGCGAGGGCGCTGGCGGTTTCTTCCAGCGGGGTGTCCGGGTCGAAGCGGTGCGAATAGAAGATATCCACATAGTCCAGGCCCAGGCGTTGCAGGCTTTGGTCGAGGCTGGCCAGCACGTATTTGCGCGAACCACCACCCTGGCCGTAAGGGCCGGGCCACATGTCCCAGCCGGCCTTGCTGGAGATGATCAGTTCGTCGCGATACTGCTTGAAGTCTTCGCGCAGCAGACGGCCGAAATTGGTCTCGGCGCTGCCGTAGGGCGGGCCATAGTTGTTGGCCAGGTCGAAGTGGTTGATCCCCAGATCGAACGCCGTGCGCAGCAACGAGCGCTGGGTGTCGATCGGCGTGCTGTCGCCGAAGTTGTGCCACAGGCCCAGGGACAGCGCCGGCAGCACCAGACCGCTGCGTCCGACGCGGCGGTAAGGGATGGAGTCATAGCGGTTTTCGGCAGCGGTGTAAGTCATCGAATCCTCTCTTGTCGGTCTTGAATCGGGTGTCGATTGCTACGCAAATCTATTGCCGGGCCGGGCGAGGCCAAGGTTCTGGCGCAAGGTCCGGCCCTCGTATTCGGTTCTGAACAGCCCACGCCGTTGCAGTTCCGGGACCACGCCATTGGCGAAGTCTTCGAGCCCGCCGGGCAGGTGCGGCACCAGCACATTGAAGCCGTCCGCCGCGCCCTGCTCGAACCACTCCTGCAAGCGGTCGGCAATCTGCGCCGGAGTGCCGACGACGCTGTAATGCCCGCGACCGCCAGCGATTCTGCGACCCAGTTCGGCCAAGGTCAGATGCTCCCGGCCGGCCAGTTCGGTCAGCAGTTTCTGTCGGCTTTGCTGGCCGCTGTCAGTCAGCGGCAATTCCGGCAGCTGCCCGTCCAGCGGGTACTTCGACAGATCGAAGTTGCCCAGCATACGCCCAAGAAGGGCGACGCCAACCTCGGGTTCGACCAATTGCTGAAACGTTTCACATTTTTCCTGCGCTTGGGCTTCCGTCTGCCCGACCACGACAAACACGCCGGGCATGATTTTCAGCGAATCGGCACTGCGTCCGTACTTCGGCAAGCGGCCCTTGAGGTCGGCGTAGAAGGCTTGGGCGCTGGCCAGTGAAGTCTGCGCGGTGAACACCACTTCGGCCGTCTGCGCCGCCAGTTCACGCCCGGTTTCCGACGAGCCGGCCTGCACGATCACTGGCTGCCCCTGTGGCGAACGCGCGACATTCAGCGGGCCTTTGACCTTGAAGTGCTCGCCGACGTGATTCAGCACGTGCAGTTTTTCCGGGTCGTAATACGCGCCGCTGGCTTTGTCGCGAATGAAGGCATCGTCCTGCCAACTGTCCCAGAGACCCGTGACCACCTGATGAAATTCCCGGGCGCGGCTGTAGCGTTCGGCATGGCCGATGTGTTCGTCGCGGCCAAAATTCTGCGCTTCGGCGGCGTTGTCCGAGGTCACCAGATTCCACCCCGCTCGCCCGCCCGACAGGTGATCGAGCGAAGCGAACTTGCGCGCCACGTGGTACGGCTCGTTGTAGCTGGTGGTGGCGGTGGCGATCAGGCCGATGTGCTCGGTCACTGCGCTCAACGCCGAGAGCAACGTCAGCGGTTCGAAGTGATCCGAACGGGCCATGCGGCTGGCGATTTCCTGGGTCGGGGCGGCGACGCTGTCGGCGACGAACAGAGTGTCGAACTTCCCTGCCTCGGCAATCTGCGCCAGCCGTTTGTAATGGGCGAAATCCAGCCCGGCGTTGGCCGGCACTTCCGGGTGACGCCACGCGGCAACGTGGTGCCCGGTGGCCATGAGGAACGCGCCGAGTTTCAGCTGTCTGCTCATCTCAGAAGTCCTTGCGCAGTTGCACGCCGAAGTAGCGCTCGTCGTCGCGAGGCACGGCGCGGTAGATGTAGTTGCCACCGCTGGCGAGCAATGGCGAATACGACTTGTCGGTGAGGTTCTTGCCGAGCAACGCCACGCGCCAGCCGTTGGTGTAATCGGCCAGAGCCACGCTGGCGTTCCAGAGTCCGTAGGCGCCCTGCTTGGTGTCGGCGTTCTGGCTGATGTCGTACTGCACTTCGCTCTGCCAGCTGTAATCGGTGCCGAGTTCGATATCCAGGCCGTTATCCAGCGGGATGGTGTAGTCGGCGCGCACGTAGCTTTTCCAGTCCGGGCTGAACGGCAGCGGTTTGCCGTTGACGTTGCACGACGCCGCCGCGCCCGACGGGCAGGCGAACTCGTCGATGCGGGCGCGGGTGTAGGCCAGCGCGCCGGAGAACTTCAGTTGCTGGGTCGCCTGCAGGGCGAAATCAAGTTCCACACCCTCGGTGCTGACGCTGCCGGCGTTGATCAGGCGCGTTACGACTTGCCCGGCGACGGTGTCGAAAAAGTTCGCCTGATAGTTGTCGTAGTCGCTGTGGAAAACCGCCAGGTTGGTGGTCAGGCGATTGTTCCAGGACGAGGCTTTGATCCCCGCCTCCCAGGTGTTGGAGGTTTCCGGTTTCAGTGCTTCGGTGTCGCGTGGCTGCATGTTGAAGAACACGTTGTAGGCCGGACCTTTGTAGCCACGCGAATAGGTCAGGTAGGTGGTGACGGTATCGCTCAGGTCGTACTGCAAACCGAGCCGGCCGGACCAGCCGTCCTCGTCCACCGAACCGGAACTGCGGGTGGCCGGTTGAATGCCGCTGACGGTGGTGGCGGACGTAGAGACGCGACGGTGATCGTATTCGAGATTGTCGTGGGTGTAGCGCAGGCCGGCGATGCCACGAAAGTTCGAGGTGAAATTCAGCGTGCTCTCGCCGAACACCGCATAGCTGTCGCTGGTGGTGCTGTAATCGGCGACGCCGCGATCTGTCCGTGTGGTGGTCAGCGTGCGCTGATAGGTTTCCTCGTCCTTGCCGTGCATGTAGAACAGGCCGCCGACGTATTCGAGGAACTCGCCTTTCGGCGACGCCAGACGCAGCTCCTGCGAGTACTGGTCGAACGCCAGATCGCCCTTGTCCGCTGTGCCGGGGAACGCGGCCGTTACCGTACCGAGGCGGTCGCCGTCCTGATACTGAGTGTTGTCCCAGCCACGCCACGCGGTGATCGAGGTCAGGGTGTAATTCCCCAGTTGCCAGTCGAGCTGGCCGGACAGGCCCTTGTTGGTGTCCTCGACGTGGGAGCGGGTGTCGGTGTTGATGTCGCGATTGTGGCTGGTGGCACTCACCGGACTCAGCGCATTGGCGAAGGCCGGGGTCAGTGCCTTGGTCACGACGCCGTTCGGGCCGTCATCGTGGGACTGCATGTAGTCGGCAATCAGGGTGAAGGTGATGTCGTCGTTCGGAGTGAATTCCAGTTTGCCGCGCACGCCGCGATGGTTGTAGCCGTTGACCTCCTGACCGTTGTGCTGGTTGTCGACGTTGCCGTCGTAGCTGCCGAACAAGGTGCTGATCGAGCCCTTGAGCGTGTCCGGAATCAGGCTGCCGCCGATGCCGAAACGGGTGCGGCTTTCGTTGCCGCTGTAGTACGACTGATCGATGTAGCCGTGGGTCTCGGCGGTCGGCGCCTTGCTGGTGATGTTCAGCACACCGGCCGAGGCGTTCTTGCCGAACAGCGTGCCTTGCGGGCCGCGCAGGACTTCGACGCGTTCCAGGTCCAGCAGATCGAGAGTGGATTGGCCGGGGCGCGCATAAACCACGCCATCAATCACCGTGGCCACCGTCGGTTCGACGCCCGGCGAGGTGGAAATCGTCCCCACGCCGCGCACGAACAACGAGGTGTCCTTGTTCGATGCGCCAGTGCGGAAATTCAGCGACGGCACCTGCTGGACGATGCTCGCCACGCTGTTGCGGTTGTCGCGTTCCAGCTGCTCGCCGTCGATCACCGACACCGCCACCGGCACCTTTTGCAGCGACTCTTCGCGGCGGGTGGCGGTGACCGTGACGGACTTGAGTGTCGGCTCCTGATCGGTGCTGTCCGCGGCGAACGCGGCGGGCAGCGGCAGCGCAGCCAGCCCGGTGAGTAGCCAGCCCGCAGCGCGGATCGATTGCGCCAGTTTATGTGTCGCCCCAGGAATGTTGTGCATGTTTGCCCGCTCGAAAAGTTGCCCTGAACCGCTGCCGTTCTGCGACGACAGCGCCTGTCTCGGTGTCTTGGGCATTCGCTCGAGCGAGTAGCAGACAACGCGCTTTGTTAGCGCTAACATCGCCAGTATTGGCAAGCCGGACATAGACCGTCCAATACTGAAAAATTACTTTTATATGCGTTTTGGTTTTTAAGAAGGATCGAGCCTTGAGCGAAGAAAAGCCCCGCAAACGCCGTGGCGCCGGTCGCGTGACCCTCAACGCGGTGGCGCGCCAGGCCGGTGTTTCGGCGATCACCGTGTCGCGCTACTTCAACCAGCCGGAACAGGTCTCGCCCGAACGCCGCGAACGGATCGCGGCGGTGGTCGCCGAGCTGGGATACGTGCCGAATCTGGTGGCCGGCGGGCTCGCCTCGGCGCGGGGGAAAATCGTCGGCATGGTGATCCCGAACATCTCCGGGCCGATCTTCGCCAACACCATTCAGGGCTTCAGCGACACCCTCAGCCGTCACGGCTATCAGCTACTTCTGGCCTCGAGTTACTTCAGCGCCGAGCAGGAAGAAAACGCGGTGCGGGCATTCCTCGGCTGGTCGCCGGCAGCGTTGGTGGTCACCAGTCACTTCCATAGCGCGGGCACGGAAAAGATGCTCGCCGAGGCAGATATCCCGGTGATCGAAACCTGGGATTACCAACCGGAGCGTGAGCCGATGCAGATCGGCTTTTCGCACTTCGAAGTAGGTGTCAGCGCCGCTCGTTATCTGCACGACAAAGGCTATCGACGCATCGCCTTCGTGCAGAACAGCGCACCCGGCGACTTCAGCGCACTGGAACGCCGCGACGGTTACGCCGCGACCGTGCGCAAGCTAGGACTTGAGCCCTGGGTATTCGCACCCGACGCCGATCGCGCCCCGTTCGAGGCCGGCAAGCAAGCGATGGAAGCACTGATGAACGCCTCCCCACGCCCGGACGCGATCATCTTCGCCAACGACAACCTCGCCGCCGGCGGCCTGCTCGCCGGACAACGCGCCGGCCTCAACATCCCCGAAGACTGCGCCGTCCTCGGCTTTGGCGACTACCCGTTCGCCGAGATGCTGCTGCCGAGCCTGAGCACGAGCAAACCGCCGGCGCTGGAGATCGGCGTACTGGCAGCGACGCGGGTGCTGGAAAGCCTTGGCGTGTTGCCGAGCGATGAGGTGCAGCGGCTGAACCTGCTGCAGTGCACGGTCATTGAGCGGGAAAGTACCTGACGAATATGGCGTGGGCGGGTTTGGCTATGCTCTAAATGAAACCGAGGTGGCGCCTTCGCGGGCTTGCCCGCGAAATCGTCCGATCAAACACCGCACATCCCGCAGGCACATCCATGCACACCGCAATCATCATCTTCTTCGGCCTGATCCTGCTGGCGCTGATGTTTTACATCGGCGAGCGCATCGGCTTCAGTCGGCAGACGCTGGCCTATGTGTTCGCGGCGTTGTGGCTGGCGTTGACGGTGATCAATGGTGCGGTCGGCGTGGTGCACGCCGGGCAGCCGCTGGGGACGGAGATTGCGATCGGCAGCGCCGTTTATGGCGTGCCGCTGGCGGCGATGGTGTTGTTCATGGTGCTGAGCGCCGAGACCTGAAAGCGTCCCGGCGCCCTGCTCCGATCAACGCACCAGATGCAGGAACTGCATGTGCCGTTCGTACTGGTCGAGGATGTCGTTGATGATCTGCTCCTTCGTGTAACCAACCAGATCGTAGTCCTGACTGCCCTCGCTCAAGTGCACTTCGGCGCGGTAGTAGCGGCGATTGTTGAGCTGCTTGGAGCCCATGCCACCACGGGCGAACGACGGCGTGAAGTAGCCGCGCATCTGCACCTGGTAGATGAACGGGTGCTGTTCACCGTGACCGATTTCCAGGCTGACGCTGTCGTGAGCCGGATCCGGTTGGGTGACCACGTTCAGGCCTTTCTCGGCGAACACGGCCGTCACTTCTTCGATGGCCGGTTTCACCGTGGTGTCCATGAAGCGGTACACCTCGTCGCGCGACGGGAAGTGCACGGCCTGGCTCAGACGCTGACGCCAGCCGCCCTTGCCCCGCCGTGAACCGGACACCGGCGCCAGCGAATGCAGTTGCGCGATCTGCTTCTGCGACTCCAGGTAGAACGCCTTGTGCAGGCCCCACATCATCAGCAGCAGAATCAGCGAGAACGGCAAGGAGGTCAGCACCACCGCCGACTTCAGCGCATCGATGCTGCCGGAGAACAGCAGCGCGCTGGTGATCAGCGCGGTCATCGCGCCCCAGAACACCCGCAGCCATTTCGGCCCGTCTTCATCCGGGTTACCGCCCTTCGCCGACAGGGTCGAGAGCACCACGGTGCCGGAGTCGGCGGAGGTGACGAAGAACACGAAGCTGATGAACACCGTTACCGCGATGACAGTCTTGCTCCACGGATAGGTTTCCAGCAGCAGGTAAAGGGTCATCGACGGGTTGTCGAGGGCCGACATGCCAAGTGCCGACATACCGTGATTGAGCACCTGGTCGATGGCGCTGTTGCCGAAGATCGACATCCACGCCAGGGTGAAACCGAGCGGAATCAGCAACACGCCGAAGACGAATTCGCGGATGGTCCGACCACGGGAAATCCGTGCGATGAACAGGCCCACGAACGGCGACCACGCGATCCACCAGGCCCAGTAGAACACCGTCCAGCCGCCGAGCCAGTCGCTCGGTTTGTCGTAGGCGTAGAGGTCGAAACTCTTCATCGGCAAGGCGCCGAGGTAGTCGCCCAGATTCTGGATCAGGGTGTTGAGCAAATGCTGGGTGGGGCCGGCGAACAACACGAACAGCAGCAGCGCACAGGCCAGCAGCATGTTGATGTCGGACATGACCCGCACGCCTTTATCCACACCCGAGACGGCGACGATGATCGCCGCGCCCATCATCAGCGTGATCAGGCCGACCTGAATCCACTGGGTGTGGGCGATGCCGAACAGATAATCCAGACCGGAGTTGAGATGGAGCACGCCGAAGCCCATGTCCGCACCGAGGCCGAACACCGTGGCGATGATGCCGAAGCCGTCCACCGCGTAGCCGATGGGGCCGTTGATGCGCTTGCCGATCAGCGGGTACAGCGCCGAGCGCAGCGCCAGCGGCAGGTTATGCCGGTAGGCGAAATACGCCAGCGCCATGCCGACAAAGGCGAACACGCCCCAGCCGTGCAGGCCCCAGTGCAGAAAGAGAATCTGCATCGCCTGACGCGCCGCCTCCGCGGTGCCGGCCTCGCCTTGGGGCGGCTGAAGCATGTGGGTCAGCGGCTCGGACACACAAAAGAAAAACAGCGTGATGCTGATCCCGGCGGCGAACAGCATGCCGGCCCAGGACAGGTAACTGAATTCGGGTTCGTCGTGGTCGGCACCGAGCTTGATCTTGCCGTAGCCCGATAACGCGGTGACCACCACGAAGACCAGATACAGGGTCATCGCGAGCATGTAGTACCAGCCGACCGTGTTGGCCGCCCAGTTTTGCGCTTCGAGAAGCCAGGCGCCGGCCTGTTCCGGCATGGCGATGACCGTCAGGCCGAACAGCAGGATCACCGTCGCGGCGAACCAGAACACCGGCGGATTCATGCGCACCAGACCGCTGGCGGGGGTGGACGATGCACTCATGAACGGTGCACCTCAAGAGATTGGAAAATGGCTGAAATGATCGGACTCAGCAAAGGCAAGCCTCCTGTTGTGAGCGGGCAGCGAACCGCCGGTTTAACTTGAATGAACGTTCAAGTTAAACATGGATAGTACGCTCAGGACTAATCGCAGGGCTCAGCGGTACCTTTCGTACGCTAGCTCAAGGTTGGGTATGACGGGGGTTTGGGCGGATTCGTTCAGTGGAAAAATCAAAGTCAAAAGCGCCCTCACCCTAACCCTCTCCCGGGGGGAGAGGGGACTGATTGGGGGATGCTTGAGAGTTTCGCCGACCTGATCTTGCTGTACCGAATCCATAATCGACTGGTTTTTTCAGATCGATGTATAGGCCCCCTCACCTCAGGGAGAGGGACTGATTAGGGGATATTCAAGAAATACGCCGACGTGAAAGTGCTTCGCTGAATCCATAATCGACTCGGTGTTTCAGGTCGATGTACAGCGCCAGACACCTCGGTCGGCTCCCTCTCCCCCGGGGAGAGGGCTGGGGTGAGGGTAGCCCTTTAGTGCCTCACTTCTGCGTCCCGTCATCATGCTGCAGATTGGCCTGGGTCAGGTTGCACCCGGCCGGCACGCTGCGAGTCAGCCACACATTGCCGCCGATGGTCGAGCCTTTGCCAATGGTGATCCGTCCGAGGATCGTCGCCCCGGCGTAAATCACCACGTCGTCCTCGACGATCGGATGGCGTGGATGGCCTTTCTGCAACTGGCCGTCCTCGTCCGCCGGGAAGCGTTTGGCGCCGAGGGTTACCGCCTGATAAATCCTGACGCGCTCGCCGATGATCGCGGTCTCGCCGATCACCACGCCCGTCCCGTGGTCGATGAAGAAACTGCGGCCGATCTGCGCGCCCGGGTGAATATCGATGCCGGTCGCCGAGTGGGCGATTTCCGAACTGATCCGCGCCAGCAACGGCAGGCCCGCGCGATACAAATGGTGAGCCAGACGATGGTGAATCACCGCCAGAATCCCCGGATAGCACAGCAGCACTTCATCGACGCTGCGCGCCGCCGGATCGCCGTGGTAGGCGGCCAGCACATCAGTGTCGAGCAGGCTGCGCAAGCCCGGCAACGCGAGGGCGAAATCCTGGATGATCCTGATCGCCTGCGCCTCGACTTCAGTGTCGGCCTGAGCACTGTGACGGGCGACGTAACGCAGTTCGAGTCGTGCCTGGGCCAGCAATGCATTCAGCGCGACGTCGAGGGTATGGCCGACGTAGAAATCCTCGCTCTCCTCACGCAGATCCACCGGCCCCAGCCGCATCGGAAACAGTGCGCCGCACAGGGCTTCCAGAATCTGCGCCATCGCATCACGGGACGGCAACTCGCGTCCGCCCTGCTCTCCGGAAGCACGGCCATTTTGTGCCCGCCACTGATCCCGCGCAGTACGCAGCTGGCTGACGATGGTCTGCAATTGCCAATGGCTGGAACGCTCGCTCACGGTAAAGACTCCTCACGGGCGGCCGGACTGTCTGGCCGCGTCAACGGCGACTACTTTACGGCAAGCCCACGGGCGCGAATTAAGAACCGATAGTGCTGGCTTAAGCACATTTGGCTATAAGCGATTGGCGGTTGCCCCGGTAAATCGGCGTGCCTATAGTCCTGACATCTCCTTGCATCAGTACGGAACCATGTCCACACAACCGATCAAACAACAGCTGGACCGCTTTAACCGCCTTGACCTGCTCGGCCAACCGACCCCACTGGAAAAACTCGAGCGCCTGTCCACCTGGCTCGGCCGCGATGTCTACATCAAGCGCGATGACCTGACGCCTCTGGCCATGGGCGGTAACAAGTTGCGCAAGCTCGAATACCTCGCCGCCGATGCCCTCGCCCAAGGCGCGGACACCTTGATCACCGCCGGCGCACTGCAATCGAACCACGTTCGCCAGACCGCAGCGCTGGCCGCGAAACTGGGTCTGGGCTGCGTGGCCCTGCTGGAAAACCCGCTGGGCACCGACGACAGCAACTACACCGGCAACGGCAATCGCCTGCTGCTGGACCTGTTCGACACCAAGGTCGAGCTGGTCGACAACCTCGACAACGCCGACGAACAACTGGCCGCCCTCGCCGTGCGCCTGCGCAGCAACGGCAAGAAGCCGTACCTGGTGCCGATCGGTGGCTCCAACGCCCTCGGCGCGCTGGGTTACGTGCGCGCCGGTCTGGAGCTGGCAGAGCAGATCAAAGACACCGGCCTGCAATTCTCCGCCGTGGTCCTGGCCTCGGGCAGTGCCGGCACTCACAGCGGTCTGGCGCTGGCGTTGAGCGAGGCGCTGCCGCAACTGCCGGTGATCGGCGTGACCGTCTCGCGCAGCGAAGAAGACCAGCGCCCGAAAGTCCAGGGCCTGGCCGAACGCACCGCCGACCTGCTGGGCGTGGCGCTGCCGGACAGTTTCAAGGTCGAGTTGTGGGACGAATACTTCGGCCCGCGCTACGGCGAGCCGAACGCCGGGACACTGGCGGCGGTGAAACTGCTGGCCAGCCAGGACGCCGTGCTGCTCGATCCGGTCTACACCGGCAAGGCCATGGCCGGGCTGCTCGACGGCATTGGCCGCGGGCGTTTCGACGACGGCCCGATCATCTTCCTGCACACCGGCGGCGCCCCGGCGTTGTTCGCATACAAGGATTTTCTCTGATGCGCTCGTTCCCACGCTCTGCGTGGGAATGCAGCCCGGGACGCTCCGCGTCCCTTGCCGCCGTTGAAGCGATCCCACGCAGCATGTGGGAGCAACCGAAATACGAAAAACACATATTCCACACAAGAATAACAAATGGAAAATTCATTATTTTCCATTCTAAAAGAACCGTCATATAGTCTCGCCGCAGGCGAATTTCGCGAGAGACGCATAAGCTGCTTTAAGGCAGGATAGCGCTGTCGTCCAATTCCCGGATTCGCCAACTTTCCTTAAGCGTCTTCCATAAGAAAACACAGGGGCTTGTCATGATTTTTTCCGCACTACGTCGAAATCTGCTGGTAGGTTCGCTGGGCCTGGCACTGAGCGCCGGTCTGATCAGCAACGCCGTTGCCGGTGAGCAACTGCAACAGATCAAGGACAAAGGCGTTATCAACGTCGGCCTGGAAGGCACTTACCCACCGTTCAGCTTCGTCGATGCCGACGGCAAGCTGTCGGGTTTCGAAGTCGAGCTGTCCGAAGCCCTGGCCAAGAAGCTGGGCGTGAAGGCCAAGATTCAGCCGACCAAATGGGACGGCATCCTCGCAGCCCTGGAATCCAAGCGTCTGGACGTCGTGGTCAACCAAGTGACCATCTCCGACGAGCGCAAGAAGAAGTATGACTTCTCCGAGCCCTACACCATCTCCGGGATTCAGGCGCTGGTGCTGAAGGACAAGGAAGCTGCGCTGAACATCAAGTCCGCCGCTGACCTGTCCGGCAAGAAAGTCGGCGTAGGCCTGGGCACCAACTACGAACAATGGGTCCGCGCCAACGTGCCGGGGGCCGACGTGCGCACCTACGACGATGATCCGACCAAGTTCGCCGACCTGAACAACGGCCGTACCGACGCGATCCTGATCGACCGTCTGGCTGCACTGGAATACGCCAAGAAAGCGCCGAAAACCGTCGCCGCCGGTGAAGCCTTCTCGCGTCAGGAAGCCGGTATCGCCCTGCGCAAAGGCGAGCCTGAACTGCTGGCCGCCGTGAACAAGGCCCTCGACGAACTGCGTGCCGACGGCACCCTTGAGAAGCTGTCCAAGAAATACTTCAACGCTGACGTCACCCAATAATGGAAGAAGCTTTCCAACTCGCTCTGGACTCCGCGCCCTTCCTGTTGAAGGGCGCGTACTACACGGTAATCCTCAGCCTCGGCGGCATGTTCTTCGGCCTGCTGCTGGGCTTTGGCCTGGCGTTGATGCGCCTGTCGCGCTTCAAGTCGGTCAGCTGGCTGGCTCGCATCTACGTGTCGTTCTTTCGCGGCACGCCGTTGCTGGTGCAACTGTTCGTGATCTATTACGGCTTGCCGCAATTGGGCATGGAACTCGACCCGCTGCCGGCGGCACTGATCGGCTTCTCGCTGAACATGGCCGCCTACGCCTGTGAAATCCTGCGGTCCGCAATCGGTTCGATCGAACGCGGCCAGTGGGAAGCCGCTGCGAGCATCGGCATGACCCGCGCGCAGACCCTGCGCCGGGCCATCCTGCCGCAGGCCATGCGCACGGCCTTGCCGCCGCTGGGCAACAGCTTCATTTCGCTGGTCAAGGACACCGCACTGGCCGCCACCATTCAGGTGCCGGAGCTGTTCCGTCAGGCACAGCTGATTACCGCCCGGACTTTCGAAGTCTTCACCATGTATCTTGCCGCCGCGCTGATCTACTGGATTCTGGCCACGGTGCTGTCGCACTTCCAGAACAAGTTGGAAGAGCGGGTCAATCGGCACGACCAGGAGTCCTGACCCCATGATTGTCGTGGAAAAACTGACAAAGCAGTTCAAGGGTCAAGTCGTGCTCAACGGCATTGATCTGGAGGTGAAGGAAGGTGAGGTCGTGGCAATCATCGGCCCCAGCGGCTCGGGCAAGACCACGTTCCTGCGCTGCCTGAACTTCCTCGAACAACCCACCAGCGGCCGGATCAAGGTTGGCGAGATCGAGATCGATACCAGCCGCCCGCTGAACCAGCAGCAGAGCCTGGTGCGCAACCTGCGCCAGCACGTGGGCTTCGTGTTCCAGAACTTCAACCTGTTCCCCCACCGCACCGCGCTGGAAAACGTCATCGAAGGCCCGATCGTGGTCAAGAAGACGCCCCGCGATGCAGCCATTGCCCTGGGCAAGAAGCTGCTGGCCAAGGTCGGCCTGGCGGGCAAGGAAGACGCCTACCCACGGCGCCTGTCCGGTGGCCAGCAACAGCGCGTGGCGATTGCCCGGGCGCTGGCGATGGAGCCGGAAGTGATCCTGTTCGACGAGCCGACCTCGGCCCTCGATCCGGAACTGGTAGGTGAAGTGCTGGCAACCATCCGCGGCCTCGCCGAGGAGAAACGCACCATGGTCATCGTCACCCACGAAATGGCGTTCGCCCGTGATGTGGCCAACCGCGTGGTGTTTTTCGACAAAGGCGTGATCGTCGAACAAGGTGAAGCGAAAGCGTTGTTTGCCAATCCGCAAGAAGAACGCACTCGACAGTTCCTCAGCAAGTTCAGAAACAACGGCTGACCTGCAAACTTCCCCGAATACAAACTTCCATGGACGGAAGTTTCGCTTACACCCTCCCAAATAAAAACTTAATCAAGTGACTGCATTACATATATATGTCCTGCAACAGTCTCCCCGCGATTAAAGTTCGTCCCCTCCAAATTTCCAGCTGTACAAACCGACCGACGGCAGAACAATAAAATCCGGCAAAAGCTGTGGCCCGATTCGCTATGGAGAATAGGTAGAGTGCCTTATCCGTGTAGGAAGCTTCTGATAAATCCGTAATTCTTCAATTAAATAATCCTGTCCGTTGACATGCCATTCGGCGAACTTTTATCTAGTCACTCATCGCAACCCGCTACATCAACAAGACCCAATAACGACTGGCCGAAAGATCCTGTTTTTATTACCAGGCAATTCTGGCCTTTTGAACTTTCAGAAACGGATTTCGCTGCAAGGCTTCAAGGAGAGGATTTCATGACCCGCACTTCGCACATCCCCGAACTGGCCGCGCCGAGCCTGGCGCCATCCCAAAACCACGGCATCAACCTCGCAGCAGCGGCTCATCTGCTGGTCGATGTGCCGCCCTACCCGGACATGGACATCGGCGATCTGATCGAACTGTTCTGGAACAACTGCTATGTCGCCTCTCACGTGCTGACAGCGCAGGACGTCGCCACCCCCGTCAGTCTGCGTGTGCCGGAGAGCTTTATCGCCAGCGGTCCGTCTCGCATCCACTACCGGGTCATGCGGGTGGGTCACGGACCATCGTTGTCGGCAGCGGCGCGGGTCACGGTCAAACTCGACTGCCCAGGTGGACAGCCTCCAGCGCTGTGTGGCGACGAAAACCAGCAACTCGCCCCCGTGACCCTGCCCGACACCATTCGCCGTCAAGGCGTCAACGCGAACCAGATCAAACGCGGCGTACCGCTGACCATCGAGCCCTATCTGAACATGGCCGAAGGCGACGCCATCACCCTGCGCTGGGGCGATGTACGGATGGATCTGGCGCGCATCACCACGGCCGATATCGACAAGCCGATTCAGGTCTGGGTGCCGCCGGCGATCATCACCGAGGCCGGCGAGGACCTGCGGCTGGACGTGACCTACTGCATCCTCGACCGGGTCGGCAACAACTCGCGCTGGGCGCCGCCGCGAACACTGAAGATCGGTTGTGTGAATCCCTACCTCAAGGTGCCGCTCAAGGAAACGCTGAAGGCGGCAGAGCCGCAAAAAAATTGATCCACGACAACCGGCGAGGGGCGCCTTCCCTCGCCGCCGCCCGCTTAACCAACCGGACCACGCCCCCTTCTATACATATTCCTAAAAGTTAGTTTATTTAAATTTTATACGCGCTTAGGGTATATGAACCGGACCACCGGACATTCTTTCGTTCGCCGCACTTTTGCGGCGTTTTTCATGAGATGTGAGGTAGGTAACATGGTCCGGAACACAATCACCCCAGTGCAGATCGCCAGGGCATTGCGTGCAGCCAAGGAGCGGCACTGATGTCCAGTCTGGCAGACGCAAACGTCCAGAGTGACCTGGACATCGCCCCGTTGTTGTTGCCCGCACAAGTGCTGCGCAACGACGCTCAAGCCATCAAGGCCGCCCATGAGCTGGCGCAAGTCGCCCGCGTGCAGGCCGCCAAACGTGACAGTCAGCGCAAGCTGCCGTGGTCGGAAATCGAACAGTTCACCCGCAGCGGCCTCGGCAGCATCGCGATTCCGCGCGAGTACGGCGGCCCGCAGGTTTCCTTCGTGACCCTGGCCGAAGTGTTCGCGATCATTTCCGCGGCCGACCCGGCACTGGGACAGATCCCGCAAAACCAGTTCGGCATCATCAACCTGATCCTCGGCAGCGCCACCGAACAGCAGAAAAAACAACTGTTGCAGAGCGTGCTCGAAGGCTGGCGCATCGGTAATGCCGGGCCTGAACGCGGCACCAAGGACACCCTGGAACTGAAAGCGCGCATCACCGCTGACGGCGATGACTACGTGATCAACGGCCAGAAGTTCTATTCCACCGGCGCCCTGTTCGCCCACTGGGTGGCGGTCAAGGCGCTCAACGATGACGGCAAGCAAGTCCTGGCCTTTGTCCGTCGCGGCACGCCGGGATTGCGCATCGTCGATGACTGGTCCGGTTTCGGCCAGCGCACCACCGCCAGCGGCACGATCCTGTTGAACAACGTGCGGGTCGATGCCGGCCTCGTGGTGGACAACTGGAAGATCAACGAAAAACCCAACACCCAAGGCGCGGTGTCGCAGCTGATTCAAGCGGCGATCGACGCCGGCATCGCCCGTGGCGCCATTGATGACGCCATCGAGTTCGTCAAGACTCGCGCCCGGCCGTGGATCGACGCCAACGTCGAGCGCGCCAGCGACGATCTCTACGTGATCGCCGACATCGGTAAGCTGAAAATCGAACTGCACGCTGCCGAAGCGCTGTTGCGCAAGGCCGGGCAGGTGCTGGATCAGGTGCACGCCGCGCCACTGACCGCCGAGTCCGCCGCCCGCGCCTCGATTGCCGTGGCCGAAGCCAAGGTGCTGACCACTGAGATCTCGCTGCTGGCCAGCGAAAAACTCTTCGAACTGGCCGGCAGCCGCGCGACCCTCGCCGAATTCAACCTCGACCGTCACTGGCGCAACGCCCGGGTGCACACCCTGCACGACCCGGTGCGCTGGAAGTACCACGCGGTCGGCGCTTATCGCCTCAACGGCAAGTTGCCGGCTCGCCATTCCTGGATCTGACGACCAGACATCTGGAGAAAACCTATGACCTTTTCCCATCCCGTCGCGGTCATCACCAGCGACGAGCAAGCCCTGATCGTCGCCAGCGACCTGGCCGAAGACTTCCAGCGCGACAGCAACCTGCGTGACCGCGAACGCCGCCTGCCGCTGCCGGAACTCGACGTGTTTTCCCGCTCCGGCCTGTGGGGCATCAGCGTGCCCAAGGAGTACGGCGGCGCCGGCGTTTCCAACGTGACCCTGGCCAAAGTCATCGCCCTGATTGCCCGGGCTGACGGCTCGCTGGGGCAGATTCCACAGAACCATTTCTATGCCCTCGAAGTGCTCCGGGTGAACGGCAGCCACGAGCAGAAACAACGTTTGTACGCCGAAGTCCTCGCCGGCCAGCGCTTCGGCAATGCCCTGGCAGAACTGGGCACCAAGACCGCCCATGACCGTGTCACTAGCCTCAAGCGCGACGGCAGCGGTTTTCGCATCAACGGTCGCAAGTTCTATGCGACCGGTGCGATCTACGCCCAACGCATTCCAACGTCCGTGGTGGATGAAAACGGCGTGCAGCAATTGACCTTCGTCCCTCGCGACAGCAAAGGCCTGACCGTGATCGACGACTGGAGCGGCTTCGGCCAGCGCACCACCGGCAGCGGCTCGGTGGTATTCGAAAACGTGTATGTCGCCGCCGAAGACGTCATTCCGTTCCAGAGCGCTTTCGAGCGCCCGACTCCGGTCGGCCCGTTGGCGCAGATCCTTCACGCCGCCATCGACACCGGCATCGCCCGCGCCGCCTACGAAGATGCGCTGCACTTCGTGCGCAGCAAGACCCGGCCATGGATCGATTCGGGTAACGACAAAGCCACCGAAGACCCGCTGACCCTCAAGAGCTTCGGCCACCTGAGCATTCGCCTGCACGCCACCGAAGCCCTGCTCGAACGCGCCGGCGAATTCCTCGATGCGGCCCAGGTCGAGACCAATGCCGAGACGGTTGCAGCGGCCTCGATTGCCGTCGCCGAAGCACGGGCGATCAGCACCGAAATCTCCCTGGCCGCCGGCAGCACCCTGTTCGAACTGGCCGGCAGCCAGGCCACCCTGATCGAGCACGGCCTCGACCGCCACTGGCGCAACGCCCGGGTGCACACCCTGCACGACCCGGTACGCTGGAAGTATCACGCGGTGGGCAATTACTACCTCAACGATGAAAACCCTCCGCTGCGAGGGACCATCTGATGAGCAAGAAAAAGATCCTGCTCAATGCGTTCAACATGAACTGCATCGGCCACATCAACCATGGGCTGTGGACGCATCCTCGCGACACCTCGACCCGGTACAAGACCATCGAGTACTGGACCGAACTGGCGCAACTGCTGGAGCGCGGGCTGTTCGACGGGCTGTTCATCGCCGACATCGTCGGCGTGTACGACGTCTATCAGAACTCGGTGGACGTCACCCTGAAAGAGTCGATCCAGCTGCCGGTCAACGATCCGCTGCTGCTGGTGTCGGCGATGTCCGCAGTGACCAAAAACCTCGGATTCGGCCTGACCGCCAACCTCACCTACGAGCCGCCGTATCTGTTCGCCCGACGCATGTCGACTCTCGATCACCTGAGCCGTGGGCGGGTGGGCTGGAACATCGTCACCGGTTACCTGGACAGCGCCGCCAAGGCCATGGGCCTCAGTGAACAGGTCGAGCACGACCGGCGTTACGACCAGGCCGACGAGTACCTCGAAGTGCTCTACAAACTCTGGGAAGGCAGCTGGGAAAACGGTACGGTCCTCAACGATGCGCAGCAGCGGATCTACGCGCAGCCAGACAAGGTGCACAAGGTCGAACACACGGGCGAGTTCTATCAGGTCGAGGGTTATCACCTGTGCGAACCGTCACCGCAGCGCACGCCGGTGCTGTTCCAGGCCGGCAGTTCTGATCGCGGTCTGCTGTTCGCCGGGCGTCATGCCGAGTGCGTGTTCATCAGCGGCCAGAACAA
Organism: Pseudomonas paraglycinae; assembly: GCF_021601625.1. Classification (GTDB taxonomy): domain Bacteria; phylum Pseudomonadota; class Gammaproteobacteria; order Pseudomonadales; family Pseudomonadaceae; genus Aquipseudomonas; species Aquipseudomonas paraglycinae. The sequence continues at coordinate 36,982 of NZ_BQHR01000001.1, read as the reverse complement.
GCCATCGACCAAGGTGCAGGTGGACAAGGTCCGCGCCAGCGCCGTCGAAGCGGGTCGCAACCCCGAGGACATCAAGGTGTTCATGGGCCTGAACGTGATCGTCGGCGAAACCGAGGAAGCGGCCTGGGCAAAGCACGCCGAATACCTGAGCTACGCCAGCGCCGAAGCGGGCGTGGCGCATTTTTCGGCGTCCACTGGCATCGACTTCTCCCAATACGAAATCGACGAGCCGATCCAGTACGTGAAGAGCAACGCGATCCAGTCCGCCACCAAGAACCTGCAGAACAACGACTGGACCCGCCGCAAGTTGCTCGACCAGCACGCCCTCGGCGGGCGCTACATCACGGTGGTCGGCTCGCCGCAGCAAGTGGCGGATGAACTGGAATCGTGGATCGCCGAAACCGGCCTAGACGGCTTCAACCTGACTCGCATCGTCACCCCGGAAAGCTATGTGGATTTCATCGACCTGGTGATTCCGGAACTGCAACGGCGCGGCTCGTACAAGACCGCGTACGACACCGGCAGCCTGCGGGAAAAACTGTTTCATGGCGAAGCGCATCTGCCGCAGCAACACACCGGCGCCCACTACCGACACTCCTCCTCGCACTGACTGGAAAACCACCATGACCAAGAAGCTCCTGTCCCACCCAGTCAAAGCACTGGCCCTGGCCTTCGGCCTGTTCAGCTCGGCGGTGTTCGCCGCCGATGCTCCGTTGAAAATCGGCACCACCGCCGCCTTCGCGATTCCGCTGGAAGCCGCCGTCGAAGAAGCCTCCAAACAGGGCCTGAAAGTCGAGCTGGTGGAGTTCACCGACTGGATCGCACCGAACGTCAGCCTCGCCGCCGGTGACATTGACGTGAACTACTTCCAGCACATCCCGTTCCTGGAAAACGCCAAGGCCGCCTCCGGTTTCGACCTGGTGCCGTTTGCCCCGGGGATCATCAACAACGTCGGCCTGTACTCGAAGAAATACAAAAGCTTCGACGAGCTGCCTGAGGGCGCCAGCGTCGCCATCGCCAACGACCCGATCAACAGCGGACGCGGCCTGCAACTGCTGGCCAAGGCCGGTCTGATCACCCTCAAACCGGGCGTCGGCTACAAGGCTACCGAAGACGACATCGTCGCCAACCCGAAGAAGATCAAGATCCTGCAAGTCGAAGCCGTGCAACTGGTGCGCGCCTACGATGACGCCGACCTGGTCCAGGGCTATCCGGCCTACATCCGTCTGGCGAAGACTTTCGACGCCGGCTCTGCACTGCTGTTCGACGGCCTCGACCACAAGGAATACGTGATCCAGTTCGTGATCCAGCCCAAAAGTAAAACCGACCCGCGCCTGATCAAGTTCGTCGACATTTACCAACATTCGCCAGCCGTACGCGCTGCGCTGGATAAGGCTCACGGCAAGCTGTACCAGGCCGGTTGGGAAAGCTGAGGATGACCGCGGCCATTCAACGGCGACTGGATCTTCCAGAGCCACCCGCGCTGGCACAGCGCACCGAACTGCATCCTGAACTGAACCGCGCCCATGTGCGCTTCGTCGGGCTCGGCAAGACCTACGACGGCAAACAAGGCCCGGTCGCCGCCCTGCAAGGCATCGACCTGGCGATCCAGCGCGGTGAAGTGTTCGGCATCATCGGCCGCAGCGGCGCCGGCAAGTCGTCGCTGATCCGCACCATCAACCGCCTCGAACAACCGACCTCGGGCCGGGTGCTGATCGATCAGGTGGACATCGGCGAGTACGACGAGGATCGCCTGGTCGCCCTGCGCCGGCGGATCGGCATGATTTTTCAGCACTTCAATCTGATGTCGGCGAAAACAGTGTGGCAGAACGTCGAACTGCCACTGAAAGTCGCCGGTGTCCCGAAAGAACAACGGGAGAAAAAGGTTCGCGAACTGCTGGAACTGGTGGGCCTGCAAGCCAAGCACAAGGCGTATCCGGCGCAGCTTTCCGGTGGCCAGAAACAACGTGTCGGCATCGCCCGCGCGCTGGTACACGACCCGGACATTCTGCTCTGCGACGAAGCCACCTCGGCCCTCGATCCGGAAACCACCCAGTCGATCCTCGGCCTGCTGCGCGAGATCAACAAACGCCTGGGCCTGACCATCGTGCTGATCACCCACGAGATGGCGGTGATCCGGGAAATCTGCGACCGCGTCGTCGTGCTCGAACACGGCCGCATCGTCGAGCAGGGCCCGGTCTGGGAAGTGTTCGGCAACCCACAGCACGAGGTCAGCCAGACCTTGCTCGCGCCGTTGCAGTACGCTTTGCCCGAAGAATTGCGAAACCGTTTGCAGACGCAACCGTCGTCGCCTGATGCATCCGTGGTGCTGCGTTTGCAGTTCACCGGCAGCCAGCAGGACGAACCGGATCTGGCCGCACTGTTCGCCGCGCTCGGTGGCCGGGTGAAATTGCTCCAGGGCGGCGTGGAACGGATTCAGGGCCACGCGCTCGGGCAACTGTTGCTGGCGGTGGCGGGCTCAAAGCTGAACGCCGAGGAATTGCGTCAGCGTGCCAGCCAGTGGGCACAACGCACGGAGGTGCTGGGTTATGTGGTTTGATCGCTTGCTGCAGGGTTTTATCGACACGTTTCTGATGGTCGGCGTGTCGTCGCTGATCGCACTCCTGGCGGGTATTCCGATGGCGGTGATTCTGGTCACCAGCGACAAGGGCGGGATCTACGAAGCACCGGTGCTCAATCGCGCGCTGGGTGCGTTCGTGAACCTGTTTCGCTCGATCCCGTTTCTGATCCTGATGGTGGCGCTGATTCCGTTCACCCGGCTGATCGTCGGCACCACGTACGGCGTGTGGGCGGCGGTCGTGCCGTTGACCATCGCAGCCACGCCGTTCTTTGCGCGGATCGCCGAGGTGAGCCTGCGTGAAGTCGACTACGGCCTGATCGAAGCCGCGCAGGCTATGGGCTGCCGGCGCTGGCACATCGTCTGGCATGTGCTGCTGCCCGAGGCGCTGCCGGGAATCGTCGGCGGTTTCACCATCACCCTGGTGACGATGATCAACTCCTCGGCCATGGCCGGGGCGATAGGTGCCGGCGGCCTGGGCGACATCGCCTATCGCTACGGCTATCAGCGCTTCGACAGCCAGATCATGCTGACCGTGATCGTATTGCTGGTGGCACTGGTGGCAGTGATTCAACTGGGCGGTGATCGTCTGGCGCGAGGGTTGAACAAGCGCTGAATGGCATGGCGTATAGTCGGCAGATTCCTTTGCCAGTGCAGTCCGACCATGAAGCAGACGCCCATCGATCTGGAACAGATCACCTCCACCACCCTCGGCCACTACAACTCGGTGGCCGAGGATTTTCGTGAAGGCACCCGCGATCACGATGTCAGTCAAAACATCGACGCCCTGTTGCGGCACATCCAGGGTGACGCGCCATTCTCCATCCTCGATTTCGGCTGCGGGCCGGGGCGCGATTTGCAGACATTCACCCGGATGGGACACGTCGCCGTCGGCCTCGACGGCGCGGAGAAATTCGCGCAGATGGCGCGAGAAGACAGTGGCTGTGAAGTGTGGTGCCAGGACTTTCTGAAGCTGGATCTGCCGGCAGAACGCTTCGACGGGATCTTCGCCAATGCGGTGCTGTTTCATGTGCCGTTGCAGGAGTTGCCCCGGGTCTTGAAGCAACTGCACGAGACATTGAAACCGGGCGGCGTGCTGTTCAGTTCCAATCCGCGTGGGGATAACCGTGAAGGCTGGAACGGGCCGCGTTATGGCTCGTATCACGATCTTGAAGCCTGGCGCGGGTTGTTGACCGCTGCCGGGTTCGTCGAGCTGGAACATTACTACCGACCGGCGGGGCTACCGCGTGAGCAGCAGCCCTGGCTGGCGAGTGTCTGGCGCAAGGAATGAATCTCAGGGCCTCGCTTCAACCTGAAACCAGGTTGGTGCACTCCCGGGTGTGCGCACCATGATGCTCTGCCCGGGCACTGTCTGCCCCTGCACCTCACGCGCCTGCACATCAAAATTGGCCAGCAATCGCGTGCCGTCTTCAAAGGATGTCTGCTGAACCAGCCGGTCCGCACTCAACCATTCGAAACCGGTGAGCGCCTGAGTTGCCAGACGTTCATGCAAAGGCCGGAAGAACGCATCCTGACCGGCAATCTGCGGCAATCGCTGCGCAAACGTATCGACACTGAGGTGATACAGCGGCGCAACGTTGTAGAGAAGCTGAGCGAGCTCGTTGTCCGCCCGAACGTTGGTCAATTTCAGGCTATCGAACAGCCAATGGTGGGACGTGATCACCGAGCCATGAAAAACCGCTTGGTACAGCGGCAAACGGCTGGCCGGATCAAAGTGAATACGCCGCAACGACTCTTTGATCGGCACAGGTTTGAAGAAAACCTCTGGCTGCTCCGGCGGATACCACTTGCCTGCAAAATACCTGGACTTGGTGTTCTTGCTCATTTCGACGTCACCCCAACCGATCACTGGTGTCTGCATGCCATGGGCGAACAACACGCCTTTCGCGGTCGTTGCGTTGCCATCTTCTGAACCGGTGGGCAGTTTCAATACTTCATTGATCCAGCGTGATGCGCCGATGTTGCCTTCAGCATTTTGTGCCTGGGTCATCGTTGCTCCGGGACGGTAGCTGTCGAACAGCATGCCGGTGGCATAGGCATCGAGAAACCAGCTGTTGAAACCGGCGGCGTCGCGAATCGCTTCGACGCGCTGCTCAAGCAGCGGTCGCACGCAACGGGGGTCGGTGTAATGCCCAGATTGCTGGAAACCGCTTTTCAACGTTCCGTCGCCCTTCACGATTGCGCACTCGAGATTCGCCTTGTCCCCCAGATGTGCCGTGGTCCAGTCAGGGTTCTCGCTGCGGCTCAGCGCCGTCTCATAGGAATCGTACGGCGCGATCAGATAACCCGCCGCCACGCCGGCCTTGATCGTCTCGGGGTGCCAGAGGCCACCCTCCCAGCCTTCACCCAGTCCCAACCACAAACGGGACAGCCCGGCGTTCTGTAATTGCTTGATCGTATCCAGTGACAAGGTGCTGCCCCAGCGTTCGGGTTCGGGCGTCAGCGCCTCACCGAGGTCGGACGCCACTTTCGCGCGGACTTCAGCGTAACCGTTGACGAGAGCCTGCATGTCCGGCACCGCTCGGGCCTGCCAGGTCTTGCGCGCCAGGGTATTCACGGCACGGTTGAGACCGCGTAAAAGCACGGTTTTCTGATACCCGCTCAACTCCCTGTCGGTGACGAGAGTCTGCAACGCCTCACGGTCCATTCCCGTTTTCAGCTCACGGGCCAGTGGGCCACCGCCACGCAAGGTGTCGAGCAGCAAGGGCCAACTGCGCACATCTTTGGCCCCCAGCAGATCGTTGCCCCAAAGGTACAGATGACTGGCACCCAGCAGCCGCTTCGCCTGAGGCGTTTTCTCGAATTTGCTGCTCAGAGTTTCATAGCGACCGTTATCGATCAGCCATTGCCGGTAGCGTTTGGCACCAGCCAACGGGTCGTCCGCCCCGAGGAACAGCGTGAACGTCAATGGTGCGGACGGATCGAGTGAGGTGAAGCGATGCCGGGCGGAAAGTGCCAAAGCCTCGCCTTGGGCACTGAACAACAGCCGATTGTTGAAGGGATTGGTCATCAGCCAATGCAGGCTGAATCCGTCATGCTCAACACCCCACAGCGGCAGGCTCAGATCCTGAGTGGTATTGAATTCGCCCTGACTCAAAAGGAATGCCTGCCACACCGGATCGCCACGCGGCACATAGTGCCCCTCGGCCAGGGGCCAGATCAGTCCCTTGCCCATCACGCTGGCGGGCTGACGAAGAAATTCCAGTTCCGCGGGTTCACGCGCGGTGATCGAGAAGGACAGTTCATGTTGATCCAGGCTCGCGCTGAGGGTCCAGGCCCCGTCATCCCATTGCCAATCGATGCGATCACCACGCCTGATCAAGTGGCTGACCTTATGTGCGGCAACGCCCGCCGAGACCTGCACCGTCGCATCGTTTGCAGGCGTGACACGGACAGCCAGCGTTGCCGGATCGAGTTGCACGTGCCACAACGAGTTTTCCAATAATGTGTCGGCCCAGGACAGGGACGACAGGCATAAACCGGCAATCAGCAATAGCGCGCGCAGCCAGCAGGTAACGGTAAGCATCAGACGTCCCTTCTCCTAAAGGAGGAGGGACGTTAACCGAATACGCCGACGCTGTAAGTCAGGCCCTTCGCAAATATGTAACAGGCGTACTCACTGTGCCGATGGCGAAGCGTCCTTCTTCGGCTCGCGAATCTTGTACCAGGCCACGTACAGCGCTGGCAGAAACAGCAGCGTCAGCAGGGTCGCAATCACGATCCCGCCGATCATCGCGTAGGCCATCGGCCCCCAGAACACTTCCCGGGCGATCGGGATCATGCCCATGCTCGCCGCCGCGGCGGTGAGCAGGATCGGGCGACGTCGGTGCTCGGTGGCTTCCACCACCGCATCCCACGGCGCGTAGCCTTTGCGCTCGAACTCGTCGATCTGGGTCACGAGGATCACCGAGTTGCGGATGATGATGCCGATCAGCGCCAGGATCCCGAGGATTGCCACGAAGCCCATCGGCGTACCGGTCGGCACCAGCGCCAGCACCACGCCGATCAGCCCAAGCGGCGCGACACTGGCCACCAGGAACAGCTTCTGCACGCTGTGCAGCTGGATCATCAGGAAAGTCGCCATCAAAAACAGCATCAACGGCAGCACTTTCGCAATCGGCCCTTGGGCCTTGCCACTCTCCTCGACCGTACCGCCGGTGGCGACCTTGTAGCCAACGGGCAGTTTTTCGGCGAACGCGTCGATGGACGGCTTCAACAGTTTCACCAGATCGGTCGGCTGAATCTCGTCACGCACCGACGCCTTGATGGTGATGGTCGGAAGGCGATCACGACGCCACACCAGCGGCTGCTCCAGCTCATAACGAACCGTGGCGAAGGCCAGCAGCGGAATCGACGTGCCGTTGGGCGTGACGATCTGCAGGTTCTGCAGGGTTTCTGGCGTACCGCGTTCCGAACTCACCGCGCGACCGACCACATTGATCAGGTAGATGTCGTCGTTGACCTGGGTCAGCGGCGCGCCACTGACGATGCTGTTCATCAGGTTCGCCACGTCCTCGGACGACAGCCCGAGCTGGCGCGCCTTGTCCTGGGCGATGTCGATTCGCAGGACCTTGCCCGGCTCGTTCCAGTCGTAAATGATCTCGCCGATGTGCTCGTTCCTGTCCAGTTCAGTCGCCAGGTCGATGGCGTGTTTGCGCACCTGGTCGATGTCCTTGCCGCTGATCCGGTACTGGATCGGACGCCCCACCGGCGGGCCCATTTCCAGCGCCTGCACGTAACTGCCGATGCCGACGAAGTCCTTGTGCAGCCGTTCGCGCAGGCGCTGGCTCAGGGCCTCGCGGGCTTCGAAGTCTTTGCTGACGATCACCAGTTGCGCGTAGTACGGGTTCTGCAATTGCTGGTCGAGTGGCAGGTAGAAACGGATCGCACCCTGACCGATGTAGGTGCTCCAGCGCACGATGTCCGCGTCGCCCTTGAGCGTGGCCTCGAGCTTGTCGACGGCCTTGCGGGTCTCGTCGATCGAGGCGTTTTGCGGCAGGTTGAGGTCGACCAGGATTTCCGGTCGATCCGAGGACGGGAAGAACTGATTCTGCACAAAACGCATGCAGAACACCGCCAGCACAAACAACAGCACGGTGATGCCGATGGCCCACCAGCGATTGCGCATGCACCACAGCAAACCGCCATTGAATGCGCGGCCAACGCGCCCCGGTTCGGCCTCATGGGCTTTCACGTTGGTACTGAGAATGTGCACGCCGATCACCGGGGCGAAGAACACCGCCACGATCCAGGACACGATCATCGCCACGGCAATCACCGCGAACAGCGTGTAGGTGTACTCGCCGGCAGAACTGGCGTTGAGACCGATGGGGACGAAACCGGCGACCGTCACCAGCGTACCGGTGAGCATCGGGAACGCGGTCGAGGTGTAGGCGAATGTCGCGGCCTCCTCCTTGCTCTCGCCCATTTCCAGGCGCGTGACCATCATTTCCACGGTGATCATCGCATCGTCCACCAACAGGCCGAGGGCAATGATCAGAGCGCCGAGGGAAATCCGCTGCATGGTGATGCCGCTGTATTCCATGAATACGAACACCATCGCCAGCACCAGCGGGATCGAGCACGCCACCACCAGCCCGGCGCGCACGCCGAGGCTGATGAAGCTGACCACCAGCACGATCACCACTGCTTCGAACAACGCACTGGTGAAGCCGCCGACGGCTTCCTCCACCACCACGGCCTGATCCGACACCGTGTGCACCCCGACGCCGACTGGTAGATCCGCCGTCAGTTCATCGATGCGCTTGTGCAGAGCCTTGCCGAATTCCTGAACGTTGCCGCCCTTCTGCATGGCAATTGCCAGCCCAATCGCCGGTTTGCCGTCGAAACGGAATTCCGGCGTGGCCGGATCGGTGTAACCGCGAGTGATGTCGGCGACGTCTGCCAGGCGATAGAAGCGGTCGTTGAGTTTGAGATTGACCTCGGCCAGGTCTTTCTCCGAAGCGAACTGCCCCGAAGTCCGCACGGAAATCCGCTCGGGGCCGGCCTCGATGACACCGGCCGGAGTCACGGCGTTCTGCGATTGCAGGCTCTGCACCACCTGGCGCTGATCAATGCCCAGCGCCGCGAGTTTGCGGGTGGAGAAGTTCAGGTAAATCACTTCGTCCTGCTGGCCGATCATTTCGATCTTGCCCAGCCCCGGCACATTGCGGATCTCGGCCCGCGCCTGTTCCACATAATCGCGCAACTGGCGCATGGTCAGGCCGTCGGCGGTGAAGGCGTAGACCGAGCCGAAAACATCACCGAATTCGTCGTTGAATCCCGGCCCCTGAATGCCTTGAGGAAACTGCCCGCGAATATCGTCGATCTTCTTGCGCACCTGGTACCAGATTTCCGGAATGTCCTTGGCGCTGGTGGTGTCGCGCAGGTACACGTATACCGTCGATTCGCCGGGGCGCGTGTAGCTTTTCACGTAGTCGAGGGAATCGAGTTCTTCGAGCTTTTTCTCGATGCGGTCGGTGACCTGCTTGAGGGTTTCTTCCTGGGTCGCGCCCGGCCATTTGGTCTGGATCACCATGGTCTTGATGGTGAACGACGGGTCTTCCTCGCGCCCCAGATTGAAGTAGGAGAACACCCCCATGAGCAATGCGACGAACATCAGATACCAGACGAAAGACTGATGCTTGAGGGCCCATTCGGAGAGATTGAAAGAGCCTTTCATTGACTGTCCTCGTCAAGTTTCACGGATTGTCCGGGTTTGAGACTGTTGACGCCGGCGCTGACCACACGCTCGCCGTTCTTCACGCCCCCCGCAAGTACAACACTGCTATCGGTGCGGCTGATCACGCTGACGTCGCGCGGGTTGACGGTTTTGCTCTGGGTGTCGATGACCCAGATCCGCGCTTTTCCGTCGACCTCCTGCAACGCGGTGACGGGCAATTCGATACGCGGCTTGATCGCCGAGCTGAGGGTGACGCTGATCGCGGTGCCGAGGCGAAAGCCGTCGGGCGTATTGGCCAGGGTCAACCGTGCGCGGCGGGTGCGCGTCGCACTTTGTGCCTGGGGTTCGATCTCGCGCAGGGTGGCCGTGGAGTTGATGCTCGGGTCGAGCTGCCCGGCCACCAGAAACACCACGTCAGGAGGTATCTCATCGACCAGGGTGTCCGGCAGATCGATCACCGCTTCCTTGATGTCCGGTTGCGCCAGGGTCACCACTTGCTGGCCCGCCGTCACCACCTGCCCGGCCTCGGCGTTCCACGCGGTGACCACTGCCTTGTGGTCGGAGCGTAGCTGGGTGTAATCGAGTTGATCCTTGCTCTGGTTGACCGCCGCGCGCGCCTGATCCAGCGAAGCCTGGGTGGTTTTCAGGTCCGTCATGGCAATGTCCAGTTGCGCCTGCGCGCCGACACCACGGTCGAACAGCGCTTGCTGACGGCGGGCATTGGCCTGGGCGTTGATCAGCTGTGCCTGAACCCTGGCCAGGTCGCCCTGGGCCGAACGCAACTGGTTCTGCTGGTCGGTCGGATCGAGGGTAGCGAGCAGCGTGCCCTTCTGCACCTCGGTACCGACGTCGACGTTACGGCTGGCAATGCGCCCGCCGACACGAAAACCGGTGTTGCTTTCATAGCGTGCCTGAATGCTGCCGGCGAAACGCCCGAGGTTTTCCTCGCTCATCGCTTCGACCTTGACCGACAACACCGGCCGTACCGGCTCCGGCGGTGGCTCGCTTTTCGAGCAGGCGGCGAGCAACACGCCAATGGATAACAGCCCCAGACGCTTCATGGCTGTGCTCCCGGTTGCAGATCCTTGTAGGTGTTTTCGGCAATTTCGACCTTCATGCCCGGATGCAGCAACTGCCCACCCGCGACAATGACTTTTTCCCCGCCCTTGAGGCCCTCGCTGATGATGACCTTGCCGATCAGATAGCGGCTGACGGTGACGTTGTGCAACTGCGCTTCGCCTTTATCGTCGACCATCCACACGGCCGGATCGCTGACGTTCTTGGTCAGCGCCGACCAGGGCAATTCAACGGCCGACTTGCCGGTGCCCTTGGCCGTGGCGCTCACCACCGAGCCCAGTTGCATCCCCTGCGGCAGGCTGTCGAGGCTGACCTTGACCTGCACCGTGCCGGATTGCGCGGACACCGCCGGGGTGATTTCGCGCACGGTGCCGGTGGTCTTGATGGCGGGGTTGTCGAGCAGGCTGACGACGATCGAACGCTCCGCCGGCCGCTCGGCCAGCAGGGATTCGTAAACGTTGAACACGGCGTCGCGGTCACCGTCCCGGGCCAGGCTGAAAATCGGTGCCGTGGCCTGAACCACCTGGCCGACTTCGGCCTGACGCTCGGTGATGACGCCCGGCGCATCGGCAATCAGCGAGGTGTAGCTCAGTTGATCCTTGGCGTTGGCCAGCTGCGCCTGGGCCGCGCTCAAGGCACTCTGGCTGCTGCGCAAGGCGGCCTGCGCCGAATCGTATTCGCTCTGGCTGGTGTAGCCCTTGGGCAACAGTTTCTGTTGGCGGACGAACGCGGCGGCGCTCTGTTTGACCCGCGCCTGCTCGGCCACTACCTGGGCCTGGGCGGAGTCGACGTTGGTCTGCAAATCCTTCGGATCGAGCTTGGCCAGCACTTGTTTGGCCGAGACGCGGTCACCGACATCGACCATGCGCTGGATGATCTTGCCCCCGACCCGGAACGACAGTTCGGTCTGCACGCGAGCCTGAACATCGCCTGTGAGGGTCACGGCGGCGGCGTAATTGGCGGGGTTGACCTCCTGCACGAAGACCCTGGGCAGGTATTCGGCGGGGGCCTTTTTATCGCCGCATGCGCTCAATAAAGCGAACAGACTCAGCATGACCGCTGTTTTCAATCCGGGACTCGCCATGCAGACTCCTTCCTGTGTACGAACGTGCAAGTGACGATACGACTGTGAGCTTAGAACAGGGTTCAACCTTCGTCCGGGCGATATATGCATTTCTGTGCAGCGAGTATCCTGATCCGGATTTCGGGGCACCCAAGAAGAATTTTCATGCTCAAGACCCTCGCGGTGGCCAATTACCGCTCGATCAATAAATTGGTGATTCCGCTGGGCCGTCTGAACCTGATCACCGGCCCCAACGGCAGCGGCAAGTCCAACCTTTATCGGGCGCTGCGGCTGCTGGCGGAAACCGCTCAGGGCGGCGTGGTCAATGCGCTGGCCCGTGAGGGTGGTCTCGACTCGACCTTCTGGGCCGGACCGGAAACCATCAGCCGGCGCATGCGCAACGGCGAGGTGCCGATCCAGTCCACCGTGCGCCAGGGTGTGAAACGCCTGCGTCTGGGCTTTGCCGGGGAAGATTTCAGCTATTCGATCGCCCTGGGTTTGCCGGAGCCAAGCCTCTCGTTTTTTTCCCTCGACCCGGAAATCAAAAAGGAATGCATCTGGGCCGGGCCGCTCTATCGTCCGGCCAGTCTGCTGGTGGATCGCGACGGGCCGATGATCCGTACCCGTGAAGGTCGTGGCTGGGATGTTCTGGCGCAATACACGCCGAACTTCGACAGCCTGTTCGATCAGGTCGGCAGCCTGCGTACCTCGCCGGAAGTTTTCCAGATGCGTGAGTTCATCCGCCGCTGGCGCTTCTACGACCACTTTCGCAGCGACGCCGACGCCCCGGTGCGCCAGCCGCAACTGGGCACGCGCACGCCGGTGCTACATCACGACGGGCGCGATCTGGCGGCGGCGTTGCAGACCATCCGCGAGATCGGCGATCCCGAGGCGCTGCAGGCGGCGATCAGCGATGCGTTTCCCGGTGCACGGCTGAACATTGCGCCGCTGGCAGGCGGACGCTTCGCTATCGAGTTCTTTCAGGAAGGATTGCTGCGGCCGTTGTCGGCGGCGGAACTGTCGGATGGCACGTTGCGCTATCTGCTGCTGGTCGCCGCGCTCCTGACGCCACGCCCGCCGTCGCTGATGGTGCTGAACGAACCGGAAACCAGCCTGCATCCGGATCTGCTGCCGGCGCTGGCGCGCTTGATTATACGGGTGTCGGAGCAGTGTCAGGTGTGGGTGGTGTCCCATGCCCGGCGATTGATTTCGGCGTTGCAGGAAGACCCGGAATGCAATTGCATCGTGCTGGAAAAAACCCTCGGCCAGACGGGGATCGTCGGGCAGAGGGTTCTGGATGAGCCGGCGTGGAATTGGCCTGATTAGGTGTGTCAGTTGGAGAGCCCCTCACCCTAACCCTCTCCCGGAGGGAGAGGGAACCGATTGGGGAAAGCTCAAGAGTTACGCCGACCTGAAAGTGCTTCTGTGAATCCATAATCGACTCGGTGTCTCAGGTCGATGTAACTCTCAAAACACCTCGGTCGGCTCCCTCTCCCTCCGGGAGAGGGCTGGGGTGAGGGGTTGCTCTGCATCCTCACCGCCGACCTGTCAGGCAATCAGCCCTGCCACTTCCCACCCTCAACAATCACGCTCTCGGGCTTGGTGTCATCACTCAGCTCTTTACGCACATATTGGTCATACAGCTTGAGCAGATATTTCTCCTCACCAAGCTTGGCCAGTTCAGTATTCACCCAGTCGCGCAATTCGATATTGCCCTTCTTCACCGCCGGGGCAATCGGCGCTTCGGCGCCAAGTTTTTCGTCCAGCACGCGGTAGCCCGGGTTCTGCTTGGCCCAGCTGAACAGCACCAGATTGTCCTGCGCGTAGGCATCGCCACGGCCGTTGGCCAGGGCTTGCAGGGACTCGGAGTTTTTCTCGAACTTCAGCAGTTTCCAGTCCGGGTGGTTCTTGGTCAGCCAGATATCGGCGGTGGTGCCGGTGGTGACGATGGTGGTGCGGGTCGCCAGGTCATCCAGCTTTTTCACCTCACTGCCTTGGGGCACCAGCGCCTGCACCGCGACCTTGAGGTTCGGGTTGGTGAATTCCACCGCTTCCTTGCGCTCCGGGGTCACGGTCATGTTGGCGAGGATCAGGTCGACCTTGTCGCTTTGCAGGAACGGAATACGGCTCGCCGGTTCCACGGCCACGAACTCGACCTTGTTTTCATCGCCCAGCAGATCCTTGGCGAATTGACGGCCGATGTCGGTATCGAAGCCGACGTAACGCCCCGCTTCGTTGACGAAACCGAACGGCGGCTTGTCGGTGAATACGCCGACGATCAGCTTGTCGCGGGCTTTGATCTTGTCCAGGTAACCGGCCGGTGCGGTGCTTTCGGTGGCGACTTTCGGCTTGGCCGGTTCTTCCGTCTTGTTGCAGCCGGCCAGCAGCACGAGGCTGATCAGCGGTAAAGCAAATAGGGCTTTGGCAGTTTTCATGGCAGTTCCAGTTCCTTGGGTTGAGTCGTTGTGGGCGAAGTCGTTGAAGTCAGCGCTTCGACGTAGGAGAACTTCTCCAGGAACTGCTGCGCGCGTGCGGTTTGCGGGTTCGTAAAGAAAAGCTCGGGCGGGTTCTGCTCAAGGATGCGCCCGCCATCCATGAACACGATGCGATCGGCCACCGCGCGGGCGAAGGCCATTTCGTGGGTGACGATCAACAGGGTCATGCCTTCGCGGGCCAGGCCCTGAATCACTTCCAGCACTTCCTTGACCATCTCCGGATCAAGGGCGGCAGTGACTTCGTCGAAGAGCATGACCCGCGGGTTCATGCACAACGAACGGACGATGGCGATGCGTTGCTGCTGGCCGCCGGAGAGCTGGCGCGGGAAGGAGTCGCGCTTGTCCGCCAGGCCGACGCGCGCGAGCAACGCTTCGGCTTGTTGCTGTGCTTCGCGGCGTTCGCGCTTCTGCACTTTCAGCGGGCCGAGCAGCAAATTGTCGAGCACGCTCATGTGCGGAAACAGGTGATAACTCTGGAACACCATGCCAATCTGCTGACGCACTTCGCGCCAGTCGGTGGCCTTGTCCAGCAATTCACGGCCGGCGAACTTCAGGTGACCGCTGTGGGCGGTTTCCAGACCGTTGAGGCAGCGCAGCAAGGTGCTTTTGCCGCAGCCGCTGGGGCCGAGGATGACGATGACTTCGCCGGACTTCACCTGCAGGTCGATGCCCTTGAGCACCTGCTGTTCGCCGAAGAATTTGTTGAAACCCTGAAACTCGATCAATGCGCTCATGCTTGCGTCCAGCGCCGCTCCAGCACGCGCGAGGCGGCCGACAGCGGGTAGCAGATAAAAAAGAAAAACAGAAACAGCGCGCCGTAGATCAGCACCGATTCGTAGGTGCGCTCGATGATCTGCTGGCCGACCTTGATCACATCGACAACGCCGATCAGCACCGCCAGCGAACTGGTCTTGATGATCCGCGTGTAGACGTTGATGGTCGGCGGCGTCATGCGTTTCAGCGCCTGAGGCAGCAACACGTAGCCGTAGAGCTGCGCCGCGTTCAGACCGATCGACAGCCCCGCCTCACGCTGCCCGCGCGGCAACGAATGCAGCGCACCGCGCGCCACTTCGCCAACCTCGCTGGCGCCCCACAGCGACAGCACCAACACCGCACACCAGAAGCTCGGCAGGCTCAGGCCGAAGAAAATTGGCAGGCCGAAAAACAGCAGGTACAACCAGACCAGCACCGGGATCGCCCGGAACAGCTCCAGATAGATCCGCAGCAGCGCGTTCAGCCACGTCACGTTGAGCGTGCGCAGCACGCCGTAGAGCACGCCGCCGACGGTGCTGATGGCGATACTGAGGAACGAGATCGACAGGGTTTGCCCGGCGCCTTTGGCCAGTTGCGGCAACGACACCCAGAGCAGTTCAAGACCCGAACTGGCCATGCTGGAGCCTCCTTTCCAGACGGCTCAACAGCAGCGACAGCGGCAGGAACAGCAGCACGCAGATCAGCGTCAGCACGGCGAGCATTTCGTAGGTTTTGTAGTAGAGCGCGATGTAGCTTTTGGTGGTGTAGAGAATTTCCGGCACCGCCACTGCCGAGACCACGGTGGTCTCCTTGAGCAGGAAAATGAAATTGGCGAACAGCGACGGCAGGCTGAGGATCCCCGCTTGCGGCAGGATCACGTAGCGCAGCAACTGACCGTGGGACAGGCCGATTGAGCGGCCCGATTCAAGCTGCGTCTGGGGCACCGCATCGACGCCGGCGCGCAGCACTTCGGTGAGGTAGGCCCCGCCGAGAAACGTCATGGTGATGATCGCGGCGCTGAATCCGGAAACCTTGATCCCAAGGGCCGGCAGCGCGAAGTAGACGAAGAACAACTGAATCAGCAGCGGCGTGTTGCGCGCCAGTTCCACATACAGCCCGACCAGTTTTTGCAGGTAAGGCGTGCGGAACACCAGAATCGTTGCATTGAGCAACGCCACCAGCAGCGAGGTGCCAATGGCGATCAAACCGACCTGCAGCGTCACGCCCACGGCTTTGAGAAACGCCGGCAGGGTGCTGAGGATAAATGCGTAATCGAAGGTCATGAAACATCCTGACGCCGCTCGGTAAGCGACGGTGGTACAGTCCATGGACAGCGGGTAACTGTCCGGCAGGCACCGACTTTAAAGGTATAAGAAAAAGAATTTAAATACCGTTAAAGCATATTGATATCACGCAAAAAACTATCCTGCGGGTTTGCCCCGACAGAATAAGAAGGCTATTTTTCCTTTCGCTGTAGGACGGATCTTTTTTTCGTAAAAGCCCTCCAAGGACGAACAGCTTTTGGCCAGACTCCCCCGGCCAACCCCATAACAAGGAAGAGAACATGGACGTAAAAGTGCCGCAGCGACCGGACCCGCAGGATTTCGTGAAATGGCTGGTGGCTTTGCGCAGGGCGCTGAAAACCAGCGCTGCCTGAGTTATCCACACGCAAGAAAAAACGCCGATGACCATCGCTGGTCATCGGCGTCTTTTTTCAACCTTGAAGGGGGTTGCTGTTGCGTCGGATCAGAACGCCGGCAGCACCGCGCCGTTGTACTTCTTCTCGATGAACGCTTTGACTTCAGGGCTGGTCAGGGCAGCGGCCAGTTTTTTGATGGCATCGCTGTTCTTGTTGTCTTCACGGGCAACCAGGAAGTTCACGTAAGGCGAATCAGCACCTTCGATCACCAGGGCGTCCTTGGTCGGGTTCAGCTTGGCTTCCAGCGCGTAGTTGGTGTTGATCATGTCCAGATCGACTTCTTTCAGAACGCGCGGCAGCAGGGCCGACTCCAGTTCCTTGAACTTGAAGTTGTGCGGGTTCTTGGCGATGTCTTTTGGCGTGGCCAGGGCGTTCTTCGGATCTTTCAGCTCGATCAGGCCGGCTTTCTGCAGCAGGATCAGTGCGCGACCGCTGTTGCTGCCTTCGTTCGGAATGGCGATGGTGGCGCCGTCCGGCAGTTCGGCCAGGGTCTTGTACTTGCTCGAGTAGCCACCGAACGGTTCAACGTGAACACCTTGCACGGTCACCAGGTACTTGGCCTTGTCGTCCTTGTATTTGCCGGCGTTGAAGCTGTCCAGGTAAGGCTTGGTCTGGAAGTAGTTGGCGTCCAGACGCTTCTCGCCCACCTGTACGTTCGGCTGTACGTAGTCGGTGAAGACCTTGATTTCCAGATCCACGCCTTCTTTGGCGAGGGTCGGCTTGATCAGTTCGAGGATCTCGGCGTGCGGTACCGGCGTCGCAGCAACAACCAGTTTCTCGCCGGCCTGGGCCAGGGAAGCAGTCAGAGCAGCCGCCAATGCGGTAAACAACAGAACCTTTTTCATGCAGTGTCCTTATCGAAAATCGGTCGTCATCGACGACGGCATTAATACGTGTGCCAGCGATGTGCTACTGCTGGCGTGAAGCGGACAATACCGGGATTTTTTATTCCCGGACAATAACGTTTATTCAGCTTCATATTCCATTTTGTTCATGTTGAACAAAATGGTTACAACGCCTCGCTCAGGCTCAACAGCAATTCTTTCAATGCCTTACGTTCGTCGGCAGTGCCGTTGAGGCTGACGCTCGCCACCTGACGCTCGATCTGAACCAGCGGCCCAGACACCTCGGGCAGGTTCAGGTGCTCCGGCAGGATTTCGTCGCCGGTGCTCACCAGCAGCGCAAAATGAATGACGTTTTCCAGCTCCCGGGTGTTGCCCGGCCAGCTGTGTTGCTCCAGCACCTGTTGCGCCGCCTCGCTGATCAGCGGCACCGGCAGATCCAGACGCTGGCTGTAGATGCCGAGGAAGTACTCGGCCAACGACAGAATGTCGCCGACCCGCGCGCGCAATGCCGGCAGTTCCAGATGGCCTTCGCTGAGATAGTGATAAAGCCGCTCGTGGAATTTCCCTGCCGCCACCGCTTGCGCCAGATCGATGCTGGTCGCCGCTACTAGGCGCACGTCCACCGGGCTCGGTTGATGCGCACCGACGCGGGTGACTTCGTGGTTTTCCAGGGCGGAAAGCAATTTGATCTGGATCGGCAGCGGCAGGTCGCCGATCTCGTCCAGGTACAAGGTGCCGCCGTTGGCCGAACCGAACCAGCCGGCGCGACTGCTGGCCGAGCCGCTGTAGCTGCCGGCGGCGTAGCCGAACAATTCGGCATCGGCGTAGGTCGGGCTGATCGCCCCGCAATTGACCGAGACAAACAAGCCGCTGCGATCACTGGCGCGGTGGATGTGGCGGGCGAGCAATTCCTTGCCGGTGCCGGTCTCGCCGCGAATCAACACCGAGATCGAGCGCGGTGCGAGCTGGGCCATTTCCTCGCGCAACTGGCGCGAGCGTGGATCGACGAACACCAGCGCCTTGGCGCGAATGCTCAGGGGACTTTTTTCCGCATCGGGAAAGGTCAGCAACGGCTGGCCGAAGGTTTCAAAACTCATGGCAGACTCCCGCCCCAAATCGCCGGGAGACGGGGGCGTTGAAAAAACAAAAGTGGTCAGGCACGGCGCCGGGCGTGGTGTTCCATGCGGTTTTGCAGGCGATACAGATAAGCGAATCCCTGCTCCCAGCGTTGATGCCCGGACTTCACGTTGATATGGCCGGCACCTGCGAGAATCCCCGCCTCGGCGCCCCAGTTGCGCGCCAGTTCCAGCGCACGCGGCGCACTGACGGCGGCGTCGTTGTCGGAGCTGACGACCTGGCTCGGGAAGGGCAGCAGATCGGTCGGGATCGGTGCGAAATTGCGCAGTGCCGGCACGCACGCCGGGCGCTCGACATCCGCCGGTGCGACCAGCAGCGCCCCGCGCACCTGACGCAAATGATGCAGTGGCGCGGTGGCCGCCCAGTGCGCCACGGTGATGCAGCCCAGGCTGTGCGCGATGAGAATCACCGGCGAGCTGTCGGCGGCAATCGCCTCGGCCAGCGCCGCGACCCAGTCTTCACGACGCGGTGTCAGCCAATCGGCCTGCTCCACCCGCGCGCTGTTGGGCAGGCTGTTCTGCCAGTGGGTTTGCCAATGATCTTCTGGCGATCCTTGCCAGCCCGGCACAATCAGATAACGGATTGATTCGTTGCGCATGGGGGAGCTCTCCTGCGTCGTGTCTGTTCCTGAACGAGTATAGGGACGGGATATATATTCGTTAAGGAATAAGAAGCTATTTATTAAGACCTGAAAAGCATATTAAGCATTGGGCAAAAAAAGGGGCCGCACCCTGCCAAGGAGACGGCCCCGGAAAAACGTGAAACCCTTATCGTGCAGTGATCACCGACAGCTTGGTGATGCCCGCCCGCTCAATCGAAGCCATGGCTCGCGCCACTTCGCCGTAATTCACCCCGTCGTCGGCCTGCAATTGCACGCGCACTTCCGGGTCCTTGGCCTTGGCCGACTTGAGGTTGAACTCCAGCAGGTCCGGCTGGATTTCGTCCTTGTTGATAAACAGTTTTCCAGCACCGTCGATGCTCACCACCAACGGGTCTTTCTGCTCGACCGGCGCCACCGCTTCGGTTTTCGGCAGGTTGATCGGTATCGCGTTGGTCAAAAGCGGCGCGGTGACGATGAACACCACCAACAGCACCAGCATCACGTCCACCAGCGGCGTCACGTTGATCTCGCTCAGCACCTCGTCGCTGTCTTGCGTGGAGAAGGCCATATCAGGACGCCTCCTTCACTTTTGTTGCGTTGCCCTGGGCCGCAGCCTTGTGCGCGGTCGGGTGGATCAGTACGCGGAACGAGCTCTTTTGCGCCAGGCTGTAGAAGTCGTGGGCAAAGTCGTCCAGGTCCGCCGCCGTCAGTTTCAGACGACGCAAAAAGTAGTTGTAAACCAGCACCGCCGGCACCGCGACCGCGATCCCCACCCCGGTGGCGACCAGCGCTGCACCGATGGGCCCTGCGACCGTTTCCAGGCTCGCCGAACCTGCCGCGCTGATGCCTTTCAACGCTTCCATGATTCCCCACACCGTGCCGAACAGACCAATGAACGGCGAGGTGCTGCCAATACTCGCGACCACCGCCAGACCGGTTTCCAGCGAACGGCGCTCGCGGACGATCTGCTGGCGCAAGGCACGTTCGAGGCGATCCTGATGATTGATCGCCTGGCTCAGGTCATTGGCCTGCGGCGCCTCGCCCACTTGTATCGCCGCATAACCGGCCTGTGCCACCCGCGCTGCCGCGCCGGGCTGGGTTTCGCTCAACTCGGCGGCGGAGTCCAGACTCGACGCCGCCCAGAAGCGTTTGTGAAATTTTCGGTCCTGCGCCTTCAACCGGCCGAACTGCAAAGCCTTGAGCAATGCCAGGCCCCAAGTGGCGACAGAGAAGACCACCAGCAGCCAGATCACCGCGCTTTCGATGGATTCCAGTGGAGATGCCAGTAACGTCATGATGTGTTCCCTCGTGTAAACGTTTAGCGCGAAATTGGTTTCGGTTTAATGAATCTTGAAATCGATGGGTACGCTGACCCAGCCGTCCTGGGCGACATCACCCTGCTTGGCCGGCACGAAGCTCCAGCGCTTCACGGCGTCCAGCGCCGCGTCGTCGAGTTGTTGCCGGCCACTGCTTTTCTGAATCTGGATCTCGCCCGGTTTGCCGCTGGCCAGTACGTGCACCCGGAGCAACACCGTGCCTTCCCAACCGCGACGCTGGGCCAGCGACGGATACTCCGGCGCCGGGTTCTTCAGGTACGCCGCGTTGGCCGAGGCCGGCGTCACCGGAGCAGGTGCCGGTGGTGCAGGTGGCGCGGGCGCGGCGACCGGGGCTGCCGGTTGTGGCGGAGCCGGTGGTTGCTCGACGGCTTTTGGCGCCGGTTTCGGTACGGGTTTGGCGACCGGTTTCGGTTTGGGAATCGGCTTCGGTTTTGGTGGCGGCTTGGTTGCCAGTTCGTCTTCCACTGGCGGCGGTGGCTCGACCACAGGTGCCGGTGGCGGCGGTACAACCACAGGTGGTGCCGGGGGTGCCGGGCGCGAAAACTCGATGGTCATCGGTGGAATTTCCGGCGGCACGATCGGCAGCGCCGGTGTCGGATGCTGGTTGATCCAGTAGATCACCGCGCCATGCACCACCAGCGCCAGAACGCCGAGCAGAATCGTTTCGCGGCGGCTCAGAATGCCCTTGGGCGCGCGCTGCAAACGCAGCTGCCCCAACGGCACGCGATGGGGCCGGCCGAGATCGACCAACTCGCCGCTCGGCGCCTGGCGCCACAGCACCTCCTGTGCACTGGCGGCGGTCTGGACATTGCCCATTGATTTACTCCCTGCGGTCTCTTTGCGTTTTTTCGCGTAGCCGATTCGCCGCTTGTTGAATCCCCCACGGCGTGATCGATGGGTCAATCATTGGGCTAGACGCTTATCTCCGAAAGTAATCTTTCATGTTATGAATAGATGTTTATGGAATATATGAAACAGTCATTTCCGCCAAAGCCACGGCCTGCAAGGCTTCCAGCGATTCGCCGGAATCGACATGCTTTCCCGGCATAAAAAGTATTCATCCAAGGCATTGGGTTATCGGTGACCCGGGATTCAGTGACAACTAATGCCAAGGTGATAGTTGACGAACTTTTTAAGAGACAAATAAAAAGGCCGATGCATGTTTAATGCATCGACCTTCGATTTACGGAATTTCTTATTGCTTCAGAAACTCACCACCCAAGTTCACAACTTCACCATCGAAGTTCACGCGGGAGCCGGTAGCCCGGAGTTTCGCGTAGTTGTGATCAGGCGAAAACAGCGTCCAGGTCTGATAACCACTATTTCCGTTCTGAGCCAGCACCGCGATTGTGGTCGGGTTGCCGGTGCTGTTCTGGAAGTGGTAGTTCCCGTAACGGATGTCGTAATTCACGCCACCCTGACTGAGGGTGCCGCTGAAGCTGCCATTGGAATCATTACCGTCGGTGATAACCAGCTTGGCGCCAGAGTTGGCATTTACATAAGTGCCATTAATGCTCGACATAACGAGATTTCCTTTATCGTTGGATAAGTGTCTTCCGATGAGAGCAAGTTTCCTCCTGGAAACTCACGACACTCAGGATGGTTGGACATTCATTTATTGTCCACGCGACTTTTCAACGAAATTGCTATATGCACTATTCATGTCGCTCATAACTTATTTCGATTCGGAAGACTCTTAATAACTAACGAATGGCGTTGGTTTGTTGCACACCAATGGCCGGCGCAATCACTGCCGTCTCCGAACGCGGCGTTCCTGCCGGCACCCAGTCATAACTCACAGGAAGGGCCCGATAGACCCAGTTGCTGATCGCATCGCTGCCCGGCGCCTTGCCCAGATAAGGGCTGACGTATTCCCAGACGTTTTCACCACTGGCGGTCACCTGGAAAAACCGCCCGTTCATGCCTTCGTCGATCAGCGTGTTGCCGTTGGGCAAGCGCCTCGCGCTGCTGATGAACGAGCTGTAGAACGCCCACCCCGGCTGCTTCGAATTCGCCGCGCTGTACTGCCAGACGATTTCATTTTTCACCGGGTCGATCTCCAGCACCCGCGAGCCGGAAATCAGCCCCAGCGTGACGTTCGGGTAACCCGCCGAACCCTGGTTGTCGAACACCAGCAGATTGCCCGCGCCGGGCAGCCCGGCCGGAATGATGTGCGCGTCATGCTGGCCGACGAACTGGTCCACCGGGCGCGGGATTTTCTGCGCGGTTTTCGGATTGGCCAGCGGCAGATTCGGCCCCAGGCGCCAGACCACTTTGCCGCTGTGCCTGTCGATGATCGCGATGAAGTTGGCGTTGCGCGAATCGATCAGCAGGTTGTCCGGGTTGAAGCGCTTGTCGCCGGCATCGAACCACTTGTTCGGCCCGACCAGGCTGAGGTTGTTGATGTGCAGATAATCCGGATTTTCACTGGCGCGAACCAGCTTCAACTGCTCGGTGGTGAAGCCGAATTCGTTCAAGTGATCCGACGCCAGCCACTGCCATTTCACCTCGCCGGCGGGGCTGACTTCATAGATCGCATCGTCAATCACCTCGGGCACTTTGAAGCCTTTGACCTTGTGCACCTTGTTCGCCAGCACCACGGTGTTGCCGTTGCTCAGGCGACGCTGATCGTGATGCTGTTGCGCCGCACCACCGGGGGCCTTGTCGCCCCATTGCCAGACGACTTTGCCATTCCAGTCCAGCTCGCCGACGCTCTGATTGCCGAGGCCGTTGCCGGCGGAACCGAGCTTGCCCGGATCCTTTTCGCTCAGTTGCAGCAGCACGTGGCCGCGCTCGCCACCGACCAGTTGCGGGTCGATGATCGCCGACGGGAAACCCGACTGCGGCCAGTTCTTGACCTCGTTGCCGTTCATGTCGATCAGGTGCGTCTGCTTGTCGGCACCGCTGAAGATCACATATTGATTGAAGGCCTTGGCCGGGTCGTAACGGGTGACGCCGGTGGGGTAGACGCTGGGTGCGGCGAGCGCCCCGACACTGAGCACTGCGCCGGACAACAACGCCGGTAAAGCGATTTTGATGCGCAACATGATGCAGCTCCTTGAAGGATCGATCAGAAGTCGTAGCGACCAGTGACACCGAGGGTGCGCGGCGTGCCGAGCAGGCCTTCATAGCCGCCGTTGCCGCCGGTCCACAGGGTTGTGTAGTAGGTTTTGTCGAAGGCGTTTTTCAGCCACAGCGAGACGTCCCACTGACCCTGATTGAAATCGCCGCGCAGGCCGGTGGAGAGATTGACCACCGCGTAACTCGGGATCTGGCCGTAGTCGGAATCTTCGACCGTGCCCACCGCTTTGGAGCGGAACGCGTAGCTGCCGGTGACGTAAGGTTGCAGGCCGTTATCCAGATTCCATTCGTACTTGCCGTTGGCGTTGCCGATCCACTTCGAGGCGCCGACCACCTGATGGCCGCTGAGGTCGCAAGAGGCCGGAGCACCCGGTGCCTGGCTGACTTCCGGCGGGCACGGCGCGTCCTTGTACGAGAGGTAACTGACGTCGTTGTACGAGCCGTTGAAGTTCAGCGTCAGGCCGCGCAACGGGATCACGGTGCTCTCGAACTCCACGCCGCGCGAGCGCACCGAACCGGCGTTGGTCAGGTATTGCACACGGTTGACGTCGTCGTAGGCGTTGGTCTGGTAAGCGTTGACCTGAGTCCAGAACACGTTGGCGTTGAGCTGCAAACGGCGATCCCAGAGCGTGCTCTTGAAACCGAGTTCGGCGTTGTTGGCGCGCTCGGTACCGATAAGCAGCGAGTCGGCACCAGCGGTCGGGGCCGAGCCGACCACAAGGTTGACCCCACCGGATTTTTCGCCGTGAGACAACGTAGCGTAGCCGAGCAGATCATCGGTGAAGCGATAGCTGAGGTTGAGCAATCCGGACGGGCTGGAGCTGTACTGATTCAGGTCGCCGGAATCGTAGGCGCCGGTCCGGCCGCGTCGCGCGGTGGCGGCGGCACCCGTGACAGCGGCGCCACCGACCGGTGCATCACGATTGACCCAGGCGTTCTTCTCTTCATAGGTGCCACGCACCCCGGCGGTGAAATCCAGACGCGGGGTCAGGTGCCAGGTGCCTTGGGCGAACAGCGCGAAGCTGTCGGTCTTGATATGGCCACGGCCGACGCTGTTGACGTTGGCCAGCGCGCCCCGTGGCGTGCCGTTCCAGATGTCTGCCTGCGGGCCGTAATAGGCGAAGGATTTGTTGTCCAGGTCCGAGCCGAAATAGTAGGCACCGAGGACGTAATCGAAGAACTCGCCCTTGGGCGAGGCGAGACGAAATTCCTGGGAATACTGTTTGTCCTCCACCGACACCCCGGCGTTGTAGGTTGCCGGCACGTTGAGGCCATCATCGTTGCGCGGGGTGAAATTCCAGAAGCGGTAGGAGCTGACCGAGGTCAGGGTGAAGTCGCTCGGCAGGGTCCAGTTGGCCTCCACCGACGTGCCGCCCTGATGCACGGTGACGTGCTGGTCATTGTCCAGATTGACCTTGCGGTGCGAGCCGTTGACCAGCGTCGCGCCGGCAGCGGCGGCGCGGGCCGAGTAGAGATTGACGCCATTGATGGTCGGCCCGGTGTTGTACAACACGCGGGTGCCGGCGCTGGAATCCTCTTCGTTGTAATCACCGATCCAGCGCAGGTTGAAGTTTTCGTTGGGCTTGAACAGCAACTGCGCACGGAAGCCGTCGCGGGAACCGCCGTTCAGATCATGGCCGTTGAATTCGTTCTTGATGTCGCCGTCGCTACGAGTGCGATAGGCCGACAAACGCCCGGCCAGCACATCGTTGAGCGGCCCGGAAATCGTGCCCTTGGTCTGGAAATAACCGTCCTCGCCGACCGAGGTTTCGATGCTGCGCTCCGGGGTGAAACTCGGCGCGCGGGTGCTGATGTTGATCACCCCGGCGGTGGTGTTCTTGCCGAACAACGTCCCCTGCGGCCCGCGCAGGACTTCGAGTTGTTCGATGTCCATCAGGTCGAACACCGCCATCCCCGGGCGACCCAGGTAAACGTTGTCGATGTACAGGCCGACGCTGCCTTCCAGACCATCGCTGGCCGGGTTGTTGCCCAGCCCCCGGATCGACACGCTGGACTGACGCGCATGCATGTAGGCGACGTTGACGCTGGGCACCAGTTGCTGAAGATCCTGGATTCGGTAGACCCGTTGCGTCTCCAAAGTCGTGCCGCTCACCACGCTCATTGGCGTCGGCACATCCTGAGAGCTTTCTTCGCGACGGCGGGTGGTGACGGTCACGGTTTCCAGTTGCGAAGTGGCGGTCGCGGTCTTGCCGGCCGGTGCTGGCACAGGGGTTTCCGTTTCAGCGGCGTAGCCGTGGGTCCAGCTGGCACTCCCCGCCAGCAACAGGGCCAGAGGCAGACGTTTGAGCCGTCGTGGCGGCGGCGGTGAAGCGAGGTTCAACGGACTCATGGGGCTGCTCCTGGTCAAAAAACACGCAGACATCTTCCATGTCGCATATTCTTTTAAGTTATTTATTTATGTTTTTACAAAGATTTACTGCATAAGAGATTGCCTTTATAAGGAGTCGACCTAATGCATATCCAATGCATTTCCCGGATATTTTTTATGTGAAAAATGCATATCGACTTGCGCCAACTCAGACACTTCATCGCCCTCGCCGAACAACGCAGCTTCGTCGCCGGCGCGCAGGCGGTGAACCTGTCGCAGTCAGCGTTCAGCCGCAGCATTCAGGCGCTGGAGCACAGCGTCGGTTGCCAATTGGTGGATCGCGGGCGCAAGGAATTGCCGCCGACCAAACAGGGCCAGGTGCTGCTTGAACACGCGCGGCGACTGGTCAGCGGTGCGCAGCAGATGGCCAACGAGATCAGCCAGTTCAACGGGCTGGAGGCGGGGGAATTGCGCTTCGGTTGCGGCCCGGCGCCGGCGGCAGGATTGATCCCGCGAGCGATCGGCAGCTTCATCGGCCGCTACCCGAAAGCACGGGTGCATTACCAGGTCGATGACTGGCAGAGCCTGAGCAAACGGCTGCTGAGCGAAGAGTTCGAATTCTTCGTTGCCGACACTCGGCACTTCGAGGCAGATCCGGATTATCTGACCCACCGGTTGCGACCGCGCAAATGGCATTTCTGCTGTCGCGCCGGGCATCCGCTGGCCGCATCGGATCGGGTCACCGCCGAGCAATTGATGAGTTATCCGCTGGCCGTGAGCATTCGCCCGCCGAATCTGCGCAAGGTCATCGTCGACCTCAGTGGTCGCCCGGATTTCGTTCCGAACGTGGAGTGCGAGAACAGCGCCAGCCTGCTCGGCGTGGTGCTGCGCTCCGATGCGATCGGCATCGTCGGTGCCTATTCGGATGCACTGCATCAAGCCCGGGGTGAACTGGTGTGCTTGAAGGTCGAAGGGTTGGCGGATGATCTCGAGGAGCTTTACACCCGTTACGGAATTGTCAGCCGCGCCGGGTATCGGCTGTCGCCGTTGGCCGAGGCGATGATCGAGCAGATCAAGGCGATCGATGCGGTGGAAGAAGAGGTGTGCTCACTGGCGAACCTCGCCGTCTGAGCCCATGCGTTTCATGCATGGCAAGCATTCCCCGAATGCACTTGCCGAACACCCTCGCCGAAAGCGAAAAACCTCGCCTGTCTTTCTGACTGGTGAACCCCATGTCCAACCCGCAAAACCCCGTGCGCAACGTGCTGTACATCATGTGCGATCAGCTGCGCCGCGATTACCTGTCGTGCTACGGCCACCCGCACCTGCACACCCCGAACATTGATCGCCTGGCCGCCGCCGGCGTGCGCTTCAGCCGCGCCTATACACAGGGCACGATTTGCGGCCCATCACGGATGTCGGCCTACACCGGGCGCTATGTCAGCAGCCATCAAGTGGCGTGGAACGCAGTGCCGCTGCCTCTGGAAGAACTGACCATCGGCGATTACCTGCGCCCCCACGGCATTCGTACTGCGCTGGTCGGCAAGACCCACGCCACGGCCAACGTCGATGCCTTGCAGCGGTTGGCGATCAACCCCGAAAGCGCCCAGGCCGAAGTGCTCAACGAAGTCGGCTTCGAGCCGTACTTCCGTCACGACGGCATCTTCCCCGACGACCCGCTGTTCGATGACAAACGCGAATCCGCGCCATACACCCATTACCTGCGCGAGCAGGGTTTCGAAGGGCGTAACCCCTGGCATGACTGGGCCAACGCGGCCGAAGGCGACAACGGCGAAATCCTCAGCGGCTGGAAAATGCGTAATGCCCATTTGCCGGCACGAATTCCCGAGCAACATTCAGAGACCGTCTACACTACAAATCGAGCCATCGACTTCATCGGCGAGCAAGGTGAAAAACCGTGGTTTTTACACCTGTCCTATATCAAACCCCACTGGCCCTACATCGTACCGGCGCCGTACCACACTTTGTACAGTACGAAATCGATTCTCGAACCGGTACGTAATGCCTCTCCAAGCGACCACCCCGTCTATCAGGCCTTTCGCCAGCATGAGGAAAGCCTGAATTTCTCCAAAGATCCGGTACGACTGAACGTCATCCCGACGTACATGGGTCTGGTCAAACAGGTCGATGATCAGTTGGGGCGGCTGTTCGATTTCCTGCAAAGCAACGGCCGCTGGGAGGACACGCTGATCGTGTTCACCAGCGATCACGGCGACTTCCTGGGCGATCACTGGCTGGGCGAGAAGGAGTTTTTGCTGGAGCAGGCGGTGGGCGTGCCATTGATCGTGCGCGATCCGCGTACGGCAGCGGATGTCACGCGGGGCACGGTGGATGAACGCCTGGCGGAAACCATCGACGGCGTGCCGACCTTTCTCGAAGCGCTGGGCGTGACGGGCGCCGAGCATCGCCTGGAAGGTCGCTCGCTGATTCCGCTGCTGCACGGTGAAAACCCGGACTGGCGCCGCTATGCGATCAGCGAATACGACTACGCCTTCCAGGCCCCGGCGCGGGAGCGACTGGGCCAGCCGATCGACCGTTGCCGCATGACCATGGTGCGCAGCGAGCGCTGGAAATACCTGGCGTATGACGGCTTCCGGCCGCAGCTTTTCGATCTGTTGAATGATCCGCAGGAGCTGCAGGATCTGGGCGCGGACCCGGCGTATGCGGCGGTGCGCGAGGAGCATGCGGGGTATCTGTTCGAGTGGGTGCGCGGGCTGAAGCGGCGCACGACGATCAGTCATCAGGAGATTGATTTGCGCGGGCAGCGGTTTCGCTATGGGGAGCCCGAGACCGAGAAGCTCGTTCAGATTGGCGTTTGGTAGTGATCGAGCGAAGGCAAGAGCAAGAGCCCCCTCACCCTAACCCTCTCCCGGAGGGAGAGGGGACTGACCGCGGGATATTGGTGATTTGCGCTGACCTGTATGAGCTTTGCTGAATCCATAATCGACTTGATCCTTCAGGTCGATGTATGGCGCCAGACATCTCGGTCAGCTCCCTCTCCCTCCGGGAGAGGGCGGGGGTGAGGGGCTTTTGATC
The DNA here is from genome assembly GCF_021601625.1 of Pseudomonas paraglycinae. Lineage (GTDB taxonomy): Bacteria > Pseudomonadota > Gammaproteobacteria > Pseudomonadales > Pseudomonadaceae > Aquipseudomonas > Aquipseudomonas paraglycinae. The sequence goes on along the minus strand of NZ_BQHR01000001.1, from coordinate 8,227 downwards.
TTCTGCTCTTACTCACGCCCTTTGATGGTCTGGCTACGCTGCCCATTCGCCCCGACCGGCACTTCTCCTTTCAGCGTCACCCGCCGCACCACCCGATCCTGAGTGCCGTAATCATCAATCGCATAATGCTGCGTCGAACGGTTATCCCAGATCGCCACATCACCGGCCTTCCAGCGCCAGCGCACGACGTTCTCCTGGCGGATCACATGACTTTGCAGCAAGCCGAACAGGTGCGCCGAATCGGCCTGGGAATAGCCCTTGATGCGTTTGACGAAATGCCCCAGCAGCAAGCTCTTTTCGCCGCTGATCGGATGCACACGCACCACCGGGTGCTCGGTCTCGTAGACGGTCGAGGTGAAGATCTTGCGATAGCGCTCGAGCTTCTCCGCCGACACGTCCGGCTTCACGGCGGCGTAGTCGTACTCGTTGCTGTGCACGGCCACCAGTTTGTCTGCCAGCTCACGCAATTCAGTCGGCAGTTCGTTGTACGCGGTCGCGGTGTTCGCCCACAGCGTGTCGCCACCGAACGCCGGGGCCACCACCGAGCGCAGGATCGAGGCTTTCGGGTAGGCATCGACGAAGGTCACGTCGGTGTGCCACGAGTTGGCGCGCTGCCCTTCGGCGCCGTCCAGTTCCAGCAGATAACGGGTGCCTTCGCGGGACGGCACGGTCGGGTGCGCCACCGGCTCGCCGAGCAGATGCGCGAAGGCTTCCTGACGTTGATCGTCGAGCTGGGTCTGCTCGCGGAAGAACACGACCTTGTACTGGATCAGCGCCTGTTGAATGGCTTCAACCGTCGCGGCATCCAGCTCACCGGACAAGTGCACGCCACGGATTTCGGCGCCGATACGGCCGGCCACCGGATGAATATCCAGCGCGTGGACAGCGGGTTTTACAGCGAGTGCGGCATTGCTCATGGGTAGACCCTCATCGACTGCTTGCGGTTGGACGGCAGCGAAACAACGCTCTATCTATATTCCATTTACATCTAATAGATATTCACATGCTTCGTTGACGGAATAAGAGCTTGCATTTAAAACCTCAAGCAACCTCGTCGCAAATGCCTTCGAGCTATTTTTAGGATGCCGGAAAAGCATATGGATCTTCGCCAGTTGCGCTACTTCATCGCCCTCAACGAACACCGCAGTTTTGTCCGCGCGGCTGACGCCATGGGCATCACTCAACCGGCGTTCAGCCGCAGCATCCAAGGGCTGGAGCAGGAGTTCGGCTGCGTGCTGGTGGATCGCGGCAACAAGGATCTGCGCCCGACACCCGAAGGCCAAGTGGTGCTGCAACACGCCCTGACCCTGGTGCAGGGCGCGGCGTTGCTCAGCGCCGAAGTGACGCAGATGACCAAGCTCGACGCCGGCGAACTGCATTTCGGTTGCGGCCCGGCGCCAGCGGTGAAACTGGTGCCGGATGCGGTGGCGCAATTCATCAATGCGCACCCGAAAGTGCGCACCTGTTTTCAGGTGGATAACTGGGAAAAACTCAGCCGCGCCCTGAGCCGCGAAGAGATCGAATTCTTCATCGCCGACATCCGCCATTTCGAGTCCGACCCGAACTTCCAGACCCAGCCGCTGACGCCCAAGCGCGGGGTGTTTTTCTGCCGGCCGGGGCATCCGCTGCTGGCCAAGGAAAGCCTGTCGACCAACGACATGTTCGACTACCCGCTGGCGACCACGCTGATCCCGCCAGGCATTCGCAAACTGCTGGCGAATCTCAGCGGACGGATCGACTTTTCGCCTACCATCGAGACCGAGCACTTTCCGGCGCTGGTGAAAGTGGTGCTGCAATCCAACGCGATTGGTGTCGGCACTGAAGAGGCGTTTGTCGAGGACATCGCCCAAGGCTCGCTGGCGCTGCTGCATTGGCGCAATCTGCCGCAGAATCTGGAGAGCATGAATGCGCGGTGCGGGATTGTGAGCCGCACGGGATTCCGGCTGTCACCGGCAGCGCGGGCGATGATCGAGACGTTGGTGGCGGTGGATAAACAGGCGATCAGCGTCGCGGTTTGAGGGTCATTCCCACGCTCTGCGCAGGAATGACCACATGACTCAGAGCTTCGCAGCCGCCAGCTCAGGCGCCACCCACTCGTTCACCTTGAACGGCTTGCGAATCAGCTTCTGCTGCGCCGCCAGATCCACCTTGCCCTGCAGGTTTTCGAGGAACAGCGGATCCAGTGTCGACGGGAACACTTCGCTCAGATTCTGATCCTTCAGATCCTGGGTGAGGATCACTGGCGGATAACTAGCCAGTCCCGACACAAGCTGCACGTAAGCGTCCTTGTTGCTGTCCTGAGTCAACCACTCCACCGCCTGCTGCTGCGCCTTGAGCAGCTTCGCCACGGCTTCCGGATGCCCGTCGACAAATTTGCCGGTGCCCACCAGCACCGACTGCACACTGCCGGCGCCACCGAGATCCCTGGTGTTAAGCGGCAACTCGGCCAGGCCTTTGGCCTGCAATGCAGTCAACCCGGAACTGCCCCACGACGCATCGATCTGCTTCGCCGCCAGCGCCGCAACCGCTGCGTTGAAATCGAGGTTGATCACCTTCACGTCCTTCTCGCTCAGGCCCACGCTGGCCAGCGCCGCATCGAACGACAACTGGGTCGCGGTGCCCCGGAAGATCGCCACGCGCTTGCCTTTGAGATCCTGCAGCGTCTTGATCCCCGAACCAGGCACCACGCCGAGGTATTGCTTCACACCCCGGGCGCTGGCGCTGAGCAGGCGCGTATCCAGACCGTTGGACTTGCCGATGATGGCCGCCAGATCTCCGAGATAGGCCAGATCCACCTGACCGTTGGCGAACGCCTCGTTGATCACAGGTCCGGCGCCCTTGAAGAAGCTCCACTGAATCTTGATGCCCTGATCGGCGAAAGCCTTTTCGAAGATCTGCTGATCGCGCAGCACGTCCACGATGCCCCCGCCGCTGTGCTGGGTACCGGCGCTCAGATCAGGCACGGCAATCCTGATTTCCTTGAGCTCGTCGGCCTGGGCAGAGAACGCCAGCAGACCCGCCAGTGCCGGCGCGGCAAACAGACTGATGACACGTTTGAAGGGAAGGTTCATGGGTGCGGCTCCTGATCACGGCGGGCATTGAGGAGCCGAAAGTAGGCGCAATCCGTATCAGCGCTTAAATACTTAAAAAGCACATTTTTATAGCTTTTCAAGCTAAGCCAGCAAAGTCGGGACATGCAGAGCCGTATGCATGGAGAGCATCGAAAATATTCTTCGAATGCATTGGATGCGCGCAGGGCTGGAGGCCTTAAATGGCGCTGCTTATCTCCAAAATGATTATTTTCTAACTCACTTATAACAATTGGTTTTTAGCTAATTCCGCTGACTCGATCCAACCCGACAACGGAGGTCACCCATGGCCCGTGAATCCCTGCTCAGCCTGCCACTGGCCGCACCGCCGTTGAAAAGCCGGCGTACCTGGCCAAGCCTGAGCCACCGCGTTTTACCCTGGATATTACCGCTCGGACTGTTCGCCCTGTGGTGGCTGGCGGCGCGCAATCAATGGATGAGCGAACAGATTCTGCCGGCGCCATCGCTGGTGTGGAACAGCGCGATCGAGCTGTCCCAGGGCGAGTTGTGGAGTCATTTGTGGATCAGCCTGCAACGGTTGTTCTGGGGCTTGCTGGCGGGCGTTACCGCCGGCGCGGTACTCGGTGCGGCGCTGGGTTTCAGCCGTCGTCTCGAACGCTTGATCTTCCCGACTTTCGCCGGCCTGGCCCAGGTGCCGACGCTGGCGTGGATTCCACTGTTCATGGTGTTTTTCGGCATCGGCGAAACGCTGAAACTGGTGGTGCTGATCAAGGCCATCGTGGTTCCGGTGACCTTGCATACGCTGGTCGGCGTGCGCGATGCGCAACCCAAGCTGCGCGAAGCCGCCGCTGTTTTACGTTTGCCGCCACGACTGTTGATCCGTCGTCTGGTGCTGCCCGCCGCCCTCCCCGCATTCATGGCCGGCGTACGCTTGGCGCTCGCCGCTGGCTGGACTTCATTGCTTGCCGTCGAGCTGCTGGCCTCCAGCGAAGGCATCGGTTACCTGATGGTCTGGGCGCGACAGCTGTTCATGCTCGACATCGTCTTCGTGTGCATCGTCGTAATCGGCCTGATCGGCGTGGCGATGGATCGCGGCATCGGTCTGCTGGACAAAAAACTGGTGCACTGGCCGCACCCGGCCACGGCAGAAATCCGTCGCGGCCCACGCTACGAAGGCTGGCAACGCGTACAGCCGTGGCTGCTGCCGCTGGCGCTGTTTGCGCTGTGGCAACTGGCGGTCGATCAGCAATGGATCGATGCCAACATTCTGGTCAGTCCGTGGGTGGTGCTTGAGGCGACGAAAAACGGATTGCTCGACGGCACGTTGATCTCGGGCATGGCCCTGAGCCTGGGCCGCACACTAGGTGGTCTGTTGATTGGCGGCGGCCTCGGCCTCGTGCTGGGTTTGCTGCTGGGTCTGTCGCGCACCAGCGAACGCGTGCTCGGCCCGACCCTCGCCGCCCTGCGCCAGATCGCGATTTTCGCCTGGGTGCCGCTGCTCACCGCCTGGTTCGGTCTAGGCGAACTGGCGAAGTGGGTGTTCGTCGCCCTCGCCGCTTTCTTTCCATTGTTTGTCGCGACTCAACGCAGCGTCGCCAACCTCTCGCCACAACTCAACGAAGCCGCGCAAGTGCTGCGCCTGAGCCTCGCCCAACGCCTGCGCCGACTGGTGCTGCCGGGCGCCGCGCCGGGGATTTTCGCCGGCTTGCGCCTGAGCCTGATCTACGCCTGGCTAGGCACCATCGGCGCTGAATATTTCATGCCGTCCAACGGCGGCATCGGCAGCCAGATGATCGGCGCCCAACAACTGCTGCGCATGGACCTGATCATGGCCGGGATGCTCCTGGTCGGCCTCACCGGCGCCCTGCTCAACCTCATTGGCCAACGCCTGGAAATCCGCGCCACCCGCTGGAGACACGCATGAACGCACCGATTGTCAGCTTCAACCATGTAGGCAAATCCTTTGACGTCGACGGTTTCGAACTGGAGGCGATTCGCGAATTCAACCTCGACATCGCCGAGGGCGAATTCGTCGCCATCGTCGGCTCCAGCGGCTGCGGCAAATCCACCCTGCTGCGTTTGCTGGTGGGCCTCGACACGCAGTTTCGCGGGCAGATCACGGTCGATGGCAAAGCCGTCAGCGGCATCGGCGGCGAGCGCGGCATCGTGTTTCAGGAGCACCGTTTGTTCCCGTGGCTGACCGTAGCCGACAACATCGGCCTGGGCCTGGTCAACGAGCCGCTGAGCGCCGCTGAAAAGCAGCAACGCGTCAACGATTTCATCGAACTGGTGGGCCTGCGCGACTTCACCCGCGCCTACCCGCATCAACTCTCCGGCGGCATGGCCCAGCGCGTGGCGATTGCTCGCGGTCTGGTGGCGAGCCCACGGATCCTGTTGCTCGACGAACCCTTCGGCGCCCTCGATGCGCTGACCCGCCAGCAGATGCAGGACGAACTGCTGGCGATTCGCGAGCGGGCAAAGATCACCACGATTCTGGTCACCCACGATGTCGAGGAAGCGATTTTCCTCGCCGACCGCGTGGTGGTGATGGAACCGCGCCCCGGCCGGATCAAGCGGGTGGTGGACATCGCCCTGCCCCATCCGCGCCAGCGCAGCAGTTTCGACTTCCACCAGTTGCGCGAAGAACTGCTGCACGAGCTGACCAGTGACGACCATTACCAACCGAGCGCACCGGTGCAGATCCGTGATCTGCCGTTGTCGTTCATTGCCTGCTGAACAGGAGCCTGTTGATGCCGCAACGTCCCAACTTTCTGGTGATTCTGGCCGATGACCTCGGTTTCTCCGACATCGGCGCGTTCGGCGGCGAAATCGCCACGCCGAACCTCGATGCCCTGGCCAACAATGGCCTGCGCCTGACCGATTTTCACACTGCACCAACCTGTTCGCCGACCCGCTCGATGCTGCTCACCGGCACCGACCACCACATCGCCGGCATCGGCACCATGGCCGAAACCCTGACCCCGGAGCTGATCGGCAAACCGGGTTACGAAGGCTATCTCAACGACCGTGTCGTCGCGTTGCCGGAGTTGCTGCGCGAGGCCGGTTACCAGACCTTGATGAGCGGCAAATGGCACCTGGGCCTGACCGCCGAACTGGCGCCTCACGCCCGAGGCTTCGAGCGCTCGTTCTCGTTGCTGCCCGGCGCGGCGAACCACTACGGATTCGAACCGACCTACGATGAACACACGCCCGGCCTGCTGAAATCCACCCCGGCGCTGTACATCGAAGACGACACGTTCATCGACGAATTGCCCAAGGATTTCTATTCCTCCGACGCTTTCGGCGACAAGCTGTTGCAGTACCTCAAGGAGCGCGACCAGAGCCGGCCGTTCTTCGCCTACCTGCCGTTTTCCGCGCCGCACTGGCCGTTGCAGGCGCCCGCCGACATCGTCGAAAAATACCGTGGCCGCTACGACGCGGGCCCCGAAGTCTTGCGCCTCGAGCGTCTGGAAAAACTCAAATCGCTTGGGCTGATCGAGCCGGATGTCGAGCCGCATCCGCTGATCCAGCTGACCACGCAATGGGACGCGCTGAGCGATGAACAAAAACGCATTTCCGCCCGGGCGATGGAAGTCTACGCAGCGATGGTCGAACGCATGGACTGGAACATCGGCCGCGTCGTCGACTATCTGCGCCAGCAGGGCCAGCTCGACAACACCTTCATCCTGTTCATGTCCGACAACGGTGCCGAAGGCGCGCTGCTGGAGGCCTTCCCGAAATTCGGCCCGGAGCTGGTGACCTATCTGAGCCAGCATTACGACAACAGCCTCGACAACATCGGACGCGCCAACTCCTACGTCTGGTACGGGCCGAACTGGGCGCAGGTGGCCACCGCGCCGTCGCGCCTGTTCAAGGCGTTCACCACCGAGGGCGGGATTCGCGTTCCGGCACTGTTGCACTATCCGCAGCTGCCGCTGAAGGGGCAGATCAGCCATGGTTTCGGCACGGTGATGGACATCACGCCGACCATCCTCGATCTGGCCGGCGTGCGCCATCCCGGCAAGCAATGGCACGGCAAACCGGTGGCACAGTTGCGTGGTAAATCGTGGCTGGGCTTTTTGTCTGGCGAGACGGCGCAGGTGCATGACGAACACACCGTTACCGGTTGGGAATTGTTCGGGCGCCGGGCGATTCGGCAGGGGCAGTGGAAGGCGGTGTGGATCCCCGGTCCAGTCGGGCCGGCGACCTGGCAGCTTTACGACCTGGGGAGTGATCCGGGGGAGATTCATGACCTGGCGTCGAGTCAGCCGCAGAAGCTTGAGGCGCTGATCGAGCATTGGCAGCGGTATGTGGAGGAGACCGGGGTGATTTTGAGTGAGTCGCCGTTTCAGCCGGATTGAGGTGGCAAGATCAAGAGCTGCCCTCACCCCAGCCCTCTCCCGGAGGGAGAGGGAGCCTACCGAGGTGTCTTTCGCTATACATCGACCTGAAAAAACCAGTCGACTATGGATTCAGAACAGTTCGTTCACGTCGGCGTACTTCCCCAATATCCCCCAATCAGTCCCCTCTCCCTCCGGGAGAGGGCTAGGGTGGGTAAAGACCGGGTACATCCTTTACGTTTGAGACCGGGGACATGGTTTACAGGTATCAATCATGGTCAGGAGGTGCTGACCATGCCCTGGAATCAAGAGTCCCCGATGGATCAACGAGTGAAATTAGTCAGTGACTGGCTCAGTGGCAGCTACACCAAGAGCCAATTGAGCCGGCGTTATGGGGTCAGCCGGCCAACCGTCGATAAGTGGCTGGATCGGTATGCAGCGCTCGGTGTGGATGGCTTGAAAGAGCAATCCCGCAAGCCTTTGAACTGCCCTCATCAAACCCCGGATGAAATCATCGCCACATTGCTGGCCAAGAAAAACGAGCATCCGGATCGAGGTCCCAAACAGATCATTGATCGCCTGCGAAAGTCCGATCCACAGATCCCATGGCCGGCCGCGAGCACTGCTGGTGAGTGGTTGAAGAAGGCTGGCTTGGTCATTGCGCGGCGCCCTTATCCTTTGCGCCCGCGTGCTCCGACGCATTTACGCCCGGCCGATGAACCCAACCAGACCTGGTGTGCCGACTTCAAAGGGCAGTTCAGGATGCAGGACGGCAATTGGTGCTATCCGCTGACCATTACCGATCAGATGAGCCGCTATCTGCTGCTCTGCCGGGCG